>NZ_CP045302.1:1425000-2077500 GCF_009363155.1 Azotobacter salinestris
GACCAGTTACGGATCGTCGCCTTGGTGGGCCGTTACCCCACCAACCAGCTAATCCGACCTAGGCTCATCTGTTAGCGTGAGGCCCGAAGGTCCCCCACTTTCTCCCGTAGGACGTATGCGGTATTAGCGCGAGTTTCCCCGCGTTATCCCCCACTAACAGGCAGATTCCTAGGCATTACTCACCCGTCCGCCGCTCGCCGGCAACCCGAAGGTCCCGCTGCCGCTCGACTTGCATGTGTTAGGCCTGCCGCCAGCGTTCAATCTGAGCCATGATCAAACTCTTCAGTTCAAATTCAGCAGGATCCGAGGATCCAAAGCCTGGCTCAGCAATCGCAAATAAACTCATGAATTCACGAGCTACTTGTGTTGCCGATAATCTTGCGACCACCGGTTCTATCCACAAGCACCCACACGAATTGCTTGATTCGACTTGTTAAAGAGCGTTTCGCTTGAGCTTTCGTCTCAACCGAGGCCGCGCATTCTACAGCAGCCTTGAAGCCTGTCAAGCAGCAAAAACAAAAATTCTTGAAACATCTACAACAACCAATTGCTTGTTCTTGACCCCAACGGCAACGACTTCTCAACACCACACATCAAGAACCGCAACCATCCCTTGGATTCAAGATAGCAGCGGGATACCACTCTCGAAGGAAGAAGACGACGAAAGGGCAAGAGTGGAGCAAGCTCTCCCCAGAAGAGCTCGCC
Organism: Azotobacter salinestris; assembly: GCF_009363155.1. Lineage (NCBI taxonomy): Bacteria > Pseudomonadati > Pseudomonadota > Gammaproteobacteria > Pseudomonadales > Pseudomonadaceae > Azotobacter > Azotobacter salinestris. The sequence continues at coordinate 1,425,706 of NZ_CP045302.1, forward strand.
CCACCTCTACTCACACCAAGGTGTTGCGCCCTTTACTGGCAGCAATACGCATACGCAGCGCATTGAGCTTAATGAAGCCCGCAGCGTCAGCCTGGTTGTAGGCGCCGCCATCCTCCTCGAAGGTTGCGATATTGGCATCGAACAAGGAGTCATCTGACTTACGACCGACGACAATGACATTTCCCTTGTACAACTTGAGACGCACCAAGCCGTTCACGCTGACCTGGGAAGCATCGATCATCTGCTGCAGCATCAAACGTTCCGGGCTCCACCAGTAACCGTTGTAGATCAGACTGGCATACTTGGGCATCAGTTCGTCTTTCAAGTGAGCCACTTCGCGATCAAGAGTAATCGACTCGATGGCCCGGTGAGCCTTGAGCATGATGGTGCCACCGGGGGTCTCATAGCAGCCTCGAGACTTCATGCCAACGTAGCGATTCTCGACGATATCGAGACGACCGATACCATTTTCGCCGCCTATCCTGTTCAGCTCGGCCAACACCTGAGCCGGGGTCATTTCCTTACCGTCGATGGCGGCAATGTCACCCTTGCGGTAGGTCAGCTCGATATAGCTCGGCACATCCGGCGCAGCCTCTGGAGACTTGGTCCAGCGCCACATATCCTCTTCGTGCTCGGACCAGGTATCCTCCAACACACCACCCTCGTAGGAAATGTGCAGCAGGTTGGCATCCATGGAGTACGGCGACTTCTTCTTGCCGTGGCGCTCGATCGGGATACCGTGCTTCTCGGCATAGTCCATCAGCTTCTCACGAGACAGCAGATCCCATTCGCGCCAAGGGGCGATCACTTTGACGCCCGGCTTCAGCGCGTAAGCCCCCAACTCGAAGCGCACCTGATCATTACCCTTGCCGGTAGCACCATGAGAAATGGCGTCGGCACCAGTGGCGTTGGCGATCTCGATCAGACGCTTGGCGATCAGCGGGCGAGCAATGGAAGTACCCAGCAAATACTCGCCCTCATAAACGGTGTTGGCACGAAACATCGGAAAGACGAAGTCACGCACGAACTCCTCGCGCAGATCGTCGATGAAGATCTCCTTGACGCCGAGAGCCTGTGCCTTGGCTCGCGCCGGCTCGACTTCTTCGCCCTGACCCAGATCAGCGGTGAAGGTTACCACCTCGCAGTTGTAGGTATCCTGCAACCACTTGAGGATCACAGAGGTATCTAGGCCGCCAGAATAAGCCAAGACAACCTTTTTCACGTCCGCCATGCCATCAGCTCCACGGGGTTTACGAAAAGGTGCCGATTGTAGCGGCGGCGCCCAACCTTTTACAGAGCCGCTCCTCCTGCCAATCCAAGCAGCAAGTGCTGCCTGAGACCTTTTCCGGTAGGATGCACAACAGCCTCAATTTTTTTCTGGAAGCTTCAATGTCCGACCGACTGACTCTGCTACGCCCCGATGACTGGCATATTCATCTTCGCGACGGTGCAGCCCTGACTCGAACAGTGGCTGATGCGGCACGCACTTTTGGTCGCGCCATTGTCATGCCCAATCTGGTTCCCCCGGTGCGCAATGTCTCCGAGGCGGACAGTTACCGGCAGCGCATCCAGGCCGCATGCCCTGCGAACAGTCGCTTCGAGCCCTTGATGACCCTCTATCTCACGGACAGGACCACCCCGGAAGATATCCGAGCAGCCAAGGCCTGTGGCTTGGTGCATGCAGCCAAACTATATCCTGCGGGTGCCACCACCAATTCGGACGCTGGAGTCACCAGTATCGAAAACATCTTTCCAACGCTGGAGGCGATGGCCGAAGCGGGTCTGCCGCTACTGGTGCATGGTGAGGTAACCCATAGCGAGATCGATGTATTCGACCGCGAGAAGCGCTTCATAGACGACAATCTGTCTCGTGTGGTCGAGCGCTTTCCCAAGCTCAAGGTGGTATTCGAGCATATTACTACCCGCGATGCCGTAGAATTTGTAGAAGCCAGCAGCGGCAATGTCGGCGCCACCATTACCGCCCACCACCTCCTGTACAACCGCAACCACATGCTGGTCGGCGGCATACGCCCCCACTTTTATTGCCTGCCGATCCTCAAGCGCCGAACTCACCAGGAAGCCTTGCTGGACGCAGCCACCAGCGGCAATCCCAAGTTTTTTCTCGGCACCGACTCGGCGCCACATGCCCGTCACGCCAAGGAGTCCGCCTGCGGCTGTGCCGGCTGCTATACGGCACATGCAGCCATCGAGCTATATGCCGAAGCCTTCGAACAGCGCAACGCCCTAGATCGACTAGAGGCCTTTGCCAGTCATCATGGCGCCGACTTCTATGCCATGCCACGCAATACCGATCACATTACGCTAATCCGCGCAGAGTGGACGGCACCTACCAGCCTGACGTTCGGCGAACACAGCCTGGTTCCGCTGCGCGCTGGAGAAAAACTGCGCTGGCGTCTGCTGGAGGAAAACACGTGACCGAAGAACGCTTCGACGACATTCTCGAAACGTCTAGCGCCACCAATGCATCACGCCATCCCATGGCACATCGCTTTCGCGGCTACCTGCCGGTCGTGGTGGATGTTGAAACCGGCGGCTTCAATAGTGCAACCGACGCCCTGCTGGAAATCGCAGCCATTACCATCGGCATGGATGAGCAGGGTTTCCTGTTTCCCGAACATAGCCATTTTTTTCGCGTTGAGCCTTTTGAAGGCGCCAATATCGAAGCAGCAGCCCTGGAATTCACCGGCATCAAACTGGATCATCCTCTACGCATGGCGGTCGGCGAGGAGCATGCTCTGCAAGAGATCTTTCGTGGTGTGCGCAAGGCGGTGAAATCCAATGGATGCAAGCGCGCCATTCTGGTGGGTCATAACAGCAGCTTTGATCTGGCCTTCCTCAATGCCGCCGTGGCTCGCTGCGATATCAAGCGCAACCCCTTTCATCCCTTCTCCAGCTTCGATACGGCTACCCTAGCCGGACTTGCCTATGGCCAGACCGTGCTTGCCAAGGCATGCCAGAGTGCAGGTATAGAGTTCGATGGCCGCGAGGCTCACTCCGCACGCTATGACACGGAGAAAACCGCAGAGCTATTCTGCGGCATCGTTAACCGGTGGAAGGAAATGGGCGGCTGGGTAGAATTCGCCTGAGCGGGACACCCCCTTCCCGCATGTTTTCCATCCCCCCTCCAGCCACGCCGCTCGACATACTCAAGCAGCATGGACGCTCTTGGCTGGATACAGCCCTACCACCCTGCCCAACAGGCAGCAAAAAGCCTCGCCGGTTTGAGCCCCACCATCAACGACTGCCCTCCCAGGAAGCAGCAGATCGCCCCCCCTTCAGAAGCCAGACCAGGAACCTCAAGCCAACGATTACGGACCGACCAGCGGCTGGCCGGACCTTTGACAATCATTCTCATTAAGATTAGGATCCTCTTATCACGTCATTATTTGCCGAGCTGAGGCGCCTATGTACGTATGTCTTTGCCAAGGTATTACCGATGGTCAAATCCGCAGCGCAATCCAAGGCGGCTGCTGTACCTATCGTGATGTACGTATTGCGCTTGGCGTTGGCACACAGTGTGGTAAATGCGCCTGTGTAGCCAAGCAGATCGCGCGGGAGACTCTTGGCGAAGAGGCGCAAAACACCCAGGATGCAACCTTCTGCCCGGCAGTACTGGCTGCCTCTTGATGCTTATGGAAGCCGGGCGCCACGGCACCCGGCTTCCTATCTCCCCGCCGATCCAGCCACTGAATGAACCCCTCGCACAAACAGTCGCACTAGAGACTTATTCTCTATTGGACTCAATCACTTAGCTTTTGACATATCCAATCCAAAAGACCAAACTGCCTCATCAACATCCCTATTCAAAAGGAATGGACATGAAAGGCGACAAGATAGTCATCCAGCACCTCAACAAGATCCTCGGCAACGAGTTGATCGCAATCAACCAGTATTTTCTGCATGCACGCATGTATGAGGACTGGGGGCTGGAAAAGCTCGGCAAGCATGAGTATCACGAGTCCATTGACGAGATGAAGCATGCCGACAAGCTGATCAAGCGCATTCTGTTTCTTGAGGGCCTGCCCAACCTTCAGGAGCTCGGCAAGCTCCTCATCGGTGAACACACCAGAGAAATGCTCGAGTGCGATCTGAAGCTTGAGCAAGCGGGATTGCCCGATCTGAAAGCCGCCATTGCCTACTGTGAAAGCGTTGGGGACTATGCCAGTCGCGAACTGCTGGAAGATATCCTCGAGTCAGAAGAGGAACACATTGATTGGCTGGAAACCCAGCTCGATCTGATCGACAAGATCGGCCTGGAGAACTATCTGCAATCGCAAATGGACGAGTAAGCGACAGCAGGCTGCAATGATGCCGCGAAACCACATCCGCCAGTAGCACTTCAGCCGGACACACGAAAAAGGCTTTTTCCGCATAAGTGTGCAAGGCTCTTTCCAGAGCAGATACGCCCCGAGTCATTCGGGGCGTTTGTCTTTTCAGGCACCCCCTGTCGAGCCCCCGCCCAGCCAGGACGCCTCAGGCCAACCATGCAATCAGCATATTTCCAGCAAATCCCCCAACTACATTTGCAACAAAGACAGAAGCAGTCGGGATGCCTTCCTCCTAGATACAAGATGGCCAATACGAATGAGCACCTCAAAACAGGGCGGAACAACAGGCTGTCTTGCCTAAGCCTTGAGTTCAAATCGACACATCAATAAAAATGCCCACATCGTCAATGTGGGCACTTGTCGAATCATCCTGCTAGGCCATCCGGTCCTTACACAGCCCGTCCGGACGAAAGCAGCATCGCAATTGCATTCATCTCAGGCATCGGCTTTATCGGATGCATCCTTCACAAGCTGCTGCAGCTCACCCTTTTCGAACAGTTCAAGGATGATGTCGCTTCCCCCGATCAGTTCTCCTTTAACCCATAGTTGCGGAAAAGTCGGCCAATTGGCGTACTTCGGAAGACTGGTACGAATCTCAGGGTTCTGCAGAATATCGACATAGGCGAATCGCTCGCCACAAGCCATCAGGGCTTGTGCAGCGCGAGCAGAGAAGCCGCACTGGGGTGCATTCGGCGAGCCTTTCATGTATAGCAGAATGCTATTGCTGGCGATTTGCTCTTTGATAGTTTCGATAACATCCATTGGGTCACCTCGACTGGACTTTCCGACGAAGTCGGCACGATGACGGCATTGTAACGGAAAACCAAGCTCTGCGCTCAGCCTTCCCTAAAACACCCCTGCAGCAGACAGCTCTTTTGCAGGACAAAGGCATGGACTTTGCTTCCATTGCCTTCAGCGTTGGTTTGCGCGGCTTTGCATTTTCCCTATAAGATCGCCGCTTTCCCATTTTCGCCACCCCGTGAGTGGCTGCTGTAGGCATAGTTTTTCTGGTGAAGTCCATGTCCGGCCTGCAGCTTGTACCGATATAAGAAAGGAACCGATGATGAGCGCAAGGCACTTTCTCTCACTGATGGACTGCACGCCCCAGGAACTGGCCAACCTGATTCGTCGCGGCATCGAGTTGAAGGATCTGCGCAACAGCGGCGCCCTGTTCGAGCCCCTGAAAAACCGCGTACTGGGCATGATTTTCGAGAAGGCCTCGACTCGTACCCGCCTGTCCTTCGAGGCAGGAATGATCCAGCTCGGCGGCCAAGCCATCTTTCTCTCGCCACGGGATACTCAGCTGAATCGCGGCGAACCCATCAGCGACACAGCCATCGTCATGTCGCGCATGCTCGATGCAGTGATGATCCGCACCTTTGCCCATAGCACTCTGACGACCTTCGCAGAAAACTCCCGGATACCCATCATCAATGGCCTGTCCGATGATCTGCACCCCTGCCAGCTGCTGGCCGACATGCAGACCTTCCACGAGCAGCGGGGCTCGATTCAGGGCAAGACAGTGGCCTGGATCGGCGACGGCAACAACATGTGCAACACCTATATCGAAGCTGCATGTCAATTCGATTTCCAGCTCAAGATCGCCTGTCCGGAGGGCTTTGAACCCAAGCCCGAATTTGTCGCCGTTGCCCCCGAGCGCGTACAAATCATGCGTGATCCTCATGAAGCAGTTGCCGGCGCCCACCTGGTCAGCACCGACGTATGGACCTCCATGGGTCAGGAAACGGAAGCCGAAGATCGATTGGCGCTCTTCAAGCCCTACCAGGTGACCAGCGGGCTGCTTGATCTCGCCGCCGACGACGTCCTTTTCATGCATTGCCTGCCAGCCCATCGCGGTGAAGAGGTCAGCCTCGACCTGCTTGACGACCCACGCTCGGTGGTCTGGGACCAGGCGGAAAACCGCCTGCATGCGCAGAAGGCACTGCTGGAATTTCTCATCGAGCCGGCTTATCACCACGCATGACCCACTCCCTACTGCTCAACCTGCGCAATCTCGTCTGTGGCTACCAAGGCCACAGGGTCGTCCAGCAGGTCAACCTGCACCTGAATGCCGGCGATATCGGTTGCCTGCTCGGCCCCTCCGGCTGCGGCAAAACCACCACTCTGCGCGCCATCGCCGGCTTCGAGCCGGTGCAGGAAGGCGAGATCCAGCTCGCCGGCGAAGTGATCTCCCGCGCCGGTTTTACCCTGGCGCCGGAGAAGCGCCGCATCGGCATGGTGTTCCAAGACTACGCGCTGTTTCCGCACCTCACAGTGGCGGAGAACATTGGCTTCGGCATCCGCAAGCACCCGCAGCGCGCCCGTATCACCGCCGAGCTACTGGAGCTGGTCAAGCTCACTCACCTGACGCAGCGCTACCCCCACGAGCTTTCCGGCGGTCAGCAGCAACGAGTGGCGCTCGCCCGCGCCCTGGCGCCGGAGCCCCAGTTGCTGCTGCTCGACGAGCCCTTCTCCAACCTGGATGTGGAACTGCGCCGCAAGCTCAGCCACGAGGTGCGCGATATCCTCAAGGCACGCGGCACCAGCGCGGTACTGGTGACCCACGACCAGGAAGAAGCCTTCGCGGTCAGTGATCATGTCGGCGTATTCAGAAATGGCTACCTGGAGCAGTGGGATACGCCCTACAACCTCTACCACGAACCGCTCACCCCCTTCGTCGCCAGTTTCGTCGGCCAAGGCTATTTCATCCGTGGCCAGCTGCTGACCCCGGGGACGGTGCAGACCGAGCTCGGTGTGATTCAGGGCAATCGTGCCTACACCTGCCCCATCGGCAGCTCAGTGGAGGTTCTGCTGCGTCCGGATGACATCGTCCATACGCCAGGTAGCACGTTAGAAGCCACCATCACCGGCAAGACCTTCCTCGGTGCCTCCACCTTCTATCGCCTGCGGCTTCCTACCGGCAGCCCGCTGGAGGCCGTCTTCCCCAGCCATATCGATCATCTGCCCGGGGAGCAGGTAGGCATCAGCGTAGCCGCCGAACACTTGGTGATCTTTCCTACCCCGGACAATGGATCTCTCCTGCCCGACCTGACCAGCTCCGGCGTACGCCGCTATAGTGAGGCATGCTGATCACAGCCTGGCCGAAAGCGTGGGCCGGCGCCTACGGGAGTCAGCGCCCGATGGCTGCAAAGCTGGCTTGGGTATGCTCGGCCAGCACCTCTGCTGCCAGTTCCACCTCCAATCCGCGGCGGCCGGCACTGACAAAGATGCTCGGGAAGGTGCGAGCCGATTCATCGATGAAGGTACGCAGGCGTTTCTTCTGTCCCAGAGGACTGATGCCTCCTAGCAGATAGCCAGTGCTGCGCTGGGCAATGCCGGCATCGGCCATATCGACCCTCTTGACACCGGCGGCACCGGCCAGGGCCTTCAGATCCAGACTGCCGGCGACCGGCACCACCGCCACTAGCAGCTCGCCCCTTTCGGTCGAGGCCAGCAGCGTCTTGTAGACCTGCTCCGGCGGCAACCCGAGCTTTTCCGCTGCCTCCAGGCCATAGGAGGCGGACTTGGGGTCATGAATGTAACTGTGCACACGGAACTCGGCGCGGGCTTTCTTCAGCAGATCGATGGCAGGGGTCATGTTTGAAAGTGGAAAATGAGACTATAGAAGCGTTACCTTAGCCGAAATGAACAATAACTCCCCAGCCTTCTCCGCAATACCCGATGCCCCGCTTTACGATTTGGTCGTGGTCGGTGGTGGCATCAACGGTGCCGGCATTGCCGCCGACGCCGCCGGCCGTGGCCTGCACGTACTGCTGTGCGAACAGCATGATCTGGCCGCGCACACCTCTTCAGCCAGCAGCAAACTGATCCACGGCGGCCTGCGCTACCTCGAGCAGGGCGAGTTCCGCCTGGTACGCGAGGCGCTGGCCGAGCGCGAAATACTGCTGGGCAAGGCCCCTCATATCGTTCGGCCGCTGAGCTTCATCCTTCCCCTGCGCCCGCAGCTGCGACCAGCCTGGATGATCCGCGCCGGTCTGTTCGTCTATGACCGCTTGAGCGGCCGCGGGCAGTTGCCTACCTCACATGCGGTGCGCTTCACGGCAGACAGTCCGCTCAAGGCGGAAATCCGACGCGGCTTCGAATATGCCGACTGCCAAGTGGACGATGCTCGCCTGGTGCTACTCAACGCCATGGCCGCACGGGAAAGGGGCGCGATCATCTGCCCCCGCACCCGCTGCCTGTCTGCACAGCGCCAGCAGGGCCTCTGGCAGGTCGAACTGCAGCGGACCGATGGCGATCGCTTCAGTGTTCGTGCCCGGGCATTGGTGAATGCCACCGGCCCGTGGGTGAGCCGCTTCATCGAGGACGCCCTGCACCAGCGCCCGCCCCATCGCATCCGCCTGGTCCAGGGCAGCCACCTGATTGCACCGCGCCTGTACGAAGGAAACGAGGCCTATATTTTGCAAAACGAGGACCGACGTCTCGTCTTCGTCATTCCCTATCTACAGCGCTACAGCCTGATCGGCACCACCGACCGGGAGTTCGCAGGCGACCCGGCCAAGGTGCATATCAGCGAGACGGAGATCGATTACCTGCTGCGGGTGGTCAACGCTCATTTCAAGCGGCCGCTGCAGCGCAGCGATATTCGCCACAGCTTCTCCGGCGTGCGCCCCCTGCTCGATGACGAGTCCCATGACCCAGCCGCCATCACGCGCGACTACAGCCTCAGTCTTTCCGCCGAACAAGGCCAGGCCGCGCTGCTCTCGGTATTCGGCGGCAAACTGACCACCTACCGCAGGCTCGCCGAGGCAGCACTGGAGCAGTTGGCACCGTTCCTGCCCCCGATGAAACCAAGCTGGACCGCCGGCACGGCGTTGCCCGGCGGCGAAGAGCTGGAGGATCCGGATGTGCTGGCTGGCACTCTGCTCCAAGAGTTCACCTGGTTGCCCGACGGACTCGCACAGCGCTGGGCCCATACCTACGGCAGCCGAACCTATCGCCTGCTCGAAGGCGCCAGCCTGCCCGCCCATCTCGGCGAACACCTGGGGGGCGGGCTGTACGGCCGGGAAGTGGACTACCTGTGCCGTGAAGAATGGGCCGAAGAGGCCGACGACATCCTCTGGCGGCGCACCAAGCTCGGCCTTCTGCTGCCGCCGGCTGCACAACGGCGGCTCGCCGAGTACCTGAGCGAGCGGCCGGTCGTCATGCAGAGCACGGCTACAGCCGGGCCAGGGCCCTCTCCCGGCGCTGGCTGCGCAGATAAGGCAGCACCGCCGCCAGCAGCGGCTCCTTGAAAGCCTCCTGGAAACGGTGGGCCAGACCGGGGATCAGCCGCAGTTCGCTGCCCCGCACATGCGCGGCGACATGCACGCCATGCATCACCGGCAGCAGGGGATCGGCAGTCCCGTGCACCACCAGGGTCGGCAGGCGGAGGCGCCTGAGCAGCTCGACGCGGCTGGGCTCGGCGAGCACGGCGAGGATCTGCCGCTTGACGCCCTCCGGATTGAAGGCGCGGTCGTAGGCCGCCGCCGCCTGCCGCCTGAGCTGCTCACGGTCGACGTCGATCTGCGGACTGCCGAGCGCGGCGAGCAGCTCGACCTGCCGCTCGATCGCCATCTCGCGGCCGTCTGCCTCGCGTCGCGCCAGCAGCTTCAGCAGCGCCTCATTGGGCCCCGGCAGCCCCAGGGCGCCGGAACTGGTCATCACCAAGGTCAGGCTCTGGATACGCTCCGGGGCCAGATCGGCCATGTGCTGGGCAATCATGCCGCCCATGCTGACCCCGAGCACATGAAAGCGCGGCACCTGCAACCGCTCCATCAGCGCCAGCGTATCCCGAGCCATATCGCGCAGGGCGTAGGGAGCGGATACCGACAACCCGAGCCGGTGGCGCAGTGCCCAGTAGGTCAGGCTGACCTTGGGCATCTCCTCTCGCCAGGTGGAGAGGCCGACGTCGCGGTTGTCGAAGCGGATGAGCCGGAAGCCCTGCCGGCACAGACCGAGCAGCACCTCGTCGGGCCAGTCGATCAGCTGGCCGCCCAGCCCCATGATCAACACCAGGGCCGGATCGGACTCACGGCCGATGCTTTGGTAGACCAGCCGTACCGGCCCCACATCGGCCAGGGCGGTCGGTGCCTGGAGATCGCAGCGGGATGCCGCCAGGCTCGGCAGGCCGCACAGCAGGGCGACCAGGAAGAACAATGCGCGCATCGCAAACACCCGGAAAACACAATTCCATTCAAGCAGGATTGTGTGGATATTCGTTCGGGCGCGTTACCACAAAACCATGACAGTTTGATGAAGCCTGCCGAGCGGTAGCATGGCAGAGTGACTCCCTCCTCCGTTCAGATGTGGTGTTCGACGACCTGCGCCCGAGAAACGCGCAGTGCCCGCGCCGCTGCCACCATGTTTGCCAACGCCGCCTCGGTCTCCGCCCAACCGCGCGTCTTCAGACCGCAGTCGGGGTTCACCCACAGACGCTCCGGCGGGATACGCTCGGCGGCCTGCCGCAGCAGCGCGAGCATTTCCTCCCGCTCTGGCACCCGCGGCGAGTGGATGTCGTAGACCCCGGGGCCGATTTCGCCGGGATAGGCGAATGTCTCGAAGGCCGCGAGCAGTTCCATCTGCGAACGCGAGGCCTCGATGGAGAGGACGTCGGCATCCAGTGCCGCGATGGCCTCGATCAGGTCGTTAAACTCGCTGTAGCACATGTGGGTGTGGATCTGGGTCTCGTCGCGCACCCCCGAACTGCACAGACGGAAGGCCCGAACCGCCCAATCGAGGTAGTGCCAGCGCTCGGCCTGACGCAGCGGCAGCCCTTCGCGGAAGGCCGCCTCGTCGATCTGCACGATACGAATACCGGCAGCCTCCAGATCCTGCACCTCGTCACGGATTGCCAAGGCCAGTTGCAGCGCCTGCTGCTCGCGCGGCAGGTCCTCGCGCGGGAAGGACCACATCAGCATGGTCACAGGCCCCGTGAGCATGCCCTTCACCGGCTTGTCGGTGAGGCCTTGGGCATAGCGGATCCACTCCACCGTCATCGGGCGCAGGCGCCGGATATCGCCCACTATCAATGCCGGCTTGACGCAGCGCGAGCCGTAGCTCTGCACCCAGCCGAAGCGGGTAAAGGCATAGCCGTCCAGTTGCTCGGCAAAATATTCGACCATGTCGTTGCGCTCGGCCTCGCCGTGCACCAGCACATCCAGTCCGAGGCGCTCCTGCACCTCGACCGCCTGGCGGATCTGCGCCCGCATCGCCGCGTTGTAGCCGGCCTCGTCCAGCTCCCCGCGCCGGCAGGCCTGACGTGCCTGACGGATCTCCGCAGTCTGCGGGAAGGAGCCGATGGTGGTGGTGGGAAACGGTGGCAGATCGAGTTGCGCGCGCTGCCTGCCGATACGCTCGGCGAAGGCGGTCGGTCGGCGCCAGTCCGTTTCGCCGATGCCGTGCAAACGCGCCTGCACGGCCGGCTTGTGGATGCGCGGAGACTGCCGGCGAGTCTCCCGGGCGCTCCGACTCTCGGCCAGCGCCTCCTGTACCTCGGTCGCCTCCGGCTCCTCGACGGCCCGGGCCAGGATGGCTACCTCCGCACATTTCTGCATGGCGAAAGCCAACCAACCCTTCAGTTCCTCGTCGAGCCCATCCTCCTGCGCCAGATCCATCGGACAGTGCAGCAACGAGCAGGACGGCGCCACCCACAGCCGCGGACCGAAGCGCTCGGCTGCCGATTGCAGCGACTGCAGAGCCTGCTCCAGATCGCAGCGCCAGACGTTGCGGCCATCGACCACGCCGAGGGACAGCACCTTGTACGGCGGCAGCCGGTCGAGCACCGCGGCCAACTGCTGCGGGGCGCGCACCAGATCGATGTGCAGGCCATCGACCGGCAGGTTCGCCACGAGACCGAGATTGTCGTCCAGCGCCCCGAAATAGGTGGCCAGCAGCTTCTTCGGCGGCGTCTGCTGGAGCAGGTGATAGGCACGCTCGAAGGCGCCTTTCCAGGCCGGGGGCAGATCCAGCACCAGGATCGGCTCGTCGATCTGCACCCACTCCACACCCAGCGCGGCGAGCCGCCCGAGGATCTCGCCATAGACCGGCAACAGCCGCTCGAGCAGATCCAGCCGGTCGAACGCGCCGTCCCGTGCCTTGCCCAGCCAGAGATAGGTCAAGGGGCCGAGCAGGACGGGCTTGACCCTGTATCCCAGCTGGCAGGCCTCGGCCACCTCCTCGAACAGCTGTTCCCAGCCCAGCCGGAATTGCTGGTCGGCGCTGAACTCGGGGACCAGATAGTGATAGTTGGTATCGAACCACTTGGTCATCTCCAGCGCCTGGGTACCGGTGCCGCGCGCCATGGCGAACAGGGTGTCCAGGGTGATCCGGCCGTCGGCCGGACGGAAACGCCGGGGAATTGCGCCGACCAAGAGCGAATGGGCGAGCACCTGGTCGTACCAGGCGAAGTCGCCGACCGGCAGCAGTTCGATGCCGGCATTCCGCTGCGCCTGCCAGTGGGCAGCACGCAGCGAGTGGCCGACCGCGCGCAGACCGGCTTCGTCCAGTTGGCCCTGCCAGTAGGCTTCGAGGGTCTGCTTCAATTCGCGATTGCGGCCGATGCGGGGGAATCCGAGGGTGTGGGCCAGGGCCATGCGCTGTTCTCCATGTCAGTGAAGGCAGCATTGTCGACAAGGCCCATGGCATGAGACAAACTCAGCTTATTCTTGATTATCTTTATAAATTTTCATGAGAAGCCGCCATGCTCGAACTGCGCCACCTGCGTACCCTGCACGCCCTGCGCGAGGCCGACAGTCTGGTGGAGGCCGCCGAGCGCCTGCACCTGACCCAATCGGCGCTGTCCCACCAATTCAAGGAACTGGAGGATCGTCTTGGTCTGCAACTCTTCATCCGCAAGACCAAGCCGCTGCGCTTCACCAGTGCCGGGCTGCGCCTGCTGCAGCTGGCCGATGCCCTGCTGCCCCAACTGCGCAGTGCCGAGCGCGACCTGGCGCGTCTTGCCGGCGGTACCGCCGGCCGTCTGCACATGGCCATCGAATGCCACAGTTGCTTCCAGTGGCTGATGCCGACCATCGACCAGTTCCGCGATGCCTGGCCCGAGGTCGAGCTGGATCTCGCCTCCGGTTTCCCCTTTGCCCCTCTGCCGGCCTTGGCGCGCGGCGATCTCGACCTGGTGGTGACCTCCGACCCGCTGGAGATGCCCGGCATCGCCTACGTGCCGCTGTTCACCTACGAGGCGCTGCTGGCCGTGGCCAACCAGCACCCGCTGGCTGCCAGGACATACATCCGACCTGCTGATCTAGCTGGGGAAGTACTGATCCACTACCCTGTGGAGCGTGATCGCCTGGACATATTCACACGCTTTCTCGATCCGGCCGACGTCGAACCGGCCGGCGTGCGCACCGCCGAGCTGACAGTGATGATGCTGCAACTGGTGGCCTCCGGGCGCGGGGTCTGCTGCCTGCCGAACTGGGCGCTGCACGAGTACAGCTCGCGCGGTTACGTCACTGCCAGACGGCTCGGCGAGAAGGGCCTGCACGCCACGCTGCATGCGGCGATTCGTGCCGACATGCTGGACGCCCCCTTCATGCGCGACTTCCTGCTGACCGCCAAGGACACCTCCTTCGCCACCCTGGAGGGGGTCAGCGCGGCCTCGAAAGGGCGCTGAATCGCAGTCATTCCGGGTAAAGCGAGATGAAGCACAAAAGGGTGGCAAAAGAGGCTCCCCGGCGCCATCAGGCAACGGCTAAGCTAATGATCTGACGGACAAGCAGACAGGCGGGAAACGCCAGGTACAGGTCGATATGGGTGTAATTTGGCAGAGAGATGAACAACGGTCCGTGCTCCCCGAGCACGATCTGCCGCCCTCCGCGCCCCCTCCTCCCCACCGGATGCGCTGGCGCCTGCTGGCCTGGCTCGTGGTGCTGGCCGGCGCCGCCGTGCTCGGCGTACTGCTGTATTTCGAACTGCAGACCTCGCGCCTGCAGTCGCGGGAATTCAGCCGCTACGCGGCGACCCTCAGCTACTCCGTAGGCAATGGCCCGAGCCCGGCGATCCACTTTCCCGAATACGGCCCCTATGATCGTCGCCTCGGCTACACGGCACTGCCCGAATGGCTGCCGCGGCTCGAACAGCGGGGCTTCGAGATCACTCGCCAGGCGCGCTTCTCCCAGCCGCTGCTGGAGTACAGCCGTCACCGTCTGTTCCCGCCCTATGCGGAAAAGCCCCAGGCCGGCCTGACCATCAGCGACTGCCGCGGCATGCCGCTCTACAGCTACCGCCTGCCGAAGGAGTTCTATTCCAGCTATGCCAGCATCCCGCCGCTGGTGGTGCACAGCCTGCTGTTCATCGAAAACCGCTACCTGCTCGACCCATCGCAGCCGCTGGCCAACCCCGCAGTGGACTGGCCACGCTTCTCCAAGGCTGCGCTTTCGCAGGTCCGCGAGATGTTCGGTCTTGCCGGCCAGTCGGCCGGCGGCAGCACCCTGGCCACGCAGATCGAAAAATACCGCCACTCGCCGGACGGCCTGACCGATTCGGCCATGGAAAAACTGCGGCAGATGTTCTCCGCCAGCGTGCGTGCCTACCAGAATGGCCCGCAGACAATGGAGGCACGGCAGAACGTGGTGCGCGACTACCTGAACAGCGTGCCGCTCGCCGCCGCGCCGGGCTACGGCGAGGTGCACGGCCTGGCCGACGGCCTGCGGGTCTGGTACGGCGCCGACTTCGCCCGGGTCAACCGGCTGCTCGCCTCGGCGGATGCCAGCTTGGCCGAACGCGGCCTGGCGCTGCGCCAGGTGCTCTCGCTGCTGATCGCCCAGCGCCGTCCCTCTCATTATCTGGTCGCTGGCCGCGAAGAGCTGGCCGCCCTCACCGACAGCCACATCCGCCTGCTGCGCAAGGGCGGGCAGATCGATCCCGGTCTGGCCGAGGCCGCCCTCGCCCAGCGCACCGCGTTTCGCGACTGGATGCAGGAGCCCGCGGTCCAGCCCATCGAGACCACCAAGGGCATCAGCGTCGCCCGCAGCCGCCTGGCTACCCTGCTGCAACGCTCGCTGTACGACCTCGACCGCTTCGACCTGTCCGCCAGCACGCCCCTACAGGGCGAGCTGCAGGAGGCCATCACCCGCTATCTGGGCCAGTTGGCCGATCCGGCCTTCGCCGAAAGCATCGGCCTGTTCGGCGAACGCCTGCTGTCGCCGGAGAAAACCGCCGAGGTGCGCTACAGCTTCACGCTGTTCGAACGCAGTGGCGACAGCTTCCTCGTACGGGTGCAGACCGACAGCACGGCACAGCCCTTCGACATCAACGAGGGCAGCAAGCTGGAGCTGGGCTCGACCGCCAAGCTGCGGGTGCTGACTACCTACCTGGAAATCATCGCCGAACTGCACGCGCGCTTCGCCGGGCAGGACAGGGCCGCACTGCGGGCAGCGGAGGCCCAGACGGAGCCGCTGGACTTCCTGACCCGCTGGGCCATCGAGTGGCTGATGATGAATCCGGAGGGAAGCCTGCCGACCATGCTGGATGCCGCCCTCGAGCGGCGCTACTCGGCGAGCCCCGGCGAAAGCTTCTTCACCGGCGGCGGCCTGCACACCTTCGCCAACTTCCGCAAGGAGGACAACGGCCGCCGGCCGACAATGCGCGAATCACTGCGCGAGTCGATCAACCTGCCCTTCGTGCGCCTGTTGCGCGATATCGTCCGCTACACCATCTATCAGTCGCCGAACAACAGTGTCGCCCTGCTCAAGGACGACCAGGATCCGCGCCGTCTGGAATACCTGACCCGCTTCGCCGACCGCGAGGGCACGGTGTACCTGCGCCGGTTCTGGAACAAGTACCGCGGCAAGAGCAGCGACGAGCGCCTGGCCACCTTCCTCGAGGGGCTGCGCGTCACTCCGGTGCGGCTCGCCGCGGTGCACCGCTACCTGCTGCCGCAGAGCGACCGCGCCAGCTTCGATGCCTTCCTGCGCGCCCACCTGCCGAATGACCGCACCCTCACCGAGAAGCGCCTCGATAGTCTCTACCGCAGCTATGGCCCGGGCGCCTATAACCTGCCCGACCAGGGCTACATCGCCCGCGTCCATCCCCTTGATCTATGGCTGCTGGGCTACCTGATCCAGCACCCGGCGGCCAGCTACCAGGAGGTGGTGGAGGCCAGCCGCGACGAGCGCCAGGAAGTCTACGGCTGGCTGTTCAAGAGCCGCCACCGCAGCGCCCGCGACAGCCGCATCCGCACCATGGTGGAGGTGGAAGCCTTCCTCGACATCCACCAGCGCTGGCAGCGGCTGGGCTATCCCTTCCCGCACCTGGTGCCCTCGCTGGCCACCGCACTGGGCAGCTCGGGAGATCGTCCGGCGGCGCTCGCCGAGCTGATCGGCATCATCCTCAACGATGGCGTGCGCCTGCCGGTGGTACGCATCGACAGTCTGGAATTCGCCGTCGACACCCCCTACGAGACCCGTCTCGGCCTCGCCCCGGACCGCGCCCGCCGGGTGCTGGCTCCGGAGGTCGCGGCAGCCCTGCGCGGCGCTCTTGCCCAAGTGGTGGAGAACGGCACCGCACGGCGCCTGTTCGGCAGCTTCCAGCAGGCCGACGGCACGCCCCTGACCGTCGGCGGCAAGACCGGCACCGGCGACAACCGCATCCAGCGGGTCGCCCGGGGAGGCTACGTGGTCAGCTCGCAGGCGCTGAACCGCACCGCCACCTTCGTCTTCTACCTCGGGCCGAACCACTTCGGCACGCTCACCGCCTACGTTCCCGGCCGCGCCGCGGAGAAGTTCCGCTTCACCTCGGCCCTGCCGGTGCAGGTGCTCAAGGGCATGGCGCCGATCCTGCAGCCCTATCTGCAGGGGCAGAACAGTCTCTGCCAGGCGGCACCGGCAACCGCTCGGCACTGAACGGGAAGCGGCGTCTGCACTCCCCTGCTCCGGCAGGATGTGCAGACGATCGCGAGAACGTCGCCCTCAGTCTCCTTCGGTCAGGGACAGCAACGAGGCATTGCCGCCCACCGCAGCGGTATTGATGGCGGTGGAGCGCTCCTGGACGAAGCGCAGCAGGTAGTTCGGCCCGCCGGCCTTCGGCCCGGTCCCCGACAGGCCGCAGCCGCCGAAAGGCTGCACGCCGACCACCGCGCCGATCTGGTTGCGGTTGACGTAGAGATTGCCGACCCGCGCCAGCGCCTCGATGCGCCGGGCGGTCGCCTCGTTGCGGCTGTGCACGCCGAGAGTCAGGCCATAACCGCTGGCATTGATCGCCGCAACCACCTGCTCGAGATCCTCCGCGGCATAGCGCACCACGTGCAGGATGGGGCCGAAGTGCTCCCTCCTGAGCTCGCCGATTCCGCCGATCTCGAAGGCGACCGGAGCAAGGAAGTGGCCGTTCAGACCGGGCGTCAGGCTCGCCTCGGCGAGCAGGCGCCCCTCGCTCTTGAGCATGTCGACGTGCTCCAGCAGTCCCTGGCGGGCCTGTGCGTCGACCAGCGGCCCGATATCGGTGTCCCGACGCTGCGGCAGACCGATGCGCAGCTCGGCCATGGCTCCCCGGAGCAGGTCGATCACCGGCCCGGCGATTTCGTTCTGCAGATAGAGCACGCGCAGCGCCGAGCAGCGCTGCCCGGCGCTGGTGAAGGCCGAATGCAGGGCATCCTTGACCACCTGCTCGGGCAGCGCGGTGGAATCGACGATCATCACGTTCTGCCCGCCGGTCTCGGCGATCAGCGTGACCAGCGGCCCGTCGCGCCAGGCCAGACGACGATTGATCAGGCGCGCGGTTTCCGTGGAGCCGGTGAAGCAGACCCCGGCCAGGTGCGGATCGGCGCAGCAGGCAGCCCCCAGGCTGGGACCGTCGCCGGGCAGGAAGGCGATCGCCTCCTTCGGCAGGCCGGCGGCGAACAGCAGCTCGAGGGCACGGGCGGCGATCAGACTGGTCTGTTCGGCCGGCTTGGCCAGCACACAGTTGCCGGCGACCAGCGCGGCGGCAATCTGCCCCAGGTAGATCGCCAGGGGGAAATTCCACGGGCTGATGCAGAAGAACAGACCGCGCCCCTCGTAGAAAAGCTCGTTGCGCTCGCCGGTCGGCCCCCGGAGTTCCGTGCGCCCCAGGGTCAGACGCGCCTGCTGGGCGTAATAGCGGCAGAAGTCCACCGCCTCGCGTACCTCGTCGAGGCTGTCCTGGATGGTCTTGCCGGCCTCCAGGATACACAGGGCCACCAGTTCGGCACGGTCCTCCTCGAGCAGATCGGCGAGCCGCTCGAGAATGGCGGCGCGCTGCTCCACCGGCGTGGCGTTCCAGCGCGGCCAGGCGGCGGCGAGCCGCTCCATGGCCAGGCTGACCAGCTCGCTACCGGCGCACCATTGGGTTCCTACCACGCGGTCGAGGTCCTGGGGAGAACGCACCTCGTGCACCTCGCCGGCGAGAACCTGGCCGTCGACCAGCGGCGTCGCCTGCCAACGGTGCTCCAGCTTCACCCGCAGGGCCCGTTCGAACGGCTGCCACTGGCTGCGCACGTTCAGATTGATGCCCCGCGAGTTCTTGCGTCCCGCCCCGTGGATGTCCACCGGCAAGGGGATGCGCGGGTTGGCCAGGCTGCTGCAGCGGCGCAGTTGCTCCACCGGATGCTCGATCAGGGTCTCGACCGGAATCCGCGGATCGACCAGCCGGTGCACGAACGAGGAGTTGGCACCGTTCTCCAGCAGACGGCGGACCAGATAGGGCAGCAGTTCGCGGTACTCCCCCACCGGCGCGTAGATGCGCACCCTGACCCGCCGCTGCTCGAGGAGGCAGTCGTACAGTGCGTCGCCCATGCCGTACAGGCGCTGGAACTCGAAATCGCGCGGCGTGTGAGGCTCTCCGGCCATGGCCAGAATGCAGGCGACGGTATGCGCGTTGTGGGTGGCGAACTGCGGATAGAGCACCCCACGAGTGTGCTCGCCGAGCAGATAGCGGGCACAGGCCAGGTAGGAGGTGTCGGTCCCCTCCTTGCGGGTGAACACCGGGTAGCCATCCAGCCCCTGCACCTGGCACTGCTTGATTTCGCTGTCCCAGTAGGCGCCCTTGACCAGGCGCACCGGAATGCGCGTATCCAGCTCGCGGCCGAGCAGGGTCAGCCAGACCAGTACCGGAAGCGCACGCTTGGAATAGGCCTGCACCACCAGGCCGAATTCGCCCCAGCCACGGATTGCCGGGTCGCAGAGCAGCTTCTCGAACAGCTCCAGGGACAGCTCCAGGCGATCAGCCTCCTCGGCGTCGATGGTAATCCCGACGTTCACCGAGCGGGCCAGTTCGGCCAGTTCCCGCACGCTGGCGAACAGCTCGACGAGCACGCGCTGGCGCTGCGCCACTTCGTAGCGCGGATGCAGCGC
The DNA here is from genome assembly GCF_009363155.1 of Azotobacter salinestris. Taxonomy (NCBI): domain Bacteria; kingdom Pseudomonadati; phylum Pseudomonadota; class Gammaproteobacteria; order Pseudomonadales; family Pseudomonadaceae; genus Azotobacter; species Azotobacter salinestris. The sequence goes on from NZ_CP045302.1 coordinate 1,445,375, forward strand.
CGAGAGCTTGATCGAGATCGACGGTCGCGGCCCGTTGCCAACCTGCGGCTCACGGCCGAGGGCCTCGATGGCCAGGCGGTAGTCGGTCAGGAAGCGGTCGGCGGCTCCCTCGGTCAGGGCGGCTTCGCCGAGCATGTCGAAGGAGTGGCTGTAGCCACGCTCGCGGGCCCGGCGCGCGTTGCGCAGCGCCTCGGCGATATTGCGGCCGAGCACGAACTGGCTGCCCATCAACTTCATCGCCTGGCTCAGGGCAGCGCGGATCACCGGCTCGCCGGAGCGCTGCAGGAGCCGGCCGATCACCTTCTTCGGCCGGCCGTCGGAGCTCTCCGGACTGACCAGCCGGCCGGTCATCAGCAGGCCCCAGGCGGCGAAGTTGACCAGCAGGTTGTCGCTGTGCCCGAGGTGCTGCGCCCATTGCGCCGCACTCAGCTTGTCGCGGATCAGGGCCTCGGCGGTGGCCGGGTCGGGCACCCGCAGCAGCGCCTCGGCCAGGCACATGAGCATCAGCCCCTCCTGGGTATCTAGGCTGTACTCGCGCAGCAGGGCATCCAGGGTGTCCTCCGCATTGCCGCGGCGGCGCACCGCCTCGATCAATGCACGGGCATGCTCGCGAATGGCCGCGATACCGGCCTCGCCGGGATCGGCCAACGGTAGCAGCTCGCTCAGCCAGGCTGCCTCGTCGACGCAATAGTTGGCGCTGATGATCGGAAAGAATTCTCCAGCACTGGTGTCGAGCACATCGCCCTGCAGAACCCGACTGGCTTTGAACATCACCCACCTCCTTTTGCCATCCTCGGATTAGACGATAGCAAGCGGCAGGCAGGCCAGTCGCTACGAATTCAGAACATCATTCGCAACCCCAGGGTCAGGTTGCGTCCGGGCTGTACGACGTCGTCCTTGATGAAGGAGCTGTGGTCGCGGGCCTTCTCGTCCAGCAGGTTGTCGCCCTTGAGGTAGATCTGATAGTCGGCATGCCGGAGCGCCCCATGATGGGTAAGGCTGGCGCCCAGCATGCTGTAGCCGGAAGTCTCGGTCTCATGGTCGGCCAGACGCTGCTGGTGGTTCACCCGGTAGAACTCCAGCTGACCGTCGAGGCTGGGGGTGAAGCCGTGGTCCAGGCGCACGCCGAGACGCCCGGCGGGAATCCGCGGCAGGTCGCCGCCGCCATCGCGCAGCTTGCCGCGCACATGGTCGCCGAACAGGGTCAGCGCGGTGGCGTCGGTGGCCTGGAAGCGCACCTCGCCCTCGGCGCCGGTGAATAGCGCATCCTGCTGCCGGTACTCGATCTCCCGATAGCCGGAGCCGATATCGCGGCCGGTGTCGGCGGCGTAGATGTAGTCGTCCACCTGGTTGCGGTACAGGGTCAGGCTGAAGGTGGTGCGCCCGGCGAACTTGCGCAAGGTCAGCTCGGCGTTGTGCGAGGTTTCCTCGTCCAGGCCTGGATCGCCCAGCTCGACGGTGCGGGTCGCCGCGTGCGGACCGTCGGCGTACAGCTCCTCGGCGCTCGGCAGGCGTTGCGAACGGCTCAGCGACAAGCCGAGCGAGTACTCCGGCGCGAAGGTCCACACCGCACCGGCGGAGAACGAAGTGCCACGGTGGTCCTTGTCCGGTCGGCCCTCGGCCTCGATGTCCTGCCACTCGTGGCGCAGGCCGAGCTCGTAGCGCCAGGCGCCGGCGGTGTATTCCTCGAGCAGGAACAGCGCGTGGTTGCGGGTGATGGTCGGCGGTACGTAGGCCTCCTCGCCGGTGGCCTCGAAGTCACGGCGCAGAGTCTGTCCGCCGAGCACACCGCGCCAGCCGAACAGCGGCTGGTGGGTCAACTCCAGGCGGGCGTCGCTGGCGTCGTTGTCGAAGCGGGTGTCGACCCGGCCTCCTTCGATTTCTTCATGGCGGTAGTCGCTGTGGGAGACACGCAGACGCGCCAGTTCGAAGCCGGGTAGCGGGTCCTTGAGCTCGCCGCGCAGGTCCCAGCGGTACTGGCGCAGGTCCACATAGGGCACGCCTTCCCCCTCGTCTTCGTGCTCCTCGTCTTCGTGCTCCTCCTCCCCATGCTCCTCGCCGCAATGCCAGGCCACCCCGTCGAGATGGCAGTCGGCATGCTGATGGCCGAGCAGCCCATAACGGTTGTTCTGTTCGCTGTAGGCCACGCCGAGGTAGCCGCGTTCGCCGATGAAGCTGGCGCCCAGGCTGAAGGTATCGGTGTCGTTGAAGGAACCCTCCTGCTTGCTCGGCGAGCCATGGATCTCGTAGTCGTCGGCCTGACGCTTGACCCCCTCCACGCGCACCGCGAAATTGCCAGCGCCGGCGGTGATGCCGAACACGCCGGAGCCCTCGTTGGCCACGCTGTTGGCACGCAGCTCCAGCTCGCCCTCGTAGCCGTTTTCCGGAACGTAGGTGGGCACCTTCTTGTCGATCACGTTGACCACCCCACCGATCGCGCCGCCACCGTAGAGCAGGGTCGCCGGCCCCTTGAGCACCTCGATGCGCTCGGCCAGCAGCGGCTCGCTGGTCACCGCATGGTCCGGGCTGACGTTCGAGGCGTCGAGCACATCCACGCCGTCGCTCAGCATCTTCACCCGCGCGCCCTGCTGGCCGCGGATGATTGGCCGCCCGACACCCGCACCGAAGCTCGCCGAACGCACGCCGGGCAGGCCTTCCAGGGTTTCGCCGAGGGTCGCCTCGCGGCGCAGGATCAGCTCGTCGCCCTCCAACACCTCGGCCGGCGTGGTCATTTCGTGGGGCTTCTTGGCCAGGGCGCTGGCGCTGACCACGGTGGATTCCAGTTCCACCGGCTCGCTCGCCCAGACGGCCGGAACCAGGGTCAGTCCGAGGGTCCAGGCGAAGGGATGGCGCTTCATGCAAATCTCCAGAGTACAGATGACGAAGGACCAGGCAGACAGGCAGGCCACGTCGGGGTGGCGAATCTATCATGTTATATCATAACAATTAAGACCTTCCCGACGGCCGCTTCATCGTTTGAAAAACCACGCCAACACCCCATCTAGTCAACAAAGTTGCTAGACAAGGTGAGTCATGAACGACCAGGAAATCGCAACCGAGATCGTCGACGCAGAGACCACGGCCAACAGTCTCGTCCTGCCCGAACAGACCCTGCCCGAACAGGTCTACGTCATTCCGATCCACAACCGCCCGTTCTTCCCTGCCCAGGTGCTGCCGGTGGTGGTCAATCCCGACCCCTGGGCGGAAACCCTCAAGCGCGTGGTCAAGACGCCGCAGCACAGCCTGGCGCTGTTCTACATGGACCCGCCGCCGGAGAGCGCCGAGGAGTTCGACCCGGACAAGCTGCCCGAGCACGGCACTCTGGTGCGCGTGCACCACGCCAGCCAGGAGGGCGGCAAGCTGCAGTTCGTCGCCCAAGGCCTGGCGCGGGTGCGCATCCGCGGCTGGCTGAGCCGCAAGCCGCCGTACTTGGTCGAAGTCGACTATCCGAAGAGTGCCCAGGATCCGCGCGACGAGGTCAAGGCCTACGGCATGGCGCTGATCAACGCGATCAAGGAACTGCTGCCGCTCAACCCCCTGTACAGCGAGGAGCTGAAGAACTATCTGAACCGCTTCAGCCCAAACGACCCCTCGCCCCTGACCGACTTCGCCGCCGCGCTGACCACCGCGCCGGGCGACGAGCTGCAGGAGGTGTTGGACACCGTGCCGGTGCTCAAGCGCATGGAGAAGGTCTTGCCGCTCTTGCGCAAGGAGGTCGAGGTCGCACGCCTGCAGAACGAGCTGTCCGCCGAGGTCAACCGCCAGATCGGCGAGCGCCAGCGCGAGTTCTTCCTCAAGGAGCAGCTGAAGATCATCCAGCGCGAGCTGGGCATCACCAAGGACGACAAGAGCGCCGACACCGACGAGTTCCGCGCCCGCCTGGAGGGCAAGAGGGTGCCGCCGGCGGCGCGCAAGCGCATCGACGAGGAACTCAACAAGCTGTCGATCCTGGAAACCGGTTCGCCGGAATATGCAGTCACCCGCAACTACCTGGACTGGGCGACCAACATCCCTTGGGGCGTCTACGGCGAGGACCGGCTCGACCTGGCGCATGCCCGCAAAGTGCTCGACCGGCACCACGCCGGGATGGACGACATCAAGGCGCGGATCATCGAGTTCCTCGCCGTCGGTGCCTTCAAGGGCGAGATCGCCGGCTCCATCGTGCTGCTGGTCGGCCCGCCCGGGGTCGGCAAGACCAGCATCGGCAAGTCGATCGCCGAATCCCTCGGCCGGCCCTTCTACCGCTTCAGCGTCGGCGGCATGCGCGACGAGGCGGAGATCAAGGGCCACCGGCGCACCTATATCGGCGCGCTGCCGGGCAAGCTGGTGCAGGCCTTGAAGGATGTCGAGGTGATGAACCCGGTGATCATGCTCGACGAGATCGACAAGCTGGGCGCCAGCCACCATGGCGATCCGGCCTCGGCGCTGCTGGAGACCCTCGATCCCGAGCAGAATGTGGCCTTCCTCGATCACTACCTCGACCTGCGGCTGGACCTGTCCAAGGTGCTGTTCGTCTGCACGGCGAACACCCTGGACTCGATCCCGGGTCCCCTGCTCGACCGCATGGAAGTGATCCGCCTGTCCGGCTACATCGCCGAGGAGAAGTTCGCCATCGCCAAGCGCCATCTGTGGCCGCGCCAGCTGGAGAAGGCCGGGGTGCCGAAGAACCACCTGTCGATCAGCGACGGCGCGCTGAGGGCGGTGATCGAGGGTTATGCTCGCGAGGCTGGCGTGCGCCAGCTGGAGAAGCAGCTGGGCAAGATCGTGCGCAAGGCGGTGGTCAGGCTGCTCGAGGATCCCGAAGCCAAGGTGAAGGTCGGGCCCAGGGACCTCGAGGACTATCTGGGCATGCCGCCGTTCCGCAAGGAGCGGCGCCTGGAGGGCGTCGGCATCATCACCGGCCTAGCTTGGACCAGCATGGGCGGCGCCACCCTGCCGATCGAGGCGACACGCATCCATACCCTGAACCGCGGCTTCAAGCTGACCGGCAAGCTCGGCGAGGTGATGAAGGAATCGGCGGAAATCGCCTACAGCTACGTCAGCTCGCACCTCAAGCAGTACAAGGGCGACCCGACCTTCTTCGACCAGGCCTTCGTCCACCTCCACGTGCCGGAGGGCGCCACGCCCAAGGACGGCCCCAGCGCCGGCATCAGCATGGCCAGCGCCCTGCTGTCGCTGGCCCGCAACCAGGCACCGAAGAAGGATGTGGCGATGACCGGCGAACTGACTCTCACCGGTCAGGTGCTGGCCATCGGCGGGGTCCGCGAGAAGGTGATCGCCGCTCGCCGGCAGAAGATCTTCGAACTGGTCCTGCCGGAAGCCAACCGCGGCGATTTCGAGGAGCTGCCGGCCTACCTCAAGGAAGGCCTCAGCGTGCACTTCGCCAAGACCTTTTCCGACGTGGTCAAGATGCTGTTTCCCGACAAGCCCTGACCCTTCCGGGCGGGCGGCCCGTGCCGCCCACCGCCCCTGCTCCAGTATCCTCCGGGCGACTCAGTGCGCCCTCTGCAAGGCTCCCGCCTGCCAGCCCCCAGATTGCCCGGGTTGTCCGACCTTGGCTTGACACCTGATATATCGTCAATAACGATACAAAACATATCGCTTTAACAAGAACAACCAAGGAAAACGTCATGCCCACCGTCCTCGGCACAGACCTGCCCGCCTGCCCGTGTATCCCGCCTGCCGGCGCTCCGCAACCTGACCCACAGGCAGACCCATCCCGGCACCTTCACCAGCGTGGTCGGCGATTGGCCTGCCGCCCCTGCGCCCAGGATCGCTCCGGGCGCCGTCTCCGGTGCCTCCCGATCCCCTTCAGAGGAGAATCCCCGTGTCCGTGCAAGCCATACTGCCGCGCATCATGGAAATCGGCGCCGGCGCCAGCCAGAAGCTCCCCGAGGTGCTGTTCGCCCTCGGCTGCCGGCGGCCGCTGCTGGTCACAGACCGGATGATGGTTCAGCTCGGCTACGCCGCACGCCTCCAGGCGACTCTGGCCGAGCGCGACATTGCCTGCGAACTGTTCGCCGACACCGTCCCAGAACCCACCGCAGCCTCCATCCAGGCAGGCGTGGCCAAGGTGCGCGAGGGCGACTACGACGCCATCGTCGCCCTCGGCGGTGGCAGCCCGATCGACAGCGCCAAGGCCATCGCCATTCTCGGCCGGCATGGCGGACAGATCCGCGACTACCGTTTCCCCTGTCAGGTGAACGAGGCCGGCCTGCCGATTGTCGCTATCCCCACCACGGCCGGCACCGGCTCCGAGGTGACCCGCTTCACCATCATCACCGACGAGGCCAGCGATGAAAAAATGCTCTGTGCCGGAATCGGCTTCATGCCGCAGGCGGCGCTGATCGACTACGAGCTGACCCTCTCGCTGCCGGCGCGGACCACCGCCGACACGGGCATCGATGCGCTCACCCACGCCATCGAGGCCTATGTCAGCCGCCGGGCCAATTCCTACAGCGATAGTCAGGCGCTGGCGGCCATGCGCCTGATCGGTCCGAACCTGCCGCGCGTATACCGCGATGGCAGTGATCGGGCGGCACGCGAGGCGGTGATGCTCGGCTCGACCTTGGCCGGCGTGGCCTTCTCCAACGCCTCGGTGGCCTTGGTGCATGGCATGAGCCGGCCGATCGGCGCCTTCTTCCATGTGCCGCACGGGCTGTCCAACGCCATGCTGCTGCCCAGCGTCACCGCCTTCTCGATCCCGGCCGCCGAACGGCGCTATGCCGAGTGCGCACGCGCCATCGGCGTGGCCGCCGAGACGGATGACGACGCCCGGGCGAACGAGCGGCTGCTCGCCTTTCTCCATGAGTTGAATGCCGAACTCAAGGTGCCGACCTTGGAGCAGTTCGGCGCCGAGCGTGCGCGCTTCGAGCAACTGCTGCCGACCATGGCCGAGCAGGCGCTGGCCTCCGGCTCCCCCGGCAACAATCCGCGCGCGCCCGATTGCGCACAGATCGTCGAGCTGTACCGAGGCCTCTGGCGCTGAACGACGCCTGTAGGTAGACCGGTCAGACGGGCCGAACGCCGTCCTGCGGGCTCGCCTCGAGCAGCAGTTCGGCCAGTTCGCCGGCGGCACGGCGTAGCAGAGGCGCCATCGCCTCGAGTTCGCTCAGGCTCCGGCGCAAAGTCGGCGCATGTACGAAGAGGCAGGCATGCAGGCGCCCATCCGGCCCGTGGATGGGCACCGAGCAGGCGACCATGCCGTCGATGAATTCCTCGTTGTCCACCCCCAGGCCGGTCTCGCCGATGACCCGCAGGGCAGCCTCAAGCGCCTCCGGATCGGTGATGGTGTTGCGCGACAGCCGCTCAAGCGGCAGGCTGCGCAGGATCTGCTGGCGACGCGCCCTGGGGAAGCTGCTCAGGTACAGCTTGCCGCTGGCCGAGCACCACACCGGGACATGGGAACCGATCGGCAGATGGATCTGCAGCGGCCAGTTGCACTGCACCCGGTCGACATAAACCATGTCGATGCCATCGGGTATGGCGATACCGCAGGTCTCGCCGGTTTCCCGCGCCAAGCGCTGCAGGATCGATTGGCGCAGCGCCTTGTGCCGGCCCGCATACAGCACGCCCATGGCGATCCGCTGCAGCCGGTCGCCGGGAACGACCGATCCGCGCGGGTTCAGCTGCAGGTAACTCTCGGCCTGCAATTGCTGCAGCAGGCGGTGGATGCTGGGTCTGGGGATGTCCAGCATGAGAGCCAGCTCGGCCGGGGACAGCGCGCGCTCCGCCTGCGCGACGGCCTCGATGATTTCCAGGACGCGCGCGATGGAAGACCCCTTGCTCCTGCGCTCCGCCCACTCACCCGTCATCCGAAAGCTCCCCCTTGGCTGCATCGCTTCATCCATCGGCGCGCCTGCGCCGCTGCCATTCTCGGTCCCATCTGGCACGCCTGTCCAACCGCGCCATAGCGACACGGCAGAAGGCCACAATCGCAGCACTGCAGACAGCCAGGCTTCCAGCTATGCTCCCCCATCATCTTCGCCAGGAGACCCTGCATGCGCCTTGCCCTGCCATACCTGCTGCCTCTCGGCCTCATCTGGATGACGGGCTGCACGCACAACGGCAGCACCACCGTCACCCTCGAGGAGGACAGTGACTGCCCGCTGCAACTGGAAAGCCGCCAGCACCTGGTGCTGAGCCTGCCCAGCAACCCTTCCACCGGCTATCGCTGGCAAGTCCGCGAATCCGCCGCACGGGTACTGCGCAGCCTGGGTCCGGAAGTCTACAGCGAAGCGGAAGAATCCGGAGTGGTCGGCAGCGCCGGGCAGTCGACTTGGCGCTTCCAGGCCGTGCAGGCCGGCAAGGACAACCTGCTGCTGGTCTACCAGCGGCCCTGGGAGGTCGGCAAGGAGCCGGAAAAGGTCTTCGACTGCGCCATCACCGTCGAATGACCGCCTGGCGCACACCGCCCGTTGCCGCTGTATGGGCAGGGCGCTCTTGGCTAAAATGCCGGCCCTGTCCCAAGCTGCGGAAGCCATGTGAAACACTCCCCCGACCGCCTCTTCGCCCAGCCCCTCGCCGAAGTGCCGGACTTCACCTTCAACGAAGACGTGGCCCGGGTGTTCCCGGACATGATCAAGCGCTCGGTGCCGGGCTACCCGACCATCGTCGAGAACATCGGCGTGCTCGCTGCGCAGTTCGCCCGGCCCGGCACCCGCCTCTACGATCTCGGCTGTTCCCTCGGTGCCGTTAGCCAGGCACTGCGCCGCCATGTGAAAAGCGAAGGTTGCCGGGTGATCGCGGTGGACAATTCGCCGGCCATGCTCGAGCGCTGCCGCGAATACCTGCACGCCCAGGACGCCATGTTCCAGGAGCTGCTGCCGGTGGAGACCATCGAGGCCGACATTCTCGCCCTGGAGCTCGCACCGGCCTCCCTGGTGGCGATGAACTTCACCCTGCAGTTCATCCCGCCCGAACGCCGCTTAGACCTGCTCGGCCGCATCCACCGGGCCCTGCTGCCTGGGGGAGCGCTGATCCTCTCGGAGAAGCTGCGCTTTGGCGATGCCGAGGAGCACGCCCTGCTCGGCGAGTTGCACGTCGCCTTCAAGCGGGCCAACGGCTACAGCGAACTGGAGATCGCCCAGAAACGCAGCGCCATCGAGAACGTGATGAAACCGGACAGCCTCGAGGAACATCGTCTACGCCTGCAGGCCGCCGGCTTTCGCAAGGTCGTGCCCTGGTTCCAGTGTCTCAACTTCGCCTCGCTGATCGCCCTGCCATGATCGACCTGTATCCCCTCGTCCGCCGCCTCGCCGGCACCCCCCTGGCCGCTTGGGCCGACAGCCTCCCGGCACAGCTGGATGAGCGCCTGACCCGCAGCCATGGTGACCTGCAACGCTGGCAGGCAGCCCTGCAGGCACTGCCCCCGTTGACTGTCGAGCGCATCGAGCTGGGCGAGCGGGTAGGTCTTGCCGGCACCTGCGATGACTACACCCGCGCCGCCCTGCGCCAGGCCCTGCTCGGCTTGTCGCCGTGGCGCAAGGGGCCTTTCGACCTGTTCGGCGTGCATGTCGATACCGAATGGCGCTCGGACTGGAAGTGGCAGCGGGTCGCTCCGCACCTGGACCTGCGCGGCCGGCGCATCCTCGATGTAGGCTGCGGCAACGGCTACTACATGTGGCGCATGCTCGGCGCCGATGCCGACTGCGTGATCGGTGTCGATCCCAACTGGCTGTTCTTCTGCCAGTTCCTCGCGCTCCGGCGTTATCTGCCGGAATTGCCCGCCTGGCACCTGCCGCTCGCCCTCGAGGACCTGCCGGAAAAGCTGGAGGGGTTCGACACGGTGTTCTCCATGGGCGTGCTTTATCACCGCCGCTCGCCCATCGACCATCTGCTGGCGCTCAAGGACTGCCTTCGCCGAGGGGGCGAGCTGCTGCTGGAAACCCTGGTGGTCGACGGCGACGCCACGACCGTGCTGGTGCCGGAAAATCGCTATGCCCAGATGCGCAACGTCTGGTTCCTGCCTTCGGTGGCGGCCCTGGAGCTGTGGCTGCGCCGTGCCGGCTTCGTCGAGGTGCGCTGCGTGGATGTCGCCGTCACCTCCGTCGAGGAGCAGCGCGCCACCGAATGGATGACCTTCCAGTCTCTGCCAGACTTTCTCGATCCGACCGACCCCGGCAGGACGGTCGAGGGCCTGCCCGCACCGACCCGTGCAGTGCTGCTGGCCCGCAAGCCCTGAGCCCGTCCCGCCCCTTGCCCGAACGAAGAAGGTGACTGGATGGCCCGCTGGCTGATGATCCTCGGGGCGGCCCTGTTGCTGCTCGGCATCGCGCTGCACTATGCGCCCTGGCTGTTCGGCTGGTTCGGTCGCCTGCCGGGCGACATCCGGGTCGAGACGGAGCGCGGCAGACTCTTCATCCCCTTCACCTCCATGCTGTTGATCAGCCTGGTGGCGAGCCTGCTGATCAACCTGTTCCGCCGTTAGCGGCGCATGGCGGCGCCCAGCATCAGGGTCTTCATCTCCCGCACCGCCTCTTTGAAACCGACGAACAGGGCCTGCGCGATGATGGCATGGCCGATGTTCAGCTCGTGGACCCCCGGAATCGCCGCCACCGGCTCGACGTTGTGGTAGTGCAGCCCGTGACCGGCGTTGACGATCAGCCCGTGGCTCAGACCGTACTCCACGCCATCGCGGATGCGCGCCAGCTCGCGAGCCGTCTCCGCCGGCGTATGGGCATCGGCATAGCGACCGGTGTGCAGTTCGATGGCCGGCGCACCGATACGCGCGGCGGCCTCGATCTGCCGCGGCTCGGCGTCGATGAACAGCGACACTTCGCAGCCGATGCGTGCCAGACGCTCCACTGCGGCGCGGATGCGCGCCTCCTGACCGGCGATGTCCAGCCCCCCCTCGGTGGTCAGCTCCTGACGGGTCTCCGGGACGAAGCAGGCGTGCGCCGGACGGATCTGCTCGGCGAAGGCAAGCATCTCCTCGGTGACCCCCATCTCGAAGTTCATCCGTGTCTGCAGCACCTCCTTGAGCACCCGCACATCGCGCTCCTGGATGTGCCGGCGGTCCTCGCGCAGATGCACGGTGATGCCGTCGGCGCCGGCCTCCTCGGCATCCAGCGCGGCCTTGACCGGGTCCGGATAGCGGGTGCCGCGGGCCTGCCGCAGGGTTGCCACATGATCGATGTTCACGCCCAGCAGGATACGATTGGCTTCAGTCACGGGGGGGCTCCTTGAGATTCATGAAGAGTTCGCGGCTGACCAGCGGCCGACCACCAAGATGAGGCGCCAGGGCCTGGCGCATCAGGCGCTTGGCCGCGGCCAGGGCACCGGGAAACTGCCAGTCGGCTTCGGCCATGGCCAGCAGCTCGCCGCCCTGGAACAGGCCTGGCTGCAACTGGTCAACCAACTCCAGCCCGACATCGGGCAGCAAGCGGTAGAGCCTCTGGACGTGCACGGGCTGATCATGCAGATCGCGGTCCAGGGAAAAACCATAGCCCAGCTCCACCAGCAGACGCCATTCGAAGGCACGCAGCAAAGGCTCCAGCGGACGCCCAGCCGCCAATGCGTCAAGCGTGAGAGCGTAATGATCGAACAGGGATGGGTGTGGATCTTCCAGAGGCAGCAGACGGATCAGCAGCTCGTTCAGATAAAGCCCGCTGAACAGGCTTGAGCCAGTCAGCCAGCAGGGGATGCCATTGCTTTCCAGACGGGCGACGCTCTTCAGTTCGCCTCGACCGCGCAACTCCAGCTCCAGCGGCACGAAGGGTCGAGCCAGACTGCCAGACTTGCCGCGCGCGGAGCGCAGCACTGCACGCAGTCGTCCTTGCGGGGTGAGGAAATCTGCCAGCGCGCTGCTTTCCTTGTAAGGACGGCTATGCAGGATAAAGGCAGGTTGGTTGGGCATTGTGTGGGAAGGCAGGAAAGATCCGTTTCCTGCCTTTTTCCGACTCTAGGGCAGTCTGCTGAAAAACCCCTTGGCCAGCATGAAGCTGCGCTTTTTCAAACGGGGACAAGACATTTTACACTGGGTTCTGTCTGTCTTTCACTCTGAATCAGCGAATCGAATGGAGCATGACACTGAAACGAGGTCTTTTTCAGCAAACAGCAAAATAGCCGTTAGACAATGAGCGCGTTGGCATCCGTCACACTGTCATCGACACCAACAACCGTCACGAGCGCGACATCTGCGGTAGCCCCTTGGGCTCCGTCGACATCGACGTGCAATTGGTGAGTGTTGTCGGCAACTTCCTTGAAGCCGATAAACCCATTGGCAGTCAGCTCCTGCAGGGACATGTCGCTCCCGCCAGCGGAGAAATTTTCCACCAGAGCGGAAATATTGATTACATCTCCACCACGGAAGTCGGTAATGGTGTCCCCTGCGCCCTCAAGGCTGGCGAACACGAACTTGTCGGCGCCGCTCCCACCTTCGAGCAAGTCCTTGCCAGGGCCGCCCTGCAGCACGTCGTTGCCTGCATTGCCATGGAGCTTATCGTCGCCGGCATTCCCGTAGAGTTTATCGTTGCCAGTGTTCCCGTACAGCTCGTCAGCACCGTCACGGCCATATACCTTGTCATCCCCGCCATTTGCACGAATGACATCATTCCCCTTGGTTCCAGAAAGGGAATTTGCGCCGCTGTCGCCTTTCAGGGTTGCAGGAGCTGTGGAAGAGGAAGTGGTGCTGTCTGCGGTAGTGCTATTGGTCTGGCTCTCGGCATCAGTAACAGTGTTGGTAGCGGTGGCCGTGCTCCCTTTGCTCTGCCCCTGCAGACCGGCAAGGCCGGTACCGCTTTTATGGCCGAAATCCAGGCCATAGAAGGACACTTGGGCACTACCCGAACCATTGCCCTCATTGACCCCCAAGTAAGCCCCGGCCTTGAAGTAGAGCTCATCCGACTGCCAGACAGAATTGATCTTGGTGGTTGAGGTGTATGTATTGCCATCGGCGTAGGCTTCGACCGTCAGCGTATCACCCTTGGCATCGATCTTGTAAGAGAACTTTTCGTTCAGCGAGATGTTGGGTTCATTGCCATTGGAGTCCTTGAGAGCAAAGGTCGTCTCGGCATTCTTGGACCCGGCCCGGTCATTTACAAAATAGACTTTCCCGTTCTCATGATAAAGACGAACAAGCTCATCATCCTTACCATGAATCTGGCCGATGACCACTCGACCGGGGCTACCATCGGACTTTTGCGGAACCTTGTCTACCTCGAGGGTTGCCGTCATGGTCCCCCCCTCGCTGAGCTTCCAGGCGGCCCGATCGCTTCCGTTCATTTCGCGCAGTTCGGAGCGCGCATACTTGGAGCCGCTGGTTGTTGCGCCATCTGCCATGGCAGAAAAAACCATGGCCTTGTCCGCTGCATCGTAGAAATAGCTTGAGTTTTCATACCCCCCAAGATTTTTTACTTCTACGGCTACACCACTGGTGCCGCCCTTACTGTCAACCGGCAAAGTGAGTTTCCAGTTGCGAAGGTCGAAATAATCCGAGTTGTAAGCCATTTTTCCTCTCAGTTGTTCATTTGCTTTGATCACATCCTGTGAGTTGATTGAAAAACGCCAAGCCGGACAGCAGATCACCACCCTCAATTGGAAAGGGTAAAAAATGAATTGCAGACCCCACTAAACCGACTGGCTCGAGGCAGCCACCCAAAGAGGCGGCAATACTGGACAGTCCGAACCAGGCTCATACCACGCCATCCAGTTCGGCTCTGAAAAACGCATCAGACTACGGAGCAGCCCGACAGAATGAATTAGCCACTGCATTACCCCCGAGAAAACTCAGCATTCGGCGCCAGCTATATTTCAGACGCGGAATCCCCCAAAGAGAATGCTGGCAGGACATAAGCGCATCTATACGGAGCGCCTCTCCCCAGAACCACACCAGCATTACTATAAAACAGCCCCATAAACCCCGGGGCACAAGGCAGCAAAGGGCAAAATTGTTGGATATCGCCCAAAGTACACTTCAACAAGAACAACCAGCCTGAAAATCCCAAGCATGCTCGGCCACTTATCCAAGTCTGAGAAATAGGCAGGAATCTAGCACCGATCATTCATTATAATAGCGGCGAACTTTGAATCTCCGCACATTGGATATCACACTGGAAATTCTGCCCACATACTCATATGACTACTGCAAAAACCAGACTATACTTGCCTTTAAAACGCCACCGATTTTGACCAACTTTGCCGAAGGTTTCCAGTCCGTTCGTCGCTTCGCTTAAGCGAGGCGGCAGCTCAGCTTTTCACAGATAACTATATCGTTATGACAAATATTCAAAACAATAACGCTTAAGGGATCGAATCAGTCAAAGAATACAATTTATATTGCCATCAAATAGCCATAATATTTCACGAAATATTAACATTTGATCTTTGTTGAAAGCAGTGAGATTACAATTCAATCACAAGGAAGTAAGGCGGAGGATATACAAGAGATCTGTACGGCCCGGCTCAGTTTCGATTGCAGGAGAGGCGCGCCATGACATGCCTCTGTAGCCCCGTTTGAGAGGAGCTACAAGGCACATGGATTCAGGAGGAAGGCCCGTCATTTGCCGGGCATGCAGTGGAGCCAGCGACTGGCTCCGGGGGGGGACGAAGAAGATTGAGTCGAACTGGCGACAACGCATAAGCCTTGCCTGACGATTCAGAAAATCCTTGTGAACAGAGAGAATGGGATGCTAATTATCACGATAACCCAATGAATGAAGGGCCCGCTCGTCGTCGGACCAGCCGCCCTTCACCTTTACCCATAGGTTAAGCATGACCTTGGAATTAAAAAGCACCTCCATGTCCTGGCGAGCTTCCTGACCGATACGTTTGATCCGCTCGCCCTTCTCGCCGATGATGATTTTCTTCTGCCCCTCGCGTTCGACCAAGATCAGCGCGTGGATGTGGAGAGTCCGCCCCTCCTGCTTGAAATCCTCGATTTCCACGGTGACCTGATAGGGCAGTTCGGCCCCCAACTGGCGCATGATCTTTTCCCGTACCAGTTCGGCGGCGAGGAAGCGGCTGGAGCGGTCGGTAATCTGGTCCTCCGGGAAGAAATGCTCGCTCTCCGGCAGGCGCTCGGCAACCAGCCGCTCCAAGGTATCCAAGTTTTGCCCATGCAGCGCGGAGATGGGCACGATTTCGGCGTTGGGCAGTTGCTGCGCCAACCACTGCAGATGCGGCAGCAGTTCGGCCTTGTCCTCGAGACGGTCGGCCTTGTTCACCGCGATTAGCAACGGTCCCTGCACATACTGAAGACGATCGAGCACCAGTTGGTCCTCTTCGGTCCAGCGGGTGCGATCGACCATGAAGATCACCACATCGACATCTTTCAGCGCTGCCGAGGCGGTCTTGTTCATGTAGCGGTTGAGCGCCTTGTCGTTCTGCTTATGCAGGCCAGGGGTATCGACGTAGATTGCCTGCACATCGCCTTCGGTCTTGATGCCCAGCATGTTGTGCCGGGTAGTCTGCGGCTTGCGCGAGGTGATCGCCAGTTTCTGTCCGAGAATGTGATTGAGCAGTGTGGATTTGCCCACATTCGGGCGGCCAACGATGGCCACGTAACCACAGCGCAGCGGGCTTGCCTCACTCATTGCCGTTCTCCACTCCGAGGGCCACCAGTGCTGCCGCCGCCGCCACCTGTTCGGCAATGCGACGACTGGCACCCTGACCATAGGTCTTGTCGTTCAGAAGGGCTACCTGACATTCGACGAAGAATGTCCGGCAATGGGGTTCTCCCTGGATGTCCACCACTTCGTAGCGGGGCAGTTCGCAGGCCCTGGACTGAAGAAACTCCTGCAGACGGGTCTTGGGATCCTTGTTGGTATCGACCAGGGTCAGGCTTTCCAACTCGCCAGCCAGCCAGCCGAGTACACGCTCGCGTACCGTATCCAGACCGGCATCGAGATAAATGGCCCCGATCAGCGCCTCCAGAGCATCGGCAAGGATGGATTCGCGGCGAAAGCCTCCACTCTTCAGTTCGCCCGAACCAAGTCGCAGGTGGTCGCCAAGATCGAAGCCGCGGGCCAGCAAGGCCAGGGTCTCGCCCTTGACCAGCCGCGCCCGCAGGCGCGACAGTTGGCCTTCCTTGGCTTGGGGAAAACGCTCGAACAAGGCTTCACCGGCGACAAAGTTGAGGATGGCATCGCCGAGAAACTCCAGCCGCTCGTTGTTGCGGCTGGCAAAACTGCGATGGGTCAGTGCCAGGAGCATCAGATCCTGGTTCTTGAAGGTATGGCCGAGCTTGCGCTCGAGACGATTCAGAGATGAGCTCACGGCATGGGTACACGGAATTCTTTGTCGAAATTCACCACCAGATCGAGATTCTCGATCAGGGGTTCGCGCTTTTCGTATTTTAGATGAGCGCGAAACTCATTGTTTTCCAAGGTCACTTTCAGTACCTCTTGCAGATCCAGATCCCGGAGGTTGTTGACCTGCATACCTTTGCTGACATGAGCATAGAAGTCTCCGATGCTGCGGATATCGGCGGCTCGCTCCGTTTCGATGGCAGTGATGATTTTCTCCATGGACATATAGTCGAAATAGTGAGGCATCATCTTGAATGCCGTACTGGCGAAAAACGCCACCACGGCCAGTACAACCAACCAGCTCAGTATCGACAGGCCTTTCTGCGAATGCGGGAATTTCATGCTTGATCTCTTTCGTCCAGCCATTGACGGTGGATACAGCCTATAAGGCGATCGCCCTACCGTGCTGGCGAATACCGCACATTTGTCGAGGACTCAGTGGATCAGGCCGACACGGGCGAAATTTGGCAGATTCTGCAATTTGGGCTCCGGCCAACTCATCCAGACAGCAAAAGCCTTGCCGACGATGTTCTCGTCCGGAACCATGCCCTGCATCTCATCAGCGATCTGCGGGTCACTCCAGTATCGGCTGTCGTTGGAGTTGTCGCGATTGTCACCCATCATGAAGTAATGCCCTTCCGGCACGACCCATTCACGTGAGGGCTCGGCATTGCGCCTGGTTTCCTTGCGAATCAGATGTTCGACATCGCCGAGTTGCTCCCTGTAGAGCACTGCAGTGCCCAGAACGCCCGACGCCTTGCCCAGCAACTGCTCGGGAACCGGCGCTCCGTTGACGAACAGCCGCTTGTCGCTGCCATAACGGATATGATCACCCGGCAAGCCAACTACCCGCTTGATGTAATTGATGCTCGGATCGCTGGGGTAGCGGAACACCATGACATCGCCACGTTGTGGCTCGCCTACTTCGATCACCTTGGTGTCCAGCACCGGCAGACGGATGCCATAGGCGAACTTGTTCACCAAAATGAAGTCACCCACCTCGAGGGTGGGCTTCATCGAGCCGGAGGGAATCTGGAAGGGCTCTACCAGAAAGGAGCGCAGGACCAGCACTATGGCCAGCACCGGGAAGAACGACTTGCCATACTCGACCAGTAACGGCTCCTTGTTGAGACGGTCCACCACGCCCTGGTCGGGTTGGCCGACGCTGCCCTCGTATGCAGAAACCGCCGCTCGCCGGCGCGGTGCCAGCACGAGCAGATCCAGCAGGACCAGCACACCACTGATCAGCACTGCCAGCACCAGCAACAGGGGGAAATTGATCGACATAGGGCTAACTATCTACCTTGAGCACAGCGAGGAAGGCTTCCTGTGGAATTTCGACACTGCCGACCTGCTTCATCCGTTTCTTGCCGGCTTTCTGCTTCTCCAGCAATTTGCGCTTGCGGGTGACGTCGCCACCATAGCACTTCGCCAAAACGTTCTTTCGCAGCGCCTTGACCGTGGTCCGCGCTACAATCTGTCCGCCAATGGCGGCCTGAATAGCCACATCGAACATCTGCCGGGGGATCAGTTCCTTCATCTTCTCGGTAAGGGCCCGGCCCTTCTGGTGGGCCTTGTCGCGATGCACGATGAGCGCCAAGGCATCCACCTTGTCGCCATTGATCAGGACATCCAGCTTGACCAGATTGGCAACCTGGAAGCGATCGAAACTGTAATCCAGCGAAGCATAGCCACGGCTGACCGATTTCAAGCGGTCGAAGAAATCCAGCACGACCTCGTTCATCGGCAGGTCATAACTGATCTGGACCTGGCTGCTGAGGAACTGCATATCGCGCTGGACACCACGCTTTTCGATACACAGATTGATAACATTGCCCAGATGCTCCTGCGGCACCAGAATGTTGGCACGCACGATCGGCTCGCGCATTTCGGCAATGGAAGCCAGATCCGGCAACTTCGACGGGTTGTCCACATTTACCGTATCGCCATTCTTCAGCAGGACCTCGTAGACCACCGTTGGTGCCGTGGTGATCAGATCCAGGTCGTACTCACGCTCCAGACGCTCCTGGATGATCTCCATGTGCAGCATGCCGAGAAAACCGATGCGGAATCCGAAACCGAGTGCATCCGAACTTTCCGGCTCGTACTGTAATGCGGCATCGTTCAGCGTCAGTTTCTGCAGTGCCTCGCGGAAATCCTCGAAATCATCCGAACTGACTGGGAACAAGCCGGCATAGACCTGCGGCTTGATCCGCTGGAAGCCCGGCAGCATGCCCACGTCGGGCGTGCTGGAAAGGGTCAGGGTATCGCCTACCGGCGCACCATGAATGTCCTTGATACCGGCGATGATGAAGCCCACTTCGCCCGCCTTGAGGTCGGGCATCTCGGTGTGCTTCGGAGTGAAGACCCCGACGCTGTCCACCTGGTGGACCTTGCCGGTGGACTTCACCAGAATCTTGTCGCCCTTCTTCACTCGCCCGTGCTTGACTCGCACCAGCGAGACTACACCGAGATAGTTGTCGAACCAGGAGTCGATGATCAGCGCCTGCAGCGGCGCTTCAACTTCACCTGCGGGAGGTGGAATGACTTGGACCAGATGCTCGAGCACGTCAAGAACGCCCATTCCGCTCTTAGCGCTGCAGGGAACGGCATCGGTGGCATCAATGCCAATGATGTGCTCGATCTCGTCCTTGACCCGCTCCGGCTCTGCCTGGGGCAGATCCATCTTGTTCAGCACGGGCATCACTTCCAGACCCTGCTCGATGGCGGTATAGCAGTTGGCGACCGACTGGGCCTCCACCCCCTGACCGGCATCCACTACCAGCAAGGCGCCCTCGCAGGCAGCCAGGGAGCGGCTGACTTCGTAGGTGAAGTCGACGTGGCCGGGGGTATCGATGAAGTTCAACTGATAGGTTTTGCCATCCTGCGCTTTGTAGTGCAGGGTCACGCTATGCGCCTTGATGGTGATACCACGCTCGCGCTCGAGATCCATGGAGTCCAACACCTGGGCCTCCATTTCTCGCTCGGAAAGGCCGCCGCAGATCTGAATGAATCGGTCTGCCAATGTCGACTTGCCATGATCGATATGGGCAATGATGGAGAAATTGCGGATATGACTGAGGTCACTCACAGTTCAGCACTCAAAAGGGCTCGGGCGGGCTAGCCGTCGAAAATAGCCGGTGAGTTTAACTGATCAATATTACCAACGTCACGCACTACCCTCTCTTGACAGGCATGAAAAAGGGCGGTGGAACCGCCCTTCTTCATGCCCGGAAAACTTCACTCAGCCAGCTTGAAAGTGATGAAGCTGGCTCGCCCCTGACGCAGCACTCGCATGGATACCGACCGGCCTTTCGGCAACGCACTGGCCACTTCGGCAAAGGTCTTTGCCGAGTCGATCGGCTGATTGTTCAAATGAGTAATCACATCGCCAGATCGCAATCCGATCAGTGCTGCCGGACCGTTCAGCACTTCGCGAATAACCACTCCACCCTTGAGATCAAGGGATTTTTTCTGCTCAGGCGTCAGCTCGGTGACAGTCACGCCAAGACGATTGCTGCTTTGCTCTGCACCTGCGATGCTCGGCTGGACCCCGCTTCCCTCCTCAGGCAAGGCCCCAACCGTGATGGCAACGCTTTTCCGCTTGCCGTCACGCACCACTTCGAGATTGGCCTTGGCCCCCGGCTTGAGCCCTCCGACCAAATGCGGCAGATCAGCCGACATCACGATGGGATGGCTGTCCAAGCTGAGAATGACATCGCCGACCTGCAGACCGCCCTTGTCCGCCGGTCCATCCTCGAGAACCTGGGCGACCAGCGCCCCGGCAGGCCGCTCCAGACCAAAGGATTCGGCCAGATCCTTGTTCACCTCCTGAATGACCACACCCAACCAGCCGCGGGCAACCTTGCCAGTGGCCTTCAACTGGTCGGCCACTCCCATGGCAACCTCGATGGGAATGGCGAAGGACAAGCCCATGAAGCCACCCGACCGGGTAAATATCTGGGAATTGATACCTATGACCCGACCTTCCAGGTCGAAGAGCGGTCCGCCGGAGTTGCCGGGATTGATGGCTACATCGGTCTGGATAAAAGGCACATAACTCTCGTTCGGCAGACTTCGCCCCGTGGCACTGATGATACCTGCCGTCACCGAATGATCGAAGCCGAAGGGCGACCCGATGGCCAGAACCCACTCCCCTACTTTCAACTGGTCGGTGCGCCCCAGCTTGACAGCGGGGAGATTTGCGCCTTTGACTTTCAGCAGAGCCACATCGGTCAGAGGATCGGCCCCGACCAGTTCGGCCTCGAGTTCGCTGCGATCGGACAATCGCACGATGATTTCATCGGCATCGGCCACGACATGGTTATTAGTCAGAACATAGCCATCCGAAGAGATGATGAACCCTGACCCCAGGGAGTGTGCCTCACGCTGCCGACCGTTGTTCGGCGTGCGCGGGATCTGGGGGATATTGCGCTCCAGGAATTCCCTGAAAAGCGGCGGAAGGCCTTCGAGATCAGGCATCCCCTGAATCATCGCGCGATCGGGAAGCTTCTGCCGGGTACTGATGTTGACTACCGCTGGCGACGCTTCCTCCACCAACGCGGTAAACTCCGGCAGTTGCGCCTGCGCGAGCAGCGACTGCCCGAACAACAGGGCACCCGCCAATACGGAGGCGAAGGACTTAAAACCAACTTTCAACATACTTCCTCCACTCAAAAAGCCGCACGCCCGGCTTGTCCTTCGGATATACCGGGCAAGGCACGCAGCACCACTGGCTGCAATGCCGGATCGTTCATCTGGCGTCGACTTGCTCTGCGCACCATGCCCCAAGCAAAGGCAAACCCCAGGAGGCCGGCGAGGATCACCGCCGACTCGCCGAAACCGAGCTGCTGAATGGCAATGGCACAGATAAAGAGGGCCAGCAAGGGTAGCAGGTAGACCGAGAAAGCGCTGCGCAGCAGGAAATCCTCCCGGATACCGACCACTACGGAGTCGCCAACCTGAAGAGGAATGACAGACAAGGCACGAATGTGCCTAGATCGCCTTCCCGCCCCCAGCCACTCGAGCAGTCCTCTACCACAACTGGCGCTTGCCGTGCAGCCAGAGCAGGTGGTTTTACTCGAGGCCTCGACCCAAACAGCCCCATGCTCGATCGCCACCACCCGGCCCTGCTCTTCAATCATCGATCAGCCTGTTCCTCGCTTGCACGCATTGATAGGGCTATGCGCTCGGCCGTTCCCAAGGGGACTTCGCCAATGACGGTAACCATCATATCGCCATCTGCAGTCGACATGCGCTTGGATACCGCAACAGTCGGCCCCAACTGACTGCGAGCATCCTCGACAAGAGGGCTATGCAGTGGCTCGATGAATACCGAGAAACGCGCCAGACCATCACCGTACATCAAATAGGTAATGGTTTCACCTGAGACAGGACTGGGCTGGGTGTGCATGCTACGCAGAGCGAAGCCTGGCGGCAGCCACTCGGAGCGCCAAACACCCTGCTTGGGACTCGCAGCCTGAAGAATTTCGACGGGACGGCAGGTCGGCCCCGGCTCCAACTTGTCTTTGGTCAGTGGCGTGGACGTATCCAATTGAGTGAACTGCAGCCGCTCGAGTAGCAGGCCTTTCTCGTTCAGGAGGAGGGACTTGAGAGGGAGAGCGGTTTCGCTGTCGAGATGCAACTCGAAGCCATACCGATACTGATCACGCGGCAGGATGGTTAACACCACAGCAGTTCGACCAGCGACCCGCGACTCGCCGACCATTCGAATCTCATACCACTCGGCGAGCCTCTGCGGCTCAAGGGGTCGGGGCGGCCAGGGCCCAGCCCCCTCGATCAATTGGTCAGCCAAAATACTGCTGCCGCACAGGAGGCGTCCATCAACACGTACGACCTCCACGGGCGCACCATCCAACCTCAGAAGGCGCTCTCTCGACTCGCCATTCTGGCCAGCCTGATGCCATATCGCATGGGTGGAAAAACTGCCATTACGCTCGTAAACGAAGATGCCTTGAAAACTTTGCTGCCTCTCCGCCTTCAGTAGACGACTCAACCAATTCTGCGCATCGGCAGCATGTACAGGCATCGCCGCCAGGCTGCCAGCGAGCAAGAGCAGAGAAAAAAAACGCATGCTCCTCCTCAGCGGTTTTCCAAGCTGGCCGCACGGGCATAGGGCAAGGCACTCTCAGCCCCATTCACAGCCGACTGCTGCACATGCTGACGAAGGTACGCCGGAAGTCTTTTTTCATGCCACTCCGAATCCTTACCCTCCTCCTTGGACGCGGGCTCCTGCGATTGTGCGGCACCTTCGGTGTAGCCGGCCAGGATCGGCGTTCCCTGCACCTGGGGTACCGACAGGGAGGGTTGCGGCGCATGCTGGGCTAGTTCGGTACCACTCATCTCGCTCTGGTTATACAGACGAACGCCCGCCAGCACCGCGACAGTCACCGAAGCCGCTACCGCTATGCGACCAACCACTCCCCACGAGAAGATCCGGGCTTTGGGTGCCGCCTCTGCGGCCAGGGCGGCCGAGACACCAGCAGCAATATCCAAACGCGTCTCCAACAACTCCTTGTGCATGGCCGCGCGCGCCAACTGATAACGCGACCAAGTAGCGCGCAACTCGGCATCATCCCTGCTGGCAGCGAGCACACGATGCAACTCCACCTCGTCCGCCTCGTCATCCATCACTGCGGACAGCGATTCATACAGGGCTTCTCGACTCATGACGATACCTCTCTCGGCAGACGGCCGCAGTCTCAGGTTTCCTGCAGTAATGGCTGCAGCGCTTTGTCTATTGCCTCACGCGCTCGAAAGATGCGTGAACGTACAGTTCCAACCGGACATTGCATGACACTGGCAATATCTTCGTAACTCAACCCATCGAATTCGCGCAGCGTCAGTGCCGTACGCAGATCTTCCGGCAGTTGCTGGATGGTTCGATGCACCGTGGCCTCTATTTCATCTCGCAGCAAAGAGCGCTCCGGCGACTCGATATCCTTGAGAGCATGATCACCCTCATAAAACTCGGCATCCCCTGCGTTCACATCGCTGTCGGGAGGACGTCGCCCACGAGCCACCAGATGATTCTTCGCAGTATTGATGGCAATACGGTACAGCCACGTATAGAAAGCGCTGTCACCGCGAAAATTGCCTAGCGCACGATAGGCCTTGATGAAAGCCTCCTGAGCGACATCCTGAGCCTCATGGGCATCATGCACGAAACGCACGATCAAACCGAGAATCTTGTGCTGGTATTTCAACACCAGCAAATCGAATGCTCGCCTGTCACCACGCTGCACCCGCTCGACCAATTGCTGATCCTGCTCCTGGTTTAACATGAGTACTCCTCGTTAAACCCTAGGGGGCATAGCATCAGACGCCGGATCACCTTGTTTCCATTGACACGGGTATTAAGCAAAAGTTCCCCCCCCAAGCGCGGCCTCCCGCAGAAAGCGAACAACTCCGAATGGATCAAGTAACCTGAACTACCCGCAATGGGAATAGTCACTCACTGGGCTAGCCCTGCTCCTCTCTGAGCTTTCACTGTCGCTAAGGAAATCCTGAAAAAGACTTCCCGATTCTGGTGAAATACACCCGCTCCCTTGTCCGAGTTTCCCGATGAAGCAACTGTCCTTCGCCGATGCCGAGTATGCCGGCAAGCGCAAGCAGACCCGCCGCGAGCGCTTCCTGCTCGAGATGGACCAGGTGGTGCCGTGGCAGGGGCTGATCGCCCTGATCGAGCCCTACTATCCCAAGGGCGAAGGCGGTCGGCCCGCCTACCCGCTGGCAGCCATGCTGCGCGTGCACCTGATGCAGAACTGGTTCGGCTACAGCGATCCGGCGATGGAGGAAGCGCTGTACGAAACCACTCTCCTGCGCCAGTTCGCCGGCCTGAGCCTGGAGCGCATCCCGGACGAAACGACCCTCCTCAACTTCCGTCGCCTGCTGGAGAAGCACGAACTGGCCGGGGGAATACTGGAGGTGATCAACGGCTATCTGGGCGAGCGCGGACTGTCGCTGCGCCAGGGCACCATTGTCGACGCCACCCTGATCCATGCGCCGAGCTCGACGAAGAACAAGGACGGCAAGCGCGACCCGGAAATGCACTCGACGAAGAAGGGCAACCAGTACTACTTCGGCGCAAAAGCTCACATTGGTGCCGACGCTGAGTCGGGTCTGGTGCACAGCGTGGTGGTCACGGCAGCCAACGTGGCAGATGTCACCCAAGTCGACCAACTGCTGCATGGCGAGGAAAACGTAGTGAGTGCCGATGCGGGCTATACCGGCGTAGAGAAGCGCCCCGAGCATGAAGGTCGGCAGGTCATCTGGCAGGTCGCGGCCCGGCGCAGTACCTACAAGAAGCATGGCAAGCGTAGCGCCTTATACAAAGCGATCCGCAAGATCGAGAAGGCCAAGGCCCAGGTACGAGCCAAGGTCGAACATCCGTTCCGCGTGATCAAGCGCCAGTTTGGCTACACCAAGGTGCGCTTCCGGGGATTGGCCAAAAACACGTCACAGTTGGTGACGCTGTTCGCCTTGTCGAATCTGTGGATGGCGCGCCGATATTTACTGGCGAATGCAGGAGAGGTGCGCCTGTAATGCGGGAAACGGTTGCTGCGACGTGCTCGCGGCAGCTAAAAAACGCAGAAACGAGCGGGTGATCTGATCGTTTTTGATCGATTCTCCGCTTTCAAAGTCGGCGGGGGGCTGAAGTCAGCCAGAAATACATGACTACTTCAGACCATCCCTAACCGGTATGCCATCCTGTTGCAACCGGTTATTGACTCCTGAACGTGTGCAGAGTTCCCCTCACAGCTCTGCGGCCAGGTCGGCGATTGTGCCAAGCCCGACTTTCTCCTACTAGCCTTTGTTTTCCCCGGATTTTTTCGACATGAGCCAACATTTTCAGCATGATGTTCTGATCATTGGCAGCGGCGCGGCCGGCCTGACCCTGGCACTCAACTTGCCGCCCCACCTGCACATTGCCATCCTGAGCAAGGGAGAGCTCTCCAATGGCTCGACCTTCTGGGCTCAAGGCGGCGTGGCCGCCGTACTGGACGACACCGACACCGTAGAGTCTCATGTCGAGGATACATTGATCGCCGGCGCCGGCCTCTGCCGGGAAGATGCTGTACGCTTCACGGTGGAGCATAGCCGGGAAGCCATCCAGTGGCTGATCGAACAGGGCGTTCCCTTCACCCGCGAAGACCCTACGGCACGCGACGACGGCGGTTTCACATTTCACCTGACCCGCGAAGGCGGCCACAGTCACCGGCGCATCATCCATGCCGCAGATGCCACCGGTGCCGCCATCTTCAAGACCCTGCTCGCACAGGTACAAACGCGACCGAACATCGAACTGCTCGGACAACACGTCGCCATCGACCTGATCACTGAAAGCAAGCTCGGCCTGCCGGGCAGGCGTTGTCTCGGAGCCTACGTCCTCAATCGCCAGAGCGGCGAAGTCGACACCTACAGTGCACGCTTCACCGCGCTGGCCTGCGGCGGAGCAGCCAAGGTCTACCTCTACACCAGCAATCCCGACAGCGCCTGTGGCGACGGCATTGCCATGGCCTGGCGCGCCGGCTGCCGAGTGGGCAACCTGGAGTTCAACCAGTTCCACCCGACCTGCCTTTATCATCCGCAGGCCAAGAACTTCCTGATCACCGAAGCCTTGCGCGGCGAGGGCGGGCTGCTCAAGCTGCCCAACGGCGAGCGCTTCATGCCCCGCTTCGACCCACGAGCCGAACTGGCTCCTCGGGACGTCGTCGCACGCGCCATCGACCATG
This sequence comes from Azotobacter salinestris, assembly GCF_009363155.1. Lineage (NCBI taxonomy): Bacteria > Pseudomonadati > Pseudomonadota > Gammaproteobacteria > Pseudomonadales > Pseudomonadaceae > Azotobacter > Azotobacter salinestris. The sequence goes on from NZ_CP045302.1 coordinate 1,471,377, forward strand.
AAATGAAGCGACTCGGGATCGACTGCGTGTATCTGGACATCAGCCACAAACCGGCGACCTTCATCCAGTCGCACTTTCCAACCGTCTACGAGCGCTGCCTGGACTTCGGCATCGACATTACCCAAGCGCCCATTCCGGTGGTCCCTGCCGCCCACTACACCTGCGGTGGCGTCGTCGTCGACAACCATGGACGGACCGACGTTCCCGGCCTCTACGCCATCGGCGAAACCAGCTTCACTGGCCTGCATGGCGCCAACCGCATGGCCAGCAACTCCCTTCTCGAGTGTTTCGTCTATGCGCGCTCGGCAGCCCTCGACATGCTTGAACAGATGGCGGATATCGGGCTGCCGAGCAATCTGCCAAGCTGGGATGCCAGTCAGGTCACCGACTCCGACGAGGATGTGATCATCGCGCACAACTGGGACGAGTTGCGGCGCTTTATGTGGGACTATGTCGGCATCGTACGCACCAGCAAGCGCCTGCAGCGCGCGCAGCACCGAGTCAAGCTACTGCTCGACGAAATCGACGAGTTCTACAGCAACTACAAGGTCAGCCGCGACCTGATCGAGCTACGCAACCTGGCCCTGGTTGCCGATCTGATGATCCGCTCGGCCATGCAACGCCATGAAAGCCGAGGCCTGCACTACACCCTCGACTATCCGGACCTGCTGCCCGAAGCCCGCGACACTATTCTGGTGCCGACCACCTACGTCGGCTGAACCTCAGCCGCACCCGCAATTGACGATGGATATCCCGCGCCAGCGCATCGCGCGGGATGCACACGCTCCTCACCTGCCACTCCCCCGGCAGACGAAAACGAAGAACGACCGCCATTGGCAGGGCCAGGCTGTCCGGCCGCAACTGCACGGGCTGCCAGCCCATGCGCACACTCCACAGCTGCCAGCTGCAGGCAGCGCAGCGCACACCTCGGAAGGCCGCGGAATGGGAGAGCAGGATCTGCCTGGGCAGGCACCAGACCGCATGCGCCAGACACAACGAGCCACCGAGCAGGCGCCCCCAGGAAGGTATATCGGCCAATGCGAGGGAGCCCAGGGCAAGCGCCTGGGTAGTCAGATAGGCCGCCAGCAACTGCCGCGAAGGCTGCCAGCGGCACTCGAAGACATCACTTGGGTTGGACACGATCCAGAATCATGTTCACCATGCGGCGCAAATCGGGATCGGCCGGCTCTTCCCGGCGCATGAACCAGCCGAACATGTCTTGATCCTCGCAGCTCAGCAGCTTGCGGAAACGGGCCTGATCCTCGGCATTCAGCGCGGAGTAGGCTTCCTTCACGAAAGGCACCAGCAGCACGTCCAGCTCCAGCATGCCGCGCCGGCTGTGCCAGAAAAGTCGGTTGAGTTCGATATCGTCGGCCATGGGATGGGTTCCTTGAAAGAAGGCTGCATTATAGCGGCGTTGCAACGCGACGACACCGCTGACAAGGCATGGACCGGTCTCTATGATGACAGCTACTCCTTATCAATTGCAGTGATGCTCATGGCCGACTCCGCTTTCTTCTGTCCGCTGATCCACGAAGGTGTGCTTGCCGTTCGTGGTCCGGATGCCGATAAATTTCTGCAGGGACAACTGACCTGCAACCTCAATTACCTGAAGGACGGCAGCGCCAGTCTCGGTACCCGCTGTACCCCAAAGGGGCGCATGGTCTCGAGTTTTCGCATCCTCCCCGACCGGGACGGCTTTCTCCTGGCCATGGCCAGCGAGCTGATCGAGCCTCAGCAGACCGATTTGAAGAAGTTCGCAGCCTTCTCCAAGTCTCAACTGAGCGACGAAAGCGGTGTCTGGAGCCGCTTCGGCCTCGTGGGCGGCGATGCCGCCCTCGCCGACCTGGGCCTGGATCTATCCCCGGAGGCTGGCCGGGTCGTCCGCAATGGAGCACTCATCGCCATCCGCCTGGAAGGCGGGCGCGCCGAGCTCTGGGCGCCGGCCGAGCAGGCTGAGACGCTGCGCATCCAACTGGCCAGCCGTCTGCCCCAAGCCCCGCTGGAACGCTGGTTGCTGGCGCAGATCCGCGCCGGGATCGGCCAGGTCTTCGGTGCCACCCGCGAGCTGTTCATTCCACAGATGATCAATCTGCAGGCGGTCGGTGGCGTGAGCTTCAAGAAGGGCTGCTACAGCGGCCAGGAAATCGTCGCGCGCATGCAGTACCTGGGCAAGCTCAAGCGCCGTCTCTATCGCCTGACGCTGGATGGCAGCGAAGCACCGGCGCCCGGCATCGAACTGTTCTCCCCCGTGCACCGCACCAGCGTCGGTGAAGTGGCTCTGGCCGCGCTGGCGGAAAACGGCGTAGAACTGCTCGCCGTGCTGCAGGAAGACGCCGTCGAGGATGGCCGTATTACCTTGGGGACGCCCGAGGGAGCGACCCTGCACCTGCTTGACCTTCCCTACGAACTGAACCACGAACTGGAGACCCAGCGCTAGGATAGCTCCACGCTCAGGGCTCAGGGCTCAGGGCTCTTCCGGCAGGCGCCAATCGATCGGTGTCAGCCCCTGCTGCTCGAGAAACTGATTGGCGCGGCTGAAGTGGCCGTTGCCGATGAAACCACGGTGGGCCGACAGCGGCGAGGGATGCGCCGAGCAGAGGATCAGGTGCTTGCTCGAATCGATCAGGCGCCGCTTGCTCTGCGCATGGGAGCCCCAGAGCATGAACACCACATGCTCCCGCCGCTGACTGACCACCTCGATCACCCGATCGGTGAAACGCTGCCAGCCCATGCCGGCATGCGAGCCGGCATTACCGCGCTCCACCGTGAGCGAGGTGTTGAGCAACAGCACCCCCTGCTCTGCCCAGCGCTGCAGATAGCCGTGCTTCGGCATGTCGATGTTCAGATCGCGCTTGAGCTCCTTGAAGATGTTCTGCAGCGATGGCGGTACAGGCACGCCCGGCTGCACCGAGAAGCACAGGCCATGGGCCTGGCCGGGACCATGGTAAGGGTCCTGGCCGATGATCACCACCTTGACCCGCCCCAGAGGCGTCGAGTCGAGCGCATTGAAAATCAGCGCTCCCGGCGGATAGATCTCCTTGCCGGCAGCCTTCTCCCGCCGCAGAAAATCACCCAGCTCCTGCATATAGGGCTTCTCGAACTCGTCGTGGAGCGCCTCCTTCCAGGATGCCTCCAGCTTGATACGATCCTCGACGCTGCCCATACCTTCCCCTCCTGCACATGACCGCGGCACGCTAAGAGAAGCCCCGCCACCAAGTCAAGGCATGGACCGACAATGAAAATCCGCCCCTATGCCGCTACGACAACATAAGAGGCCCATCCATCCCGGCTGCAGAGCACCTGCTCGGTCGCCATGAACACCGACCTCCAGTCACCCGGTCATGGCGCATAACAACGATAGACGGGGATAGCAGCGATGGAGCGCGACTCACCAAGGAACAACACCTGCGAATCGACAGGGGCAGACCTTCGCCAGCCATAAACGGTCACCTACGCACTACAGGGCAGCAAATCCCTCGCCTTCAGCGCCGGCAGCACCGATGCGCCAACTTTCATGACCTGCACCGACGAAGCGGGAGCATGCGGCATCTCTGCTTTCTGGTGCCGGCCGATACCGCAGGCATCCGCCACGGACGCAACGATCGGAAGAGGGGCTGGCGCTCCCTGCCGCCCCATACCCCTTCCCCCTCGAGGATGTGCGCAGCACTCCTGCAGTCAACCACATCGGTCCGAAAGGCCAGGATTCGTCTACATGGAGGCGATGGACCGGGGATTTCATATCGCCAGGGGCTCTTCGGTGTGGCATGGGTAGCGCCGGGCTACCTTGCGGATGCCGACAATTCGCCAAGCCGTCGACCGAGCTCCAGGCCCTGCAGCTCAAGCTCGCCGACATGCTCACTCGATCCACCGCCAGCCGGCAGATGGTACTGCTGGCCAGCGACCGGCTGGACCGTGGGCATCCGCAGGCTACCCTTCTTTTATTGTGCGATGGCCAGGCGCTTTGCCACCGACCAGTGCCTCGAAATCCGGACGAGGTCCTGCAGCGTCACGGCGGCTCCGGCTAGCTGAACGCTTATCCGCAGGAGCCTCGGGTACACAACAGCGACGCACACCAGCCCCCGAAGACACCAATGGAATCATGCGAGTGATCATCGTCCGCCATGCGCTGGAGAAGGGCAGCACGCTGGAGCGACCGTCACCATCCGGCCACAGCTCTTTCCCGCGCCACTCAAGGAAAACGCCATGAGTCATGCCGTAGAAACCTACCATTCCGGCCTCTTTGACCTGACCCACAAGCTGACAGTGGAAAAGCACGGGCATACCGCGCTGATCACCATTAACCATCCGCCGGCCAACACCTGGGACCGCGACTCGCTGATAGGTCTGCGCCTGTTGCTCGAGCATCTCAATCGCGACGACGACATCTATGCCCTGGTGGTGACCGGGCAGGGAGATAAATTCTTCAGTGCCGGCGCCGATCTCAAGTTGTTTGCCGATGGTGACAGGGCCCGGGAGATGGCCCGTCGCTTCGGCGAGGCCTTCGAGGCACTGCGCGATTTCCGGGGCGTCTCCATCGCCGCAATAAATGGCTATGCCATGGGGGGCGGTCTGGAATGCGCGCTGGCTTGCGACATCCGTATTGCCGAGCGCCAGGCCCTGCTGGCCCTGCCGGAAGCTGCCGTTGGCCTGTTGCCCTGCGCTGGCGGCACCCAACTGCTGCCCTGGCTGGTCGGCGAGGGCTGGGCCAAGCGCATGATTCTATGCGGTGAGCGGGTGGACGCCGGAACCGCCCTGCGTATCGGACTCGTTGAAGATGTGGTCGAGCCTGGCGAATCCCGCGGTCAAGCCCTGCTGCTGGCGGCGAAAGCAGCCCAGCAGAGCCCGGTTGCGGTTCGCACTATCAAGCCTCTGATCCAAGGGGCCCGCGAGCGCGGGCCCAATGGCTGGCTGGCGGAGGAGCGCGAACGTTTCGTCGATCTCTTCGAGGCAGAAGACACCCACGAAGGCGTCAGTGCCTTTCTTGAGAAGCGTACACCACAGTGGCGTAACCGCTGATAGCCCTCCAACCCCGAGGCGCCGGGATACTGGCTTCTCAGCGCAGGACAACCTTTCGACTGCCCCCAGTCGAGGTTGTGCCGATATGTCAGGAATACCCAGGGGAATCAGTCGGGCCAGCCGTCCCGATCATGTCGCTCATGCCAATTATCTCGCCCCGAATGCCGATGGGGATGATGCCGATCCCAATCGGCGTGCCTGTCCCGGCCGATACGCTGCTTCCGCTTGCTCTCGATCATGCGCGAATAGCCATCGCGCCGCTCATCTTGATAGGCAGGCGGCTTGCGCCACTCCTGGCGATGTCCATGCTGCTCCACCTGACGCCCGTTGTAATAGGGAATCACCTTGCGCCCCGAGTGCCAATCCCGATGGTCTGCACGGGGCCGGTAGCGATGACCCGGACGATGCTCATGATCCTCGTGCATGCGGTATCGATAGGCGCCGTCGTAAGAATGATAGGGATACTCCCCATGACCGCGATCGGAGTAATGGCGATGACTGTCATGGTCGTAATCGTGTGCAGCGCATCCGTTCAGAAACAGGCCCAGCAAGGCGACCAGCAGAGATCTGCGTAGCATGATGGATGCTCTCCTAATGCAGCGAGGTCAGCATATGCTGACCCCCGCTAGATGGCATCCTTTTGACATCGAAAGGGTACTCTCGTTCAACAGTTACCCTTTTTGGCCTGTCCAGGCGGGCAGAAATGTCCACTATGTCCCCCATGACGACCACCCAGATCAAGATGCACGCCATCACCAACCTCAGCGCGAACACCAGGCGCACTAATACTGCACCCGCTCAGCAGCAAAACTGCCCCCAAAAGACACAGCGACAAGCCACGCATAGGAAACTCCTCGTATTCTCTTTAATAAATAAAAACCAATAAAAACAAAAAGTTAACATCAAAATTAGAGCATAATCTCAGAATTATTATGGTTATTCTAAACGCGAGAGCTTCCCCTTTGCCATTACCCTTCAGCGGACTTGTGCACTGGTTCGGTGAGAAATCCATCTTTAGCACCAAGATGGTGCAATTATTGTCATGAGCTCGAAAACGGATCCTCAGCACTGCCCCCTATGTGGCAATCCCAACACCTGCGCGCAGGCCAATCCCTCACAGGTACAAGCCACCTGCTGGTGCTTTTCCAAGACGGTCAGTCCTGCAGTTCTAAAGGCCGTACCGGCAGACCTGCGCGACCGCGCCTGCCTGTGCCCCCATTGCCTGCAAAGACTGCAAGACGAGACGAGCTCCGATGCGCCTTGACCGCTTTCTCGGCAATCAACCCTGCTTCAACCGCCGCGATGCCCGCCTGCTCCTGGCCCTCGGACAGGTGCGCGTCGATGGCCAAGTGGTCCGCGACGGGCACGTCGATGTCCGCGAATTCAGCCGGATCGAGCTGGACGGCAAGGTCCTGCAGCCTGGCAGGGCGGCGCGCTACTTCATGCTGCACAAGCCTGCAGGAGTGGTCAGCGCTACCTGTCATGAGCAGCACCGTACCGTGCTCGATCTGTTGGACGAGCCGGACAGACAGGATCTGCATCTGGCCGGGCGTCTTGATCTCGGCACCACCGGCCTGCTGCTGCTCACCAATGACGGACACTGGTCACGCCGTATCACCCACCCAAGACACAAACTGGCCAAGGTGTATTACGTGGAGACTGTCGAGCCGATCGACGAGGAATACATCGAGACATTCGCTCGCGGCCTCTATTTCGCCTTCGAGGGTCTCGTTACCCAGCCCGCCCACCTGGAGCTGCTCGGTAGCCGCAGTGCCCGGCTGACGCTGTTCGAGGGGCGCTACCATCAGGTCAAGCGAATGTTCGGGCACTTCCGCAACCGCGTGCTGCGCCTGCACCGGGAAAGCATGGGGCCACTGCAACTGGAGCCGGAGCTGGCGCCCGGCCATTACCGCGCCTTGACGCAGGAGGAAGTCCAGTTGATTTGAGGGGAAACGCCCAGAGAACCGGGATGACTCAAGGGAGGCAGACGGAACCCGTCCAGGGCGCAGACAAAAGCAAACGCCCCGAACAAGTCGGGGCGTCTGTGGATAGCAGTCCCTGCGCGAGGACAGGGAATCGGACGGGCAGGACTTACATCATGCCGCCCATGCCGCCCATGCCGCCCATGTCCGGCATGGCCGGAGCCGGCTTGTCCTCGACGATGTCGGCGACCATGGCCTCGGTGGTGATCATCAGACCACCGATGGAGGAGGCAGCCTGCAGCGCGGAACGGGTAACCTTGGCCGGATCGAGGATACCCATCTCGATCATGTCGCCGTACACGCCGCTGGCGGCGTTGAAGCCGAAGTTGCCGGAGCCCTGCTTGACCTTGTCGACCACCACGCTCGGCTCGTCGCCGGCGTTGGCGACGATCTGGCGCAGCGGCGCCTCGACGGCACGACGCAGCAGGGCGATGCCGACATCCTGGTCTTCGTTGTCGCCCTTCAGGCCCTCAATGGCCTGCAGGGCACGCACCAGAGCCACACCACCGCCGGGAACCACGCCTTCTTCCACTGCCGCACGGGTCGCGTGCAGGGCATCTTCGACGCGGGCCTTCTTCTCCTTCATCTCGACCTCGGTGGCAGCGCCGACCTTGATCACAGCAACACCACCGGCCAGCTTGGCCAGACGCTCCTGCAGCTTCTCGCGATCGTAATCGGAGGAGGTTTCCTCAATCTGCTTGCGGATCTGCGCCACACGAGCCTCGATGTCGACCTGGGCGCCGGCACCGTCAATGATGGTGGTGTTTTCCTTGTTCAGCACGACGCGCTTGGCATTGCCCAGGTGCTCCAGGGTAGCGCCTTCCAGGCTCAGACCGACCTCTTCGGAGATGACGGTGGCGCCGGTCAGGATGGCGATGTCCTGCAGCATGGCCTTGCGGCGATCGCCGAAGCCCGGAGCCTTCACGGCGGCGACCTTGACGATGCCGCGCATGTTGTTGACCACCAGGGTGGCCAGGGCTTCGCCTTCGACGTCTTCGGCGACGATCAGCAGCGGACGGCCGGACTTGGCCACGGATTCCAGCACAGGCAGAAGTTCGCGGATGTTGGAGATCTTCTTGTCGACCAACAGCAGCAGCGGGTTGTCCAACTCGGCAACCATGGTGTCGGGCTTATTGATGAAGTACGGCGACAGGTAGCCGCGATCAAACTGCATGCCCTCGACAACGGACAGCTCGTTCTCCAGGCCCGACCCCTCCTCGACGGTGATCACGCCTTCCTTGCCGACCTTGTTCATGGCCTCGGCGATGATGTTGCCGATGGACTCGTCGGAGTTGGCGGAAATGGTGCCTACCTGGGCGATCGCCTTGGAGTCGGCGCACGGCTTGGCCAGCGACTTCAGCTCGGCGACGATGGCGTGAGTGGCCTTGTCGATGCCGCGCTTCAGATCCATCGGGTTCATGCCGGCGGCAACGGCCTTCAGGCCTTCGTTGACGATGGCTTGGGCCAGTACGGTAGCGGTGGTGGTGCCATCACCGGCTTCATCGTTGGCCTTGGAGGCCACGTCCTTCACCAGTTGGGCGCCCATGTTCTCGAACTTGTCTTTGAGTTCGATTTCCTTGGCCACGGATACGCCATCCTTGGTGATGGTCGGTGCGCCGAAGCTCTTGTCCAGAACCACGTTGCGGCCTTTCGGGCCGAGAGTGGCCTTGACGGCATCGGCCAGGACGTTCACGCCTACCAGCATTTTCTTGCGGGCGGAATCACCGAACTTGACTTCTTTTGCAGCCATTTTGATCGTTCCTCAATCTTGGATTTTCTATGGAGACTCGCGGGAATCAGGCTTCGATGACGGCAAGGATTTCGCTCTCGCCCATCACCAGCAGATCTTCACCATCGACCTTGATGGTGTTGCTGCCGGAATAGGGGCCGAACACCACCTTGTCGCCGACCTTCACGGCCAGCGGACGGACTTCGCCGTTGTCCAGCACGCGACCAATGCCGACAGCGACGACTTCGCCACGGTTCGGCTTTTCGGCAGCGGAGCCTGGCAGCACGATGCCGCCAGCAGTCTTGGTTTCTTCTTCGCTACGACGAATTACGACGCGGTCATGCAGAGGACGAAGCTTCATTGTCGATCTCTCCTAGTTTTTTCTATTGTTTCAGCAACCGATGCCTTCATCGGCCCGTTAGTAAAAGCCGGCACTGCCGGTTGCGGCCCGCGGTGCGGGACCGCAGAAGATAGCCTGCCGTCCGACAGGAACCTTGCGGTGTCCGCTAGATGTGGGCACTCAAAAGCATTTCAAGGGCGGTATAAAAAAATTTTCCAACCGCCGGTCCGGTTGCGGGCCATGGTGACGCCGGCCGCGAACAGTCAAACCGCATGGCACTTCCCCCGGGCCGACGCTACGGCCAGATGGATTTCAGCAGCCGGCGAGAACAAGCGGGAGCGCAGGACAGGAAGCTTGCCGGCTTGTGGCCGAGCGGCAGGATGATCATCTTTGCAGCGACCAGAGCGAATCCCGGGGTGTGACGAGGAGCAAGGAGCGGGCGCACGACTCAATCGTCACGTCGCTCGTATTCGCCCTCGATGACATTGGGACGGGAGGCCTCCGGGCGGGATTGCCCGGACCGGGCGGACAGATCGTCGAAGAAGGCGCGCCGGCGCAAGGCCTGCTCCTCGGTACGCCGACGCAGCCGGTTCAGCAGAAAATGCCGCGTGAAGGGCAGCAGGCAAGGTACGGCCAGCAGGTCGCTGATGAAGCCGGGCAGCAGCAGCAGACCGCCACCGATGGCGATCAGCAGCCCGTCGAGCATTTCCTGCTCCGGCAACTCACCACGCGCCAACCGCTCGCGGGCACGCCAGGCGGTCGCCACACCGGCAAGGCGCAGGACCATCCCCCCCACCAGAACGCCAAGGACGATCAGCAGCAGCGTCGGCAGGACACCAATCGCGGAGCCGACCTTGATCATCACGGCCAGCTCGAGCAGGGGGAACAGCAGAAACAGCAGTAGAAAAGCACGCATCAATGATTTTCCCGGGCGGAAGAACTCTTCCGGTTACCTAACTAAATGGGCCCTTTCTGCCGCCAATTCAAGCCTGCCCCTCCCCGATGGTCGGCCAGACCTTGGCTTGGGCCAGTCGCACCAGGGCCTGGCGCACCATGGCGGGAGTGTTACAGGATGCTGGAAAGGACAGCCAGTACAGTGCCTGACCGATGCGCAGATGAAAGCCTTCGCTGTCGATACCGACCATTTCCGCCGGCTCGTCGGCCGGCAGACCGGCCAGTTCGACATAATGGGCGATGGCCTCGACATGGTCGTGGTTCATGTGCCCGATCATACCGGCTTCAACCTCTCCGGCGAAGGGGTTGGCCAGTTCCACGCCCTCCAGCCAGTGAATCGAGCCGAAACCGCCGATGAAGCGCCAGCGCACCGGCTCCAGTACCCAGAAATCGAAGTCGTGGGCGCGATGATAGTCCCGGGAAGCCGGAAAATAGCGGTAATAGCGTGCAGCGGCCTCCTCGATCAGGGCCTCGTCCTGCAACGGCCAGGCCTCGGCCATGAGCGTCAGGCGCCCGGCGGCTTGCACATCGAGCGCTCCACGCTCGCCGACCAGCAGCGAGCACCTGCGGTCGGCGTGCAGGTTGCGGGTGTGCTGGGCGATCCGGCTGATCAGCAGCAGCGGACGGCCCGCCGCATCCAGGCAATAAGGCACCGCCGATCCGAAAGGGAAGCCAGGGAGGCTCTGGGACAGGGTCGCTAGCGCTCCGCGGTACTCTTTGAGTAATAATTGTCGGGCATCCTTTAGGTCCTTCACCTTCACGCTCACCTTATGGCTCCTCGTCGAAGATCCGTCGCAACGGACAAGTGCCCAGCATAGCGAGTAACGGCACCGGTGAGGCAACAGTGAATCCATCCCAGCGAGGGATAGCAGATGCAACTGAACGATAAGGTCATCATCATCACCGGAGGTTGTCAGGGGCTGGGGCGGTCCATGGCCGAATATCTGGCAGCCAGGGGCGCAAGGCTCGCGCTGGTCGATCTCAACGCGGAAAAGCTCGACGACACCGTCACGGCCTGCCGGGCGGCCGGTGGCGAGGCGCGCGCCTACCTGTGTAATGTGGTCAAGGAAGAAGAGGTCATGCAGATGGTCGCCCAGGTGGCGAAGGACTTCGGAGCGATCAACGGCCTGGTGAACAATGCCGGCATCCTGCGCGACGGCCTCACTGTCAAGCTCAAGGACGGCGAGCTGAGCACCCTGAGCCTGGCCCAGTGGCAGGCGGTGATCGATGTCAACCTGACCGGGGTATTCCTCTGCACGCGGGAAGTGGCGGCGAAGATGATCGAACTGGGCAACCACGGCGCCATCATCAACATTTCCTCCATTTCCCGCGCCGGCAACATGGGCCAGGCCAACTACTCCGCGGCCAAGGCCGGGGTGGCGGCTGATACCGTGGTCTGGGCCAGGGAGCTGGCACGCCACGGCATCCGCGTGGCGGCCATCGCCCCGGGATTCATCGAGACCGAGATGACTGCCAGCATGCGGCCCGAGGCGTTGGAAAAGATGACCGCCGGCATTCCACTCAAGCGCATGGGCAAGCCCGCGGAAATCGCCCATGCTGCCGCCTTCATCTTCGAGAACGACTATTTCACCGGGCGCGTCCTCGAACTGGATGGCGGCCTGCGACTGTAAGCTAACCGGCTCCGGGCGAGAGCCTGGAGCCAATTTCCCGATGCACTCTGCAGACATCCACGCTCAGTTCCGCGAGCCCGCAGCGGAGCATGCCGCCAGACGCCGACAGGCTGTTTACCAGACGCTGGCGCAGGTGCCCCCCGGCCGGGTGGTCAGCTATGGATACCTCGCCGAGCTGGCCGGACTCGGCCGGGCAGCCCGCTGGGTCGGTCGTGTCCTGGCGCAGTTGCCGGCAGATACACGCCTGCCCTGGCACCGCGTAGTTGCCGCCGACGGCCGGCTCAGCCTTGCCCCGGGCACCCCCGCCGGCGACGAGCAGCGCGCCCGCCTGCACGCGGAAGGACTGGTCATACACGGCAATCGCGTGGATATTCGCCGGCACGTCTGGCATCCGAATGATGCTGCGGTTAGAGTGCGCCCTTTGCCCGCCACCACGAAGTCCCATGTCCCATAAATCCTGGCGCGACGCCCTCGCTGCCTATGCCAGCCCTGCCACCTTGGCCCTGCTGCTGCTCGGTTTTGCCGCTGGCCTGCCCTACATGTTGGTGTTCTCCACCCTGTCGGTGTGGCTGCGCGAAGCCGGGGTCGCCCGCGAGACCATCGGGTATGCCAGCCTGATCGGCCTGGCCTATGCCTTCAAGTGGATCTGGGCCCCCCTGCTCGACCAGTGGCGGCTGCCGCTGCTCGGCCGCCTCGGCCGGCGACGCTCCTGGCTGTTGCTGTCGCAGATACTGGTCGCCCTGGGGCTGGCCGGCATGGCGCTTTGCGATCCACAGCGCGCCCTGCCCTGGCTGATCGCCCTGGCGGTAATGGTCGCCTTCGCCTCGGCCACCCAGGATATCGCAGTGGACGCCTATCGCCTGGAGATTGCCGAGGGCACCCGCCAGGCCGCCCTGGCTGCCAGCTACATGGCCGGCTACCGGGTATCCGCCCTGCTGGCCACCGCCGGAGCCCTGTACTTCGCCGACTGGTTCGGCTCCACCAGCGGGTTCTACAAGGCCTCCGCCTGGGGCTCCACCTACCTGGTGTTCGCCCTGCTGATGCTGCCCGGCCTGATCACCACCCTGCTGATGCGCGAACCTGCAGTCCCCGTGCAGACCCAGCAGGAGGCGGCGCGCTTCAGTTTCAACCACCAGATGCTGTCGATCCTGGTGTTGATCGTGCTCATGGTCTCGGTGCCGGCGACCTTCACCCAGCTCTACAGCAGCGACATCCTGCTGGTGCTGCAGGGACGCATGGGCGTGTTCGAACTGATCGGCGAGGATCGCGCCTTCCTGCGCTTTCTGCTCTACCTCATCCTCTCGACTCTGTGCCTGTCGGCCATGGGCCGGCGCAGCCTGGCGCCGGTGCTGACCCCGATCAGCGACTTCATCCAGCGCTATCGCTGGCAGGCCCTGCTGCTGCTCGGTCTGATAGCCACCTATCGCCTGTCGGATACGGTACTCGGCGTGATGGCCAACGTATTCTACATCGACCAGGGCTTCACCAAGGAGCAGATCGCCAGCGTCAGCAAGCTGTTCGGCCTGATCATGACCCTGCTCGGCGCCGGCTTCGGCGGCCTGCTGATCGTCCGCTTCGGCATCCTGCCGATCCTCTTCATCGGCGGCGCGGCTTCCGCCGCCACCAACCTGCTGTTCCTGATGCTCACCGGCATGGGCGCCAACCTGGAGATGCTGGTAGTGACCATCTCCTGCGACAACTTCAGCTCCGGCCTGGCGACCTCGGCCTTCGTCGCCTACCTGTCGAGCCTGACCAGCCTGAAATTCTCCGCCACCCAGTACGCCCTGCTCAGCTCGATCATGCTGCTGCTGCCGCGGCTGATCGGCGGCTATTCCGGCGTGCTGGTGGAAAAGCACGGCTACGGCGAGTTCTTCCTGTTCACCGCCCTGCTCGGCGTGCCGACCCTCGTGCTGATTCTCTGGCAGTCGCGCCAGCAGCCTCTCGGCCCCGAGCCCTCGGAAGACGGCGATGCGGTGACCGAACGGTCATGATTCGCGCCCCGATCCACAATGCAATCGCCCCGGCCTGACCAAGGCGATTGCATACTGGACACTGCGCTCCAAGGCTCGGCGCGGGTCAGTCGCGGAAGTTGTTGAACTGCAGCGGCATGCCCAGCTCCTGGGTGCGCAGCAGGGCGATAGCCTCCTGCAGGTCGTCGCGCTTCTTGCCGGTGACACGCACCTGCTCCCCCTGGATCGCCGCCTGCACCTTGAGCTTGGCGTCCTTGATCAGCGCGACGATCTTCTTCGCCAGCTCCTTGTCGATGCCTTCGCGCAGGACCACCTCCTGCTTCACTACCTTGCCCGAGGCATAGGGATCCTTGTATTCCAGGCACTGGATGTCGATCTTGCGCTTGATCAGGGCCAGCTTGAGGATCTCGATCATCTGCTCGAGCATGAAGTCGGCCTCGGCGGTCAGGGTGACCGTCTTCTCCTTGAACTCGAAGCTGCCCTTGCCGCGCAGATCGTAGCGCCGGTCCAGCTCCTTGATTGCATTGTCGATGGCATTGGTGACTTCGTGCTTGTCCAGTTCGGACACCACGTCGAACGAGGGCATGGAATTCCTCCAGTAGGGGGCGCGGCCGGCATCGCGGCGGGCGCCTGGCTTGACGGTTGAAAAGACCACTTATTATAACGGCTCGATCACGGCGCATGCCGGAGCGCCATGGTGCCCGGACTGCCCCCTCCACAGAGCCCACCCGCGAGTCTCGCCATGTCCCCTACCCCACTCGATGCTTCCCGGCCCGCCACCGGCGAGACGGCCTGGCACGTACTCGGCGCCGGCAGCCTGGGCAGCCTCTGGGCCGTTCGCCTGGCCCGCGCCGGTCTGCCCGTGCGGCTGATCCTGCGCACCCCACAGCGACTGGCGGCCTACCGGATCGCCGGCGGCCTGCACCTGGTGGAGAACGGCACGGAACGGCTGCATCCGATTCCGGCCGAGCCTCTCGATGCCGATCGCCCCATCCGCCGCCTGCTGCTGGCCTGCAAGGCCTATGACGCGCTGCCGGCGATCGAGTGCCTGGCGCCCCGTCTGGGAGCGGGCGCCGAACTCATCCTGCTGCAGAACGGCCTTGGCAGCCAGGACGCAGTGGCCACCCGGCTGCCCGGACGCCGCTGCGTGCTCGCCTCGACTACCGAGGGGGCCTTCCGCGCGGGCGACTTCCGGGTGGTGTTCGCCGGTCAGGGCCATACCTGGCTAGGCGATGCGGGCCGGCCGCCGGCCTGGCTAGACGAACTGTCCATGGCCGGCATCCCCCACGCCTGGAGCGAGACGATCCATAGCCGGCTGTGGCGCAAGCTCGCCCTCAACTGTGCGATCAATCCGCTCAGCGCCCTCCATGATTGCCGCAATGGCGGCCTGCAGGCGCATGCCGGGGAAGTCGCCGGGCTCTGTGCCGAGCTGGCCGAGCTGCTGCACCAATGCGATCAGCCGGCCGCCGCCGAGGGTCTGCAGGAAGAGGTCGAGCGGGTGATCCAGGCCACGGCGGCCAACTATTCGTCGATGCATCAGGATGTGACCTGCGGCCGGCGTACCGAGATCGCCTACCTGCTTGGCCATGCCTGCCGCGAAGCCGCACGCCGGAAGCTGCACCTGCCCCGCCTGGAGGCGCTGCAGCAGCGGCTGCAACTGCATCTGGCCGCACGCGGATTGCCGGTCGACTGAAGCCCGCGCTAACCTGCTCTCTCTTGTGTTCTTCAGCCGCGTGATGCCCATGGGTCTGCGTCAGCGTCTCGAAAATCTGCCGGTCGGCCGCAAGCTCCTGGCGGCGCTGGTGGTCCTGCTCGCCGCCGTGCTGCTGCTGGCCAACCTGGCCTTCATCAGTGCTGCCTACTGGATCTCCCAGCAAAGCATGACACCCCAGGCACTGGGCACTCTCGGCCAGTTGATCGCCAGCCCGCTGCTTGCCGAGCAGGCCCTCGCCTCGCCGGAGTCGGCCCGGGAGGTGCTGCTGCGCCTGGAGTCCTATGCTCCCCTGCGCAGCGCTGCCCTGTATGGCCGCGACGGACGCCTGCTCGCCCAGTTGCAGCGGGGCGAGACGCTGCAGCTGCCGAAACAGGTCGACAAGGTGCCGACCTGGCGACAGCTCGAGTTCCGCGTCACCCAACTGATCGAACTGCCGCAGCCGGAACAGCCCCCAGGCCATCTGCTGCTGGTCGCCTCGAGCGAGCTGCCGGGAGCCTTCTACACCGGCACCCTCACCGCCAGCCTGCTGATTCTCGCCTTCAGCGTCCTGCTGTGGATGCTGGTGGCCCGGCAGATCCGGCGACTGATCACCCGGCCGATCCGCAAGCTGGAAGAGCTCTCGCGCCGGGTCACCCTCGAAGAGAACTATTCGCTGCGCGCCAAGCGCGGGAACGCGGACGAGATCGGCAGCCTGGCCGACGCCTTCAACACCATGCTGTCGCGCATCGAGGCCCGCGAGCAGCAGCTCAAGCGCGCCCGCGACGAAGCGCAGAACGCCTTCGCCCAGGCCCAGAGCCTGACCGAGGAAACCCGCCGCTTCAATCGCAAGCTGGAGCTGGAAGTCCAGGTGCGCAGCAAGATCGAGAAGAAACTCACCGGTTTCCAGAACTACCTCAACAGCATCATCGACTCTATGCCCTCGGCCCTGATCGCCCTCGACGAGCAGCTCTACGTCACCCAGTGGAACCAGGAAGCCAGCAGCCTTTCCGGTACCCCCCTGCACGAGGCCCTGAACCAGCCGATCTTTCTCGCCTTTCCGCCGCTGCAGCCATTTCTCGATCAGCTCAGACACACCGCCGAACATCATCAGGTAGAGAAGATCGAGCGCGTTACCTGGCCGCGCAACGACGAGCCCCGCCACTATGCGCTGACCTTCTACCCGCTGATGGGGAGCGGCGGGCGCGGTGTGGTGATCCGCATCGACGACATCACCCAGCGCCTGTCCATGGAGGAGTTGATGGTGCAGTCGGAAAAGATGCTGTCGGTCGGCGGTCTCGCCGCTGGCATGGCCCACGAGATCAACAATCCATTGGGAGCCATCCTGCACAATGTGCAGAACATCCGCCGGCGCCTGTCCCCGGAACTGCCGAAGAACCTCGAGCAGGCGCAGGAGTGCGGCATCTCGCTGACGGCGGTGAACGACTACCTGAGCCGGCGCGAGGTGCCGCCATTGCTTGACGGTATCCAGCAGGCCGGAACCCGCGCAGCGAAGATCGTCAGCCACATGCTCAGCTTCAGCCGGCGCAGCGACCGACAACTGACCCCGACCCTGCTCCCGCCGTTGATCGATCAGGCCCTGGAAATTGCCGGCAACGACTTCGCTCCGGCGGAGAGCTTCGACTTCAGGAACATCCGCATCCAGTGCGATTTCGATCCGCACCTTGGCCCGGTACTGATCATCGCCAACGAACTGGAGCAGGTGCTGCTCAACCTGCTGAAGAATGCCGCCCAGTCCATCCACCAGCGCCAGAGCGGACCGCCCGGACACATCATTCTGCGCACCCGCCTCAGTCCTCCATGGGCGGAGATTGTCGTCGAGGACAATGGCGTCGGTATCCCCGAAAACGTGCGCAAGCGCATCTTCGAGCCGTTCTTCACCACCAAGGAAGTCGGCCAGGGCACCGGTCTCGGCCTGTCGGTGTCCTATTTCATCATTACCAACAATCACAAGGGGCAGATGGAAGTGCAGTCGCGACCCGGCCAGGGCAGCAGTTTCACCCTGCGCCTGCCTCTGGCCGAGACGCAGGAAGGCGCCGAGCTCTGACCCGCCAGACAGAAGCAGACATGGGCAACCGACTCTCGAAAATCTATACGCGCACCGGCGATGCCGGGGAAACCAGCCTGGCCGATGGCCGCCGGGTGCCCAAGGACCACCCCCGGGTGGAAGCCATGGGCGAAGTGGACAGCCTGAACAGTCAGCTCGGCCTGCTGCTCGCCGAGCTGGACGAGCAACAGGCATGCCGGCCCGCTCTCGGCGAGCTGATCGAAGTCCTGGGGCCGTGCCAGCATCGCCTGTTCGATCTTGGCGGCGAACTGGCGATGCCCGCCTACCAGGCTCTCGATACGCACGAAATCGACCGTCTGGAAGCGGCCATCGACCGCTGGAACGCCGAGCTCGGGCCTTTGCAGGACTTCATCCTGCCAGGGGGTTCGCGACTGATCGCCCAGGCCCATGTCTGCCGCAGCCAGGCTCGCAGCGCCGAGCGACGCTGCCAGCAGTTGCAGGCCATCGAGGCGCTGCGCCCGGAGCTGCTGGCCTACCTCAACCGGCTCTCCGATCTGCTGTTCGTCGCCGCACGGCTGATCGCACGCCGCCAGGGCCGTGGAGAAGTTCTCTGGCGGGCGGCCAATCCGCCGGCCTGATCACTCCGGCCAGAGGCCGCGGATACCGGCGATGCCTTGGGCGCCGGCTTGCCAGGCACGCGCCAGATCCTGGCTGTCGAGCCCACCGAGCAGGAAGGCCGGGCGATCGAAGCCCTGCAGCAGCTCGGCCGCCTGCTCCCAGCCCAGCGGGCTGGCTTCCGGATGGGTACGGGTAGGCCTGACTGGTGACAGGGTTACGAAATCCACCCCCATCTGCGTGGCCAGAGCCAGCTCCTCGGCATCGTGACAGGAGGCCGCCAGCCAGCGCTCGGCCGGGAAGGGCCGGCCGCTGGCAGCGTACTCACGCAGTTGGCGGGCGGTCAGATGCCAGCCGGCGGCCGGGAAATCGCCGAGCCACTCCAGCGGTCCCTTGAGCATCAGTTGCGCCCGGCCGGCGCAGAGTCCCTGCACGTCGACCGCCAGATCGCGGTATTGGGGATCGAACATGCCGGGGGCCCGCAGCTGGACCAGACGAATGCCGCCGGCCAGGGCGGTCCGCAGGCCCTGCAGCAGCGTCTGCGGAGAAAGGTTGTCCGGCGTGATCAGGTAACGCTCGGGCAGTCGGGCAGCGGCGACGATCGGATAGTTGGCGGCCGGAAACCGATAGTCCGACAGCTGCCGCGGAGCGACCCAGGCCAGCGCCTGGCCTTCGGCACCGTGGGGCTCGCCGGCGAAGGCACCGACTTCCCAGACATCCAGCAGCACCTGCTGGTCGGGGTAGTCGTGGCGTACCTGGATCAGCGGCCTGGCGGCGGTCACGCGGATCCCCAGCTCCTCCTCCAGCTCACGGACCAGGGCGGCCTCGACGGTCTCGCCCGCCTCGACCTTGCCGCCGGGAAACTCCCAGAGGCCGCCTTGATGCTTTTCCTCTGGACGCCTGGCGATCAGTACCCGGCCGTCGACACCGCGGATCACTGCTGCCGCGACATGCACACGCTTCATTCGATCGCCTCCGTTTCCTGCAGGGCCGCCTGATACCAGCGCTGGAAGGCCGGCCATCGGTAGATGGTTTCCACATAGGCCGACGCCGGCTCCGGCAGGGATACCGCATAGCTGCGCAGGCGCGCCGCAACCGGTGCATAGAAGGCATCGGCGATGCCGGCATGGCCGAACAGGAAGGAGCCGTCCGCACCAAAGCGCTGCCGGCAATCGGCCCAGAGTGCGCAGATGCGGCCGATATCCTCCTGCACGGCAGCCGGCAGCGGCAATGCCAGCGGCCTGGGCCGGCGCCTGAGATCCATCGGCAGGTGGCCGCGTAGGGCGGCAAAGCCACTGTGCATCTCGGCGCACACCGAGCGCGCCACTGCCCGCGCGTATTCGCCGCGCGGCCAGAGATGGCTCTCGCTGTAGGTTTCGGCCAGGTACTCGGCAATCGCCAGTGAGTCCCAGACCGGTCCCTCCTCGGTCAGCAGCACCGGCACCCTGCCGGTAGGCGAATGGCTCAGCAGACGGGCGCGGCTCGCCTGCTGATAGAGGGGAATCCGTACCTCCGTATAGGGCTCCTCGATCAGCTCCAGCACCAGGGCGGCGCGCATCGACCAGGAGGAGTAGTTCTTGTTGCCGATGATCAGGGTCAGGGACATGGCGGTCTCCTCGGCTGCGGGCCGCTCGTGGCGCGAGTGCCGCCGAAAGCCCGCAGCCTGTGGTGCGAGGCGGCCCTCAGGTCCGGTACTCGGCATTGATCTTCACGTATTCGTGGGACAGGTCGGTGGTCCAGATGGTTTCGCTGCAATCGCCCCGGCCCAGCTCGATGCGGATGCCGATTTCCGCTTTGGCCATCACCGCAGCACCCTGCTCCTCGGTGTAGGTCGGTGCACGGCCGCCCTGCCTGGCGATGCAGACATCGCCGAGAAAGACGTCGATCAGGCTCACATCGAGCTGCGGCACACCGGCACGGCCGACGGCGGCGAGGATGCGCCCCCAGTTTGGGTCGGAGGCGAACAGTGCGGTCTTGATCAGCGGCGAATGGGCGACGGCATAGCCGACGTCCAGGCACTCTTGATGGGTGGCGCCGCCGTTGACCTGCACGGTGACGAACTTGGTCGCCCCCTCGCCATCGCGGACGATGGCCTGGGCCAGCTCCATGCTCACCTCGAACAACGCCTGCTTCAGCCTGGCGAACAGCTCGCCCTCGGCCGCGCGGATCTCCGGCAGCGTCGCCTGACCGGTAGCGACCAGCATGCAGCAGTCGTTGGTGGAGGTGTCACCGTCGATGGTGATGCGGTTGAAGGACTTGTTCGTCGCATCGCGCAGCAGATCCTGCAACAGCGGCTGGGCCACCTTGGCATCGGTGGCGATGTAGCCGAGCATGGTGGCCATGTTGGGCCGAATCATCCCGGCACCCTTGGAAATGCCGGTAACGGTGACGGTCACTCCGTCATGCACGAACTGCCGGCTGGCGCCCTTGGGCAGGGTATCGGTGGTCATGATGCCTTCGGCAGCGACCGCCCAGTTGTCGACCTTGAGATCGGCCAGGGCGGCCGGCAGGGCAGCCTCGATCTTTTCCACCGGCAGGGGCTCGCCAATCACCCCCGTGGAGAACGGCAGCACGGCGCCCTCATCGACCCCGGCCAGCTCGGCCAGGCGGGCACAGGTACGGGCGGCGGCCTGAAGACCCGGCTCGCCGGTGCCGGCATTGGCGTTGCCGGTATTGGTCAGCAGGTAGCGTACAGCGCCCTGCACGCGCCGCTTGGCGAGGATCACCGGAGCCGCGCAGAAAGCATTGAGGGTGAACACCCCGGCGACCGTGGCGCCTTCGGCACAGCGCATCACCACCACATCCTTGCGCCCGGGGCGCTTGATGCCGGCGGAGGCGATGCCGAGTTCGAAACCGGGGACCGGGTGCAGGGTGGGCAGAGGGCCAAGACCGACAGCCATGAAGGGCTCCTTCGTATGGGTTCTGTTGAGTGAGCGTACCGGGGGTACGGAAAACGGGCGGAAAAACGCCGCGGCCAGTCTGCCCGGTCGCGGCGTTGCGAATGCGTGCGTGCGCATTCCGAACCTGCTGCGCCGAAACGCAGCCTGACAACTCTAGTTGAGCTGCCCGTGACAGTGCTTGTACTTCTTGCCGGACCCGCAGGGACAAGGCTCGTTGCGTCCGATCTTCTGCTCCGGACGTGCCGGGACGACACCCGGCTGGGGCGCCTCGACGACCTCTAGGTCATCCCCCTCCGTCTGCGGCGCCAGGGCCGAGGCTGCAGCATGCTGGAACTGCATGCGCCGGGCCAGGGCCTCGGCCTCGCGGCGCAGGCGCTCCTCCTCTTCGGCCGGATCCTCGCGGCGAACCTGTACATGGGAGAGCACGCGGATGGCATCGCGCTTGATCGACTCGAGCAGGGTCTGGAACAGCTCGAAGGATTCGCGCTTGTATTCCTGCTTGGGGTTCTTCTGGGCGTAGCCGCGCAGGTGGATGCCGTGGCGCAGATGATCCATGGTCGACAGGTGGTCCTTCCACAGGTCGTCCAGCACACGCAGCAGGATCTGTTTCTCGAAGGTCCTCAGGGCCTCGGCGCCGGCAACCTCCTCCTTCTCCCGATAGGCTGCCTGCAGCGCCTCGAGGATGCGCTCGCGCAGCGCCTCCTCGTGCAGCCTGTCATCCTCGTCGAGCCATTGCTGCAACGGCAGATGCACGCCGAAATCGCTCTGCAGGGTGGCCTCCAGGCCGGCGATGTCCCATTGCTCGGGCAGCGACTGCGGCGGGATATGCTGGTCGATGGCCGTGCTCAGCACTTCCCGGCGGAATTCGGCGATGGTTTCGCCGATATCCTCGGACTCGAGGAGGCTGTTGCGCATGTGATAGATCACCTTGCGCTGCTCGTTGGCCACATCGTCGAATTCGAGCAGTTGCTTGCGCATGTCGAAGTTGCGGCCCTCGACCTTGCGCTGGGCTTTCTCGATGGCATTGGTCACCATGCGATGCTCGATGGCCTCGCCGGCCTGCATGCCGAGCGCCTTCATGAAGTTCTTCACCCGGTCGGAGGCGAAGATGCGCATCAGGTTGTCTTCCAGGGACAGGTAGAAGCGGCTGGAGCCCGGGTCGCCCTGACGGCCTGCCCGGCCGCGCAGCTGGTTGTCGATACGCCGGGATTCGTGGCGCTCCGAGGCAATGACGTGCAGGCCACCGGCCTCGATTACCTGCTGGTGGCGCTTCTGCCAGTCGGCCTTGATCTGTGCGATCTGCTCTTCGGTGGGATTCTCGAGCGCGGCGATCTCGACCTCCCAGTTGCCCCCGAGAAGAATATCGGTACCCCGACCCGCCATGTTGGTGGCGATGGTCACCGCACCGGGCCGACCTGCCTGGGCGATGATCTCGGCCTCCTTCTCATGGTACTTGGCGTTGAGCACCTGATGCGCGATGCCTTCCTTCTTGAGCAACTGGGAGACGTATTCGGAACTCTCGATCGAGGCAGTACCCACCAGAGCCGGACGCCCCTGGGCCTGGCAGTCCTTGATATCGGTGATGATCGCCGCGTACTTCTCCTCCTGGGTCAGATAGACCAGATCGTTGAAGTCCTTGCGCGCGATCGGCCGGTGAGTCGGGATCACCACCACGTCGAGACCGTAGATCTGGCGGAACTCGAAGGCCTCGGTATCGGCTGTACCGGTCATGCCGGCCAGCTTGTGGTAGAGACGGAAGTAATTCTGGAAGGTGGTCGAGGCCAGAGTCTGGCTCTCCGCCTGGATCGGCAGCCCTTCCTTGGCTTCGATCGCCTGGTGCAGGCCTTCGGAGAGGCGGCGGCCGGGCATGGTCCGTCCAGTATGTTCGTCGATCAGCAACACCTGGTTGCCCTGCACGATGTATTCGACGTTACGATGGAACAGGACATGCGCGCGCAGCGCTGCGTAGATATGGGTCAGCAGCTGCAGGTTGTGGGCGGAGTAGAGGTTGTCGCCTTCGGGCAACAGGCCGGCACGGGTCAGCAGCTCCTCGATGAACTGGTGCCCCTGTTCGTTCAGCTCGATCTGGCGGGTCTTCTCGTCGACGGTGTAATGCCCCTCCTGGGTGACCACGCCCTCCTCTTCCTCGACGTGGCGCTTCAGCTGCGGAATCAGGGCGTTGATCTGCAGGTACAACTGGGAGCTGTCCTCGGCCTGGCCGGAAATGATCAACGGCGTGCGCGCCTCGTCGATCAGGATGGAGTCGACCTCGTCGATCACCGCATAGTTGAGCTCGCGCTGGAACTTGTCCTCCAGGCTGAAGGCCATGTTATCGCGCAAGTAGTCGAAGCCGAACTCGTTGTTGGTACCGTAGGTGATGTCGGCAGCGTAAGCGGCACGCTTCTCCTCCGGCGGCTGGAAGGGGGTGACCACGCCGACGGACAGGCCGAGGAACTCGTACAGCGGGCGCATCCAATTGGCATCGCGGCGGGCCAGGTAGTCGTTCACCGTCACCACGTGCACGCCCTTGCCGGCCAGAGCATTGAGGTAGACGGCCAGGGTCGCCACCAGGGTCTTGCCCTCACCGGTACGCATCTCGGCGATCTTGCCCTCGTGCAGGACCATAGCACCGATCAGTTGCACGTCGAAGTGGCGCATGCCCATTACCCGCTTGCCCGCCTCGCGGGCAACGGCGAAGGCTTCCGGCAGCAACTGGTCGAGGGTCTCCCCCTTGCCGAGACGGCCTCTGAACTCCTCGGTCCTGGCGCGTAACTGCTCGTCCGTCAGCGCCACCACCTGCTCTTCGAGGGCATTGATCGCCCGCACGGTTCGACGCATGCGCTTGACTTCACGATCGTTCTTGCTTCCAAAGAGCACTCTCAACAAAGGCGCAAACATATCGACAGGTTCTTCCTCACATATGAATGGAGGGCGGGCACGGGGCCGACCCGGCAGCCGGAGACGGCCGCGATGGGAAAAAGGCATTCTACTCGCAAATCCGCCCGGCAAGAAAAGCGGCATCATGCGGTCGGATCGGCCAGGCGCCAAAAGTGCCAAAGGCCGCATGCTTGGCGCAGGGCTGCTCCGGACCCGGTGCCTTGGGCCGAACCTGGGAAAGTATGGGTTCTGCTACCATGGACGTCCCCACTCTCCGGCCAACCACCATGACCTTTCGTCCCTTGCCGGCTCGCCCCCCTGCTGCGCTGCTGCGCGAGTCCAGGCCACTCAGGTTGCTGCTCAGCCAGGCGCAACAACTGGACCAGTTGCAGCATCTGCTGGATAGCCAGCTGCAGCCTGCCGCACGTGGGCATTGCCATGTAGCCTCCTGGCGTGAAGGCTGCCTGCTGCTGGTCGTCACCGATGGCCAGTGGGCTACTCGATTGCGCTACCAGCAACGCCGCCTGCAGCGCCAGCTGCTAACCCTGGAGGCGTTCCGGGGACTGAGCAGGATTCTCTTCAAGGTACAGCCGCCCATGCAGAGCAGATCCTCATCCAAGCGCATGATCAAGCTCTCCACAGCTGCTGCCGAAAGCATCCAGACGGCTGCCGAAGGCATCGATGACCCCAGGCTCCGCGCGGCCCTGGAGCGGCTGGCACGGCACGTGCAGCCCGACTAGTAGAAAAACGAAGGCCACCCGCTGGTGGCCTTGAAGCAGAAAAGGGAAAAGGGGGAGAAGCGTCCTGCTCAGACGGCAGCCACAGGGCGCATGTAGGAGATGGGAGCAGTCGAAGAGTCTTCGAAGGTAACCACCTCCCAAGCATCCTCCTGCTCGAGCAAGGTGCGCAGCAGGCGGTTGTTCAGGGCATGCCCCGATTTGTAGCCGCGGAACTCGCCGATCAGGCTGTTGCCCAGCAGGTAGAGGTCGCCTATGGCATCGAGGATCTTGTGCTTGACGAACTCGTCCTCGTAGCGCAGGCCATCTTCGTTCAGCACCCGGCTTTCGTCGACCACGATGGCGTTATCCACACTGCCGCCGAGCGCCAGATTGTGCGAGCGCAAAAATTCGATGTCACGCATGAAGCCGAAGGTCCGAGCGCGACTGACCTCCTTGACGAAAGAGGTACTGGAGAAATCGACGCTGGCAGTCTGTGTGCGGCCGCGGAACACCGGGTGGTCGAAATCGATCTCGAAGCTCACCTTGAAGCCATCGAAGGGCAGAAAGACGGCACGCTTGTCACCTTCCGCCACCGCCACCTCACGCTTGATGCGAATGAACCTCTTGCAAGCCTCCTGCTCCTGCAAACCTGCAGACTGAATCAGAAAGACGAAGGGACCGGCGCTGCCATCCATGATCGGCACCTCGGATGCGGAGAGTTCGACGTAGGCATTATCGATTCCCAGACCGGCCATGGCTGACAGCAGATGCTCCACTGTATCGACCTTGACATCACCCTTGACCAGCGTAGTGGACATGGTGGTTTCACCGACATTTTCAGCCCTTGCGGGAATCTCCACCACCGGATCGAGATCGATACGCCGGAACACGATCCCGGTGTCGACAGGAGCTGGCTTCAGGGTCAGATAAACCTTCTCCCCCGAGTGCAAGCCCACTCCCGTGGCACGGATAATGTTCTTCAGGGTGCGTTGTTTGATCATGGTTTGGCCGCTAGCAGTTGCGAATCTTCTTCAATAACCAGCAAAAATGATAGCAGAACCGATCTTTGCTGGACACCAATCAATACAATACCCCTGATAAATTCAATCAATCAGCCTGACGTCGCAGGAAGGCCGGGATGTCCAGATAGTCCAGATCGTCCTGCGGGTTGATCTTGGCGGCCGTAGCGCTGCCGGCATGGCTCTGGCGCTGTACGGTGGGCCGCTCGTAGTCCTTGTAGTTCACTGCCTGGTCGCCACGCGGCACGCTGGACGCGGCAGAGCTGCCTGCCGGCTGCAGGGTGTTGTCCACCACCTTCATCGGCTTGTCGGTACGCGCTCCCAGACCAGTGGCAACCACAGTCACATGCAGCTCATCGCGCATATCCGGATCGATCACGGTACCCACCTTCACCATGGCTTGGTCGGACGCGAACTGCTCGATGATGTTGCCGACATCGGAGTATTCGCCCAGGGACAGGTCCGGACCGGCAGTGATGTTCACCAGAATGCCTCGAGCGCCCTGCAGATGGACATCTTCCAACAACGGGTTGCGGATCGCCGCCTCGGTGGCTTCGCGGGCCCGGTTCGGGCCGCTGGCACAGCCGGTCCCCATCATGGCCATGCCCATCTCGCTCATCACGGTCTTAACGTCGGCAAAGTCGACGTTGATCATGCCAGGGCGCTTGATGATGTCGGAAATGCCACGCACCGCACCGGCCAGCACGTCGTCGGCCTTGGCGAAGGCGGACAGCAGGCTGGCATCCTTGCCGAGGATGGTCAGCAGCTTCTCGTTGGGGATGGTGATCAGCGAATCCACATGCTCGGCCAGCAGGCGGATACCCTCCTCGGCAACCTGCATGCGCTTGCGCCCTTCGAACGGGAACGGGCGGGTCACCACGGCCACCGTCAGGATGCCCAGCCCTTTCGCCACTTCGGCGATGACCGGTGCGGCGCCAGTACCGGTGCCGCCACCCATGCCGGTGGTGATGAACACCATGTCGGTGCCCTGAAGTACTTCGGCGATACGCTCGCGGTCCTCCATGGCGGCTTCGCGGCCGACCTCGGGATTGGCACCAGCCCCCAGCCCCTTCGTCACACCCGAGCCCAGCTGCAGTACAGTCCGTGCGGTAATGTTCTTCAGTGCCTGCGCATCGGTATTGGCGCAGATGAACTCGACGCCCTCGATGCTGGTAGCTGCCATGTGGTTCACGGCATTACCGCCGCCGCCACCGACCCCGATAACCTTGATCACCGCACTTTGCGGAACGTTGTCTACGAGCTCGAACATATTCCCTCTCCTTTCCTTTTCTTTTTACTGCCTACTACCGCCGTTGTCAGAAGTTGCCCTGGAACCAGCGCTTGAGTCGCTCCAGAGCAGGTATCTTGGTTTCTTCGCCATAACCGCTGGAACCGGACAGGGATACGCCATCGGCCTGCTTCTGCAGCCCGTAGAGCAGCAGCCCCACTCCGGTCGAATAGATCGGATTGCTGATCACATCATCCATTCCCCTGACCCTGTGCGGCACACCCAGGCGCACCGGCATGTGGAAGATCTCCTCGGCCAGCTCGACGGCCCCCTCCATCTTCGCCGATCCCCCGGTGAGAACCACGCCGGCAGGGATAAGGTCCTCGTAGCCACTGCGCTGCAGCTCGGCATGGATCAGGCTGAACAGCTCGTCGTAGCGAGGCTCGACCACTTCTGCCAGGGCTTGGCGGGAGAGCTCTCGCGAAGGCCGATCGCCGACGCTTGGGACATTGATGGTTTCGCCAGCGCCGGCCAGCTTGGCCAGTGCACAGGCGTAGCGGATCTTGATCTCCTCGGCATACTGGGTCGGCGTACGCAGCGCCATGGCGATGTCGTTGGTAACCTGATCGCCGGCGATCGGAATCACTGCAGTGTGGCGGATCGCTCCCTCGGTGAAGATCGCGATATCGGTGGTACCGCCACCGATGTCGACCAGGCATACGCCCAGCTCCTTCTCGTCATCGGTGAGCACCGCGTGGGCCGAAGCCAGCTGTTCGAGAATGATGTCGTCCACCTCCAGATCGCAGCGGCGCACGCACTTCTCGACGTTCTGCGCCGCATTCACCGCACAGGTCACCACATGCACCTTGGCCTCCAGGCGCACGCCGGACATACCCAGCGGCTCGCGCACGCCCTCCTGATTGTCGATCACGTAGTCCTGCGGCAGGGTATGCAGCACCCGCTGATCCGAGGGAATCGCCACCGCCTGGGCCGCATCCAGCACGCGCTCGAGATCGGCCTGGCTGACCTCGCGATCACGGATGGCGACAATCCCGTGGGAGTTCAGGCTACGGATATGGTTCCCGGCCAGGCCGACGAAAGCCGAGTGGATCTTGCAACCGGCCATCAGTTGGGCCTCCTCGACCGCCCGCTGAATGGACTGCACGGTGGACTCGATATTCACCACCACGCCCTTCTTCAAC
The DNA here is from genome assembly GCF_009363155.1 of Azotobacter salinestris. Lineage (NCBI taxonomy): Bacteria > Pseudomonadati > Pseudomonadota > Gammaproteobacteria > Pseudomonadales > Pseudomonadaceae > Azotobacter > Azotobacter salinestris. The sequence goes on from NZ_CP045302.1 coordinate 1,499,281, forward strand.
CCCCGCGAAGGATGGGAGCCGATTCCGACGATCTCCAATTGGCCATCAGCCGTCACCTCGCCCACCAGGGCCACTACCTTGGAGGTGCCGATGTCGAGACCGACGATCATCTTGCCGCTCTGCGCGCTTGCCATATTTTCTGCCTGCTCCTCAACTCAGTGCACAGCGGCGGGTTCGACCGCCGTTGGCGCGACCGGCTCGCGCCATGCCACGGCCAGACCGTTGGCATAACGCAGATCGATGCGCGCGATATTCGCGTTCTGCTCTTTCAGGGCCCGCTCATAGATGGCGTTGAAACGGCGCATCTTGGCGAGCAGGTGATCACGTCCGAGCAACAGCTCGATGCCCTGGGTGGTGGTGACGTACCAGCTGCCGCGCTCGCGCAGTTCCAGACGAGCAATGGAAAAGCCCAGAGGCCTGAGCATCTGGTTGAGCACATGGTACTGCTGCATCACCTTTTCCTGCGCCTGCTGGGGACCGGCCAGCTGAGGCAGATGCTCATAGTGGGACACTTCGCTCGGTGCGAAGGCCTCGCCCTGATTGTTCAGCAGCGCCTCATCGCCCCAGCGCGCTATCGGCAATTGCTCCTCCAGGCGGACCACCAGTTGATCCGGCCACACGCGCCGCACCTCGGCCTTGGCGATCCACGACATACCCTCGAGCTCATCGCGGATACCGACCAGATCGACACTGAAGAAGGTTGCCTGGCGGAAGGGCGCGATGCGATCGAGAACTGCCTGGCTGCTTACATAGTTCAGATGCCCCTCGAGCCTGACGTCGGCGATCGGCTGATCCGCATAGGGCATCAGGCGCTGCGCCAGGAAATAGCTGCCCACACCGAGAGCCGCCAGCAAGAGCAGGCCGCCCAGCTTCTTCAGCAGGCTCATGCCCAGCGTCGACAGGCGAGCCGTCACTGGCGGCTTGACCACCATGCGGCTGGCCCCTCGACGAGCCGGCTTGCGCACCGGCGCGCGGCCCGGCCGTGGTTGCCGGTGACGAAGCATGGTGCCGTACATGGCTTAGCCCCTTGCCTCGACGCTGTCGGCCAGAACCGCCAGCACCAATTGCTGGAAATCCAGTCCGGCAGCGCGTGCAGCCATCGGCACCAGACTATGATCGGTCATGCCCGGCACCGTATTGACCTCGAGCAGCCAGAAGCGGCCCTCGGCATCCTGCATCACGTCGACCCGGGCCCAACCCTGCACACCCACGGCTTCGCAGGCACGCGAACACAACCCCTGCAACTCCGCCTCCTGGCCGGCGTCGAGCCCACAGGGAATCCGGTACTGGGTATCCGAAGCCAGATACTTGGCGTCGTAATCGTAAAAACTGTGCGGTGTACCCAAGCCGATCGGGGGCAGCACCTGGCCGCGCAGCAGGGCGACGGTGAACTCCGGCCCCTGGATCCATTGCTCGACCAGTACCTGGGGGTCATAGGCACGGGCAGCCTGCCAGGCGGCAATCAGCTCGTCGAGATCATCCACCTTGGCCATGCCGATGCTCGAGCCCTCGTGGGCCGGCTTGACGATCAGCGGAAAACCGAGAGCCTGCGCAGCGGCACGGCAATCGGTTTCGCAGGCCAGCACCGCGTGGCATGGCGTCGGCAGACCCAGACTCTGCCACACCTGCTTGGTGCGCAGCTTGTCCATCGCCAGGGCGGAGGCGAGGACACCACTGCCGGTGTAGGGAATGCCGGCGCATTCGAGCAGGCCCTGCATGCTGCCATCCTCACCGCCACGGCCATGCAAGACGATGAAGGCACGATCGATCCGCTCGCGGCTCAGTCGCTCGAGCAGGTCGTCGCCGACGTCGATGCCAAAGGCATCTACCCCGGCGCTCTGCAGCGCCTCCAGCACGGCCTGGCCGGACTTCAGGGAAACCTCGCGCTCGGCGCTCTTGCCGCCGAACAGTACGGCGACACGACCGAAGGCTTGCGGAGCCAGTGTGGATTGCAGGGCGTGAGTCATGACGTTTCCCTCTGGGCGACCGCTTCGGGCTGGCCGCCGAACAACGGATTCAGGAGCAGTTGCGGAGCCAGGCCACCGATATCACCGGCGCCCTGGCAGAGCAGGATGTCGCCGGGACGCAGCAGCGGCTTGAGCAGCGGCGCGATATCCGCACCACGCTCGACATAGATCGGATCCAACTGGCCGCGCTGCCGGATGCTGCGGCACAGGTTGCGGCTGTCGGCCCCGGGAATCGGCTCCTCACCGGCCGGGTAGACTTCCATCATCAGCAATACGTTGGCGTCGGACAGAATCTGTACGAAGTCGTCGTAAAGGTCGCGCGTCCGGGTGAAGCGATGCGGCTGGTAGACCATGACCAGACGCCGCTCCGGCCAGCCGCCACGAACCGCCTTGATCACCGCAGCGACCTCGCGTGGGTGATGACCGTAATCGTCGACCAACATCACGCTGCCGCCTTCGACCTGCAGCTCGCCGTACACCTGAAAGCGCCGGCCGACACCCTGGAAGCCCGACAGTCCCTGGATGATGGCGTTATCGTCGATGCCTTCGTCGCAGGCGATGGCGATGGTGGCCAGAGCATTCAGCACATTGTGCACTCCCGGCATGTTGACCGAGACTTCGAGCGGTGCACGCCCCTGACGCAGTACGGTGAAGTAGGTACGCATTCCGGCCTGGCGAATGTCGATGGCGCGCACATCGGCATCTTCGCTGAGGCCGTAGGTGATCGTCGGGCGGGCAACCTGCGGCAGGATCTCGCGCACCACCGGATCATCCACGCAGAGCACCGCCAGCCCGTAGAACGGAAGGTTGTGCAGGAAATCCACGAAGGTCTTCTTCAGCCGGCTGAAGTCGCCTTCATAGGTATCCATGTGGTCGGCATCGATGTTGGTGACCACGGCCACCAGCGGCTGCAGGTGCAGGAAGCTGGCGTCGCTTTCGTCGGCCTCGGCAATCAGATAGCGACTGCTGCCGAGTTGAGCATTGGTGCCAGCGGCGTTCAGACGCCCGCCGATGACGAAGGTCGGGTCCAGCCCGCCGGCAGCGAACACCGAGGCGATCAGACTGGTAGTGGTAGTCTTGCCATGGGTACCGGCCACAGCGATGCCATGCCGGTAACGCATCAGTTCGGCAAGCATCTCCGCCCGCGGCACCACCGGAATACGTCGCTCCAGAGCAGTCGCCACCTCAGGATTGGAACTGTTCACCGCACTGGAAACCACCAGCACGTCAGCGGTGGCGGCATTCTCAGCGCGATGGCCGATGTAGATCTTCGCGCCGAAGCTTTCCAGACGCGCGGTGACCGGCGAGGCCTTGAGGTCGGAGCCGGAGACTTCGTAACCCAGATTCAGCAGCACCTCGGCGATACCGCACATGCCAACCCCGCCGATACCGACAAAGTGAATGCGTCCGATACGACGCATGCGACGGATTTCAGCCTGGATCGCATCCTTGGACTTAACCACGCGCCACCTCCAGGCAGATATCCACGACCGTGCGGGTCGCCTCGGGTTTGGCCAGACGGCGAGCACTGTCGGCCATGCTTTCGAGTCGCTCGGGATGCATCGATACCTCGGTCAGGCGTGCGGCCAGATCGGCAGCCGCCGTGGTCGCTTGGGGCAGAAGGAAAGCCGCGCCCTCCCGTGCCAGATAATCGGCATTGCGGGTCTGGTGATCGTCGATGGCATGGGGCAGCGGCAGCAGCAGTGCAGGTAGCCCGGCAGCAGCCAGTTCGCTCACGGTCAAGGCACCGGCACGGCAGACCACCAAGTCGGCCCAGGCGTAGACGCGAGCCATGTCCTCTATGAAGGGCACGACCTCGGCTTCGACTCCGGCTTCGCGGTAACGCTCCGCGGTGATCGCGTGGTGCTGTCGGCCAGCCTGATGGAGGATCTCCGGCCGCTGCTCTGCAGCAATCAATGCCAGTGCCGCAGGCAGCAGCTTATTCAGGGGCTCGGCACCCAGGCTTCCGCCCAGGACCAGCAGCCGCAGCCTGCGTCCGTCGAGGGCCTGGCGCGGTGCTTCCAGAAAAAGCTCGGGGCGCACCGGATTGCCGGTGGTACGACGCTTGCCGGCAGCACCGAAGGTATCCGGAAAGGCCTCGCAGACCCGACTGGCGAGCGGCGCCAATGCCCGGTTGGAAGTACCGGCCACGGCATTCTGCTCGTGGATGATCAGAGGTACACCGGCCAGCTTCGCCGCCACGCCGCCAGGACCAGTGACGAATCCGCCCATGCCCAGCACGCATACAGGACGCAGCTCGCGTATGATCCGACGGGCCTGGAACAGCGACCGAAGCAGATGGAATGGGGCCTTGAGCAAGACACCCGGTCCCTTGCCTCGCAGCCCGGCGATCTGGATCCGATGCAGCGGCAGCCCGGCCGAGGGCACCAGATCGTTCTCGATCCCGCGCGGCGTGCCCAACCAGTGCACGGCATAGCCACGCGCCTGGAACTCGCGGGCACAGGCAAGCGCCGGGAACACATGGCCCCCGGTACCACCGGCCATGATCAGTACATTAGCGCCCATCGGCTTGCTCCTCATGATCCTCGGCGAAATCCTTCTCGCTGAAGCGTGCGTTCTCGTTGCCCAGTTGGGTACGACGCTCCCAGTCCAGACGCAGCAGCAGGCCCAGGCTGACACAGCAGATCACCAGCGAGCTGCCGCCATAGCTGAGGAAGGGCAGGGTCAGCCCCTTGGTCGGCAGGAGGCCGACATTCACCCCGATATTGATGAGAAACTGGCCGATCCACAGGAAGGCCAGACCATAGGCCACATAGGCCGAGAAATACTGCCGGGCCCTCTCCGCCCACAGCCCGAGGTAGAGAGCCCGCACGCAAACGAAGGTGAACAGGCCAAGGGTCGCCAGCGCACCGAACATGCCCAGTTCCTCGGCCAGTACGGAGAAGACGAAGTCGGTATGTGCTTCCGGCAGGTAGAACTGCTTCTGCACGCTGTTGCCGAGTCCGACCCCCAACCATTCGCCACGGCCGAAGGCGATCAGTGCCTGAGTCAACTGATAGCCGGCCCCGAACTGGTCGGCCCAGGGATCGGTGAAGGTGATCAGGCGCTGCAGGCGGTATTCCTGAGTCTGCACCAGCACGAACACCGCAGCGACAGCGGCAGCAGCCAGCAGGGTGAAACGGAACAGGCCGACTCCGCCGAGGAACAGCATCGCCGCGGCGGAGCCCAGCATCACCACGGTGGCGCCGAAGTCCGGCTCCAGCAGCAGCAGTCCGGCAAGCGGAATCAGTACGATGATCGGCTTGATGAAGCCGATCCAGCGGCGGCGCACTTCATCCTCGCGGCGTACCAGATAACCGGCGAGATAGATCACCACGAACAGCTTGGCTATCTCCGACGGCTGGACGTTGAAGGCGCCGAAGCCAATCCAGCGCATCGAGCCGTTCACCTCGCGGCCGATACCCGGGACCAGCACGAGGATCAGCACACCGAAGGCAGCCAGAAGCAGTTTGCCGCCCATGCTCTGCCAGGTTTCCAGCGGTATCAGCATCACCACGCCACCAGCGACGATGCCGATCAGCAGATACACCAGATGACGGACCATGTAATAAAAGGTGTTGCCGGCTTGCACCGCCGCCACCTCGGAGGATGCCGAGGTGATCATCACCAGGCCCAGGCCGAGCAGGGCCAGGCAGCCTGCCAGCATTGGGAAGTCGACATCGAAGCCGCGCCGGTTGAATACCGGGGATGGATAGGGACGCAGCAGGGCGAGCATCAGGAAAGCACCTCCACCGCCCGAGCGAACTGCTGCCCACGTTCCTCGAAGCTCCGGAACATGTCCAGGCTGGCGCAGGCTGGCGACAGCAGTACGGCATCGCCCGCCTCGGCCAGGGCAGCCGAATGCTCAACCGCTTCCGCCAGCGTCCTGACCCGGACCAGCGGTACGACGCCATCCAGCACTGTCGCAATGTGCTCGGCATCGCGTCCGAGCAGCACCACGGCGCGACAATGCTCGGCGACCGGCTGGCGCAGGGTGGAAAAGTCCGCCCCCTTGCCGTCGCCACCGGCGATCAGTACCAGCTTGCCGTCGATGTCCGCCCCCAGCCCCTCGATCGCTGCCAGCGCAGCACCGACGTTGGTCGCCTTGGAGTCATCGTAATAACTCACCCCGCGCCGCTCTCGCAGCCACTGGCAACGGTGTGGCAGTCCGACGAAGCTCTTCAGGGTCTCGAGCATCGGCGCGAACGGCAAGCCGGCCGCATGGCCCAGCGCCAGTGCCGCCAGGGCGTTGGACTGGTTGTGGGCACCACGGATCTTCAGCTCGCGGACCGGCAATAGCGTCTCGAACTGGAAGGCCAGGTGCTTCTCGCCGCTCTCCTCCAGCAGACCGAATCCCTTGAAGTCCGGCTTGCCGAGACCGAAGGTCCAGCACGGCAGCTGGTCGGCGACCAGCGGGCGGGACAGCGCATCGTCCCGGTTCACCACCACCTGGCGGGCACCGCGGAAAATGCGATGCTTGGCCAGATGATAGGCCTGCAGATCGGCATAGCGATCCATGTGGTCTTCGCTGACGTTGAGGCAGGTGGCGACCTCGGCATTCAGCCGGTCGGTGGTTTCCAACTGGAAGCTGGAGAGCTCCAACACATACAGTTCGACGCCGTCGTCCAGCAGATCGAGGGCCGGCGTGCCCAGATTGCCGCCTACCGCCACGCGCCGGCCGGCCACCCGGGCCATCTCGCCAACCAGGGTGGTCACCGTGCTCTTGGCGTTGGAGCCGGTAATGGCGACGATCGGCGCCTTGGCATGACGGGCGAACAACTCGATGTCGCCAGACAGCTTCACCCCGCGTGCTGCCGCCTCCTGTAGCGCCGGCGTCGCCAGCGCCAGTCCGGGACTGACGTAAAGCTCGCTGGCACGACAGAGGAAATCCACGTCCAGGGTACCGCAGCGCACTTCGACCTGAGGGAACTGCGCTCTCAGCGTGGCCAGCTCCGGAGGATTGGCGCGGGTATCGACCACAACAAAATGCACGCCCTGACGCGCCAGAAAACGCACCAGGGACATGCCGCTCTTGCCGAGGCCAACGACAATGCGGAACTGGTCAGAAGCGATCAGGTTCATTTCCTGCCCTCAGCGCAGCTTCAGAGTCGCCAGGCCGATCAGCACCAGAACCACGGTGATGATCCAGAAACGCACGATCACCCGTGGCTCCGGCCAGCCCTTCAGCTCGAAGTGGTGGTGGATCGGCGCCATGCGGAACACGCGCTTGCCGGTGAGCTTGAAGGAAGCAACCTGGATCATCACCGACAGGGTTTCCATGACGAACACCCCACCCATGATGAACAGCACTACCTCCTGACGGACGATCACGGCGATGGTGCCGAGCGCCGCTCCTAGCGCCAGGGCCCCCACGTCCCCCATGAAGACCTGAGCCGGATAGGTGTTGAACCAGAGAAAACCGAGGCCGGCGCCAATCAGCGCACCGCAGAATACGATCAACTCGCCGGCACCCGTCACGCTCGGGATCAGCAGATATTCGGCAAATTTCACGTTGCCGGACAGATAGCAGAAGATGCCCAGTGCGCCACCGACCATCACCGTGGGCATGATTGCCAACCCGTCGAGGCCGTCGGTCAGATTCACTGCATTGCTCGAGCCAACGATGACGAAATAGGTCAGCACGATGAAGGCAGCGCCGAGGGGAATCTCAATGGTCTTGATCAACGGCAGGATCAGAGTGGTTTCAACCGGGGTCTGCGCAGTCATATAAAGGAAGAGCGCGGCGCCGAGCCCGAAAACCGATTGCCAGAAATACTTCCAGCGGCTCGGCAGGCCGCGGGAGTTCTTCTCGATCACCTTGCGGTAGTCATCGACCCAGCCGATGGCGCCGAACAGCAGGGTCACGGCCAGCACGACCCAGACGTAGCGATTGGACAGGTCGGCCCAGAGCAGGGTGCTGATGGCGATGGCGGACAGGATCAGCGCACCGCCCATGGTCGGCGTGCCCTTCTTCGACAGGTGCGACTGCGGACCATCGTCGCGTACCGCCTGGCCGATCTGGCGGATCTGCAGGATCCGGATCATCCAGGGGCCCAGGCACAGCGCCAGGACCAGGGCAGTCAGCACCCCGAGAATCCCGCGCAGTGTCAGGTACTGAATGACCGCGAAACCGGTATGGAACTGTTGCAGATACTCTGCCAGCAGCAGCAGCATTTAATGAATCTCCTCGCCGGAACCGCAGAGAGCCGAGACGATCTTGTCCATCGCCGCACTTCGCGAACCCTTGATCAAAATGGTGGTATCAGGATGCTGCTCGCCGCGCAGGGCCTCGAGCAGGGTGGCCTGGTCGGCGAAATGCCGGCCGCCCCCTCCGAACGCCGCGACCGCATGGGCCATCAGCGGTCCCACGGCATACAGGGCATCAACCTTGCCGGTGGCATAGGCGCCGACCTGGCGGTGGCCCTCCTTGGCCCAGGCCCCCAACTCGCCCATGTCGCCGAGGGCAAGGACAGTGCGTCCGGAAAAGCCGGCGAGTATATCGATAGCCGCGCACATTGACGCGGGATTTGCGTTGTAGCTGTCATCAATCACTCGTACGCCGCTCGGCGCAAGCTGCGCCACGGCGCGGCCTTTGACTGGCTGCAGGCTTTCCAGCCCGGCCTGAATTCCGACCAACGGCACACCCAGAGCATGGGCCGCGGCTGCCGCCGCCAAGGCATTGGCCACATTGTGCCGGCCGAGCAGATTGAGCTGGATGCGTGTCTCGCCAGCGAGCCCCTGCAGAGTGAAGGCCGGACAGCCGCGAGCGTCGGGCCGGATATCCCGCGCCTGGAAGTCGGCATCGGCCGCGTCCAGCGCAAAGCTCCACACACGCCGTCCAGCAGCGCGCCGCTGCCAGGTGGCAAAGGCCGCGTCGTCACGGTTGAGCACGGCAACGCCATCGGCCGGCAGGCCCTCGAGTATCTCGCCCTTGGCCTCGACGATCTTCTCCGGCCCACCGAACTCGCCGACATGAGCCGTACCGGCATTGGTGATGATTGCCACCTGCGGGTGGGTCAGGCCAACGGTATAGGCGATATCGCCAATCCGAGAAGCGCCCAGCTCGATCACCGCACCGACATGCTCGGGCGCCAGCTCCAGCAAGGTCAGCGGCACGCCCAGATCGTTGTTCAGGTTGCCGCGGGTCGCCAATACCGGGCCGCGGGTACGCAGGATGCTGGCGAGCATTTCCTTGACCGTGGTCTTGCCACTGGAGCCGGTCACCGCGGCCAAGGGGCCGCTGTAGGCCCGGCGGTTGAAGCTGCCCAGCAGGCCGAGGGCAACTCGGGTATCGGCCACCTGCAACTGCGGCAGTCCCGCCTCCGGTATCGTGCGCTGAACGAGGGCGGCCACGCCCCCCTTGATAGCAGCCTCGGCGAGAAAGGCATGGCCATCGAAGCGTGGTCCGACCAGCGCGACGAACAATTGTCCCGGACGGATCGCCCGGCTGTCAGTGCCGACCGAATCGAATGCCACATCGGCCCCTGCCAGGTTCCCCTGCAGCAGACCGGCGATTTCGCTCAGATACAAAGCCTTAAGCATGAGCTACTTCCCAGGCGTGCAGGGCCTTGGTGGCCTCCTCGATGTCGGAAAAAGACTGGCGTACGCCGTTGATCTCCTGGTAGTCCTCATGCCCCTTGCCAGCTAGCAACAGCACGTCGCCCACCTCGGCACCGGCAATCAGGCGAGCAATGGCCTGGCCACGCCCATGCATGTAGGCAACTTTTTCCGGCGCGCTGATACCGCTGTGGATATCGGCGAATATCTGTTCCGGAGATTCGGTGCGGGGATTGTCGTCCGTGACCAGTACCGCATCGGCCAGGCGTTCGGTGACCGCAGCCATCAGCGGACGCTTGCCTCGATCACGGTCGCCGCCGCAGCCGAACAGGCACAGCAGACGCCCGCGAACATGCGGACGCAGGGCCTCCAGTACCTTCTCCAGGGCATCCGGGGTATGGGCGTAATCCACCACGACCAACGGCCTGGAGCCGCCGCCCAGGCGCTGCATGCGCCCGGCCGGAGCCTGCAGTTGCGGCATGACGTGGAGGATTTCGTCCAGTGCGTAATCCAGCCCCAGCAGCGCACCGATCACTGCCAGCAGGTTGCTCAGATTGAAGCGTCCCAGCAGCGGGCTGTGCAGCAAGCCTTCGCCCTGTGAGGTCACCACCTCGGCCCGCACGCCCTGCTCGTCGAAATGCACTTGGCGACAGTGCAGCTGGGCAGAGCGATTCTCCAGGCTGTAGCCAATCACACGAGACGCATGCGTCTCCTCGGCCAAGCGCCGGCCGAAGGCGTCGTCCAGATTGAGCACTCGGCAGCGCAGGCCAGGCCAGGCGAACAGTCGAGCCTTGGCCGCAGCATAGGCATCCATGGTGCCGTGATAGTCCAGATGGTCGCGGGACAAGTTGGTGAAGACCGCCATATCGAAGTCCAGCGCCGACACACGGCTCTGTGCAAGAGCGTGAGACGATACCTCCATGGACACCGCACGGGCACCGGCCTGCTTCAGGTTCGCCAGAGTTGCCTGCACACTGATCGGGTCGGGCGTGGTATGGCGGCCGCTCTGTAGCGCACCATGAAAACCGTTGCCCAGGGTACCTATGATGCCGCAACGCTCTTCGAACATATCCAGAGCCTGGGCGAGCAGCTGGCTGACGCTGGTCTTGCCGTTGGTACCAGTCACTCCGATCAGGCACAAGGCCCGGCTCGGCTCGCCATAAAAGCGGCCGGCAATCGCCGACAGCTGCTTGGCCAGTCCTCTGATGGGAACCAGCGGCATACCGCTGCCAGCGAACATCGTTGCCCCCTCGGCCTCGTAGGCCACGGCGGCCGCGCCCCGGGCGAGAGCATCGGCGATATGGCTGCGGCCGTCTTGCTGCTCCCCAGGGACGGCGAGAAAGAGATCACCGGGGCGTACCTGCCGACTGTCCAGGGTCAGCTCTCGGATCAGCACCGCACTCTCGGCCTGGGGCAACAGTTGATTGAGTGGCATGGGCATCAGATACGCTCTCCTTTGCCGGACACATCCTTGCCGGCAGTCTTCGTCTCAGCCGGCGGCGGCAGATTATCCGGTGCCACATTCATCAAGCGCAGCGCGCCAGCCATGACCCTGCCAAATACCGGCGCCGAAACCAGGCCACCGAAATAGGTGCCGTTGCTCGGCTCATCAATTACCACGGCCATGGCGATACGCGGGTTGCTGGTTGGAGCGAAGCCGGCGAACAGTGAGCGATACGACTTTTCCTTGTATCCCTTGGCACCCACGCTGGCTTTGCGTGCAGTACCGCTCTTGCCTGCCACGTGATAGCCCGGCACCTTGGCGCGGTATGCACCACCCGGAGCCTCGACAACTTGCTGAAGCATGCCCTGCATGGTCTTGGCAACGCTCGGAGAGATGACCTGCACACCCTCCGGCGCCTGCTCCTGCCGGGCCAGTGCCAGCGGTACCGAGCGCCCATCGTTGGCCAAGGTGGCATAGGCGTGGGCCAGTTGGACAGCCGTTACCGAGAGACCATAGCCATAGGACAGGGTGGCGGTTTCCGCCTTGCGCCACTCGCGATGATTGGGCAGGTTACCCACCCGCTCGCCGGGAAAGCCCAGACCGGTATCCTGGCCGAAACCAACACGCTGCATCAGCGAGTGGATGGATGCACCGCCGATATCGAAGGCCACCTTGCTCATGCCGACGTTGCTCGACTTGATCAGGATGCCGGTCAGATCCAGTACACCGCCCTCGGCGCGCGAAACATCGCGAATGGTGTAACGTCCGATCTGCAGCCGGCCAGGGGCCACTTCCACCTTGTTCTCCGGCTTCCAACGTCCAGTCTCCAGCGCAGCGCTCATGGACAGCGGCTTCATCGTCGAGCCGGGCTCGAACACATCGACCAGGGCACGATTGCGCATGGCCGCCGGGTTGAGATTGCGTTTGTTGTTCGGGTTGTAAGTCGGCTGATTGACCATTGCCAGCACTTCGCCGGTTTTCACATCGAGCATCACCAGAGTACCCGCCTTGGCACCGACCTCAGTGATAGCATTACGCAACTCCCGATGCGCCAGGTACTGCAGTCGCAGGTCGATGGATAGCGCCAGCGTCTTGCCGGCCTTGGCGTTCTGCACCACCTGCACATCACGGATCAGCCGACCGCGACGGTCCTTGAGCACTTGGCGCTTGCCGGGCACGCCAGCCAGCCATTCGTTGAAGGCCAGCTCAATGCCCTCGCGCCCATGATCGTCGATGTCGGTAAAACCCAGCACGTGGGCGGTGACCTCGCCTGCCGGGTAGAAACGCCGGAACTCTTCCAGGGCGTAGACACCAGGGATCTTCAAGTCGAGTACAGCCTGCCCCTGCTCCGGGGTCAGCCCACGGACCAGATAGGCAAACTCGCGCCCAGCCAGTTGCTCAAGACGTTCAGTCAGCGCTTTCTCGTCCTGCCCCAGAGCCTTGGCCAAGGTGGCCCACTGGTCGCGCGCACCGGCCAACTCCTTTGGATTGCCCCACAGGGTGGTGACCGGAGTACTGACTGCCAGCGGTTCGCCGTTGCGATCGGTGATCAGCCCCCGATGCGCTGGAATCGGGATGTGCCGCATGCTGCGCGCATCACCCTGCCCCTTGAGGAAATCGTGATCGAAGACGTGCAGGTCGACGATGCGCCAGGCGATGGCAGCCACCATCAGAGCCAGGAGAATCAGCACCAGACGGAAACGCCACGGATAGAGCGCACCCTCAAGCCTCATCATGGCGCCACCAGCCGTACTTCTGCTGCATCGGGAATACGCATCTTCAAGGTCTCAGCGGCCAGGGTCTCGACCCGGCTATGCGCGGTCCAGGTGCTCTGCTCGAGAATCAACCGGCCCCACTCGGCCTGTAGCTTGTCGTGCTCGCTCAGTTCGCCGTACAGGGCATTGAGCAGCTGGCGATTCCAGTAGGCGCTGTAGGACACCGCAATGGCCGAGAACAGGGAGGCAATGAAAAGCACCAGCATCAGCACACTGCCAGCTGGCATGGTCTTATCCGAAATGCGGCTCATCGCAGCTTCTCCGCCACACGCATGATTGCGCTGCGGGCACGCGGATTGGCCTTGAGTTCAGACTCGGAGGCATACTGCGGCTTGCCAATCAGCTTGAGGCGCGGCTCGAAGACAGCCGGGCGTATTGGTAGATCACGCGGCAGCTTGTCAGCCTCGCCCTTGGCCTGTCGCCGCATGAACCGCTTGACGATGCGGTCCTCCAGTGAATGGAAGCTGATTACCACCAGACGGCCACCAACCTCGAGCGCCTCTAGCGCAGCATCAAGCCCCCGCTCGAGGTCGCCCAGCTCGTTATTGACGTGGATGCGCAAGCCTTGGAAGGCACGCGTTGCCGGATTCTTGCCCTTCTCCCAAGCTGGATTGGCGGCAGCCAGGACCTGAGCCAGATCGGCAGTACGCTCGAACGGCCTATCCTGGCGGCGCTGCACCACGGCCTGGGCCATGCGCCTGGCAAAGCGCTCCTCGCCATAATCCTTGAATACGCGGGCAATTTCCTCGACAGAGGCTTGGGCCAGCCATTCGGCCGCACTCACACCGCGACTTGGGTCCATGCGCATGTCCAGTGGACCATCGTTGAGGAAACTGAAGCCACGCTCAGGATCGTCCAGCTGCGGCGAGGACACGCCCAGATCGAACAGCACGCCACTGACCCTGCCGATCAGCCCGCGCGCCACCATTTCGTCCGCCAGTTCGGCGAAACTGCGCTGGACGATGACGAAGCGGCCATCCTCGGCGGCCAGCGCCTGCCCGGCAGCGATTGCCTGAGGATCCTTGTCGAACCCCAGCAGAACACCTTTCGCTCCAAGACGTTCGAGAATCAGCCTGCTGTGCCCGCCTCGCCCGAAGGTGCCATCCAGATAGCAGCCGCCCTCCCGGACGGACAGAGCATCGACCGCCTCCTCGAGCAGCACGGTGATATGGCTGAAGCCGCTATTCATAGTCACAGGATCAAGTCGCGCAATTCGCCCGGCAGATCGCCGGGTTGTTGTTTGATAGCCGCCAGATCCGCATTTGCGATCGCGGTCCAGGCATCCTCGTTCCACAGCTGAAACTTGTTCAGTTGGCCGACCAGCATTGCGTGCTTGTCCAGACTCGCATGCTCCCGCAGGCGTGGCGGGACCAGGAAACGCCCGCTGCCATCCAGTTCGAGATCCACAGCATTACCAATCAAGAGACGCTGCAAACGGCGAGTTTCCTCACGCAGCGAGGGAAGCTCACGCAATTTGGACTCGATGAGCTCCCACTCCGGCAGGGGGTATATGCATAGACAGGGGTCCATCGCATCGATGGTGACGATAAGTTGCCCCGCCGAACGCGCCATGAATTCCTCACGATACCGGGCGGGCATCGAAATTCGCCCCTTGGCGTCCAGACTGACGGCATTTGCCCCGCGAAACACGGTCGCGCTTCCCCTGACTGCAAGCTTCCCTGCCCACTGAAACCCACTTTATGCCACTTCGTACCACCTTACGCACACTATAGGAACGCCCTACCCCACCCGTCAAGGCAGAGGAAAATGAAAAAATCCTTATGGGACGGCGATTTAGCTGACTATGAGAGAGAAAAATCGCAAGTAATGAGAAACAAGTTCAGCAAAATCAATAAGCTGAATTGCACACTTAAAGGCGATTATGAAGTAGAGGGCTTTCAGCCGCTTTTAGGACAGCTTCACGAAGGAGGGCGAGGAGAAAAAAGGGGAAGAGTCGGTCTGTAAGCCGGGTTCTGTCGAGGACAGTCATTCCTCTACGACGACCATCACTGGCCGCCTCTAGCAACCTACCCGGATCCAGCGCGGGCCACGCCAACGGATCCCTATTTGGTCTTGCTCCGAGTGGGGTTTACCTAGCCACGAACTGTTACCAGCCGCGCGGTGCGCTCTTACCGCACCTTTTCACCCTTACCGGCGCTTGCGCGCTTAGGCGGTTGTTTTCTGTGGCACTTTCCGTAGGCTCGCGCCTCCCAGGCGTTACCTGGCACTCTGCCCTATGGAGCCCGGACTTTCCTCCCTCCCATATTGCGGAACAATATGGAACGGCGACTGTCCGACCGACTCTCCGCCGACAAGGGTAATGCTCGCCGAAAACATCCGCAAGCGATCCTTCAATGCAGCATGCGGGCCAACCTCATCCTTGGCGCTCCAGAGCCGCCTGATAAAGCACATTCTTGCGCACCCCAGTAATCTCGGCAGCCAGCGCCACAGCCTTCTTCAAAGGCATCTCCTTGAGCAGCAGCTCAAGGACACGCAGCGCCGCCGTCGGCACAGCCTCCTCAGAAGGAGCCTGCCAACCAGCAACCAAAAGCACACACTCACCGCGCTGCTGATTGCCATCGGCTGCAACCCAGGCTCGCAGCTCACCAAGCGGCAATCCTTGGAAGGTTTCGAAAGCCTTGGTCAGCTCCCGCGCCAGGACCGCCAGACGATCACCTCCCATGACCCGCTCGAGATCCCCCAGGCATTCCAGCAATCGATGCGGCGCCTCGTAGAAGATCAGCGTGCGAGGCTCCTCCCTCACCTGTTCCAGACGCGCCAGACGCCCAGCCGTCTTGGCTGGCAAAAAGCCCTCGAAGACGAAGCGATCGGAGGGCAGCCCGGCAGCGGACAGGGCTGCGATCAATGCGCAGGGGCCTGGCACCGGAACCACTCTTATACCGGCAGCCCGCGCCTGACGCACCAGATGAAAACCAGGATCGGAAATCAGTGGCGTGCCGGCATCGGAAATCAGCGCGACATCCTCGCCAGCCTGCAGGCGCGCCAGAAAGCGGCCGCCCTGATCACGCTCATTGTGTTCATGACAAGCCATCAACGGCGTTGTAATGCCGAAATGTTGCAGCAGACGCGCCGAGTGCCGAGTGTCCTCGGCCGCGATCAGGACCACCTCGCGCAGCACTCTGAGAGCCCGTGCAGTGATGTCGTCAAGGTTACCAATCGGGGTAGCAACTACATAAAGGATGCCCGACCTTGGATTCAGAGCTGCAGACGTGGTCATGACACCCCCTAGTACAGTCGAAACGCGCATTGTAACCGGTTTAACGCCCATGACATCGCGCCCGGGACAAGGCTTGGGTACAATTCCTCACTTGTCCTTGAGCATCAGGAACGCCTCAATGATCGCCTGTCTGCGTCCTCTTCCCGCCCTTTTCCTTGCCGGCCTCTTGGCTGCCTGTGCCAGCTCGCCATCATCCAGACTGGGCGAGCTGCCCGCGCCGTCACAAGCCAGCGTCGAGCAACTGCTGCAACAGGCCAGCGAAAGCAAACCGGAAAAGGCCGCACTCCTGCGTCTGACAGCCGCCGATCAGGCCTACCGGCAGAAGGATCTGACCCAGGCCGTGCGCATTCTCGAACAGATCCCACCGGACAGCCTCAAGCCTGCCCAGCAGATCTTTGCCAGCACTCTCAGCGCAGAGATTGCCTTGGCCCGCAGCAAACCCAAGGTCGCGCTCAAGGCCCTCGATCACCCCAGCATGCAGCATTTGGGCGAACTGCCCATACAGCAGCAGATTCGCACCCAGCTCACCCGCGCGCGCGCGCTGGAAGCAGATGACCAGCATCTGAGTGCCGCTCGCGAGCGGGTGTTCATTGCCCCCCTGCTGAGTGAGTCGGCCGCCAGTGAAAATCACGAACGCATCTGGCGCCTGATCCAGGCTCTGCCGCTGGACGCTCTGAATGCCCCCGGCGAGGAGAATAGTGAACTGGGGGGCTGGCTAGCCCTGGCACACGCCACGAAGAGTGCTGGCACCCTGGAACTGCAGCAGGCCGCCATCGACCAGTGGCGCGCAGCTAACCCTCAGCATCCGGCAGCCATGCAATTGCCGGCACAGCTCAGCAAATTGCGGGAGCTGGCCAGCCAGCCCCTGAACAAGATTGCCCTGCTGCTTCCGGAGGAAGGCCAGCTTGCCTCGGTGTCACGCGCTCTGCGCAACGGCTTCATGGCCGCCCATTACCAGGCACAGCAACTCGGTCAGCGACAACCCAGCATCGAGCTCTATGACAGCAGCCGACTGACGTCCCTCGACGACTTCTATCGCCAGGCCCAGGCCGCCGGGGTGCAACTGGTCGTCGGCCCCTTGGAAAAGCCCTTGGTCAAACAGCTCGGCGATCGCGAGCAACTGCCGATCACCACCCTTGCCCTGAACTATGGCAACGTCGGCCAGGAAAGCCCGCCACAGCTCTTCCAGTTCGGCCTGGCTGCCGAGGACGAAGCTCGCGAGGCCGCTCGCCGCGCCTGGGCAGACGGCATGCGCCGGGGCGTCGTCATGGTACCCTCCGGCGAATGGGGCGACCGGGTACTTCAAGCCTTCCAGCAGAGCTGGCAAGCCACAGGCGGCAATCTGGTTGCCGTCGTGCGGATCGATCAGCCCGCCCGCCTGGCTCAGCAGATTGCCGAACTGTTCCAACTGCGTCAGAGCGAGGCTCGCGGCAAGCGACTGCAGAGCATGCTTGGCAGCGAGGTGGCTGCGCAGCCCTCGCGACGCCGTGATATCGATTTCATCTTCCTGGCCGCCACCCCACAGCAGGCCCAGCAAATCAAACCGACTCTCGCCTTCCAATATGCCGGTGATGTACCGATCTATGCCACCTCACACCTCTACAGCCCCAAGGAAGAACAGAACTATTACCTCGACCTCGAAGGCATTCAGTTCTGCGAGACACCCTGGCTGCTGAATACCAATCCGAACGACAACCTGCCGCAACTGGCTGGCAGCCAATGGCCCCAGGCCAGTGGCAGCCTGGGACGTCTCTATGCCATGGGAGCCGACGCCTACCGGCTCGCCCCGCGATTGACACAGCTCAAGGCGATGCCTGAAACCCGCATCGACGGTCTTTCCGGCAACCTGAGCCTGACTCCCGATCAGCGCATCCAGCGCCAGCTGCCTTGGGCCGCGTTCCGCGATGGCCAGATACAGCGCCTGCAGAACAACAGCTACTGACATGGAAAGGCAACGCAGCGGACGCGATGCCGAGATCCTTGCCCACCGCCATCTCACGGCACAGGGAATGCGCCTTCTGGCGCAGAACTGGCGCTGTCGATGCGGCGAGCTCGATCTGGTCATGCTCGACGGCGATACAGTAGTATTCGTCGAGGTGCGCTATCGGCGGCATTTCGCCTGGGGAGGCGCATTGGAGAGCGTCGATGCACGCAAGCGCATGAGACTCATCCGTAGCGCTCAGTATTTTCTGCAGCAAGAGCCACGCTGGGCCAGACATCCCTGCCGCTTCGATGTCATCGCCATCAATGGCGCCGATGGCGCATCCGGCCATCTGAGCTGGATTCGCAACGCCTTTGATGCCTGACTCTCCAAGCGCACCTGCCACGCTCCGGCAAGCCCGGACGCTCCGCAGCAGTTCCCACCGCACCATGAGCCAGAGCCGCCTCTCTGGCCACAGCGAACACCCAACGTTGAAGGTTATCGCCGATGGACATGCATTCCCGCATCCGCCAACTCTTTCAGGCCAGCATCGAAACCAAGCAACAGGCCACGGAGGTCATCCTCCCTTACATCGCCCAAGCCAGCGAACTCATGGTTCAGGCCCTGCTCAACGAGGGCAAGATCCTCTCTTGCGGCAATGGAGGCTCGGCCGGGGATGCGCAGCATTTTTCCTCGGAGTTGCTCAATCGCTTCGAGCGCGAACGCCCCAGCTTGCCGGCCATGGCATTGACCACCGACAGCTCCACCCTGACTTCGATCGCCAACGACTACAGCTACAATGAAGTCTTCTCCAAGCAGATCCGCGCCTTGGGCCAGCCCGGCGACGTTCTGCTGGCTATTTCCACCAGCGGCAACTCTGCCAATGTGATCCAGGCTATCCAGGCTGCCCATGACAGGGAAATGCTGGTGGTTGCCCTGACCGGCCGCGATGGTGGCGGCACGGCAGCGCTTCTGCTCCCCGAGGACGTCGAGATCCGCGTTCCCGCCAAGGTTACGGCCCGGATCCAGGAGGTGCACCTCTTGGTTATCCACTGCCTGTGCGATTTGATCGACAACCAACTGTTTGGAAGCGAAGAATGAAACGCTCACTTCTGATCATGGCCACCTTGGCGACAAGCCTCATCCTAGGAGGCTGCAGCAATCGCAGCATTGGCAATACCATCGACGATCAATTCATCGAGCCCAAGGTCGCCGAAAAAATCCGCCAGGCCCACGCCGACCTGGGCAGCGACACTTCGCATATCGTGGTCACAACCTACAATAGCGTCACCCTGCTTGCCGGCCAGACTCCTCGCACCGAACTCAAGCAACTTGCCGAACAGGCTGCGCTCTCGGTCCCAGGAGTAACGAGGGTGCACAATGAAATACAGATCCTCTCCCCCACGTCGCTCCTGGCGCGCAGCAACGACTCCTTGCTGACTACCAAGATCAAAACCCAGATGCTTGCCGACAACACGATCCCCGGCTCGAAAATCAAAGTGATCACCGAGAATGGCATCGTCTATTTGATGGGCTTGATTACCCGGCAGGAGGCAAATCGAGCGGCCAGTCTGGTTCAGGGCATTTCCGGCGTGCAGAAGGTCGTCAAACTGTTCCAGTACGCGGATTGAGAATAGGCACGAACAAAAAGGCGATCCAAGGATCGCCTTTTTATCAAGGGCTATTTGACCACCTTCAAACTGGGGCGCCCAGCCGGCCGCGGCGGCTCGCCACCTGAGGGACCGTCATCGTCCGGACCAGCAGTCCCCTCCGCGACTGGCGGCTCGATTTCGAAAACCATGCCCTGGCCATTCTCACGCGCATAGATGGCCATGACAGCTTCGGAAGGTATGTACAGGCTGTGGGCAACACCACCGAAGCGCCCCTCGAAACTCACCCCCTGATTGTCCATATGCAGATGCCGTACGGCGCTGGGCGAAATATTGAGGACAATCTGCCCATCATTCACGTAACCAGCCGGGACTTGAACATTCGGCATCTCGGCGTTGACTAGCAGATGGGGTGTGCAATCGTTGTCGACAATCCACTCGTAGAGCCCACGCAGTAGATAGGGACGACTGGAGTTCATATCAACCTCCTCATGTTGGCCGCATATTGCGTTCGATAGCGGACAGACTGGCCCGAAAGGCCTGGCGAGCGAACTGGCGCTCCATGTATTCGAGCAGCGGCTTCGCGCTGCGCGGCAGTTCTATACCCAGTAGCGATAGCCGCCAGAGGAGCGGCAATAGACAACAGTCCACCAAGCTTGGCTCGTCACTGAGAAAATAAGGCTTTTCAGCGAATAGGGGCGATACTTCGAGCAGGCTCTCCCGTAGCTCCCCGCGCAACTGGTTGCGTGCGCCTTCATCGGTGCGCACATCCAGAATTCGATCAGCTAGAACGCACCAGTCGCTCTGGATGCGATGCATCAGCAAACGACTGTTGGCACGAGCCACAGGATACACCGGCAGCAACGGCGGATGCGGATAACGTTCCTCAAGGTACTCCATGATCACCCCAGGCTCGTACAGGCACAGATCACGATCCATCAGCGTGGGTAGTGCACCGTAGGGATTGATCTCGGCAAGTTCGTCTGAGTTCTTTTCCGGATCAAGGTCGAGGATCTGGATGACAATTCCCTTCTCGGCAAGCACCATCCGGACACGATGGGAATAATGATCAGCCGGATCGGAATAACAGACCAACCGATTGGTCATGCCCATGGCAAACCCCTCGCTCGCAGGTCACATTTCCAGAATAAAAAAACACACGCGCCCCAAGGGGCGCGTGTGTTTGCAGGTGTACGCGCTATGGATCAGTGCACGTCTTTCCAGTATTCGCGCTTGAGCAGATAGGCGAACACGAAGAAAACCGCCAGGAACAGAAGCACGTAACTACCGATACGCTGGCTCTCCAGCTTGACCGGGTTGGCCGAGTAAGCCAGGAAGGTCACCAGATTCTTCACCTTCTCGTCAAACTCCTCGGGAGTCAGTGCGCCAGTCTTCGGCAAAACGGTCAACTGATCGCAAGCTTCGTGAGTGATCTCTGCCCCTGTGAGCGGGTCATACTGCTTCTTGCCATCCTCAACCACCTGGACCTGCTTGCAGCCGAAAACCTGACGACCCTGCAGCCCCTCAAGCACATTGGGCATGCCCACGTTGGGAAATACAGTGTTGTTCACACCCAGCGGGCGCGAGGGATCCTCATAGAAGCTGCGCAGATAGCTGTACAGCCAGTCCTTGCCGCGCACCCGGGCAACCAGCGTCAGATCCGGCGGCGCCGCACCAAACCAGACCTTGGCGTCCTCGGGACGCATGCCGATCTTCATGTGGTCGCCAATCTTGGCACCGGTGAAGACGATGTTTTCCGTCATCACTTCTTCGGGAATGCCAAGATCCCTGGCTACCCGCTCGTAGCGCTGGAACTGGGCACTATGGCAGCCCATGCAGTAGTTGGCGAAGGTCCGCAAACCATCCTGCATGGCCGCCTTGTCAGCCAGGTCGATGTCGACCTTGTCCAGCTCGGGTTCAACTCCTGCGGCAAATGAAAAGGCCGGCAGAATCGCGAAAATCAATGCAGCAAATTGTTTTTTCATCAGCCAGTCACCCTTTCCGGAACCGGTTTGGTCTTTTCCATCCTGGTGTAGAACGGCATCAGGATGAAGAACGCGAAGTACAGTGCCGTGCACACCTGCGACAACAACGTGCGTCCGGGGGTCGGCGAGAGTACGCCGAGCACGCCAAGGGTCAGGAAGGCGACGCAGAACACCAGCAGCCACAACTTGCTCAGCCAGCCCTTGTAGCGCATCGACTTGACAGGGCTGCGATCCAGCCAGGGCAGAACGAACAGCACGGCGATGGCCGCCCCCATGGCGATAACGCCGAGCAGCTTGTCCGGAACCGCTCGCAGGATTGCGTAGAACGGCGTGAAGTACCATACCGGCGCAATATGTGCGGGAGTCTTGAAGGCATTGGCCTGCTCGAAGTTCGGCTTCTCGAGGAAATATCCCCCCATCTCAGGGAAGAAGAACACCACGGCACAGAAAATGAAGAGGAACACCACCACACCAACGATGTCTTTTACGGTGTAGTAGGGATGGAAGGGGATGCCGTCCAGCGGCTTGCCGTTGGCGTCCTTGCTCTTCTTGATCTCGATACCGTCCGGGTTGTTGGAACCGACCTCATGCAGCGCCAGGATGTGCAGCACGACCAAGCCGAGCAGAACGATCGGCAGCGCAATGACATGCAGGGCAAAGAAGCGGTTCAGGGTGATTCCGGAGATCAGGTAGTCACCACGAATCCACTGGGTCAGGTCCTCGCCGATCACCGGAATGGCGCCGAACAGGGAGATGATCACCTGGGCACCCCAATAGGACATCTGCCCCCAGGGCAGCAGGTAGCCCATGAAGGCCTCGGCCATCAGGCACAGATAGATCAGCATGCCGAAGATCCACACCAGCTCACGCGGCTTCTGGTAGGAACCATAGAGCAGGCCGCGGAACATGTGCAGATAAACCACGACGAAGAATGCCGAAGCGCCGGTGGAGTGCAGATAGCGAATGATCCAGCCGTATTCGACATCGCGCATGATGTATTCGACGGAGGCGAAGGCCTCCTCGGCGGACGGGGTGAAGCTCATGGTCAGCCAGATACCGGTGAGGATCTGATTGACCAGCACCAGAAGCGCCAGCGAACCGAAGAAGTAGAAGAAGTTGAAGTTCTTCGGTGCGTAGTATTTGGAGAGATGGTCTTCCCACATCGAAGTAGCGGGGAAGCGGGCATCAATCCACTCCATGAACTTGCTCATCAGGCCTTCTCCTGGTCCACGCCGACAATGATTACATCATCCGATTCATAGGAATGCGGAGGCACCGGCAGGTTCAAGGGAGCAGGTTGTGCCTTGTAGACACGACCGGCCAAATCGTACTTGGAACCATGGCAGGGACAGAAATAGCCCCCCATCCAGTCGGCTCCCAGATCCGCCGGAGCAACTTCCGGACGGAAGGAGGGAGCACAGCCCAGGTGGGTGCAAAGGCCAACCAGAACCAGAATCTCCGGTTTGATCGAGCGCAATTTCCGGTCCACATAGGCCGGCTGAACCGAGGCGGCCGAGTCGGGATCCGCCACTGCAGATTCGACCTTCTTCAGGCTGGCAAGAATCCCCTCGGTACGGCGGACGATAAACACCGGCTGGCCACGCCATTCAGCCACTATCTGTTGCCCCGGCCCAATTTTACTGACATTCACCTTCACCGGTGCACCTGCGGCCTTGGCCTTGGCACTTGGGAACCAAGATCCCACAAACGGGACCGCAGCCCCCACCGCTCCTGCCGCACCCACCACGGAGGTGGCTGCAACCAGAAAGCGACGCCGGCCGACATTCACGCCGTCATTGCTCATTCAGTTGTCTCCCATCAACTCTGCGGCCCGTTGTCCGGACCTGTAATAAAAAAACGAGGCGCGCGAAAAAACGGCAAGATGGTAAAGAAAACCCTCAGGCCTGACAAGGTAATAGCCGGATACAATAATGCCGAAGCGTCTAGAAAGAACGGCATCGAAGTTGCGACAAGCTGTCGCAGGAATTCTCAGACACAAAAAAACACCCGGCACTCTGAGGAGTGCCGGGTGCCTGGTGAAAACGCCGAAATTAGCGCTTGGAGTATTGCGGACGCTTGCGCGCCTTGCGCAGGCCGACCTTCTTACGCTCGACCTCACGAGCATCGCGAGTCACGTAGCCAGCACGACGCAGCGAGCTACGGAAAGTCTCGTCATACTCGATCAGGGCGCGAGTGATGCCATGACGAATGGCACCAGCCTGACCACTGACACCACCACCGATAACGGTGACATAGACATCGAACTTTTCCCCGGTCTCGGTCAGCTCGAGCGGCTGACGCACAACCATGCGGGCAGTTTCGCGGCCGAAGAACTGCTCGAGAGAGCGGTTGTTGATGGAAATCTTGCCAGTGCCCGGACGCAGGAAGACGCGAGCGGTAGCAGTCTTACGACGGCCGGTGCCGTAATTTTGAGTCGCCGACATGATGAGCTATCCCCTTAAATCTTCAGTTCTTGAGGCTGCTGAGCGGTATGCGGGTGAGCAGCACCCTTGTACACCTTCAGCTTGCGGTACATGTCACGACCCAGCGGATTCTTCGGCAGCATGCCCTTGACCGCAGTTTCGATCACACGCTCGGGAGCCCTGGCGATCAGCTTCTCGAAACTGATGGACTTGATACCGCCCGGGAAACCGGAGTGAGAGTAGTAGATCTTGTCGCTGCTCTTAGCACCGGTAACCCGCACCTGCTCGGCATTGATCACGATGATGTAATCACCGGTATCCACATGCGGAGTGTATTCGGGCTTGTGCTTGCCACGCAGACGGCTGGCGATTTCAGTAGCCAGACGACCCAGGGTCTGGCCGGCAGCGTCGACGACATACCAGTCGCGCTTAACGGTTTCCGGTTTCGCAGTAAAAGTTTTCATTCGTTATAGCCTCAGGGGCCACCCTGAAAATAAGGCGGCAAATCTTACTGAATAATGCTTGCCTTGACAAGGTCGAGGCGGCCGGAAACAGACGCTATCGGGGGCTCGGGTCAGCGCGTCCGCAACGGCAGGAGGTCGGTAGGCTAGGCATCCCCTACCTGATTTCCAGCGAGCTAGGCATCCCCACCAGAAAATCTTTGAAATCATACCGACTGTGGAAAAAATAGCAACCGTCCGTCCGCAGCCGCACGAGAAGCAGCGAGTCGAACCCAGGCACGCCAAGAGCCCTTTCGAGGCTATCGAAAGAGACCGCCTTGCCAACCACCACAGCCCCGATCTGGCCGTGGATTATCCAGCCCTCCGCGAGGCGAGCCGGTCGGCCAACCGGGTCGGCTCCGGCAGGCGATAGCGTGTGACGCAACCCATGACCAGCCGTGGGGCACTGGCCAGACTGACCCGATGCCCTGGCGAAACGATCAATGGACGCACCTTGTCCTTGCTTCGCAGCACTGTCCCCAACATATCGCCTTGATACATCAGGGGAACCTGATCTCCACGCCGCCCCCCCAACTCGGCATGGGTGCCGACGAGAATCTTCTTGGCCACACCAATGGTTGGCAGGCCGCTCACGACACCCAGATGGGCTGCTATGCCCAATCTACGCGGGTGGGCAATCCCCTGCCCATCGCAGAAGACCAGATCCGGAACCTGTGGCAGCTCTGCCAGGGCACGCAGGACGGCCGGAAGCTCGCGAAAGGACAGCAGCCCCGGGATGTAGGGCATGGAGGTCGGAATGCGCACCAGGCGCTCGGCAAGCAGCTCCAGGGTATCTGCATCGAGCAATACCGCCGCAGCCCGGGTAATGCTTCCCCCTTCTTCGAAGCCGACGTCCACGCCGGCTATCAGGCGCAGGGCGGGAAAATCGTCCTGCAGCACGACCCGCTCGGCCAGCTGCCGCTGCAGAAGGCGGGCTCCGGCAGGCGAACCATCCCAATCACCAAAAGGCGAGTCGGGCACAACCAGGGGTGCAGACATGCCTTGAATGCCCTCCAGCACGATCCGCTCGAAGCGAGCAGACTCCAGACACTGCCCCACAAAAGGATAGGGGCCACCCACGGGTGGCCCCATCGGTCACGGCTTGTGCGGCCGAGCGAGGAACTCGTGGGACTGCATCTCCAGCAGACGGCTCAGGGTCCGCTGGAATTCGAATTCCAGCCGGCCACCGGCATAGAGATCCTTGAGTTCGACCTCGGCGGAAATGATCAATTTGACGTTGCGGTCGTAGAACTCGTCGACCAGGTTGATGAATCGCCGCGCCATGTCGTCCTTGGAGACATTCATCTGTTCGACGTTGGACAGCAATACCGCCTCGAAAATCTTGCCCAGCTCGATGTAATCGTTCTGGCTGCGCGGACCGTCGCACAATTCGCGGAACTCGAACCAGGCCACGTCATTGGCGGTCTTGCGTGCGCGGATCTCGCGGCTCTCGATCAGCAGAACATCGTTCTCCTTGATCGCACAGTGCTCGGTAAGCAGGCTTTTGAAGCTGCGCTCAAGGCTCCTCTCCGCCTCAGCATCCAGTGGCCAGTGGTACAGCTCGGCCTGCTCCAGGGCACGCAGGCGGTAATCGATGCCACTGTCGACGTTGACGATTTCCGTGTGCTCCTTGAGCAGGGCGATCGCCGGCAGAAAGCGGGCACGCTGCAGACCATCCTTGTAGAGGCCGTCCGGCACGATATTGGAGGTGGCAACCAGACTCACGCCGTTCTTGAAAAGCTCCTCCAGCAGAGTGGCCAGAATCATCGCATCGGTGATATCGGATACGAAGAACTCATCGAAGCAGATGACTCTCGCCTCACTGGCGAAACGCCTGGCAATGATGGTCAGCGGGTTCTTCTCACCCTTGAGGGTCTTCATTTCCTCGTGCACCCGCTTCATGAAGCGGTGGAAGTGAGTGCGCATCTTCTGCTCGAACGGCAGAGCATCGTAGAAGGTGTCGACCAGATAGGTCTTGCCGCGCCCCACTCCTCCCCAGAAGTAGATGCCCTTGATCGGGCCCTTCTGCTGATTCTGCGGCTTCTTGCCGAGCAACCTGTCGAACAACCCAAGTTTGCCAGCCGCGGCCGTTCCCTGCGGACCGGCGCTGACCAGATCCTCATAGAGACGCTGCAGATGACGCACAGCATTTTCCTGAGCGGCATCGTGGAAGAAATCGGGGCGTTTCAGGTCGGCTTGATAGCGCTCAAGGGGAGTCATGGCAGAATCGGGATAAATTCGTGGGGAGGCCGCCTTGGCGGCGCCCTCGGCAGTTGGGAATGTCGTCAAGTCGTTCAAAACGGGCCACCCTCATCAAGAGTTCAAAGGTTCGCGACCGTCCGAGCCGAAGACTACACATCCGGCACAGGGTCGCACGGCAATCAGTCGGCAAGCCCTGCAATCGCTTCCCGCAGACGCAGCATGGCTGCCTCCAAGGCATCCGGATCGGCATACACCGGGCTGTCGGCCATGCATTCGCCATCCAGCCAGAGACTGAACTGAGCGCCCTCGTCGGCACGCAGCTCGAGCGCATCCGCCCCCAGGGCAATCAGTTGCTGGCTGATCCGCCCCACGGCCTTGGGATCTTCAAACGGCCGCGACAGCAGCAACTCCTCGCCATCGGCAGCCAGAAAACGGAAACGAAACATTCCGTCGGGCTCGCGAAAACTGACGAAACGAGCGGTTTTCGCCGCTTTCTTCTTGCCACTGGCAACCTGACTGCGCACGTCGCTACGGAACGAGCGCAGTCCAACCGCCTCGCGCAGCTCGCCGAGAAAAGGAGTGGCGATCCTGCGCGCCTTGGTCGCACCAGCGAAAAGAATGTCCTCCAAGTCGAGCGGTCTCGCAATCAGCGCTTGGTAGCGCTCGCGCGCCTCGCCCAATTCATTTTCCAGCAACAGGAACAGGCGCTGCTTGGCCTCGCCCCAGGCGAGACCGGCCAGCAGGTCAGCACGGAATTCGGCAAGCTGCTCGGGTGTGGCGAACGCCTGGTAGAGCGTGAACAGATGGGAGCCGTCCGGATTCTTCGGCTCGCCCGGTTCCCGCGAGTCGGTGACAATGCGGGCAATGGCGTCCTTCAGTTGACGGCTCGAACCAAACAGCGGGATGGTATTGTCATAACTCTTCGACATCTTGCGACCGTCGAGTCCCGGCAAGGTGGCAACCTCCTCCTCGATCACCGCCTCCGGCAGAGCGAAGAGCTCCCGGCCCCGGCCGAACAGGTGATTGAAGCGCTGCCCGATATCACGCGCCATTTCCACGTGCTGGATCTGGTCGCGGCCGACCGGCACCTTGTTCGCGTTGAACATCAGGATGTCTGCCGCCATCAGCACCGGATAGCTGAACAGGCCCATGGTCACACCGGCATCGGGGTCTTCGCCGATTTCCAGATTCTTGTCCACCGCGGCCTTGTAGGCGTGCGCGCGATTGAGCAGCCCCTTGGCCGTCACGCAGGTGAGCAGCCAAGTCAGCTCTGTGATCTCGGGGATGTCCGACTGACGGTAGAAGGTGGTCCTCTCCGCATCGAGCCCGCAGGCCAGCCAAGTGGCAGCGATTTCCAGACGCGAACGCTGAATGCGCTCCGGATCGTCGCACTTGATCAGCGCGTGATAGTCGGCGAGGAAATAGAACGAGTCGGCATGAGGATCACGACTGGCGACGATCGCCGGCCGGATGGCGCCGGCGTAGTTGCCAAGGTGCGGAGTGCCGGTAGTGGTGATACCCGTGAGGATTCGAGTGGTCATGGTGTGCTTGTCTATGCTCAAAGGCGTGAACTGACCAAGTCCTTCAACTCGCCCAGCTTGCCATGGAAGAAATGCCCACATTCTGCCACTTTCAGCAACTCATGGGGGCACTGCAGGGCTGCGGACCAGTCGTAGACCAGCTGCGGACTGACTACCTCATCCTGTTCCGGCTGGATGACCGTCAGGCGGCTGCCCTGTGGTGGAGCCATGGCCTCGTTCTCCAGGCGCATCACCGCCGGCGCAATCAGGAATATCCGTTCCGGCAGTCCCCCCTGAGCAGCCAGGCGCTCCGCCAGATTGAGCGCAACATAGCCACCGAAGGAAAAGCCGAACAGATTCAGGGGCAGCTGCGGCAACTGCCCACGTACCCATCGAACGACGGCTTCGGCATCATCCACCTCGCCACTTCCCATGTCGTGACTACCTGCGCTGGCACCGACACCCCGATAGTTGAAGCGCAGCGTACTGTAACCGGCATCCCGGGCGGTGCGCTGCAGGGTGGAGACAACCTTGTTCAACATGGTCCCGCCCTTCACCGGATTGGGGTGACAGAGCAGAGCCAGGCCGCGAGGCTGTGGCAATTCGAGGTAGAGCGCTTCGAGGGGACCGCATGGTCCATCGATGAACAGAGAGTTTTCACGATTCGACAAGCTGTATCTCCAGGAGAAGGCCAGTGGCCGACTCGCTTCAAGTGGTTGGACCGCCGAGCCCTGTGGCGAGCCGCCCCGGCGCAGAGATGCATTGCATCGCCTGTAGCGGGCCGTGGGCAAGATTCGCGCAATGACGGCACACTGTCTGTGGCACGGTCAAGCCCGGCCCCTCTGCCGGCACGGATCGCCGCATGCGTCTAGATCGGCTATACAGGGCTGACTGGAGCCGCTAACGTAAAACAAAGAAGCCTATAGAGGGAAGGATCGTGGAACAGACGCTCATGGCTTGGTTGCTACCGGCCCTCACCCTGCTCGTCGGTATCACCATCGGCTTCGTCGCCGCTCGTCTATTGTCCAGTGAGGCTCCCAGCCGGACGCAGCGCCAGCTGGACGAACTGCAGGAGCGCTTCGACACCTATCAGAGCGAAGTGGTCACTCACTTCAATACCACCGCAAACTTGGTGAAGAAGCTCACCCAGAGCTATTCGGAGATCCAGGAGCATCTGTCCGAGGGCGCTAGCCGTCTCGCGCTCGACGAACTGACCCGCCAGCGCTTGCTCGCCACGCTGCAGAACGAGGAAAACCTCGGCAATCATGAGCGCCTGTCCAGTGCGACAGCGCCCGAAGCCCCCAAGGATTATGCCCCCAAGCTCGCCGATGCCCCCGGCATGCTGGACGAACAGTTCGGCCTGAAGGGTAGGCACTGAAGCCTTTCGACGACCCACCAGCCCCGCCCTTCCGGGGCTTTTTCATGCAGGCACCTGTCATTTTCCAGCTTCTGCCCCAAGCCCTCGCCAAGCCACCCGGAGATCCCCATAGATAACCGAGGCCCGCAAGATCGAAGGTCGGTTGACCTAGGCGGCACCTCTGAGCGCCTCATGGAAGTACCCTGGTGCTAGCCATACTTGACAGCCGAAGGCCAAGAACTACTGAGGACCTGCGTCCCTGCAGCCCAACAGGACATTGCGCCTGGCCATCCCCCTATCGGGGCGGATCGACCTGTGCCGCCACTGCACATACTCCAACACCAACCATCAAACAGCGAGACCGAGCGAGCGGTGCCGACTGCGCCCCCAGGAGGAATTGATCACTGCCTTGTGGAAAGCCGAGGGCATCAGGCAGCCCTTTCAAGGAGCGAATGGCTGCCAGCAGCTGGAGGATAAATGAAAAGGCCCCCGCAGCCTGGGCTGCGAGGGCCTTGGTCGAGCAGACAGACCTTAAAGGACGCCGCGACTGCGCAGCAGCTCGAGCACCTGCTTCACGCCCTCCTCCACCGAGAGACGTTGGGTATCGATCACCAGATCGGCATCCAGCGGTATGTCGTAGGGGAAGGATTCACCGGGGATATGCTCGCTACCCGAAGCGTACAGCCCCTGCGGATCGCGCTCGCGACAGAGCAGCGGCGAAGCCTGTACGTAGACGGTGATCAGGCGCTCGGCACCGATCGACGCCCGCGCCTGGGCACGCCCCGCGGCATCCGGAGCGACGAAGGCGGCCAGGGTCAAGAGCCCGGCCTCGTTGAACTGGCGGGCTACCTGGGCGGCACGCCGCCAGTTCTCGGCTCGTCCGGCGCGATCCAGCGACAGGCCCTTGTTCAGATCGTGGCGCAGGTTCTGTCCATCCAGCACGTAAACCGCGCGCCCCATGTCGAATAGCTTGCGCTCCAGAGCATAGGCCAAGGTGCTCTTGCCGGCGCCGGACAGTCCAGTGAACAGCACCGTAGCCGGCTGCTGGCCGAAGCGCGCGGCACGCTCCCCGGCGCTGACATGAGCAAGCCGTCCATGATGGCTGCCGGCGTTCTGTCCGGACAGCGGCTCGGCGACGATCATGCCGGCACCGACGGTGCCGTTGGTCAGCCGATCGATGACGATGAAGGCACCGGTGGTCCGGTTGTACCCATAGCCATCGAGGGCGATGGGCGCGTCCAGACTGATCCGCACACGGGCGATTTCGTTGAGCTTCAGCTCGCTGGCCGGTGCGCGCTCGAGGGTGTTGACGTCGATACGGTGTTCGATGCCGACGATGTTGCCCGGCACGTAGCTGGTGGCACGCTTGATGTCGTACTTCTTGCCCGGAAGCATCGGCTCCTCGGCCATCCATACCAGCATGGCCTCGAAGCCATCGGTGACCTGCGGGCGGTTGTCGGCATGCACCAGCATGTCGCCGCGCGACACGTCGATCTCGTCCTCGAGGGTCAGGGTGATCGCCTGGCCGGGAATTGCCTGCTCCAACTCGCCATCATAGGTGACGATCGAGCGTACCCGACTGATCTTGCCCGACGGCAGCACGGCGACCTCGTCGCCCTTGTGCACGATGCCGCTGGCCAGGGTACCGGCGAAGCCGCGGAAGTTGAGATTCGGCCGGTTGACGTACTGTACCGGAAAACGCATGTCGGCCAGGTTGCGGTCGGCGGCGATCTCGACAGTTTCGAGGATTTCCATCAGCGACGGCCCCTGGTACCAGGGCGCCCGCTCACTCCGGTTGACCACGTTGTCGCCCTTGAGCGCGGACATCGGCACGAAATGCAGCGAACTCGGCTTGAGGCCAAGACGCTCTGCAAACTGCAGATAATCGGCCTGGATGCGCTCGAAGACTGCTTGGTCGAAATCCATCAAATCCATCTTGTTGACCGCGACCACGATGTGCCGGATACCCAGCAGCGAGGCGATGAAGCTGTGCCGGCGGGTCTGGGTCTGCACGCCGTAGCGGGCATCGATGAGAATGATCGCCAGGTCGCAGGTGGACGCCCCGGTGGCCATGTTGCGGGTGTACTGCTCGTGACCGGGCGTGTCGGCGATGATGAACTTGCGCTTGGCGGTGCTGAAATAGCGGTAGGCCACGTCGATGGTGATGCCCTGCTCGCGCTCGGCCTGCAGGCCGTCGACCAGCAGCGCCAGATCGACCTCGTCACCGGTGGTGCCGACCTTTTTCGAGTCACGGGTGATCGCCTCCAGATGATCCTCGTAGATCATCTTCGAGTCGTGCAAAAGGCGACCGATCAGGGTGCTCTTGCCGTCGTCGACGTTGCCGCAGGTGAGAAAGCGCAGCAGCTCCTTGCGTTCGTGCTGGGCCAGGTAGGCGAGGATGTCCTCGCTGATCAGTTCGGATTGATGCGACATGAGGCGAAGACCTTAGAAGTAGCCCTGACGTTTCTTTTCTTCCATCGAACCGGCGCCATCGTGATCGATGACCCGGCCTTGGCGTTCGGACGTGCGGGTCAGGAGCATCTCCTGGATGATGTCCGGCAGGGTGGCGGCGGTGGACTCCACGGCGCCGGTCAGCGGGTAGCAGCCGAGGGTGCGGAAACGCACCATCTTCTTCTGGATGCGCGCCTTTTCCTCCTCGGAGAGGTGTTCCAGAATGCGATCGTCATCGATCATGATCAAGGTGCCGTTCTTTTCGATGACTTCGCGCTCGGCGGCGAAGTACAGCGGCACGATGGGGATCTGCTCCAGATAGATGTACTGCCAGATGTCCAGCTCGGTCCAGTTGGACAGCGGAAACACGCGGATCGACTCGCCCTTCTTCACCTTGCCGTTGTAGATGTTCCACAGCTCGGGGCGCTGGTTTTTCGGATCCCAGCGATGCTTGCTGTCACGGAACGAATACACGCGCTCCTTGGCTCGGGATTTTTCCTCGTCACGCCGGGCACCACCGAAGGCGGCATCGAAGCCGTACTTGTCCAGCGCCTGCTTGAGGCCCTCGGTCTTCATGATATCGGTGTGCTTGGCACTGCCGTGGGTGAACGGGTTGATGCCCTGCGCCACCCCGTCGGGGTTGACGTGGGTGATCAGCTCCAAGCCCATTTCCGCGACCATCCTGTCGCGAAACTTGTACATTTCCTGGAACTTCCACTGGGTGTCGACATGCATCACCGGGAAAGGCAGCTTACCCGGGAAGAATGCCTTGCGCGCCAGATGCAGCATCACGGCGGAGTCTTTGCCGATGGAATACAGCATCACCGGGTTGTCGAACTCGGCGGCCACTTCACGGATGATATGGATGCTTTCCGCCTCCAGCTGCTTCAGATGCGTCAGTTTGTCGGCCATGGCTACTCACGGATTGTGGGTGGATTACGGCCGGCGGGCCGTGGGACGTTGGCGCACTCTAGCACAGTCCCAGCTTCTAATAGGCTTCACACTTATATAAAAAAGATCTAAAGATATAGCTTCCACTCAGACCGGATTGGCACAATCGACGAACAGGTGCTCGATGCCGAAGATCCGAGCCAGGTATTCACCCAAGGCCTGCACACCATAGCGTTCGGTGGCATGGTGCCCTGCCGCAAGGAAGCTGATGCCATTTTCCCGGGCGCTATGCACGGTGGCCTCGGAAACCTCGCCAGTCAGATAGGCATCGACGCCGGCGGCGATCGCCTGTTCGATATAGCCCTGTGCGGCCCCGGTACACCAGGCGATGCGATGGATCGGCCGGTCGGCCTCGATCAGCAGGGGCTGGCGATCCAGCGCCAGATGCACTTGGCGGGCGAACTCCTGCGCGGTGACCGGCGCGGCCAGGCAGCCGATCAGACCGACCGAGCGTGGATTGCCCGGCTCCAGCGGCCCTTCCACCTGTAGCCCGAGGCGCCTGCCCAGTTGCATGTTGTTGCCCACCTCGGGGTGCACGTCCAGCGGCAGATGGTAAGCCAGCAGGCTGATGTCGTTGTTCAGCAGGGTGTGCAGCCGACGCCGCTTGCTGCCGACGATGCAGGGATTCTCGTTGCGCCAGAAATAGCCGTGATGGACCAGCACCAGATCCGCCCCGGCCTCGACCGCCGCATCGAGCAGCGCCTGGCTGGCCGTCACGCCACTGATGATTCTGGCGACCCAAGGGCGCCCCTCGACTTGCAGGCCGTTCGGGCAATAATCGGTCATGCCGCCCGCCGCCAGATAGCGGTCGGCTTCCTTCACCAGCTCGGACAGGGCAGCGGCCATCTATGTCTCCATGAAAGGCTTGCGAGCCGCTAGCCAGCCGGCGGCTCCCTCGTATAATGGCGCACCTTACGGTCCCCCCTCAGCCCCTGCAACCCCAAGGACTCCCGCTCCATGCTAAAGGCCCTGCGTTTTCTTGGCTGGCCCCTGGCGGTCGGAGTGCTGCTGGCCCTGCTGATCATCCAGCGCTATCCGGAGTGGGTCGGCCTGCCCCGGCAGATTGCCGATGAACAGCAACAACTGCCCCGCTCCCTCCTTTCACCACAAGGTCCCGTCTCCTACGCCAATGCCGTGAGCAGCGCCGCGCCAGCAGTGGCCAACCTCTACACCACCAAGGTCGTCAAGAGGCCGAGCCAGCCGCTGTTCGACGACCCACTGCTGCAACAGTACTTCGGCAACTCGCTGCCCAGTCAGCGGCGTCTGGAGTCCAGCCTGGGCTCCGCAGTGATCATGCGCCGGGATGGCTACCTGCTGACCAACAACCATGTCACCGCAGGTGCCGACCAGATCGTCGTCGCCCTGCGGGATGGACGGGAAGTTCTCGCCCGGGTGATCGGCCACGACTCGGAAACCGACCTGGCCGTACTCAAGATAGATCTGGACGAACTGCCGGTCATGCATCTTGGACGCTCCGACAGCATTCGTATCGGCGACGTCGCCCTGGCCATCGGCAACCCCTTCGGCGTCGGCCAGACCGTGACCATGGGCATCATCAGCGCCACTGGGCGCAACCAGCTAGGCCTGAACACTTACGAGGACTTCATACAGACCGATGCGGCGATCAATCCGGGCAACTCGGGCGGCGCGCTGATTGATGCCAACGGCAATCTGATCGGCATCAATACCGCCATCTTCTCCAAGTCGGGCGGCTCCCAAGGCATCGGCTTCGCGATTCCGGCGAAGCTGGCCCTGGAGGTGATGGAGGAGATCATCAAGCACGGACAGGTGATTCGCGGCTGGCTCGGGCTCGAAGTGCAGCCGCTGACCAAGGAACTGGCCGAATCCTTCGGCCTGGACGGCCGTCCGGGCATCGTGGTCGCCGGCATCTATCGGGATGGCCCCGCACAGCGCGCCGGCCTGCAACCGGGCGACCTGATCGTCAGCATCGATGGCCAACCGGCCACCGACGGTCGACATGCCATGAACCAGGTCGCTCAGACCCGACCGGGAGAAACCATCGATATCGAGGTCCTGCGCAACGGCCAGGCTCTGACCCTGACCGCCGAGATCGGCCTGCGCCCACCACCCACCGCGGTGCAGCCGTAGGTCGCCCCGCTCTGGATGGACGGGGCAGGCCCGCCAGCCTCAGCAGAGAGTCTCCAGCACGTCGATCAGCGCCTGATTCTGCTCCGGAGTACCGACGGTGATACGCAGGAACTGGCGAATCCGCTCCTGCTTGAAATGACGAACGATCACCCCCTGCTCGCGCAGCCCTGCCGCCAGCTCCTCGGCATCGCGCTCGGGATGTCGGGCGAAGATGAAATTGGCTGCCGACGGCAGTACCTCGAAGCCCAGATGTTGTAGTTCGCCGACCAGTTGTCCGCGACTGGCGATGACCTGCCGGCAAGTCTGCTCGAAGTAGGCACGATCCTCGAAGGCCGCTGCCGCCCCGGCAATGGCCATGCGGTCCAGCGGATAAGAATTGAAGCTGTTCTTGATCCGCTCCAGCGCCTCGATCAGCTCCGAGTGGCCGACCGCCAGGCCGACCCGCAGCCCGGCGAGGGAGCGCGACTTGGACAGGGTCTGGGTCACCAGGAGATTGTCATGGCGGTCGACGAGGCTGATCGCCGTCTCGCCACCGAAATCCACATAGGCCTCGTCCACCACCACCACCGAGTCCGGATTGCCCTCGAGCAACCGCTCGATGCTCTCAAGCGGCAGCAGGCAGCCGGTCGGCGCATTGGGATTGGGAAAGATGATGCCGCCGTTGGGGCGCGCGTAGTCCTCGATACGGATGCGAAACTCCTTGTCCAGGGCCACGGTTTCGAAAGGAATCCCGTACAGGCCGCAGTAGACCGGATAGAAGCTGTAGGTCACGTCGGGGAACAGCAATGGCCGGCCATGCTGAAACAGCCCATGGAAGATATGCGCCAGTACCTCGTCGGAGCCATTGCCGACAAACACCTGGTTGCTCTGTACTCCGTAGTAGTCGGCAATTGCCTGCTTCAGGCGCTCGCCGTTTGGATCCGGATACAGGCGCAGACTATCGTTCAGTTCGGCCTGCATGGCTGCGATCGCCCGCGGCGACGGCCCGTAGGGATTTTCATTGGTATTGAGCTTGACCAGCCTGCTCATCTTCGGCTGCTCGCCCGGCACATAGGGCACCAGGTTCTTGACGAAGGGGCTCCAGAATTTGCTCACGCCCTTCTCTCCTCGGATTCGTTGCAATCGTCTTGCGCAGAGGCTAGTCCGCCAACGCGCTCCTGTTCGGAAGCATCGCAGGCAGGGTCGCCCCTGCTGATTTCGTATGGTCTCAGGCCTTAATCCGGTATTCGGCGCTGCGCGCATGGGCCGTCAGGGATTCGCCACGAGCCAGCACCGACGCGGTTCTGCCCAGTTCGGAAGCCCCGGTTGCCGAGCAAAAGATAATCGACGAGCGTTTCTGGAAATCGTACACGCCTAGCGGCGACGAGAAACGTGCGGTACCGGAAGTCGGCAGAACATGGTTGGGACCGGCGCAATAGTCACCCAGGGCCTCGGCGGTATAGCGCCCCATGAAGATGGCGCCGGCATGGCGGATCTTCGGCAGCCACTGCTGCGGGTCGGCCACCGACAGTTCGAGGTGCTCGGGGGCGATACGGTTGGCCACGGCGATGGCCTGCTCCATGTCGGCCACCCGGATAAACGCACCGCGCCCCTCCAGCGAGGTACGGATGATCTCGGCGCGCTCCATGGTCGGCAGCAGACGGGCGATGCTCTCGGCCACCCTCTCGAGAAAGCCGGCATCCGGACTCACCAGGATCGACTGGGCATCCTCGTCGTGCTCGGCTTGGGAGAACAGGTCCATGGCGATCCAGTCCGGGTCGCTCTGCCCATCGCAGACCACCAGGATCTCCGAGGGGCCGGCGATCATGTCGATGCCGACTTGACCGAATACGTGGCGCTTGGCCGTGGCTACATAGATGTTGCCGGGACCGACGATCTTGTCCACCTGCGGCACGCTCTCGGTGCCATAAGCCAGCGCGGCCACGGCCTGGGCCCCGCCGATGGTGAACACGCGATCGACGCCGGCCACGCAGGCGGCAGCCAGCACCAGTTCGTTGAGTTCGCCACGCGGAGTCGGCACCACCATCACCACCTCGGCGACACCGGCCACCTTGGCCGGAATGGCATTCATCAGCACAGAGGACGGATAGGCCGCTTTTCCGCCCGGCACATACAGGCCGGCGCGGTCGAGCGGGGTGACCTGCTGGCCGAGCACGGTGCCATCGGCCTCGGTATAGGTCCAGGAGTCCTGCTTCTGCCGCTCGTGATACAGGCGCACGCGCTCGGCAGCCTTTTCCAGAGCTTCGCGCTGATCCGGGGAGATGCGTGTCAAGGCCAATTCCAGACGCTCGCGCGGCAAGATCAGTTCGGCCATGGAGCCAGCCTCGACGCTGTCGAAGCGCTGGGTGAATTCGACTACGGCAGCATCACCACGCTCGCGTACGGCCTGGATGATATCCAGCACGCGCTGATTGACGGCCTCATCGGAAACGCTTTCCCAGCTCAGCAGATGATCCAGATGGCGCGCAAAGTCCGGATCGGCAGCGTCGAGTCGGCGAAGGGCGAGGGATGCGGTCATAACGGCCTCTTGAATGGCTGAAACTCGGGCGCCGCTAGCCTAGCAAGCCTTCCGCGCGGGCACCCGAGAAATTTCGCTATGACACGGATAGGCGTTGGCAGATCGGGGTCAGGCAGGGTGTCGGGTCTCGACGGCTTCGCGCAGGGTGTCGATCAGGGCCTGGATGCGGGCATGCTGCATCTTCATCGAAGCCTTGTTGACGATCAGGCGCGAACTGATAGTGGCGATCAGCTCCTGGGGCTCTAGGCCATTGGCACGCAGTGTATTGCCGGTATCGACCACGTCGATGATCTTGTCGGCCAGCCCCACGAGCGGTGCCAGCTCCATGGAGCCATAGAGCTTGATGATGTCCACCTGGCGACCCTGCTCGGCATAATAGCGCTTGGCTACATTGACGAACTTGGTGGCGACCCGCAGACGCCCCCTGGGGGCCTCGGCTCCGACCTGGCCGGCAGTCATCAGCTTGCAGTTGGCGATCTTCAGGTCGAGAGGCTCGTACAAGCCCTGGCCGCCATACTCCATCAGTACATCCTTGCCGGCGATCCCCAGGTCGGCAGCACCGTTTTCGACATAGGTCGGCACGTCGGTGGCGCGGACGATCAGCAGACGCACATCCTCCTGACTGGTGGGGATGATGAGCTTGCGGCTTTTATCCGGATTCTCGATCGGCACGATGCCGGCCTCTGCGAGCAGCGGCAGTGTGTCATCGAGAATCCGGCCTTTGGACAGGGCAATGGTAAGCATGAAACGGATGTCCTTGGATATTTATCCCATCGCGGGCCGAGAGCGGCGCCATGCCAGGCGCCGGTCCTAACCCGGGATGCGGCGGATCTTGGCGCCGAGCAGTTGCAGCTTTTCCTCGATGCACTCGTAGCCACGATCGATATGGTAGATACGATCGATCAGGGTATCCCCCTCGGCTACCAGCCCGGCGATCACCAAGCTGGCGGAAGCACGCAGATCGGTGGCCATGACTGGAGCGCCCTTCAGACAGGGCACGCCGGTAACGATGGCGGTATTGCCCTCCACCAGAATGCGCGCGCCCATGCGGTTCATCTCGTAAACATGCATGAAGCGGTTCTCGAACACCGTTTCGATGACGGTGCCGGTGCCTTCGGCTATTGCATTCATGGAAATGAACTGGGCCTGCATGTCGGTCGGGAAGGCCGGATAGGGTGCGGTGCGCACATTCACGGCCTTGGGCCTGTTGCCCCTCATGTCCAGGGAGATCCAGTTGTTGCCGGTGTCGATCTGCGCACCGGCCTCTTCCAGCTTGAGCAGTACCGCTTCGAGAATGGTGGGATCGGTATCCTTGAGTTTGACCCGCCCACGGGTGGCAGCAGCGGCGACAAGGTAGGTTCCGGTCTCGATGCGATCGGGCATCACGCTATAACGGCCGCCGCCCAGGCGCTTGACGCCCTCGATGACGATGGTGTCGGTACCGGCTCCCTTGATCTGTGCGCCCATACCGATCAGGAAGTTGGCCAGATCGACCACTTCCGGTTCGCGGGCGGCATTCTCCAGCACAGTACGTCCATTGGCCAGGGCCGCGGCCATCATGATGTTCTCGGTACCGGTCACACTGACGATATCGAAAAAGAAATGGCCGCCACGCAGACCGCCGGCAGGAGCCTTGGCCTTGATATAGCCGCCCTCCATTTCGATCTGCGCGCCCAGTGCCTCGAGACCGCGGATATGCAGATCGACCGGCCGCGAACCAATGGCGCAGCCTCCCGGCAGGGCCACTTCGGCCTCGCCGAAGCGGGCAAGCATGGGGCCGAGCACCAGGATCGAGGCGCGCATGGTCTTGACCAGTTCGTAGGGTGCCACCAGTGTCTTGATGTTGCTGGCATCCACCTCAACACTGAGCTTTTCGTCGATCACAGGCTGCACGCCCATGCGCCCGAAAAGCTCGATCATCGTGGTGATGTCGTGCAGGTGCGGCAGATTGCAGACGGTGACAGGCGTATCGGCCAGCAGGGTCGCTGCCAGGATCGGCAGTGCCGCGTTC
Organism: Azotobacter salinestris; assembly: GCF_009363155.1. Taxonomy (NCBI): domain Bacteria; kingdom Pseudomonadati; phylum Pseudomonadota; class Gammaproteobacteria; order Pseudomonadales; family Pseudomonadaceae; genus Azotobacter; species Azotobacter salinestris. Next base: position 1,538,820 of record NZ_CP045302.1, read on the forward strand.
TTTGCCCCGGAAATGCGGATCTCGCCATCGAGAGGCTGGCCGCCGGTAATGATCAGTTTGTCCATGGTCTCTCGCGCAGGCAGGCTCAGGAACGCTCGGCCCAAGCGGCGCGACTGAAGAACTTCATGGTGATGGCATGAATCCGGCCATCGACGATCCAATCGTTTAGTTGGGCATAGACCAACTGTTGACGCTTCACCGGGCTCATACCGGCCAGCTCGTCGCTGATCAGGATGAGCTGGAAGTCGCAACCCTGACCCTGCACCTCGACTTGGGTGCCAGCCAGCTTGCTTTCCAGAAAGCTCTTGACCTCATTAGGCTGCATGCATACCTCGGAAGCTATCATGAATTACTCCTGCAGTGGGTATCGGCGCACAGCAGACGGGATCCTGGAATCACCGGCTTCATGGAAGCACCGGAAAGCCGCCCATCTTACAAAAAAGCCCGCCGGCTGCGAACCCTGCCGGCATTGAGCCGACAGAGAGCCGTGCAGACCGTCACGCCTCCAGCGGCAAGAGCTCGAGCAATCCGCAGACCTGGGCGATCTCGCGCATGTCCTGAGGCAGCGCCCGCATTCGCAGGCGCTTGCCGGCAGCCTTGGCATCGCGCAGATAGGCCAGCAGCAGGGAAAGCCCGACGCTGCTGGATTTTTCCACGCCCGCGCAGTCAAGCACCAAACCATCGGTCCCGGCAGTGCCGATCAGGGCCCTCCCCTGCTGACGCAGGGCCGGTCCATTGCTGTAGTCGATCACGCCGGCAAGGGTGAGCACACCGGGCTCGACCTGTAGAATCGAGGCCTCGCTCATTGCCCCGCAGCCTTCCTGCCTTCCTCGCTATCCTTGGCCTTGGCCACCACGTCGGCCCAGCCATCGATAGTCTTGTCCAGATTCTGGCCATTGCGCTGCATGCTCTCGGCGAACTGGTCACGGAACAGCTTGCCGATGTTGATGCCATTGATGATGACATTGCGCAGCAGCCACTGATCCTGCTTCTTCACCATGGTGTAGGAAACCGGATAGACGGTGCCCTGGGTATCGCGAACCTCCATACCAACGCTGGCGCGGTCGCCTTCGACTGGCACGGAAGAGGACAGCACGCGGATATCCTGATTGTTATACTCCAAGAGAGCGTTACCGTAGAACTGCATCAGGCTGCGCTTGAAATTCTCCTGGAAGCGGGTCATCTGCTCGGGAGTCGCCTTGCGCGAGTACTTGACGGTCATGATGCTGCGGGAAATCCCGTCGGCATCCACCACCGGCCCGAGAATCCGGTCCAGCGTATCGTAGAAAGCCTGCGGATTGCTTTTGTAGAGAGCCTTGTTCTTCTTCAGCTCGCCGAGCAGGGAGTCGGTAGTCTGCTGCACCACCTGATGAGGGGTGGTCGATGCAGTTGCGAACAGCGGCAGGAGAGCCAGCAGAACCAGAAAACCACGACGCAAAACAGTAAGCATAGGAATATCCTCTGTAACCTATTCTTCTTTGTCCTTGTTGACGGAGTTCATCAGGAACTTGCCGATCAGATCCTCGAGCACCAGTGCCGACTGGGTATCCTGGATGGAGTCGCCATTCTTCAGCACCTCCTCCTCGCCTCCGACGCTGATGCCGACATACTTCTCACCCAGCAGGCCGGCGGTCAGGATGGCCGCCGTGGAGTCGGTCGGCAGATTGTCGACGCGCTTCTCCAGTTCCATGGTCACACGGCCGGTATAGCTGTTGCGATCCAGGTCGATGGCCGTGACCTTGCCGATGGCAACGCCAGCCATTGTCACCTTGGCCCTGACTGTCAAGCCGGCGATGTTATCGAAATACGCATAAAGCTTGTAGGTATCGCCATTGGTGCTGACCGTCAGGCCGCTGACACGCAGTGCCAGCAGCAGGAGGGCCAGCATACCTGCCAGGATGAACAGGCCAACACCGGTTTCCAGGGTGCGGGTTTGCATCAGTTATCTCCAAACATCAAGGCTGTCAGAATGAAGTCCAGTCCCAGCACGGCCAGCGAGGCATAGACCACTGTTCTTGTAGTAGCGCGGCCGATCCCTTCCGAAGTCGGCTCGCAGTCGTAACCCTGGAATACGGCGATCCAGGTCACCACGAAGGCGAAGACGATGCTCTTGATCGCACCATTGATCACATCGTCGTGCAGGTCCACGCTGCTCTGCATGCTGGCCCAGAACGAGCCCTCATAGACACCCAGCCAATCGACCGCGACCATGGCAGCTCCCCAGATACCCACCACGTTGAAGATCGCGGCCAGCAACGGCATGGAGAGGAAGCCGGCCCACAGGCGCGGCGCAATGATGTACTTGAGCGGATCGACACCGATCGTCTCCAGGCTGGAAAGCTGCTCGGTAGACTTCATATTGCCGATTTCCGCAGTGAGCGCCGAGCCGGCGCGCCCGGCGAACAGCAGGCCGGTGACGACCGGTCCCAGTTCGCGCAACAGGGTCAGGGCAACCAGTTGTCCGACTGCCTGCTCCGAACCGTAGCTGACCAGAATGTTATAGCCTTGCAGCGCCAGTACCATGCCAATGAAGAGGCCGGAGACGACGATGATTGGCAGCGACAGCACGCCGATCGAGTGAGTCTGCTTCACCAGCAGTTGGAAGCCGCTACCGGCACCGCCCCGGCCAAACATGGCATGCAAGAGGAACAGCGCAGAACGCCCCATTGCTTCGACCACATCGATCGCGGCACGACCGAGCAGACCGACCTGCTCGAGGAGGGATCTCTTGTGCATCAGCGCCTCCCCAGAAGGTCGTTGCGATAATCCGGCGCCGGGAAGTGGAAAGGCACCGGACCGTCCGGCAGCCCCTTCATGAACTGGGTGACACGCGGATTCTTGGAATTCATCAAGTCTTCGGGGGTCCCCTCTCCCAGAACCTGTCCATCGCCCACCACATAGAGGTAATCGGCAATGCTGGCCGTCTCGGCCAAGTCGTGGGAGACCACTATACTGGTAATGCCAAGGGCATCATTGAGCAGGCGGATCAGACGCACCAGTACACCCATGGCAATCGGATCCTGGCCCACGAAGGGTTCGTCATACATGAGAATCCGCGGATCGAGAGCAATCGCCCGGGCCAGCGCCACCCGGCGCTTCATGCCCCCCGAAAGCTCGTCGGGCATCAGGTCTATGGCGCCGCGCAACCCGACCGCCTGCAGCTTCATCAGGACGATGTCGCGGATCATTTCATCCGGCAGCTTGGTATGGACCCGCAACGGAAAGGCGACGTTCTCGAACACATCGAGATCGGTGAAGAGCGCACCACTCTGGAAGAGCACTCCCATTTCCTTGCGCATTTCGAACAGCTCGCTGCGCGAGAGATGCGGGAGATTGTGCCCATTGACCCAGACTTCCCCGCTTTCCGGCTTCAGCTGGGCGGCTATCAGACGCAATAGAGTGGTCTTGCCACACCCCGAGGGCCCCATGATGCCGGTGACTTTGCCACGCGGTATGCGGATGTCTACATTATTGAAAATGCTGCGCGAGCCCCGCTTGAAGGAGAGGCCCTTCAGCGTGACCGCGTAGTCGCTTGAGTCGCTCATCTAGACTCCTTGTGAATACCTCTCGGCTAGACGCCGCTACCCCAAAGACAAAGGGGATGCACCGTACCGTTTGACCGAACTGGCAGGCACTATAACACTGCGAGCACCGGCGTCCCAAGCATACAGGCGTCGTAGACGGCCTTGGTCGCAATAGCGGCAGTGGAAACGTGAGCAAATATGACCTTTGCCGCTATAATCGGCGCCTTTTTCAAGCGACGAGCCGCCGCCATGCCACACTCGAGCAACCCGATCCAGTCAGCCCAGCGCACCATACGCCTGGAAATCGAGGCCATCGAAGCGGTTCTCGCACGAATCGACGACAATTTCGCCACGGCTTGCAAACTGATCCTCGAGTGCAAGGGGCGGGTAGTCGTCGTCGGCATGGGCAAGTCCGGACATATCGGACGCAAGATCGCCGCAACCCTGGCGAGCACCGGAACACCGGCATTCTTCGTGCACCCCGGCGAAGCCAGCCACGGCGACATGGGTATGATCACCCGTGACGATCTGGTTCTGGCTCTCTCCAACTCCGGTTCCACTGCGGAAATTCTCACCCTGTTGCCACTGATCCAGCGCCTCGGCATCACCCTGATCAGCATGACCGGCAACCCCGACTCACCCCTGGCGGGAGCAGCTGCCGTCAACCTCGACGCCGGCGTCAGCCAGGAAGCCTGCCCACTCAATCTGGCACCCACCTCATCCACCACTACCGCCCTGGTGCTCGGCGACGCACTGGCCATCGCCCTGCTCGAGGCACGGGGCTTTACCGCCGAGGATTTCGCCTTCTCCCATCCCGGTGGCGCCCTCGGCCGCCGCCTGCTGCTGAAGGTGGAAAACATCATGCACACCGGCGCCAGCCTACCCTGCGTGCAGCGCGGCACCACGCTGCGCGAAGCACTTCTGGAAATGACCCGCAAGGGACTCGGTATGACCGTGGTGCTCGAGACCGATGGACGCCTGGCCGGCATCTTCACGGACGGCGACCTGCGCCGCGCCCTGGATCGCAATGTCGATGTGCGCCAAGCTATCATTGACGAGGTAATGACTCCGCACGGCAAGACCGCACGCGCCGGGATGCTCGCCGCCCAGGCCCTGAAGATCATGGAAGATCACAAGATCAATGCGCTGGTGGTGGTCGACGAAACGGACCGCCCGGTCGGCGCCCTGAACATGCACGATCTCCTGCGGGCCGGGGTGATATAAAATGAGCGACCAACTGTTGCAGCGGGCTCGAGGCATTCGCCTGGCAATCTTCGATGTCGACGGGGTGCTCACCGACGGGCGCCTGTATTTTCTGGCCGACGGCAGCGAATTCAAGAGTTTCAATACCCTCGACGGCCACGGCATCAAGATGCTGATCAACTCCGGCGTACGCACCGCCATCATCAGCGGGCGTACCACTCCAGTTGTCGAGCGCCGCGCCCGCAACCTGGGCATCCAGCACCTCTACCAGGGGCGCGAGGACAAACTGGTCGTGCTGGAGGAGCTGCTTGCCGAACTGGGGCTCGACTACGAACAGGTCGCCTACCTGGGCGACGACCTTCCCGACCTGCCGGTCATCCGTCGCGTCGGTCTGGGCATGGCCGTGGCCAGCGCCGATGCCTTCGTCCGCCGACATGCCCATGGCATCACCCAGGCACGCGGCGGCGAAGGTGCGGCCCGCGAATTCTGCGAACTGATCCTGCAGGCCCAAGGCAATCTCGAAATCGCTCAGAGCGCTTACCTATAGAGGCGATCATGCTGCGCAAACTTCGCTCTCCCCTATTCCTGCTGGCTCTAGCCGCCCTGCTGGCGGCAGTGGGCTACTGGAACATCCGCCCTGCAAGCTTCATGGACAAGACGGCCACCACTGCCGATGACAGTGCCATCGATTTCTACGTGACCAATGCCCATACACTGCAATATCAGGCCGAGGGCAAGCTGCACTACGAGATGACTGCCGAAAAGGTGGAACACCTCAAGACCAGCGAGGTCACCTTGCTCACCCAGCCCGACCTGCTGCTTTTCCGCGGCACCCCCATCCCTTGGCACGTGCGCAGCGAGCGGGGCGAGGTCAGCCCCGGGGGCGATCAAGTCGAATTGATCGATGCAGTGCGGGTCGAGCGCACCGACACCCAGGGACGCCCGACCATCCTCACAACCAGCCGCCTGAGCGTGTTCCCGGAGCGGGAATATGCCGAAACCCGGCAGCCCGTTAAGATCGAAGCGGCCAACGGGGTGACCACGGCCGTCGGGATGAAAGCGTATTTGGATGACAGCAGGATGCACCTACTGTCCAGTGTAAGAGGCCAGCATGAGGTTCGCTAACCGTTTCTCCCACCGGGCTCTCCCTCTCTTGCTCAGTCTGCCCCTGCTGGGCGCAGCGAGCGCCTGGGCCCTCCCCTCCGATCGCGACCAGCCGATTCGTGTCCAGGCCGACAGCGCTGAACTCGACGACAGGCAAGGGGTTGCGGTCTACCACGGCGACGTGGTGATCACCCAGGGCACGCTGAAGATCACCGGCAACAAGGTCACCATCACCCAGGACGACAACGGCGATATCAAGGTTTTCACCTCGGTCGGCAATCCTGCCTACTACGAGCAGAAGCCGGCACCTGACAAGAGCATCGTCAAGGCCTACGGCCAGACCATCCAGTACTTCGCCGAAAACGAACGCATCGTGCTGATCGACAAGGCCCGCGTGATCCAGGATGGCAATACCTTCGAAGGTGAGAAGATTGTCTACGATACCCAGCGCCAGATCGTCAATGCTGGCCGCGCCACGGGGACCAAGGTAACCAGCCCGAAGCCACGAATCGACATGGTCATCCAACCGAAAAAGAAACAGCAGCCGGGACAGACCCAGTAATGGCCACCCTCAAAGCCCAGCACCTGGCCAAGAGCTACAAGGGCCGTCAGGTCGTCCGCGACGTCAGCCTTTCCATCGAGAGCGGCCAGATCGTCGGCCTGCTCGGCCCCAACGGAGCCGGCAAGACCACTTGCTTCTACATGATCGTCGGCCTGGTCCGCGCCGACCAGGGACGCATCCTGATCGACCAGGACGATGTCACCCATCTACCCATGCACGGCCGTGCCCGGGCTGGCATCGGTTACCTGCCGCAGGAGGCCTCGATCTTCCGCAAGCTCACCGTGGCCGACAACATCATGGCGATCCTCGAAACCCGCAAGGATCTCGATGGAGAAGGCCGCCGCCAGGCGCTCGAAGCCCTGTTGCAGGAGTTCCACATCAGCCACATTCGCGACAGCCTCGGCATGAGCCTCTCGGGCGGAGAGCGGCGTCGCGTCGAGATTGCCCGCGCGCTCGCCACCACGCCGAAGTTCATCCTGCTCGACGAACCCTTCGCCGGCGTCGACCCGATTTCAGTGAACGACATCAAACAGATCATCCACCACCTCAAGAACAAGGGCATTGGCGTCCTGATCACCGACCATAACGTTCGCGAAACGCTTGATATCTGCGAAACCGCCTACATTGTCAACGACGGACAACTGATAGCCGAAGGCGATGCCGAGGCCATCCTCACCAACAAACTGGTGCAGGAAGTCTATCTCGGCCACGAATTCCGACTATGAAATGCGCCATTGAATGGGATAGACCAGTTAAATTCCGTTATAATCAGGCATAGAATTTGCTTTAGAAAGGCGCATCGTCGCCTCGTAGTGATTGACGCGAATGCTTCGGCAAATATGGTGCTTCCTACAATATGAAACCATCGCTAGTCCTTAAGATGGGTCAGCAGCTGACGATGACTCCGCAGCTGCAACAAGCCATCCGTCTGCTTCAACTGTCGACCCTGGATCTGCAACAGGAAGTCCAGGAGGCCCTCGACTCCAATCCCATGCTGGAACGTCAGGAAGACGCAGAGGACTACGACAGCCCGGATATGCTGGGCGAGCATGGCGACCAGTCGACAATCGATACCGCATCCGGCTCTTACCAGGAAAGCTATGAAAGCGTAACGGCCAGCGAGGATGGCGGCAGCCTCGAGGATGGCGACTGGCACGAGCGCATTCCCAACGAACTGCCGGTGGATACCGTTTGGGAAGACATTTACCAGACCAGTGCCAGCAGCCTGCCGAGCAGCGATGAAGACGAGTGGGACTTCACCACCCGCACCTCCACGGGCGAGAGCCTGCAGAGCCATCTGCTCTGGCAGCTCAACCTGGCCCCGATGTCGGATACCGACCGCCTGATTGCCGTCACCCTGATCGACAGTATCAACAGCGACGGCTATCTGGAGGCCTCTCCGGAGGAAATCCTTGCCTCCCTGGATCCGGAGCTGGGTATCGAACTCGACGAAGTGGAAATGGTGCTGCGCCGCATCCAGCAGTTCGAGCCGGCGGGGGTCGCCGCCCGCGATCTCAGCGAGTCGCTGCTGCTGCAACTGCGTCAGCTGCCGCTCGACACCCCCTGGCTGGAAGAGGCGCAACGACTGGCCAAGGACTATCTCGATCTGCTGGGCAACCGCGACTTCACCCAACTGATGCGACGCATGAAACTCAAGGAAGAGGAGCTGCGCCCGGTGATCGAGTTGATTCAGAGCCTGAATCCTCGTCCCGGCGCCCAGATCGAGGCGAGCGAGCCCGAATACGTGGTGCCCGATGTCATCGTGCGCAAGCACAATGACCGCTGGCTGGTGGAGCTCAACCAGGAGGCCGTGCCGCGCCTGCGCATCAACCCCCATTATGCCGGTTTCATCAGACGTGCCGATGCCAGCGCCGACAACACCTTCATGCGCAACCAGCTGCAGGAGGCACGCTGGTTCATCAAGAGCCTGCAGAGTCGCAACGAAACTCTGATGAAGGTATCCACGCAGATCGTCGAGCACCAACGGGGTTTTCTCGACTACGGCGAAGAGGCCATGAAACCGCTGGTGCTGCATGACATCGCCGAGGCGGTCGGTATGCACGAGTCGACCATCTCACGGGTCACCACCCAGAAATACATGCACACTCCGCGCGGCATCTACGAGCTGAAATACTTCTTCTCCAGCCACGTCAGCACCGCCGAAGGCGGTGAGTGCTCGTCCACGGCCATCCGCGCCATCATCAAGAAACTGATCGCCGCGGAAAATCCGAAAAAGCCATTGAGCGACAGCAAGATCGCTGGTTTACTGGAAGAGCAGGGCATACAGGTGGCTCGCCGTACAGTCGCCAAATACCGGGAATCGCTCAGCATCGCGCCTTCCAGCGAACGCAAGCGACTTATGTAACAGGATCGGGTCGGCCGCCGAGACGGCAGCAGCGCTCAGCGGCCACTCGAAGCAGCGTATACCGGTAGCAGGCCCGTCAGCCTGCATCAAAATAGAAACAAGGAGAAAGCGGTATGCAAGTCAACATCAGTGGACATCAACTGGATGTGACCGACGCCCTACGCGACTATGTCGAGGAGAAGATCAGCCGGCTCGAGCGCCATTTCGACCGCATCACCAATGTCCAGGTGATCATGTCGGTCGAGAAGCTCAAGCAGAAGATCGAGGCGACCATGCATGTCGCCGGCGCCGAAGTGGTCGCCAACGCCGAGCATGAAGACATGTATGCGGCCATTGACCTGCTCGTCGACAAGCTTGACCGTCAACTGATCAAGCACAAGGAAAAGCAGATCGAACGCCAGCAGGGCGCTACGGCCCGCTGACTCCTTCGCCCCATGATCAGACTCGAAGACATTCTGACCCCCGGCCGTTCCCTGGTGAACGTGCCGGGAGGAAGCAAGAAGCGCGCCCTCGAATACATAGCTGCCCTGGTCGCCCGCGAAATGCCCGACCTGGATCAGCAGACCATTTTCGAGAGCCTGATTGCTCGTGAAAAACTGGGTTCGACCGGTTTTGGCAACGGCATCGCCATCCCCCATTGCCGCCTGCCCGGTTGCCCCGCTCCGATCAGCGTCCTGCTGCGGTTGGATGCGCCGATCGACTTCGATGCCATCGATGCCGCACCGGTCGACCTGCTGTTCGTCCTACTGGTACCAGAAGCCGCCACCGACGAGCATCTACAGTTGCTTCGCCAGATCGCCAGCATGCTCGATCGCAGCGAGGTGCGCGAGCGCCTGCGCCAGGTCGAGAGCAGCGAAGCCCTTTACCAGGTGGTCGCGGACGCACAGAAGGGCCTGTAAGGCTCCGTCCGGGAGTGCGGAGGTGCGTCGGCTGTGAACAAGCAATTGGCAACCCAGCTTTCGGCATTCATGCCTGACGACGGAAAGCTCCCATCATGCGCGTGATTATCGTCAGCGGCCGCTCCGGCTCCGGCAAAAGCACCGCCCTCGACGTACTGGAAGACAACGGCTTCTTCTGCATCGACAACCTGCCGGCTGTCCTGCTTCCCGAACTGGCCGAGCGGGCACTGCTGCATACCGAATTGATCGAGCCCCAGGTCGCGGTGTCCATCGATGCACGCAACCTGCCCAGCCAGCTGAAGCGCTTCCCCGAACTGCTGGCCGAGGTGCGCACTCGCTATATCCTCTGCGACCTGCTCTATCTGGACGCCGACGACGAGACCCTGCTCAAGCGCTTCTCGGAAACCCGCCGACGCCATCCGCTGACCAACGAGAACCGTTCGCTGGCCGAAGCGATCCGCGAAGAAAGCCGGCTGCTCGCGCCCATCAAGGATCGAGCCGATCTCAAGATCGATACCACCCATCTCAACCTCTATCAGTTGCGCGATACGCTCAAGTTGCGCCTGTTGAACAAGCCGGAACCGGGAACGGCTTTTCTGATCGAATCCTTCGGTTTCAAGCGAGGCATGCCGGTGGATGCGGATCTGGTATTCGATGTGCGCTGCCTTCCCAATCCCTACTGGAAGCCGGATCTGCGTGACTTTTCCGGCCTGGACCGACCGGTTGCCGATTACCTCGCGGCCCAGCCGGACGTCGAGGACATGTACCAGGATATCCAGGCCTATTTGCAGAAATGGCTGCCCCGCTTCGCTGCCAGCAACCGTGCCTATGTCACCATCGCGATCGGCTGCACCGGCGGCCATCACCGTTCGGTCTACCTGGCCGACCGGCTCGGCCGAGCCTTGAAGCAGTCACTCAAGAACGTTCAGGTCCGCCACCGCGACCTCTGCTGAAGGATGGATAACGCGATGCCCGCCTGCGAAGTCACCATCATCAACAAGCTCGGGCTGCATGCCCGGGCAGCCGCCAAGTTCGTCGGCGTTGCCGGGCGCTATGCCTGCACGGTGCGCATTGGCCGGGCTCCGGAGAGCCTGGTCGACGGCAAAAGCATCATGGCAGTCATGATGCTGGCTGCCGGCAAGGGGACGCACATTCACCTGCATACGGAAGGCGAACAGGATAGGGAAGCGCTGGAAGCCCTGGTTCAGCTGATCAACAACCGCTTCGACGAAGACGAATAACCAACGCCAGCACTGCCTGCTGCCGCCGAGTCATTCGGCGGCGCACTCCAGCCGACGTCACCTTGCTCAACTTCCCGCCAGAGTCATCCGCTCCACGAGCACCGAGCCGGTGCAGATGTTGCTGCGATGCTCCAAATCGTTACCTACTGCGACGATCTGTCGGAACATGTCACGCAGATTGCCGGCGATGGTCACCTCCTGCACCGGATACTGGATCTCCCCGTTCTCGATCCAGAAGCCACCGGCACCACGGGAGTAATCGCCGGTCACCAGGTTGAGCCCCTGCCCCATCAGCTCGGTCAGCAGCAGGCCGCGCCCCATGCGGCGAATCAGGGCCGCCTGGTCCTCGTCGCCATGGGTGACGAACAGATTGTGCGCCCCTCCGGCATTGGCCGTGCTCGGCATGCCCAGTTTGCGTCCCGAATAGGTGCCCAAGGCATAGCTGGCCAGGCGCCCCTGCTCGACGAAATGCTTGGCGCGGGTCGGCAATCCGTCGGCATCGAAGGCTGCGCTGCCCAGCGCCCGGGGAATGTGGGGACGCTCGTCAAGGTTCAGCCACTCGGGAAACAGCTGCTCGCCCAGAGTTCCCTCGAGGAAGGAGGCATGCCGATAGAGATTGCCGCCGGTGATGGCGGCGATGAAATGGCCGAACAGCCCGGTGGCCAGTTCGGCGGAGAACAGCACCGGCACTTCGCAGGTCGGCACCGGCCGCGCACCGAGACGCCGCGCCGCCCGCTCCGCCGCCCGCCGGCCGATCGCCTGCGGATCGGCCAGCGCCTCGCCACGCCGGTTGACGTCATACCAGTAGTCGCGCTGCATCTGTCCTTCACCCTCGGCGATCATCACGCAGCTGAGACTGTGTCGGGTACTGGCATAGCCGCCGATGAAGCCGTGGCTGTTGCCATAGACCCGGCATCCCTGGTGCGAGTTGAGCGAGGTGCCGTCGGCGTTGCGAATCCGCGGATCGGCAGTGAAGGCGGCCGCCTCGCACTCCAGCGCCCGCTCGATGGCCTGCTCGGGGCTGATCGCCCAAGGGTGGAAGAGATCCAGCTCCGGGAGTTCGCCGGGCATCAGCGCAGCGTCCGGCAGGCCCGCGCAGTCGTCCTCGGAGGCATGCCGGGCGATCGCCAGTGCGGCTGCCACGGTTTCCCGAATCGCTTCCTCGCCCGTCGCCGAAGTGCTTGCCGAGCCCTTGCGCTGTCCGAGATAGAGGGTGATGCCGAAGCCCTGATCGCGATTGAACTCGACCGTCTCCACCTCGCCCTGGCGTACCGTGGTGGACAGACCCTGCTCGATGGATACGGACACCTCGCAGGCCGTGGCACCCTGCCGTGCGCTCTCGGCGAGTATCCGCTCGACCTTGGCCCGCAACTCCGGCAGCGCCTGCGGACCTACCATTTCTGCTGAATTCATAACTACTCCTGTCAGGTCCGGGCCAGTCGCTCCGGAGCTGCTGTTATCATGGTGACGTATATTTCTGGACCACCACCATGTCTGAATTTCACCAAGACTTCTCCGAGGAGAAGAGCAAATCCCAGGTCAAGCGTGAACTGCACGCCCTGCAGGAACTCGGCGAACGCCTGACCACCCTCAGGCCCGAGCAGCTCGATCGCCTGCCATTGACCGACGCCCTGCGCCGAGCTTTGCTGGATGCGTCGAAACACACCGCGCACATTGCCCGCAAGCGGCACATCCAGTACATCGGCAAGCTGATGCGTGACCAGGATGTCGACGCCATTCTCGCCCTCTTCGAGCAGTTGGACGCCTCCAGTCGCCAGTACAACGAACGCTTCCACGCCCTCGAGCGCTGGCGCGATCGGCTGCTCGACGGCGGTGACGACGCGCTCGAAGCCTTCGTCGGCGACTACCCGGGTACCGACCGCCAGCACCTGCGCGGCCTGGTCCGCCAGGCCCGCCACGAGGTGGAGCAGAACAAGCCGCCGGCCGCCAGCCGCAAGATCTTCAAGTACATCCGCGAACTCGACGAGAGCAAACGCGGATTGCGCTGACGGCGGGGGCCGGCCGCCCTGCCCCGCCCGCCTCAGGCGCCGGTACCACCTACGGTGATCGCATCGATCTTCAGGGTCGGCTGGCCGACGCCTACCGGCACCGACTGGCCGTCCTTGCCGCAGGTGCCGACTCCACTGTCCAGGGCCAGATCGTTGCCGACCATGGAAACCCGGGTCATCACCTCGGGACCGTTGCCGATCAGGGTCGCGCCCTTGACCGGCGCCGTGATCCGACCGTCTTCGATCAGGTAGGCCTCGCTGGTGGAGAAGACGAACTTGCCGCTGGTGATGTCCACCTGACCGCCGCCCAGGCTGGCACAGTAGATCCCCCTCTTCACCGAGGCGATGATCTCCTCGGGCTCGCTCTCGCCGGCCAGCATGTAGGTGTTGGTCATGCGTGGCATCGGCAGATGCGAATAGGATTCGCGGCGGCCGTTGCCGGTCGGCGCCACGCCCATCAGGCGGGCGTTCAGCTTGTCCTGCATGTAGCCGCGCAGAATGCCGTTCTCGATCAGCGTGGTGCACTGGGTCGGCGTGCCCTCGTCATCCAGGCTGAGCGAGCCGCGCCGGCCGGCCAGGGTGCCGTCGTCGACGATGGTGCACAGGCTGGACGTCACCTGCTCGCCGATCCGGCCACTGTAGGCCGAACTGCCCTTGCGGTTGAAGTCCCCTTCCAGACCGTGACCGACCGCCTCGTGCAGCAGCACGCCGGACCAGCCCGGTCCGAGCACCACCGGCAGTGTGCCGGCAGGAGCCGGGATCGTCTCGAGGTTGACCAGCGCCTGGCGCACGGCCTCGCGGGCGTAGTCCATGGCGCGCTCCTCCTCGAGGAAGAAACGGTAGTCGGTGCGTCCGCCACCACCGTGCCCGCCACGCTCGCGACGGCCGTTCTGCTCGACGATGACGCTGACGTTGAAGCGCACCAGCGGACGCACGTCCGCGCCCAGGCTGCCGTCGCTGGCGGCGATCAGGATGTGCTCCCAGACCCCGGCCAGGCTCACCGTGACCTGCTTGATCCGCGGATCCAGCGTCCGGGTGGCGGCATCGATGCGCTTGAGCAGCTCGACCTTCTCCGCCCGGTCGATCACCTCCAGCGGGTTGAGCGATGCATAGAGAGAGGTCACCGGGGCGGCGGCAAAGGCCTGCACCCGGCCCTGCCGTCCGGCACGGGCGATCGAGCGGGCGGCCTGGGCCGCCTGGCGCAACGCCTCGTCGGTGATCGCGTTGCTGTAGGCGAATCCGGTCTTCTCGCCGGACTGGGCGCGCACGCCGACGCCCTGGTCGAGATGGAAACTGCCCTCCTTGACGATGCCGTCCTCCAGCACCCAGGACTCGGACACCTGGCTCTGGAAGTACAGGTCGGCCGCATCGATGCCGGGGCCGGCCAGCTCGCCGAGCAGGATGGGCAAAGCATCGAGATCCAGGCCACCGGGGCTCAGCAGCTGCTGACTGACAGGTAACAACAACTCGCTCATATTCACTCCATTTCGACCGGCCGCGGCACGGCCGCCACTGAAAATCGCCGATGCCGGTGCACCGGCATACGCTGACGGATCGCCGCCTGCTCGTCGGCATCGCGGCTGGCCAGCAGCACGCCCTCGCCCTGCGCCTGCTCGGCCAGCAGCCGCCCCCAGGGATCGACGATGGCCGAATGGCCGTAGGTTTCCCGGGGACCGGGATGCCAGCCAGCCTGGGAGGCCGCCAGCAGATAGCACTGGGTTTCCAGCGCACGCGCACGCACCAGTACATGCCAGTGGGCGGCGCCGGTCACCGCCGTGAAGGCCGAAGGAGCGCTGATCAGCTCGGCCCCGGCCTCGCGCAGGGCGCCATAGAGTTCGGGAAAGCGCAGGTCGTAGCAGACCGTCAGGCCGAGCCGGCCGACCGGGGTATCCGCCACCACGACCCGCTCGCCGTGGGCATAGTCGTCCGACTCGCGGTAGCGTCCGCGCAGGTCCGCCACATCGACATCGAACAGGTGCAGCTTGTCGTAGCGGGCTATCTGCTCGCCGTGGTCGTCGAACAGCAGCGAACAGGCATGGGCCTTGGCATGCGGCCGACCAGCCGGCGGCAACGGCAGGGTGCCAGCGACTATCCACAGGCCGAAGTCGCGGGCCGCCTGGCGCAGGCAGGACAGCACCGGCCCCTGCCCCTCGGACTCGGCGCGGCCCAGGGCGGCCATATCACGCCGGCCCATGGCGGCGAAGTTCTCCGGCAGGACGGCAAGACGCGCGCCCCCGCCAGCGGCCTGCTCGAGCAGACGGCGCGCGGTCGCGAGGTTGGCCAGCACATCGTCCTGGCTGACCATCTGCAGCACCGCCACGTTCATTGGCTTTCTCCGCTTTTTCCGGAATTTGCCTGCCCACGCTCTCGCACTTTGCCGTCCACTGCAACCTTTTCTCCGGCTAGCGCGGTTTCTCGAAGGGCTTGTCGAAGGTAATTCTAGGCTCTCGCCAGGGGCCCTGGACGCGATACTGCACACTGGCGAAACGCGCTACGCGATCGCCGAGCAGCTTGTCCACGACAAACAGCGCCCCGCCGACCGCCGGCGCACCGACCAGCAGGGCGGCAAGCGGCAGGTTGTTGGTGATCGGCAGGGTGACCAGCAGCCTGGCATCAATGCTGTCACCGGGCAGGTTGAGGACGCCGTCCAGCTCGAGGTTGCTCGAGGGTCCGGTCAGGGTCAGCGGGATTTCCGTCCGGAAGACTCCGTCGCGCCCTTCGACCAGCCCCTTGACCCGGTCGTAGCTCAGCCCCTTGCCGAACAGGTCGGAAAAATCGAGACGCAACCGGCGGCCAATGGCATTGAAGTTGAGCAAGCCGAACGCCCGCAGGGCCGAGGCCGCGCCCTCCACCTCGTGGAACTGCCCCCGCCTCAGGCTGACATCGAAGCTGCCCGTATAGCGCTGCAAGGCCAGGGCTGCAGGAGAGCCCGGCCAGTTGCCATCGATGTCCACACGGAACGTCTCACTGGACGCACTCGGAGCAAACCCCCAGGCCAGCAGCACATCGGCGAGGTCGCCCCCCTGCAGGCGCCCCCGGAACCAGCTGCGGGTGGCGCCGGGCCGCCCCTGCCAGCCGGCGCTGCCGAGTACCCGCAAGCCCTTGAGATCCAGATTCAGATCGTTGAACTGCACGCCATCGGGACGCGGCCTTGTCTTCAACGACCAGGCTCCCAGCAGCTCGGCACCCTGCTGCAGACGGGCGATGCGCACATCCAGCGCCGGAATCTTCCGCGGATCCACCGCCTGCAGAGGATCGGCAGCAGCCGGCGTGCTCGGCGCACCGACAGTGCCGGGCGTGGTGACCGGCAGCTGCAGATGCGACAGATCGATGACGATCGGTGCCTGGGAAGCCGTCGGGATGGCGATGCGCCCCTTGATCTGCGGGCCTTCCAGCTGCAGGCTCCAGCCGGCCCGGCTGGATGTCAGCAGGGCGCCGAGCGAACTCAGGCTGGCGCCGAACCCCTGGAAACGACCGATGTCCAGTTCGGCGCCACGCAACAGACCGACCTGCTCGGCCCCCTGGCTGGCCAGAGGAGCCAGAGCCGCCTGCCAGGCATCCCAGTCCAGAGTGGCGATCCGGCCGCGCAGCCACAGGCCGCGCGCTGTCGGCAGCTGGGCCTGCCCGCCGCCGAGCAGCAGCTCGCCGCGGCCCTCGTCGAACCGCCCGGGAGGCGCAGCCAGGGCCAGGCTGGCCCGGTCGGCGTAATTCAGCCGGTAACGACGCTCGGCACCGTCCAGGGTCATGTGCCAGCGCGTCTCGCGGGACTCGTCGGCGGGCTTGCCCAGCGGCTCCGGCAGGTCGATGCGCAGGCCACGCAAGGTGGAGTCGGCCTGCAGCCAACTGTTCGCACCGTCCAGCAGCAGCTCGAGGCGATAGGGCAGCATGCCGGACAGCGGCAGGCGCTGGCGCACCTGCAACCATTCGGCCAGCGCTGCCGCGGACACCTGCCCGCTGGCCTGGATGCGGGACCGCGCCTTGCCATTGCGCCCCTCGGCGAGCGCCCGGCCGCGCACCGGCCGGCCGAACACCTGGGCGCGAATCTCCGGCGCGCTGAGCCCCCTGGCCGTGTCATAGGTGAAAGCTCCCTGCAGGCGGGTCAGCTGCAGGTTCGGCTGGGCCATGTGCAGGCGGGCATCTTCGGTACGCAGCTCCGCCACCACCCGCGACGACTGCTCCGCCTCCCGGCGCAGCGGGATATCCAGCGTGAGCCGGCCCTGCAACGGCCCCTCGCCCGACCAGCCGGCGAAGATTTCCGCGGTTTCCAGCGGTGCCTCCCGAAGAATGCGCAGGCCGTCGCCGACGCTGCCCTCCAGCTCGCCCTCCAGCTGCAAGCGCGGCACTCCACCCCTGGCCGAGGGAATCTCGGCCCTGGCCGAACTCAGCCGGGTGTCCAGCACCCGCCCCCCGTCCAGGATCACGCGTACGCCGCTGTCCTCGACGAACACCTCGCCCTGTGCCTCGCGCAGCTCCGGCCAGCCCGCCTGATAGGCCAGCTCGGCATCGCGCACCTTGAAGAACAGACCGAGGCTGCGCGCCGCATCCTCGGCGCCCCTGTTCAGCGCACCCTGATAGAGAAAATAGCCTTCGTCCACGCGGCCGGCACGGATCGAGCTCTTCAGCCAGTCGGCCAGCTGCGGCGACAACCCGGGCGAGAGGGTCGGCAGGTATTTCTCGGCGTAACGGGCATCGCCGTCGCGCAGGCCGACGCGCAGGTCCATGTAGTCCTCTTCCGCCGGGTCGCGGCGTAGACGGATCAGGAAGTCCCCGGCGGCGCGGCCCTCCTCGCCGTCCGTCTGCACGTAGGGGCTGCGCAGCGTCACGCTCTGCTCGTCGATCTGCCAGAACAGCTGACCAGCCGCATGCCGGTAGCGCCAGGGACGGGGAAACAGACGCGCGAGATGCAAGGCGACATCCTTGCCGTTGAGACGTAGCTCGCCACCGGCCAGATCGCCGCTGACGCTGCCGCTGACGTTGTCCGCGGCCGGCGCGCCATGCCAGGCGTCGAAGGCCACGCCCTGGAGATTGGCCGCATAGGCGAGGCGCTGGCCGCCCTCGGCCTGAGGGCGGTAGTCCAGCCGCAGGTTGCGCAGGGTGCCACGCGGCCGCAACGCCTCCAGGGCGGTCTCGGCGACTTCCGGCAGCGGGGCCAGGGCCTGCACCAGCGGGGTCAGCGGCGTCAGGTCCAGATGGTTGGCGGTCAATGTCCACGTGGAGGGCGTATCGGCTGCGCCCTGCTTCTCGAGCGCGATCTGCACACCGTCCCAGCGGGATGTTCCGAAGTCGACCGCCAGTGAATCGATCAAGGCACGGATATCTTCATCATCGCGCAGGAAATGCCCGCTCAGCGCCAGATCGTGCACCTCGGCCGGCGCCTGCCCGGTACGCCGGATGCGCAGCTCGGGCACCTGCAGGCGGGTCGCCGCGCGCTGCAGGCGGCTCTTGTCCCAAGACAGCCAGAACTCGCCGCCGGCACGCAGCCGGTCGACTCGCCAGTCAGCGGTCAGGCTGCGTGGCACCCAGCCCGCCCAGTCGCTCTGCGGCAGGCTGACGTAGAGTTCGGCGGAGCTTTCTCGCCAGCCCTCGTCGGCCAGCTCGCCGTGCAGGCTCAATTGCAGCGGCTGGCCGTCGGGCAGGATCAGGCGGCCGTCGAGGCGCTGCTGCCAGCCATCGCTGCGCAGCGTGAGGTCGACGTTCTGGAAGGAGAAAGGCTCCTGCCCGTGCGGCGCGAAGGTAACGTGGCTGTCCAGCAGCGACAGATGGTCGATCCGCTCGAGGGCACGCAGGGACTCGTCCGGGTTGAACGGCCGCTGCCGGCCGCGCTGCGGCGTCCCCTCCAAGGTCCATCGCCCCTCGGCATCCTGCGCCAGGGTGAAGCTCACCCCCTCGACCTCCAGCGCGGCGACGCGCAACTCGCGGGCCAACAGGGTGCGCAGCAGATCGAGACGTACCTGGACCCGCTCCAGGTGCAGCGCATCCTCGCCCTCGCCGATCGTCACGTCGCGCGCCAGCAGCCGTGGAGCCAGGGCGGTCCAGCGGCCCTCCAGGGCACGGATGGCGACCGGCATGTCCAGTACGTCGCGGACCCGCGCCTGCACCTCGAGGCGGGTGTCGGCAACCAGCGGCGCCAGCTGGCGCCCCAGGCTGACGCCCAGCGCCAGCAGCATCAGGCCGAGGAAGCCGAGCCCCAGCAGGATGCGCAGGACAACTGCAAGCAGGCGGGAGGATTGCGGCATGATCAGGGCTTACAGCAGGACAACATCGTACTGCTCCTGGGAGTAGGTGCCCTCGACCTGGAACTTGATGGGGCGGCCGATGAAGGCCTCGAGATCGGCGACGTTGCCCGACTCCTCGTCGAGCAGCCGATCGACCACCTTCTGATTGGCCAGCACCAGATAGCCCTCGGCCTGGTAGGCGCGGGCCTCCCGGAGAATCTCGCGGAAGATCTCGTAGCAGATGGTTTCCGCCGTCTTCAGCTTGCCGCGCCCCTGGCAGCAGCTGCAGGGCTCGCAGAGCACCTGCTCGAGGCTTTCCCGGGTACGCTTGCGGGTCATCTGCACCAGCCCCAGCACGGTGATGCCGATGATGTTGGTCTTGGCGTGGTCGCGCTCCAGTTGCTTCTCGAGGGTGCGCAGCACCTGGCGCTGATGCTCCTCATCCTCCATGTCGATGAAATCGATGATGATGATCCCGCCCAGATTGCGCAGGCGCAGTTGGCGAGCGATCGCGGTGGCCGCCTCGAGATTGGTCTTGAAGATGGTTTCTTCCAGGGTGCGATGGCCGACGAAGGCGCCGGTATTGACGTCGATGGTGGTCATCGCCTCGGCCGGGTCGATGATCAGATAGCCGCCGGACTTGAGCATCACCTTGCGCTCCAGGGCCCGCTGGATCTCGTCCTCGACCCCGTACAGGTCGAAGATGGGGCGCTCGCCGGGATAGTGTTCGAGGTGATCGGCGATCTCGGGCATCAGTTCGGAGACGAACTGCGACACCTTCTGGAAGGTTTCCCGCGAGTCGATGCGGATCTTCTCGATGCGCGGACTGACCAGGTCGCGCAGGGTGCGCAGGGCCAGGCTGAGATCCTCGTAGATCACCGTCGGTGCGCCGGCGGTCTGTATCTGCCCGGCGATCTGGTCCCACAGACGGCGCAGATAGCGGATGTCCGCGAGGATCTCGTCGGCTCCGGCACCCTCGGCGGCAGTGCGCAGGATGAAGCCGCCCTCGTGCTCGATCCCCTCGCTGGCCACGCAGTCGGCAACCACCTTCTTGAGGCGTTCGCGCTCGGCCTCATCCTCGATCTTCAGGGAAATGCCGACGTGGCGGGTACGCGGCATGTAGACCAGATAGCGGGAAGGAATCGACAGATGGGTGGTCAGCCGGGCCCCCTTGCTGCCGATCGGATCCTTGGTGACCTGTACTACCAGGCTCTGCCCCTCGTGCACCAGGGCCGCGATGTTCTCCACCGCATTGCCCTCGCGGGTGGAGATCTCCGCGGCATGAATGAATGCCGCACGCTCCAGGCCGATGTCGACGAAGGCCGCCTGCATGCCCGGCAGTACCCGTACCACCCGGCCCTTGTAGATGTTGCCGACGATGCCGCGGCGCTGGGTACGCTCGACGTGCACCTCCTGCAGCACACCGTTCTCCACTACCGCCACGCGCGACTCCATCGGCGTGATATTGATCAGGATTTCTTCGCTCATCGCATATTCCCGGAGCTGGGCGCAGCTTGTCTGCTCAAGCGCCTTGTCATTGTTGTTGCCAGCACGGAATGCCGAACTCGGCCAGCAGTTGCGCGGTTTCACAGAGCGGCAGGCCGACCACCGCCGAGTAGCTGCCCTCGAGATGGCTGACGAACACCGCGGCGAGGCCCTGGATGGCATAGCCGCCGGCCTTGTCCCGCGGCTCCCCGGTGGTCCAGTAGGCCTCGGCCTCGTCGGCGGCAATCGGACGGAAAGCCACCCGGCTGCGCACCACCCGCGCTTCGCAGCGCCCGGCCGCGGCCAGAGCCACCGCGGTCAGCACTTCGTGCCCGCGCCCGCCGAGCGCCTGCAGCATGGCCTGTGCCTCGTCACGGTCCCGCGGCTTGCCGAGGATGCGTCCGTCCAGCACCACCGTGGTATCCGCACCGAGCACCACCGCCTGCCGGTCACCGATGAGGCTGGCCAGACCGGCCGCCGCCTTGTCGCGCGCCAGGCGCTCCACATAGGTTGCCGGCGTCTCGTCCGGTGCCGGGGTTTCGTCGATGGTCACCGCGAGCGGGACGAAGGGCACGCCGATCTGCATCAGCAGCTCGCGCCGGCGAGGCGAACCGGAGGCCAGGTAGAGCATGGCAGCCATGCGATTTCCTTCTGTCTGAAGACCCGCCCGCCGTCTCGCCGGGGGACAGGGGTTAGTGGACATTGAAGCTCAGTCGAAGGCTGCGCAGGGCGGCGAACACCCAGGGCCAGAGCAAGGCACTGACCAGGGCCGGCATTAGAAAGGCCAGGGTCGGCGGGCGATTGCCGGCCAGCGCATTGAGCCAGAGCTGGACCAGTTGGGCCAGCCCGAAGACTACCAGCAGGACCAGGCTCTGTTGCCACAGCGGAAACATGCGGACACGCTGTTGCAAGGTCAGCATCAGGAAGGCGATCAGCGTCAGGGTCAGGGCATGCTGCCCGAGCAGCACGCCATAGAGCACGTCCATCGCCAGCCCCAGCAGCCAGGTCAACGTCAGGCTGACCCGCTGCGGCACGGACAGAATCCAGTAGGTGATGAACATCGCCAGCCAGAGTGGCCGTCCAACCTCCATGAAGCCCGGCATGGGCGCCACGCTGAGCAACAGACCCACCAGATAGCTGGCCCAGATCAGCCAACCGTTGTGCTCGCCCATTCAGCGTGCCCCGCCTGCGCCCGCCGGGGCCGGCCTTGCCGGTGCTGCCGGCGCGGGAACCGGCGCAGCCTCCGTCGCCGGCTGCGGGGCCTGACTCTTCGCCTGCTCGGCGAGCTGGCGGTCGTGGGCCTCCTGAGCCTGGGCCGCCTCGCTGGCGCGCTGCTCCGGCGAGCGCGGATCGCTGAACACCATGAGCATGTAGCGGGTGCGGTTGAGCGCGGCGGTGGGTACGGCGCGGACGATAGCGAATGGCTGTCCGGAGTCGTGAATCACCTCACTCACCACGGCCACCGGATAGCCGGCGGGAAAGCGCTGCCCCATGCCGGAGCTGACCAGCAGGTCGCCCTCCTTTATATCCGCGGTATCGGCGACATGGCGCAGCTCCAGACGCTCCGGATTGCCGGTGCCGACGGCAATGGCGCGCAGGCCGTTGCGATTGACCTGCACCGGAATGCTGTGGGTGGTATCGGTGAGCAGCAGTACCCGGGCGGTATAGGGCATGACCTCCACCACCTGCCCCATCAGGCCGCGGGCATCGAGCACCGGCTGACCGAGAAACACGCCGTCGCGCTCGCCCTTGTCGATCAGAATGCGATGGGTGAAGGGATTGGGGTCGACGCCGATCAATTCGCCGACCAGCACCTTCTCGTCCACCAGCGCCGCGGAGTTGAGCAGTTCGCGCAGGCGCACGTTCTGCTCGGTCAGCGCCGCCAGCTTTTGCAGGCGGCGCTGCATCAGCAGGGCCTCGGCCTTGAGCTTCTCGTTTTCCGCCAGCAGCTCGCTGCGACTGCTGAACTGCTGGTTGATGCCATCCCGGATGCGCACCGGCAGATCGGCCAGCCAGTAGAAGGGGGTCAGCACCAGTCCCAGCTGGCTGCGTACCGGCTTGAGGGTGTCGAAACGGGCATCCACCACCATCAGCGTGGCGGCAAGCACCGCCAGCACCAACATGCGCATCACGAGCGAAGGCCCTTTGCTGAAGAGCAGTTTGATAGCGGGTTCCTCGCGACTACAAGCCTCAACCATCAGCCACGGGTCGAAAACGACGCCAGGCGTCGCTTTCGGCATGCGGCTCGAAGCCTGCCCCTGTGACTCACTCGGTGGAGAGCAGATCCATGCGGTGGCTGTCGATCATTTCCAGCGCCCGGCCACAGCCACGCGCCACACAAGTCAGGGGGTCCTCGGCGACGATCACCGGCAGCCCGGTTTCCTGGGCCAGCAGCTTGTCCAGATCGCGCAGCAGGGCACCGCCACCGGTCAGCACCAGGCCACGCTCGGCGATGTCCGCGGCCAGCTCCGGCGGGGACTGCTCCAGGGCGCTCTTCACCGACTGGACGATGCTCGCCAGAGATTCCTGGATCGCATCGAGCACCTCGTTGGAATTGAGGGTGAAGCTGCGCGGCACACCCTCGGCCAGGTTGCGCCCGCGCACGTCGATCTCGCGCACCTCGCTGCCCGGCCAGGCCGTGCCGATCTCCTGCTTGATGCGCTCGGCGGTGGCCTCGCCGATCAGGCTGCCGTAGTTGCGCCGCACGTAGGTGACGATGGCCTCGTCGAAACGGTCGCCGCCGACCCGCACCGACTCGGCATAGACCACGCCGTTCAGGGAAATCAGGGCGATCTCGGTGGTGCCGCCGCCGATGTCGACGACCATCGAACCATGCGCCTCGTCCACCGGCAGGCCGGCGCCGATGGCCGCAGCCATCGGCTCCTCGATCAGAAACACTTCGCGAGCGCCGGCACCGAGGGCCGACTCGCGGATGGCGCGACGCTCGACCTGGGTCGACTTGCAGGGCACGCAGATCAGCACGCGCGGGCTGGGCTGCAGGAAGCTGCTCTCGTGCACCTTGTTGATGAAGTACTGCAGCATCTTCTCGCAGACGCTGAAGTCGGCGATCACGCCGTCCTTCATCGGGCGGATCGCTGTGATGTTACCCGGAGTTCGTCCCAACATGCGCTTGGCCTCGGTTCCAACCGCCACGACGCTCTTCTGGTTGCCGTGCGTGCGGATGGCGACCACGGACGGCTCGTTCAGAACGATGCCGCGCTCGCGCACATAAATGAGGGTGTTGGCAGTCCCCAGATCGATCGACAGATCGCTGGAAAACATGCCACGGAGTTTCTTGAACATTGACGGGAACCCTGAGGCGAAGCATGGGTAAAAAAGAGCGCAGACTCTAACAATGGCAGGGATTTTGGGCAAGGCGCCCTCTGTGCTAAATTCCCCGTTTTCAGCAGCCCGCAAGGCCGGCGAGTGCGGCCTTCGACCACCCGTCCGGGACCCAGTTCCCGGGCCTTCCACCAGCGGCCGGCTGCCCGTTTTTCCTGGAGAATCCCGATGGCGCTTGAACGCTCCGACGTGGAAAAGATCGCCCATCTGGCCCGCCTGGGGCTGGACGACGCCGAGCTCCCACGTACCACCCAGACCCTGAACGACATCCTCGGCCTGATCGACCGGATGCAGGCCGTCGACACCCATGGCATCGAGCCCCTGGCCCACCCCCTGGAGGCCACCCAGCGCCTGCGTCCGGACGAGGTCACCGAGGGCGACCATCGCGACGCCTTCCAAGCCATCGCCCCGGCCGTGGAGAACGGCCTGTATCTGGTTCCCAAGGTGATCGAGTGATGCATCGACTGACTCTGGCGCAAATCGCCCGCGGCCTGGCCGCCAAGGACTTCTCTTCCGTCGAGCTGACCGAGGCCCTGCTGGCCCGCATCGCCGCCCTCGACCCGAGGCTCAACAGCTTCATCACCGTCACCGCCGAACAGGCCCTGGAACAGGCGCGCGCCGCCGACGCCCGGCGCGCCGTCGGCGAGAGCGGCGCCCTGCTCGGCGCGCCGATTGCCCACAAGGACCTGTTCTGCACCAAGGGCGTGCGCACCAGCTGCGCCTCGAAGATCCTCGACAACTTCGTCGCCCCCTACGACGCCACCGTGGTGGAGAGGCTCGCCGCCGCCGGCTGCGTGAGCCTCGGCAAGCTGAACATGGACGAGTTCGCCATGGGCTCGGCCAACGAATCCAGCCACTACGGCCCGGTGAAGAACCCCTGGAACACCGAGTGCGTACCCGGCGGCTCGAGCGGCGGCTCCGCTGCCGCGGTCGCAGCGCGGCTGGTCCCGGCGGCCACCGGCAGCGACACCGGCGGCTCGATCCGCCAGCCGGCGGCGCTGACCAACCTCACCGGCCTCAAGCCCACCTACGGCCGGGTATCGCGCTGGGGCATGATCGCCTACGCCTCCAGCCTCGACCAGGGCGGTCCGCTGGCGCGCAGCGCCGAGGACTGCGCCCTGCTGCTTTCCGCCATGGCCGGCTTCGATCCGAAGGATTCCACCTGTGTCGATGCGCCGGTCGACGACTACCTGGCCGCGCTGAACCAGCCGCTGGCCGGCCTGCGCATCGGCCTGCCGCGCGAATACTTCGGCGCCGGCCTCGACCCGCGCCTGTCCGATGCGGTGATGGCCTGTGTCGAGGAGCTGAAGAAGCTCGGCGCCACGGTGAAGGAGATCGGCCTGCCCAACATGCAGCATGCGATCCCCGCCTACTACGTGATCGCCCCGGCCGAGGCGTCTTCGAACCTGTCGCGCTTCGACGGCGTGCGCTTCGGCTACCGCTGCGAGAACCCTTCGAGCCTCGAGGACCTGTACAAGCGTTCGCGCGGCGAGGGCTTCGGCGCGGAGGTGAAGCGCCGCATCATGGTCGGCACCTACGCCCTCTCCGCCGGCTACTACGACGCCTACTACCTCAAGGCGCAGAAGATCCGCCGGCTGATCCGCAGCGACTTCATCGGCGCCTTCCAGGAGGTCGACCTGATCCTCGGCCCGACCACCCCGAACCCGGCGTGGAGGCTTGGCGAGAAGGGCGACGACCCGGTCGCCGCCTACCTCGAGGACATCTATACCATCACCGCCAACCTCGCCGGCATTCCCGGCCTGTCCATGCCGGCCGGCTTCGTCGACGGCCTGCCGGTGGGCGTGCAACTGCTCGCGCCCTATTTCCAGGAAGGTCGCCTGCTCAACGTCGCCCACCAGTACCAGCAGGTGACCGACTGGCACGAAAAGGCTCCGGAAGGCTTCTGAGGAATACGCACATGCAATGGGAAACCGTGATCGGGCTGGAAATCCACGCACAGCTCGCCACCCGCTCGAAGATCTTCTCCGGCAGCGCCACCAGCTTCGGCGCCGAGCCCAATACCCAGGCCAGCCTGATCGACCTCGGCATGCCGGGCACCCTGCCGGTGCTCAACGAGGAAGCGGTGCGCATGGCGGTCCGCTTCGGCCTGGCCATCGAGGCGGAAATCGGCCACACCAACGTCTTCGCCCGCAAGAACTACTTCTACCCGGACCTGCCCAAGGGCTATCAGACCAGCCAGATGGACAAGCCCATCGTCGGCAAGGGCCATCTGGACATCACTCTGGAGGACGGCACGGTCAAGCGCATCGGCATCACCCGCGCGCACCTGGAAGAGGACGCCGGCAAGAGTCTGCACGAAGACTTCCATGGCATGACCGGCATCGATCTCAACCGCGCCGGTACGCCGCTCCTGGAGATCGTCTCCGAACCGGACATCCGTTCGGCCAAGGAGGCTGTGGCCTACGTCAAGGCGATCCACGCGCTGGTCCGCTATCTCGGCATCTGCGACGGCAACATGGCCGAGGGCTCGCTGCGCTGCGACTGCAACGTCTCAGTGCGCCCCAAGGGCCAGGAAGCCTTCGGCACCCGCGCCGAAATCAAGAACGTCAACTCCTTCCGTTTCATCGAGAAGGCGATCAACCACGAGATCCAGCGGCAGATCGAGCTGATCGAGGACGGCGGCAAGGTGGTTCAGGAAACCCGCCTGTACGACCCGAACAAGGACGAGACGCGCTCCATGCGCGGCAAGGAGGAGGCCAACGACTACCGCTACTTCCCCTGCCCCGATCTGCTGCCGGTGGTGCTGGAGGAGAGCTTCCTCGAGGCCGTGCGCGAAAGCCTGCCGGAGCTGCCCAACGAGAAGCGCGCACGCTTCGAGAGCCAATACGGCCTGTCCGTCTACGATGCCAGCGTGCTCTCGGCCAGCCGCGAGATGGCCGAGTACTTCGAAGCGGTTTTCGAGGTCTGCGGCGATGCCAAGCTGGCGGCCAACTGGGTGATGGGCGAGCTGTCCAGCCTGCTCAACAAGGAAGGCCTGGAGATCGAGCAGTCGCCGGTATCCGCCGCGCAGCTAGGCGGCCTGATCCAGCGCATCCAGGACAACACCATCTCCGGCAAGATCGCCAAGATGGTGTTCGAGGCCCTGGCTGCCGGCGAAGGCGCCAGCGCCGATGAAATCATCGAGAAGAAGGGCCTAAAGCAGGTCACCGACAGCGGTGCCATCGAGGCGATGCTGGATGAAGTGCTGGCTGCCAACACCGCCCAGGTCGAGCAGTACCGCGTCGCCGACGAAGCCAAGCGCGCCAAGATGTTCGGCTTCTTCGTCGGCCAGGCGATGAAGGCCTCCAAGGGCAAGGCCAACCCCGGCCAGGTGAACGAACTGCTGAAGAAGAAGCTCGAAGGCTGAGCCAGCGACAACGCCGGGTCCGCCCGGCGTTGCACTTTCCGGAGCCTCGAACATGCTGCGAACACTGCCACTCACCCTCCTGCTCGTCCTGCTTGCCGGTTACGCCTCGCCACAGCTTGAGGCCGCTCGCTACAGTGCCAAGGGCCTGGCCTCCCACTATGCGGCCCATCATCACGGCAAACGCACCGCCAGTGGCGAGCTGGTGGACCGCAATGCCCTCACGGCCGCCCATCGCAGCCTGCCGCTCGGCAGTCGGGTGCGGGTGACCAGCCTGCGCACTCGCCGCAGCGTGGTGGTGCGCATCAATGACCGCGGTCCCCATGCTCGCGGCCGGATCATCGACCTGTCCTACAAGGCTGCCCGCCAGCTGGAAATGCTGAATGCCGGCGTGGCCATGGTGCGCCTGGAACTCCTCGACAACTGAAGGATCGGCGCCGGTCCGAACGGCGCCACAAGGAGCTTGGAATGACCCTCATGACTTTCGTCTACCTGATCGCCGGCCTGGCCCTGCTGGTCGCCGGCGCCGAGGCTCTGGTCCGCGGCGCCGCGCGTCTGGCCGCCCGTTTCGGCATCCCGCCGCTGGTCATCGGCCTGACCGTGGTCGCCTTCGGCACCAGCGCCCCGGAGATGGCGGTCAGCGTGCAGTCGGCCAGCGGCGGGCAGGGCGACCTCGCTGTGGGCAACGTCCTCGGCAGCAACATCTTCAACGTGCTGATGATCCTCGGGCTGTCCGCGCTGGTCATTCCCTTGACGGTATCGCGCCAGTTGATCCGCATCGACGTGCCGATCATGATCGGCGCCAGCCTGCTGGCCTGGCTGCTGGCCGTCGACCAGAGCTACGGCCGTCTGGACGGCCTGTTGCTGTTCGGCAGCCTGCTCGCCTACATCGCCTTCCAGATCCGCAGCAGCCTGCACGCCAAGAGCAACGGCGAAACCAACGAATTCGAAGAGGAATACGGCGCAAGGGCCGAGGGGCGCTTCGCCGTCCTCGGTCATCTGGCGCTGGTCGTCCTCGGCCTGGTTCTGCTGGTCTGGGGCTCCGACCTGCTGGTCGACGCCGCAGTGACCCTGGCCCGGGCGCTCGGCCTCTCGGAGCTGGTGATCGGCCTGACCATCATCGCCGCCGGCACCTCGCTGCCGGAGCTGGCCACCTCGGTGATGGCCGCCTTCAAGGGCGAGCGCGACATCGCCGTGGGCAACATCGTCGGCAGCAACCTCTTCAACCTGCTCTGCGTGCTCGGTCTGGCCGGCCTGGTCGCCCCGGGGCCAGTCAGCGTGTCGCCCAACGCCCTGGCCTTCGACTACCCGGTGATGGTCGCGGTGGCGGTGGCCTGCCTGCCGATCTTCTTCACCGGCTACCGCATCAACCGCTGGGAGGGCCTGCTGTTCTTCGGCTACTACCTGGCCTACGCCGCCTACCAGGTGCTGTTCGCCACCGGCGCCTCGGCCGTCGCCCTGCTGCACAGCGCACTGGTCTGGTACGCGCTGCCGCTGACCGCACTGACCCTGCTGGTCATCGCCGCTCGCGCCTGGCACCGGCAGCGCTGAGCGCCGGAGGCAGGTTGGGCCGGGCGCTACGCCGCCCGAGGCCAGCCTGCGGCCTTCAGATCCAGCCGAGCCACTGCAGGACGAAGATGCCGATATTGGTGGTCACCGCCGCCATCAGCGTGGTGATCACCACTATGCCCGCGGCCAGCTGGTGATTGCCGCCCACCGCCCTGGCCATGACGAAGCTGGCCGCGGCGGTCGGGCTGGCGAAATAAAGAAACAGCACCCCGAGCTCGGCGCCACGGAAACCGCAGGCCCAGGCACCGAGCGTCGCCAGCAGGGGCAGCCAGATCATCTTCCACAGACTGGCGCCGAGCGCCATGGCGCCGCTCTCGCGCAGCGCCGCAAGGGAGATGGTGCCGCCGATGCAGATCAGCGCCAGCGGCAGGGTCATCTGCGCGAAGTAGTCGCCGGAGGTGAGCAGCCAGGCCGGCAGGCCGACATGCCAGTAGGCGAACGGGATCGCCGCCAGCACGCCGATGATCAGCGGATTGCCGAGAACGCTCTTGGCGATGCTCCAGGGATCGGTTCGGGCGTTCGGGCTGTAGAGCGCCAGCACCACCGAGGCCAGCGTGTTGTAGATCAGGATCACCGCCCCGGCCAGCACCCCACCGAGGGACAGGCCGTAGTCGCCGTACATGCTGGTGGCCAGGGCCAGGCCGACGATGCCGTTGTTGCCGCGAAACGCCCCCTGGACATAGACGCCGCGGTCGGCGCGCGGACAGCGCCACAGCGACCAGGCCCAGGCGAGCAGGAAGCCTCCCAGGGAAGCGAGAGCGAAATAGCCGAGCAGCACCGGCTGCAATGCCGTATCCAGATCGGCCTTGAGGATCGCGAGGAACAGCATGGTCGGCATGGTGCCCTTGAACACCAGCGTCGAGGCCGTATTGATGAAGGCGACATCGATCCAGCCGAGACGCCGCAGCAGGACGCCGAGAAACAGCATGGCGAACACCGGCGCGGTGATGCCCAGAGTTTGCGAGAACAGCGCGAGCATGGGGAGGGTCCGGAAAACGATAGGCGCCTATCATAACGGCATCCGCCCACGGCGCGGCGATGCGGCCTGCCCAGGGGCTCAGGGCAGGCCGTGGGAGTCCCTCGCCTCAGCGACGGACCGGGCGCTTCTGCAGCTTGCGCTGCAGGGTGCGCCGGTGCATGCCCAGGGCCCGGGCGGTGGCGGAGATGTTGCCGTCGTTCTCGCTGAGTACGCGCTGGATGTGCTCCCACTGCAGGCGATCCACCGACATGGGGTTGTCCGGCACCAGGCTGTTCAGGTCGACATGCTCGGAAAGCAGCGCGGTGAGTACGTCGTCGGCGTCAGCCGGCTTGCACAGGTAGTTGCAGGCCCCGCGCTTGATCGCCTCCACCGCGGTGGCGATGCTCGAGTAGCCGGTGAGGATCAGCACGCGCATCTCGCTGTCCAGCTCGAGCAGCTTGGGCAGCAGCACCAGCCCCGAGTCGCCCTCCATCTTGAGGTCCAGCACGGCATAGTCGGGCACGTCCTGGGTCGCCAGCTCCAGCCCCTCCTCCGCCGAACTGGCGCAGCTCACCCGGAAGCCGCGGCGGGTCATGGCCCGCATCATGACCCGGGTGAAGGTCGTATCGTCGTCCACCAGCAGCAGATGCGGCTGCTGCTCTTCTCCCTCGATCGGATGCTCACTCATAGTAGTCTCCTGGACCCAGGCGCGGCAGACGCAACTCGGTCAGCGTGCCGCCCTCCTCATGGTTGTAGAGTTTCACCGAACCGCCAGCGCGGGTCACGCTGGCCTGGCTCAGGAACAGGCCGAGGCCGAAGCCCTTGCCCTTGGTGGTAAAGAAAGGCTTGCCCAGTTGCTCGGCAATCGCCAGCGGCACGCCTTCGCCATGGTTGCGGATACTGATGCACAGCTCCTCGATGTCCCAGTCGAGGCAGATGTCCAGGTCGTCCGGACAGGCGTCGGCGGCGTTGTTGAGCAGGTTGAGCAGCGACTGGGTCAGGTCCGGCGCCGGCGCCAGCCGCGGCATGGAACCCGTGCCGAGGATCTCGTAGCGATAGCTCGCCTCCGGGCGCATCAGATGCCAGCGATTGAGCGCCGTTTCCAGCCAGGCCGCCGCGCTCTGCTCCTGAACCGTCTGCATGCGATCCGCCTCGGCGGCGCGCACCAGTTGCTGCAGGGTGTCCTTGCACAGCTTCACCTGCTCCTGCAGCACCGCCAGATCCTCCTGCAGCAGCGGATCGTCGTGCTCCTGACGCAGCTCGGTGATCAGCACGCTCATGGTCGCCAGCGGCGTGCCCAGCTCGTGGGCGGCGCCGGCCGCCTGGGCGGCCACCGCCAGCAGCTGCTGGTCGCGCATGCTCTCCTCGCGGCGCGTCGCCTGGAACTCCTCCTGGCGACGCAGCTCGCCGGCCATCCGGCCGACGAAGAAGGTGATCAGCCCTGCCGCCAGGGCGAAGCTCAGCCACATGCCGTAGACCAGCAGGGTGACGCGATGCTCCGGCGGCAGGGTGGTCGGGTTGTACCAGAACACCAGCAGGGTATAGGCCACCAGCGCCAGGCCGGCGAGCATCACCGTATGCCGTCTGGGCAGGGTCGCCGCAGCGATGGTCAGCGGCACCAGGTAATAGGAGACGAAGGGGTTGGTCGGGCCGCCGGTGAAATACAGCAGCAGGCTGTGGATGATCAGATCGCAGGCCAGATGCCCGGCATATTCCAGATCGGTCACCGGCCACTGCATGTGCAGGCGCAGGGCAGCAGCCAGGCAGAGCATGGCCGACAGGCTGAGGGTGACCGCGAGCGCCAGCCAGGGCAACGGCAGCAGGTCGGTGAGATAGGCGAGCCCGACCGAACCGGCCTGGGCGCCCAGCACGAGAACGCGGATCAGGATGAGCCGGCGGAGATTGTGGCGGCTGGCCGACAACATTTGAACGGGTGCGAGCATAGGAATGGCTTGTCATGGGGGCCTGGGAGCGCGAGGCCAGTATACCCAAAAGCCTGCCACCAGCCGGCCCGAATGTGTCAACCGAACGCAGGCAAAGCTGCAAAAACCGGACTACGCCGTTAGAGTCTGGTCCGACGTCCAACGGATACGCTTCCGGCCCACACAAGGATTCCCCATGCCCCGCCTCCGCCTCGCCCCCCTCGCCCTCGCCGCCCTGGCCAGCCTGCCGGCCCAGGCCGAGGACGCCCCCCGCTACAACCGGATCTCCCTGCACGCCGAGGCGAGCCGGGAGATCGCCCACGACCTGATGCTGGTGACCCTCTACGCCGAAGCCCAGCACAAGGACCCGGGCCAGTTGGCCGGCGACATCACCCGCCTCCTCAACGGCGCGCTGGAGCGGGCGCGCCAGGTGGCGGGGGTGAAGGCCAGCCTCGGCAACCGCAACAGCCATCCGGTCTACGACGATCAGGGCCGCCGGATCGTCGCCTGGCGCGAGCGTGCCGAGCTGCGCCTGGAAAGCGCCGACTTCGCCGCCCTGTCCCGGCTGAGCGCCGACCTGCTCGGCGAGCTGCGGATCGGCGACATGCGCTTCGCCATCGCCGATGCGACGCGCAAGAAGAGCGAGGACGCCCTGCTGCAGGACGCCGTGAAGGCCTTCGGCGAGCGTGCCCAGCTCGCCACCCGGGCGCTCGGCGGCAGCGGCTACAAGCTGGTCAGCCTGAACCTCAACAGCAGCGGGATTGCCCCGCCGCCCTTTGCCCGCGCCACCATGATGAAGACCATGGACCGCGAGGCGGGCGCGCCGGTGCAGGAGATCGAGGCCGGCAGCAGCCAGGTGAGCATCAGCGCCGACGGCGTGATCGAGGTGCAGATGCCCTGAAGGCCAGGGCGCCCGATGCTAGAGTGGCGCCAGAGCCCGCCGACCGGAACGCCCCCATGCCCCGACGCCCGACCGCCCTCCTCCTCGCCGGCCTGCTCGCCGGCGCCGTCCAGGCTGCACCGAGCAGCCTGGTGGTCTGCACCGAAGGCAGCCCGGAAGGCTTCGACATCGTCCAGTACACCGCCGCCGTCAGCGCCGATGCCTCGGCGGAGACGGTGTTCGACCGCCTGCTGCGCTTCGCCCCCGGCGGCACCGAGCTGCTGCCCGCCCTCGCCGAACGCTGGGAGGTATCCGCCGACGGCCTCGAATACACCTTCCAGCTGCGCCGCGGCGTGAAGTTCCAGCGCACCCCCTGGTTCGCGCCGAGCCGGGAGTTCAACGCCGACGACGTGATCTGGAGCTTCCGGCGCCAGATCGACCCCGCGCACCCCTGGCACAAGCTGTCGCCGCGCGGCTTCCCCTATGCCGAGTCGATGGCCGTCGGCGAGCTGATAGCACGCATCGACCGGCTCGACGACCATCGCGTGCGCTTCGTCCTGCGCTACCCGGAAGCGCCCTTCCTGGCCAACCTGGCGATGGGCTTCGCCTCCATCTACCCGGCCGAGTACGCCGACCGGCTGCTGGCGGCCGGCACCCCGGAGCGCCTCAACAGCCAGCCGGTGGGCACGGGCCCCTTCATCTTCGAGCGCTACGAGAAGGACGCCCAGGTGCGCTTCCGGCGCAACCCCGACTACTGGGACGGCGCACCGGCCATCGAGCGGCTGATCTTCGCCATCACCCCCGAGCCCAACGTGCGGGTGCAGAAGCTCAAGGCCGGCGACTGCCAGATCGCCCTCTACCCGCGTCCGGTGGATTTGCCCGGTCTGCGCAGGGACCCACGCATCGCGGTGCTGGAGGACGAGCCGCTGCTGGTCGCCTACATCGGCATCAACACCCGTCACCCGCCGCTCGACGATGTGCGGGTGCGCCAGGCGCTCAACCTCGCCCTCGACAAGGCCGCCTACCTGCGCGCCCAGTACGGCGAGGACGGCGCCGCCCCGGCGGCGGCGCCCTACCCGCCGAGCCTGTGGGGCTCCGACCCGGCGCTCGCCGGCTGGCCCCACGATCCGGAGTGGGCCCGCACCCTGCTGGCCGAGGCCGGACACGCCCAAGGACTGAAGCTGAGCATCTGGACCCGCCCCGGCGGCGGGCCGACCAATCCCAACCCCGGCATCGGCGCCCAGTTGCTGCAGGCCGACCTGGCCGCTATCGGCATCCAGGCGGAGATCCGCGTGCTGGAATGGGGCGAGCTGATCAAGCGGGCGAAGAACGGCGAGCACGACCTGGTGTTCATGGGCTGGGCCGGCGACAACGGCGATCCGGACAACTTCCTCACCCCCAATCTGTCCTGCACCGCCGCCGCCTCCGGCGAAAACCAGGCCGGCTGGTGCGACGAACGGTTCGACGCCCTGCTGCGCGAAGCGCGCCGCACGACCGACCAGGCGCAGCGCGCTGCGCTCTACCGCCAGGCCCTGGCGATCTTCCACGAGCAGGCGCCCTGGATTCCCCTGGCCCATCCCCGCGAGTTCGCCGCCGTGCGCCGCGACGTCGAGGGCTTCGTGATCAGCCCGCTGGGCACCAACAACTTCGCCGGGGTGCGCCGCACTCCGGCCAGCGACCCGGAGTGAACCCCGCGTATGCTGTCCTTCCTCGCCCGCCGTCTCGGGCTGCTGATCCCCACCTTCCTCGGCGTGACCCTGCTGACCTTCGCCCTGATCCGCCTGATCCCCGGCGACCCGGTGGAGGTGATGATGGGCGAGCGCCGCCTCGATCCGCAGATGCACGCCGAGGCCATGCACCGGCTCGGCCTCGACCGGCCGCTGCACGAGCAGTACCTGAACTACCTCGGCCAGCTGGCGCGAGGCGATCTCGGCCAGTCGCTGCGCACCCGCGAGAGCGTCTGGAGCGAGTTCGCCAGCCTGTTTCCGGCCACCGTCGAGCTGGCCCTCGCCGCCCTGCTGCTGGCCTGCGTCCTCGGCCTGCTCGCCGGCACCCTCGCGGCACTGAAGCGCGGCTCCATCCTCGACCACGGCACCATGGGCCTGGCGCTGACCGGCTACTCGATGCCGATCTTCTGGTGGGCGCTGGTGCTGATCATGTTCTTCTCCGTAGAGCTCGGCTGGACCCCGGTCTCCGGGCGCCTCGACCTGCTCTACGACGTGGAGCCGGTGACCGGCTTCATGCTCATCGACACCCTGCTCAGCGAAGAGCAGGGCGCCTTCCTCGACGCCCTGCGCCACCTGATCCTGCCGGCCATCGTGCTCGGCACCATCCCGCTGGCGGTGATCGCCCGCATGACCCGCTCGGCGATGCTCGAAGTGCTGCGCGAGGACTACATCCGCGCCGCCCGCGCCCGCGGCCTGTCGCCGGCGCGGCTGGTGTTCGTGCACGCCCTGCGCAACGCCCTGGTCCCGGTGCTCACGGTGTTCGGCCTGCAGGTCGGCTCGCTGCTTTCCGGCGCGGTGCTCACCGAGACCCTCTTCTCCTGGCCGGGCATCGGCAAGTGGCTGATCGAGGCCATCGGCGCCCGCGACTACCCGGTGGTGCAGAACGGCATCCTCTTGATCGCCGCGCTGGTCATCCTGACCAACTTCGTCGTGGACATCCTCTATGGCCTGGCCAATCCGCGCATCCGCCATGGACGCTGAACCCGTTGTGAACGCCGACGCTCCCGGACGCCTGCGTGGGAACCACGCATGGCTCATGAATTTCACCAGGGTTGACCGATGAACACACTTGCCTCTCTTGCCGCCGAGTCGGCCTACCCCTCGCCCTTGCGCGAGTTCTGCCAGGCCTTCGCGCGCAACCGCGGCGCCCTCGCCGCCCTGCTGTTTCTCGCCGTGCTCGCCGCCTGCGCGCTGCTGGCCTCCTGGCTCGCGCCCTTCGATCCCGCCGCCCAGCACCGCGACTTCATGCTCGCCCCGCCAGCCTGGCTGGAGGGCGGACAAGCCCGCTTTTTGCTCGGCACCGACGAACTGGGCCGCGACCTGCTCTCGCGGCTGATCCATGGGGCGCGTCTGTCGCTATTGATCGGCCTGGCCTCGGTGGCGTTGTCGCTGCTGCCCGGCGTGCTGCTCGGCCTCTGTGCCGGCTTCTTCCCGCGCCTGCTCGGCCCTGCGATCATGCGCCTGATGGACGTCATGCTGGCGCTGCCCGCCCTGCTGCTGGCGGTGGCGGTGGTCGCCGTGCTCGGTCCGGGGCTGCTCAACACCGTGCTGGCGATCGCCATCGTCTCGCTGCCCGCCTACGTGCGCCTGACCCGCGCCGCGGTGCTCGGCGAGATCCACCGCGACTACGTCACCGCCGCGCAGCTGGCCGGCGCCGGACGGCTGCGCCTGATGTTCGTCGCGGTGCTGCCGAACTGCCTGGCGCCCCTGATCGTCCAGGCCACCCTGGGCTTTTCCGCGGCCATCCTGGACGCCGCCGCGCTGGGCTTTCTCGGCCTCGGCGTGCAGCCGCCGACGCCCGAATGGGGCACCATGCTGGCCGCGGCGCGGGACTACATCGAACGTGCCTGGTGGGTGGTGACCCTGCCGGGCCTGGCCATCCTCTCGAGCGTGCTGGCGATCAACCTGGTCGGCGACGGCCTGCGCGACGCGCTGGACCCGAAGCTGAAGAACCTGGCTTGAGGAGCATGCCATGAGCCTGCTGGAAATCGACAACCTCAGCGTGCGCTACGGCCCCGCCGACGCCCCGCCGGTGGTGGACGGCCTCGACCTGCGTCTGGAGGCCGGCGAGGTGCTGGCCATCGTCGGCGAGTCCGGCTCCGGCAAGTCGCAGGCCATGCTCGCCCTGCTCGGCCTGATCGACCCGCCCGGCCGGGTCGCTGCCGAGCGCCTGCAGTTCGCCGGCCACGACCTGCTCGCCCTCGGCGGGCGCCAGCGGCGCAGGCTGCTCGGCAAGGACTTGGCGATGGTCTTCCAGGACCCGCTGGCCGCCCTCGACCCCAGCTACCGTGTCGGCTTCCAGCTCGAGGAAGTGCTGCGCCAGCACCTCGGCCTGCGCGGTGCCGCCGCCCGCCGGCGCGCCCTGGAACTGCTCGAACAGGTCGAGATCCCGGCCGCCGCCAGCCGCCTGGAGGCCTATCCGCACCAGCTCTCCGGCGGCATGGCCCAGCGCGTGGCCATCGCCCTGGCGATCGCCGCCGAGCCGCTTCTCCTGATCGCCGACGAGCCGACCACCGCCCTAGACGTGACCATCCAGGCGCAGATCCTCGAGCTGCTGCTGAACCTGCAGCGCGAGCGCGGCATGGCCCTGCTGCTGATCAGCCACGACCTCGCCGTGGTCGCCGAATGCGCCAGCCGGGTCTGCGTCATGTACGCCGGCCAGGCGGTCGAGGTCGGCGCCCTGCCCGGCCTGTTCGACGCCCCGGCGCACCCCTACACCGAGGCGCTGCTCGCCGCCCTGCCGGAGGCCGGCACCGCACGCCGCCCGCTGCGCGGCCTGCCGGGCAGCGTCCCCGGCCACCACGACCGCCCGATCGGCTGCCTGCTGGCACCGCGCTGCGCCTACGTGCAGGACGACTGCCGCGCCCTGCGCCCGCCGCTGGAGGCCAAGCGGCAGAGCCAGGCGCGCTGCTATCACCCGCGCAACCAGGAGAGCCCATGAGCCCGGTGCTGATCGCCCGCGACCTGATCCGTCACTACCGCGTCTCCCGCGGCCTGTTCCGCCCCGCCGCCCGCGTCCAGGCGTTGAACGGCCTGTCCTTCGCACTCGAGGCCGGCGAGACCCTGGCGGTGGTCGGCGAGTCCGGCTGCGGCAAGTCGACCCTGGCTCGCGCCCTGACCCTGATCGAGGCGCCGACCGCCGGCTCGCTGCAGATCGCCGGCCGGGACGTCGCCGCCACCGATCACCGACAGCTGCGCCGCGACGTGCAGATGGTCTTCCAGAACCCCTACGCCTCGCTCAACCCGCGCCGGCGGATCGGCGACCAGTTGGCCGAACCGCTGGCCATCAACACCGACCTTTCCGGCGCCGAGCGCCGTGTCCGGGTGCTGGCGATGCTCGACCGGGTCGGCCTGCGCGCCGAGCACTACGCACGCTACCCGCACATGTTCTCCGGCGGCCAGCGCCAGCGCATCGCCATCGCCCGGGCGATGATGCTGCGCCCCAAGGTGCTGGTCGCCGACGAGCCGACTTCGGCGCTCGACGTGTCGGTGCAGGCCCAGGTGCTCAACCTGTTCCTGGAGCTGCAGCAGCAATTCGGCACCGCCTATGTGTTCATCTCCCACAACCTGGCGGTGGTACGCCACATCGCCGACCGCCTGCTGGTGATGTACCTCGGCCGGCCCATGGAGCTCGGCCCCGCCGAACGGATCTACCAAAAGCCGCTGCACCCCTACACCCAGGCCCTGCTCGCCGCCACGCCGAGCCTGCACCCCGAGCCGGGCCACCAGCGCGTCCGCCTCGCTGGCGAGCCGCCCAACCCGCTGGAGCCGCCGGCCGGTTGCGTGTTCCATCCGCGCTGTCCGTATGCGACGGAGCGCTGCCGAGTGGAGGTGCCGGCATTGCGGGAGGTGGATGGGAGGGAGGTGGCTTGTCATTATGCGGAGCGGTTCGTGTGAGTATGCTGGGAGTGGCGGCCCCTTTTCCGCGGTCATAACGTCGCGCTTTCCTCGGCCGGACCGACAGGTTTCGCCTTGCACGGCGAGTCACTTTCTCTTTGCTCGCGCGAAAGAGAAAGTAACCAAAGAGAAAGCGCGCCCGACATCCGGCCCTTCACTGCGCTGCGCTCCGCTACGGGTTCCCTCGCTCCGGCACTGCTCCGGGGGCCGTCACGAAGGGGCGTCCCTGTCCCTTCGTGATTCGCTCGGCGTCCATGCCTCGCGTCCCCCTGCGCAATGCCTGCGCTCGGCCTCCTGACGGGAGTGGGGTGGCGGCTGATAGTTGGGTAGAAGCCCAAAAGCTCTTCTTGCTGCTGATGCAGAAATTTCCAGGCAGCTCCGAATGCCCCTTTCAGGAGGCCGAGCGAAGTCGTTGCGCAAAGGGTCGAGCGGCATGGATGCCGCGAGAGCTGCGAGGGCCATGGATGGCCCTTCGTAGCGAGCCCTTGGAGCAACGACGGAGGGAGGGAACCCCGCCACAGGCGGGGCCGGATGACAGGGGCAAGCGTTTTTGCTTACTTTTTTCGCGA
The DNA here is from genome assembly GCF_009363155.1 of Azotobacter salinestris. Taxonomy (NCBI): domain Bacteria; kingdom Pseudomonadati; phylum Pseudomonadota; class Gammaproteobacteria; order Pseudomonadales; family Pseudomonadaceae; genus Azotobacter; species Azotobacter salinestris. Next base: position 1,577,655 of record NZ_CP045302.1, read on the forward strand.
CTGAAAAAAGTAAGTCGCCGTGCAAGGCGAAATCTGTAGTTCGGGCCGAGGAAAGCGTCGCGATTGAGCATGCAGGTCTGGCAAGAGAAAACCAAGCTTGTGTCCCTCAAGCGCTCAGCGTCCGAAGAACCGATAGAACTCCCGCACCTCCTCCTGCACCGTCTTCACCCTCACCCGCGCGAAGCGCACCGTCCGATGCGCCGGGCACTGAGCCAGCAATCCCAGATCCAGCGGATGCACCCAGCCGAGAATGGGATAGCCGCCCATGGTCTGCCGGTCGGCCATCAGTACGATCGGCTGGCCATCAGGCGGTACCTGGATCGCCCCCGTGGCCACGCCCAGCGACCACTGCCGCGTGGGCGCCCGCAAGGGTTCGCCGGAAAGGCGCGTGCCCATGCGATCGGACTGCGGGCTGAGGCGCCAGGGCTGGGCGAAGAAGCGCTGGCGATCGGCCACGGAAAAATCCCCGGCGTCGCCGCCGAGCATCACCCGCAGGCAGGGCTCGGCCCGGTAGTCCGGCACGAAGCGCCAGGGCACGCTGGCTGCGCCGGGCAGGCTGGCCGGCGCGCAGGGCAGCACGTCTCCGGCGCACAGGGACCGGCCGTCGCCGTGCAGACCGCCGAGGCCCTCACGGGTCTGGGTGGCCACGCTGCCCAGCACCGCGCCGGCGCGAAAGCCCCCTGCCACCGCCAGGTAGGCGCGCTGGCCGCTGCGCGCGAAGCCGAGGCCAAGCCGCTGACCGGCGCGCACGGCGAAGCGTGACCAGTTCGGCCGCGGCGCGCCGTCCAGCCGGATATCCAGCTCGGCACCGCAGACCGCCACCCAGGTGTCTATTGCGCTTTGCAGCTCCGTGCCGCCGAGAGCGATCTCCACCAGCGGCGTGCCCCGGCGGTTGTCCAGCAGGCGATTGGCCCAGGCCGCCGCATGAATGTCCAGCGGGCCCGCAGGCGACACGCCGAGGTGCTGCCAGCCCAGGCGGCCGGCATCCTGCAGCAGGCTGAGCGGACCGGGGCGGATCACCGCAAGGCCCGTCACGGCACACCGCCCTCGGCGCGGAAGGTCGCCTCGTCGATGGCGAGGAAGCGCACCCGGTCGCCCACCGCCAGCGGACAGGGCGGCTTGGCATGGGCGTCGAACAGGTGCCGCGGACAGCGCCCGATCAGGTGCCAGCCCCCCGGCGAAGCCTGGGGATAGACCGCCGTCTGCCGCTCGGCGATGGCCAGCGAGCCGGCCGGCACCCGGATGCGCGGCGTGCGCCGGCGCGGCAGGGCCAGGCGCGCGTCCAGCTCGCCCAGATAGGCGAAGCCCGGGGCGAAGCCGATGGCGCCGACCCGGTACTCCATGCCGCTGTGCAGGGCGATCACCTCGGCCTCGCTCAAGACGCAGGCGCGGGCCACCTCGGCCAGGTCCTCGCCGGCATACCAGACGGGAATCTCGTGCAGACGTCCGCTGCGCGGAGGCTGCGCCTCGGCGCACCAGTCCTCGAGCAGGGGCAGCAGGCGCTTGCCGAGCTGCAGGTGGTCGGTACGCAGCAGGTCGTAATGCAGCAGCAGGGTGGTCCAGCCGGGCACCAGGTCGACGAGCAGCGGCCCGAGTTCGAGGTGGATCCGGTCGGCCAGGGCGGCGATGCGCAGCGGCAGATCGGCATCCGGCTGCTCGGCCAGGACCAGCAGCAGGGCTTCGGCGCCGACCGGCTCGAGACGCATCAGAGGCCGTCGAGGGCCGCGCGCAGGCGGCGCAGTACGGCCAGCGACTCGGCATTGTCGCCGTGCACGCAGAGACTGTCGGCGCGCAAGCACAGCGGTTTGCCGTCGAGGTCCGGGAAGGACTCGCCGCGGGCGATGGCCAGGGCCTGGGCGAGGATGCGCTCGGGCTCGCGGTGTACCGCCCCGCTCAGGCGGCGCGGCGCCAGCCGGCCGTCGGACAGATAGGCGCGGTCGGCGAAGGCCTCGAACAGCAGCGGCACTCCGGCGGCCTCGGCGAGCCGGCGCTCGCGGGCGTTGTCGGCCAGCGCCAGGACCATCAGCGGCAGACCCGGACGGAATGCCGCGCAGGCCTCCAGCACGGCGGCGAGCAGTTCGTCGTCGCGCACCAGGTCGTTGTACAGCGCGCCGTGCGGCTTGACGTAGTCGATGCAGGTGCCGGCGGCGCGGCAGAAGGCGTCCAGCGCGCCGAGCTGATAGAGCACCTGGGCGCGCACCTCGTCGGCCGAGCAGTCCATGTGGCGACGGCCGAAGCCGGCCAGGTCCGGGTAGGCCGGATGCGCGCCGATGCTCGCCCCGTGGCGCACCGCGAGGGCCACGCTGTGCTGCATGGTCAGGGGGTCGGCGGCATGGAAGCCGCAAGCCAGGTTGGCCTGGTCGATCAGCGGCATGGCGAGCGCATCGTTGCCCATCCTCCAGGCCCCGAAGCTCTCGCCCATGTCGCAGTTGAGGAGGATGCGGGTAGTGGTTTTCATGGAACTAGCTTGGAACTTCCGTCGAGCTGCCGCAAGCCTGCGGGGGAAATGCCCCCGCAGAGCGGACTCAGAAGAGATCGCGGCGGAAGCGCTCCTCGTCGCGCAGGCGCTCGACCTCGGCGCTGCCGAGCAGCTCGATGAGCACCGCCTCGACGCCGGAAGCCATGCCGCGGCTGCCGCACAGGTAGATGACGGCACCCTCGGCCAGCCAGTTGCGCAGGGCATCGGCGGCTTCGCGCAGGCGATCCTGCACGTAGACCTTGCTTCCTGCGTCGGTGGAGAAGGCCAGGTCGAGACGGGCCAGCCCCCCTTCCGCCTGCCAGGCCAGCAGTTCGTCGCGACAGAGGAAGTCGTGGGCTTCGCTGCGCTCGCCGAAGATCAACCAGTTGCTGTTCTGGCCGCGGCGAACGCGCTCGCGCAGCAGGCTACGCAGCCCGGCGAGGCCGGCGCCGTTGCCGATCAGCAGCAGTGGCCGGTCGCCAGCCGGCAGGCGGAAGCCGCTGTTGACGCGCAGGCGCATCGGCACGCGGGCGCCCGGCGCCAGCTCGCACAGCCAGCCGGAGCACAGCCCGGGCGTGCCGTCGGGGCGCCGCTGGCGGCGCACCAGCAGCTCCAGCACGCCATCCGTCTCCAGCGAGGCGACCGAATAGCAGCGCGGCAGCGCATCGGCCTGCGGCGGACGGACCTCCACCAGATCGCCGGCCTGCCAGTGCTGTCCGCCCGGAATCTGGAAGACCAGACGCCAGACCGGCTCGGCCGTGCTGCTCGGGTTGAGGCATTCGCGGGCCAGCAGCATCCACTCGCTGAAACCCTCCTCCTCCGGTGCCGGTGGCTCGCTGCCGGACAGCCGGCCGAGTTGCTCGCGCCAGGTCTGCAGGGCCTCGACATCAACGCCGTCCACCTCCACCGGAGCGAACAGCGCCCGTGCGCCCTGGTTGCGCAGCCACTGGTCGAGGCGCCGGGCGAAGGCGCAGAAATGCTGGTACTGACGGTCGCCGAGACCGAGCAGGGCGTACTGCAGATGGCTCAGCTCGCAGTCGCTGCCGAGCACCCGGCGCACGAAGCCGCGCGCACTGTCCGGCGCCTCGCCGTCGCCGAAGGTGCTGACCACGAACAATGCGCGCTCGGCGCCGCGCAGATCGCTCTCGTCGAGCTGCGCCAGCGAGCGCACCTGCACCGCGGCGCCGCCCGCCTGCAGCTGGCTGGCGGCCTGCCAGGCCAGGCGTTCGGCGAAGCCGCTCTGGCTGGCGAAGCCGATCAGCCACGGCTGGCCACCGGCCGACACTGCCACGGCCTGCTGTGCTTCGCGGGCGGCGCGACGGCTGCGTCGGCGGTCGAGATAGAGCTGCCAGCCGGTGATGAAGAACAGCGGCATACCCAGGCTGGCGAGCAGCATCAGCACGCGGCCGGGCTGGCCGAAATACTCGCCGGTGTGCAGCGGATAGAGACTGGCGAGCAGCCGCTGGACCAGGCTCTTGTCCGCATAGCGCTCGTGCTTGAGCGGCGCACCGCTGGCGACGTCGAGGCTCAGGCGGTTGACGGCCCGGGCGTGGTCGGCATCGGCCATCACGTACATGACTTGCAGCGGCTGACCGGGACGCTCGGGCAGCGTCAGGTTGACCTGCCGGTAGGCATCCCCCACCTCGCGGCGGAAGGCCTGGAACAGCGGATCGAGGGTGATCGCCGGAGCCGGTACCGGAGCTTGGCCGGATTGGCCGCCCGCCGGCGCGCCGCGGCGTCCGCCGCCGGGACCGCCGTGCTGCGGGGCGGGCTCGCCGGCGAGGGCGAAGAGGCCCTGGCGGTACCAGTCGTAGGACCAGTTCAGGCCGGTCAGTGCGGCCAGCAGGTAGAACAGCAGCGCCCAGGTGCCGGCCACCGCATGCAGGCCCCAGAGGAAACCGCGCCCCCGGCGCGACCAGTCGAGGCTCAGCCAGGCGCGCCAGTCGCCGGCCCGGCGCGGCCAGCGCAGGTAGAGGCCGGACAGGCAGAGGAACACCAGGATCAGGGTCGAGGCGCCGGTGATCGCCTTGCCGGTATCACCGATGGCCAGCCAGCGGTGCACCTGCATCATGAAACGGAAGAAGCCCTGGCCGCGTGCCGCGCCGAGCAGGTCGCCGCTGTAGGGATCGGCATAGAGGGTCTCGCCGCGCGGACCGCCACCGCTGACGATCACCTGGGCCGCATCGTCCGGCGCGCCCGACAGGGTCAGTCCGAGCACCTGGCGCGGCCCCACCTGCCTGCGCAGGCGCTCGAGCAGATCGTCCGGACTCAATGCCTGCGCCCCCTGCGGCACCTCGACGGTCATCACCCCGGGATTGAGAAAGCGCAGCAGTTCGCCCTGGTAGGACAGGGTCGCGCCGGTCACGCCCATGACCGCCAGCACCAGCCCGGCACTGATGCCGAGCAACCAGTGCAGTTGGAAAAGGATCTTCTTCACCACCTGATGTCACCTGATCGATGCCGCCTGGCGGCACGGTTGGAATCGAAACGCGGTCGCCCGCCACACTACACCGCCCATGCTGGTGCGAAACAATTCTATTCGAGAACGTTTTTCAACAAACCTGTTTTTTACCCAACCTTTACCCCCTGCGATACAGCACAAACGCAAAGGCCGCCCGCAGGCGGCCTTCGGCGGCTTCGCAGCCTTCTCAGAAATGCAGGTTGGTGGCCAGCAGCACGGTGCGCCCCGGCGCCACGTGGGCCATGTGAGTCGGGTAGACCTGGTCGAAGTAGCGCTTGTCGGTCAGGTTCTGCACGTTCAGCTGCAGGTCGAGGTTCTTGCTCACCTTCAGGTTGGCCATGGCATCGTAGCGCCAGTAGCTGGACACGCGCGCCGTGTTGGCCGCATCGCCGTAGCGCGAATCCATGTAGTTGGCGCCGCCGCCGACGGTCAGGAAGGGGAACAGCTGATAGGTGTTCCACAGGCTGAAGCTGTTTTCCGGGGTGCTGGGGTTCTCGTTGCCGTCGTTGGCGCCGTCGACGCGCACGACTGCCGAACTCGGGTCGATGTCCACCACGCCGCCGTTGACGATCTCGCTGTCCAGGTAGGTGTAGTTGGCGAAGATCTGCCATTCGCGGGTGATACGGCCGCTGACGCCCAGCTCGAAGCCCTTGATCTCCACCTCACCCATGTTCTGCGTCCGGCCGTCCTGATCGGAAACCCGCGCATTGCTCTTCTTGGTCTTGAAGATCGCCGAGTCCAGCGCCAGGCGGCCGTCGAAGAACTCCCACTTGGTGCCCAGCTCGATGTTGCGGTTGCGTTCCGGCTCGAGGTCCTGGGTGTTGACCCCGATGCTGTCGGCGCCTTCGCCGGAGGTTTCGCCGACCGGGTTGCGCGAGGTCGACCAGGCCACGTAGATGCTGCCGTTGGGCAGCGGGTTGTAGACCACGCCCAGCTGGTGGCTCCAGAAGTTGTTGTTGTCCTCGTACTTGAAATTGCCCACGGTGTTGCTGTAGCCCGAGGACGTGGTCTCGAAGTCGTCGTAGCGCAGGCCGAGATTCAGCGACCACTTGTCGTTGAACTTGAGGGTGTCGAACAGGTAGGCGGACTTGGTCTGGGTATCGGTGTCGGTATAGGCCAGACCATCCTTGTAGTAACCGGCCCAATCGTCCTTGTAGGTCGGGTTGTCCAGGGCGGTGCAGTTGCCCGAGGCCTGCGAGGCGGCGTTACAGCTGGCAGTGGTGGAGATGGCGGCGCCGCTTGCGGTGTAGAAGGCGTAGGGGCGGTTGTGCACGTCCTGGTCGGTGATCTCGATGCCGCCCACCATGGTGTGCTCGATGAAGCCGGTGTTGAACTTCGCCTGGATGTCGGTCTGGTTCACCCAGCCTTCCGAGGTGGAGTTGCGGCTCTTCGGCGAGCGCCACACCAGGCCGCGGCGGATGTTGTTCCGGGAATCGTCCGGGTTGGTGGCGATGTAGTCGAGGGTGGTGCGCACCTGGCGGAAGGAGTTGGAGATCGTCACGTTCTCGTTGATATCGTGCTCGATCTTGAAGGTACCCGAGTCGGTGGTGCTTTCCCGGTAGTCGCGGCCGGTCAGACCGTAGAAGGCATCCTTGTCGCCCACCGGACGGCGCTTCACGCCGATGCCGGACGGGCTCAGCGGAATGCCGTAGTCCGGCATGTCGTCGGCTTCCAGGTGGTAGTAGGAGAAGGTCGCGCGGGTCGGGGTGTCGAAGCCGAAGGTGATGGTCGGCGCGAAGCCCCAGCGACTGACGTCCACCCCTTCGCGGCCGGCGACGTTCGCGTCGTGCTTCATCAGGTTCAGGCGGAAGCCGACCTGGTCGGTCAGCATCCGGTTGAGGTCCAGGGTCGAGCGGCGGGTCTGGTCCGAGCCGAAGGTCTGGCTGAGGTCGAGGAAGTTGTTGCGCTTGGCGGTCTTGGTGATCATGTTGATGCTGCCGCCGGTCGAGCCCGCGCCGGTGTACGCCGAGCCCGGGCCCTTGCTCACCTCGATCTGCTCGATGTTGAAGATCTCGCGGGTCTGCGAGGCGACGTCGCGCAGGCCGTCGATGAAGGTGTCGCTCTCGGCGTTGAAGTCGCGGATGATCGGCCGGTCGCCCGCCGGGTTGCCGCCCTCGCCGGCGCCGAAGGTGATGCCCGAGGTGGTGCGCAGGGCGTCGACCAGGGTCAGGGCGCCGGTGTCCTCGATGACCTGCTGGGAAATGATGGTGACCGACTTGGGCGTCTCGCGCAGCGGCGCGGTGAACTTCTTCGAGGCCGACTCGACCTTGTAGTCGCCCTCCTGCTCCCCGACCACGGTGTCGGATTCCAGCGACAGCACCGCCTTCTTCTCCGCATCCTTGCGAGCGGTTTCCTTCTGTGCCGCCTCCTCGGCACGCAACCCACCGACCGCGGTCACCGCGGTGACGACTCCCAAGGCAGAAGCCAGCACGCACGGCTTGGCGGTCGGACGCTCGTTGATACGCGACATTTCGATTTTCCCCCACGATGGAACGAATGGCGCGCACTCTAAACAAGAATGATTATCACAAGCAATTCATACATATTTACATACGCTAGTAATTATTTTTTTGAGCCTGGCGCCATTTACCGACCAAATCAAAGCAAATACTATTTGAGATAGATTCTCGATTAACAGGAGCCAGCCATCATGCTGCTACACATTCCCGGGGTATTTTCCCGCGACGAGGTCCGGCGCATTCGCCAGGCACTGGAGCAGGCGCAGTGGCTCGACGGCAAGGCGACCGCGGGCTACCAGTCGGCGCGCACCAAGCACAATCTGCAACTGGCCGAGGACGACCCGCTGGCCCTGGAGATCGCCACCGCCATGCTCGAGCGTCTCTGGCAGAACCCGCAGTTCATGTCCGCCGCGCTGCCGCACAAGGTTTATCCGCCGCTGTTCAACTGCTACACCGACGGCGGCACCTTCGGCTTCCACATCGACAACGCCGTGCGCCAGGTACGCGGCTCCGCCGAGCGGGTGCGCACCGACCTCTCCTCCACGCTGTTCTTCAGCGACCCGGACGAGTACGACGGCGGCGAGCTGGTGATCCAGGACACCTACGGCGTGCAGCGGGTCAAGCTGCCGGCCGGCGATCTGGTGCTCTACCCGGCCACCAGCATCCACCAGGTCACGCCGGTCACCCGCGGGGCACGCTATGCCTCCTTCTTCTGGACCCAGAGCCTGGTCCGCGAGGACTCCCAGCGCAGCCTGCTGTACGAGATGGACCAGGCGATCCAGAGCCTGTCGCGCGACGTGCCGGACCACCCGGCGCTGGTCCAGCTGACCGGCAACTACCACAACCTGCTGCGCCGCTGGGGCGAGGTGTGAACGCACGACCATGAGCTTCATCCTGCACCGCACCGAAAAGCCCGACCTCGCGCAGTTGGGACAGCGCCTGGCCGAGGACCCGCGCCAGGCCGCCCGCTGGGTTCTCGCCGCGGCGAGCGCCGGCGAACTGGAGGCCCAGGCCCTGCTCGGCCAACTGCTGCTCGACGGCCTGGGCATCCAGCGCGATGCGGCGCTGGCCCGCGACTGGTTCGAGATCGCCGCTCGGCACGGCCATGCGATGGCCAGCAACATGCTGGGCCGCTGCTGCGAACTGGGCTGGGGCGGCCCCGTCGACGAGGCGGCCGCCGCCCGCCATTACCGCACGGCAGCCGAGCACGGCCTCGACTGGGGTATGTACAACTACGCCAACCTGCTCGCCACCGGCCGTGGAGTCGCACGCAACGAGGAACAGGCCTTCGCCTGGTACCGGCGCTCCGCCGAAGCCGGCGACTTCCGCGGCCAGTTCAGCTACGCCACGGTGCTGATGAGCCTGGGCCGCTGGGACGAGGCCCGGCACTGGCTGCGCGAAGCCCTCGCCCTCGGCCATCTGAAATTCCTGCGCAAGACCCGCGACGAACTGCGGCAGGCCGCCATCGCGGAAGTCGCCGACATTGCCGAAGCCTATGCCCGGCGCTGCGCCGAGCTGGAGGCGGCGACGTCCTGAGGGAAAGGCCAGCGCCCGCGACGGAGCCTGCGTTCCGGAAGCTGCGCGCAGCCCCCTGCCGCAGCGCCGATGGATAAGGCTCCGTCACCCCGCAAACGCGAACGTATATTATTGGTAAATTTTTCGCATACATCGCGAAGCCCTCCTAGAATCCCCGCCCAGACTTCCACTCCTCTCCGTACAGAGCCTCTGCATGCCCCGTCCCCTCTGGCTCGGCACCCTCCGTCAATGGCACTGGATCAGCTCCGCCCTCTGTCTGGCCGGCATGCTGCTGTTCGCCATCACCGGCCTCACCCTCAACCACGCCGCGCAGATCGAGAGCACGCCGCGGGTGGAAAGCCGCAGCGCCCGGCTGCCCGAGGCCCTGCTTGCCACATTGCGGGCCGAGCCCCCTGGGGCCGGTCTGCCGGCCGGACTGCAACGCTGGCTGGAAGAGGAGCTGGACATCCGCCTGGCCGGGCGCGAGGCCGAGTGGACGGAGGACGAACTGTACGTCGGCCTGCCCCGTCCGGGCGGCGATGCCTGGCTGAGCCTCGACCTGAAGTCGGGCGAGCTGGAGTACGAGGACACCGATCGCGGCTGGATCGCCTACCTCAACGACCTGCACAAGGGCCGTCACACCGGCACTGCCTGGAGCTGGTTCATCGACCTCTTCGCCGGGGTCTGCGTGGTCTTCAGCCTCACCGGCCTTGTGCTCCTGCAACGCCAGGCCGCCGTCCGGCCGACCACCTGGCCACTGACGGGCCTCGGCCTGCTGCTGCCGCTGCTGATCGCCCTGCTGTTCATCCATTGAAGGAGCCTGCCCATGCGTAAACGCCTGCTGTTGCCCCTCTGCTCGCTGCTCGCCGCCCCGGCCTTCGCCGCCGGACTGCAGGTCGGCGTGGAAATCCCTCGCCTCGAGGTCGCCGAGTACCACCGCCCCTACGTCGCCATCTGGCTGGAGAAGCCCGACCAGCAGCACGTCGCCGACCTGGCGGTCTGGTACGACCTGAAGATGAAGGACAAGGAAGGCGAGAAGTGGCTCAAGGACCTGCGCCAGTGGTGGCGCCGCAGCGGCCGCGGCCTCGAGCTGCCGGTCGATGGCGTCAGCGGCGCGACCCGCGCGGTCGGCACCCACAGCCTGAGCTTCGCCGGCGACAGCGCCCAGCTCAAGGACCTGCCGGCCGGCGAGTACAGTCTGGTGGTCGAGGCGGCGCGCGAGGTCGGCGGCCGCGAGCTGCTGCGCGTCCCCTTCGCCTGGCCGCCCCGCCAGGCCGAACAGCACCAGGCCCAGGGCAAGAGCGAGCTGGGCGCCGTCACCCTCCAGCTGACCCCATGATCCAAGGGAACCGCCATGAAACCGATGTTCAAATGGACCGCCCTGGCCCTCGCCGTCTGCCTGCCGCTGTCCGCCCAGGCCCACCGCGCCTGGATGCTGCCCTCCGCCACCGTGCTGTCCGGCGAGGATCCTTGGGTCACCGTTGACGCCGCGGTGTCCAACGACCTGTTCTACTTCGAGCACTTCCCGCTGCAGCTGGAAGGCATCGGCAAGCCGCAGCAAGTGTCGCCCCGCGCTCCGGCGCCGCAGGGCGGCCCCGATGGCAAGCCTGCCGCGCAGGCCGGCCAGCCCGCGCCCGGCGGCCAGCCACCGATGCGCCGCCCGGCCAACAAGTTGCTGGTGCTGGCCCCCGACGGCAGCGAGGTGAAGGCCGAGAATGGCAGCCTCGGCCGCTACCGCAGCACCTTCGACGTGCACCTGACCCAGAAGGGCACCTACAAGCTGGCGGTGGCCAATAGCGGCCTGATGGCCAGCTGGAAGGAAGGCGAGGAGCGCCGCCGCTGGATGGGCAAGGCCGAGGACCTGGCCAAGGGCGTGCCGGCCAAGGCCGAGGACCTGAAGGTGGTGCAGACCAGCAACCGCATGGAGGTCTTCGTCACCTCCGGCAAACCCACCGACACCGTGCTCAAGCCCACCAACCAGGGCCTGGAGCTGGTGCCGGTCACCCATCCCAACGATCTGGTCGCCGGTGAGGCGGCCGAGTTCGCCTTCCTGATCGACGGCAAGCCGGCCAAGGACCTGGAGATCACCGTGATCCCCGGCGGCAACCGCTACCGCGACGACACCGGCGAGATCAAGGCGAAGACCGATGCACAGGGCAAGGTCGCCATCACCTGGCCGAGCGCCGGCATGTACTGGCTGGAAGCCGAGCTGACCAGCAAGGACGGCGTCGCCAAGCCGGCCAGCGAGCGCCGCGCGGTGTACAGCGCGACCCTGGAAGTGCTGAACCCCTGAGCCACCCCCGCCGGATCGTGTAGGGCGGGTGAAACCCGCCGATTCCGGTGCGAACCCAGGCCATTTCCGGCGGGTTGCACCCGCCCTACCGCTCCGCCCTCATCGCCACGGAGCCCACGACTTTGAAGCCGCTCCTCGCGCTCGCCTGCCTGGCACTCGCCGCCCTGCTGCTCTGGCTGCAACCCCCTCGCGAACTCTCCGCCCTGCTGGCCGTCCTCGCCTGGCTGGGCATCTGCCTGCACGCCTGGCGGCAATGGCGGACCGGACGCAGCGATGCGCTCCGCGGCAACGGCCTGCCGGTCGCCTACGCCAGCCAGGGCGGTCAGGCCCGGACCATCGCCGAGCGCAGTGCCGCCCAGCTGCGCGGCGCCGGCCTGCCCGCCCAGGCCCTGCCGCTGGAGGCGCTCGACCTGCGCCAGCTGCCACAACCCGCACGCCTGCTGCTGGTGGCCAGCACTTACGGCGACGGCGAGGCGCCCGACCATGCCGCACGCTTCGAGCGCCAGCTGCTCGGCCAGCACCTCGACCTGCGTCCGCTGGAATATGCCGTACTGGGCCTCGGCGATCTCCAGTACCCGCGGTTCTGCGCCTTCGCCCGTCGTCTCGACCGGCGCCTGCGCGAGCTGGGCGCTACGCCGCTGTTCGACCGCCTGGAAGCCGATCGCGCCGATCCGGCAGTGCTGCGCCGCTGGCAGCAGCAGCTCGGCCAGCTCGCCGACAATGCCCCGTTCAGCGACTGGCAGGCGGTCGACTACCAGCCCTGGACGCTGAGCCGGCGCCAGTGCCTCAACCCCGGCAGCCGGGGCGCGCCGGTGTTCCACCTGCAGCTGCGCCCGGATGCCGCCGCCGACTGGCAGGCCGGCGACATCGCCGAGATCGGCCCCTGTCAGCCGCCCGAACGGGTCGCCGTCCTGCTCGCGCGCCTCGGCCTGGCGGGCGAGGCGCTGCAGGACGACGGCCACATGCTCGCCTGGCACCTGGCCCGCCGCCAGCTGCCGGACGATATCCAGGGACTGATCGGGCTGTCCGCCGCGCAACTGCTGGAGCAGCTGCCACGACTGCCGCACCGCGAATACTCCATCGCCTCGCTGCCCGGCGACGGCCACCTCGAGCTGCTGGTCAGGGAGATGCGGCACCCCGACGATCGTCCCGGCCTCGGCTCCGGCTGGCTGTGTCGCCATGCCGCTCCCGGCGAAACCATCGACCTGCGCGTGCGCGCCAACCCGGGCTTTCGCCTGCCCGCCGACTGCGGCCCGCTGATCCTGATCGGCAACGGCACCGGTCTGGCCAGCCTGCGCGCCCACCTGCGTGAGCGCGCGCGCCTGGGCCGGCACGGCCATTGGCTGCTGTACGGCGAACGCAACGCCGTCCACGACCGCGTCTTCGCCGCGGAACTGGAGGCCTGGCAGCACGACGGCCATCTGGCGCGCCTGGATCTGGCCTTCTCCCGCGACCAGGCCGAGCCGGTCTACGTCCAGCACCTGCTGCGCGAGGCCGCCGACGAGCTGCGCGCCTGGCTGGCCCGCGGCGCCAGCCTGCTGGTCTGCGGCAGCCTGCAGGGCATGGGCCACGAGGTGGACGCCCTGCTCCACGGCCTGCTCGGCAGCGCCGAGGTGGAGCGGCTGCGCGAGGCCGGGCGCTACCGCCGCGATCTCTACTGAGCGTCCCAGGGCCTCTCTCCGCAAGCCGCGTGGAGTAGTGTTAACAGGCCCTAACGCCAGAGCAGCCCGGGGCCGATGTCGGCCAGGGTCCGGCAGCCGGTCAGGGCCATGGCCACCTCCAGCTCGGCGCGCAGCAGCTGCACCACGTGGCAGACGCCCGGCGCGCCCGCCGCGGCCAGGCCGAAGACATAGGGGCGTCCCACCAGCACCGCACTGGCGCCCAGGGCCAGGGCCTTGAACACGTCGGTGCCGCGGCGGATGCCGCCATCCAGCAGCAGCGGAACCCGGCCCTCGACGGCCCGGGCGATTTCCTCCACGACCTCGATGGTCGCCGGCTGGGTGTCCAGGGTGCGCCCGCCGTGGTTGGAGACGATGATCCCGTCGATGCCCTCGGCCAGCGCGCGACGGGCGTCCTCGGGGTGCATCACGCCCTTGACCAGCACCGGCAGGCGGGTCAGCGAGCGCAGCCAGGCGAGATCCCGCCAGGTCGGCGCAGCGGCCAGCAGCGGGCCGCCGAACAGCGGGCTGTCGCCGATCCGGCTGGTGGCCGGCGGCAGCGTGCGCATGCCGCGCAGGTTGACCGCCTCGATGCCCGCGGGCAGCACGAAGCCGGCGCGCTGCTCGCGGTTGCGCAGGCCGTTGACCGGCGCATCCACGGTCACCACCAGCGCCTGGTAGCCGGCCGCCTCGGCGCGCCGAACCAGTTCGCGGGTGAATTCGCGGTCGGGCTGCACGTAGAGCTGGAACCACAGCGGCGTCTGCGCCTGGCGGGCGATGTCCTCCAGCGCCACGCTGGCCTGGGTGCTGACTACCATGCCGGCGCGCACCGCCGAAGCCGCCAGCACCGTGGCCAGCTCGCCGTCCGGGTGGAGCAGCTTCTGGTAAGCCACCGGTGCCAGCAGGATCGGCTGCTCCAGGCGCTGGCCGAACAGCTCCAGGCGGGTATGGCCGTCCGTCAGCTCCGGCAGCGCCCGGCTGCGCAGGCGCAGGCGCTGGAAGGCCGCGCAGTTGGCGCGCAGGGTCAGCTCGTCCGCCGCACCGCCGGCCATGTAGGCCCAGGCCTGCTCGCTCATCCGCTCGCGGGCGAAGGGCTCGTAGTCGGCGACCGCGGCGATGCTCGCGGGAATCTGCTGCAGCTTGGGCAGGGGCTGGTGCATGGCGTCCGCTCCTCGGGGATTCGCAATGAAAAACGCCGCGACAGGCGCGGCGTTTTCTCGCTGGCAGGCAGAGCCTACAGGTAGAAGGCCTTCAGCGGCGGGAAGCCGTTGAACTCCACGGCGCTGTAGCTGGTGGTGTAGGCGCCGGTGGACAGCCAGTAGATCCGGTCGCCGCTGGCCAGGTTGAGCGGCAGGCCGTACTTGTAGTTCTCGTACATGATGTCGGCGCTGTCGCAGGTCGGACCGGCGATCACCACTTCCTCCATCTCGCCCTTCTTCTCGGTCCAGATCGGGTACTTGATGGCCTCGTCCATGGTCTCGATCAGCCCGGAGAACTTGCCCACGTCGGTGTACACCCAGCGCTCCACGGCAGTGCGCGACTTGCGCGACACCAGCACCACTTCGCTGACCAGGATGCCGGCGTTGGCGATCAGCGAGCGGCCCGGCTCGAGGATGATCTCCGGCAGCTCGTCTCCGAAGTCTTCCTTGAGGAAGCGGATGATCTCCTCGGCGTAGGTCTCCAGGCTGTTGGTCTTGGTGATGTAGTTGGCCGGGAAGCCGCCGCCCATGTTGATCATCTTCAGCTGGATGCCGTCCTCTTCCTTGAGGCGCTCGAAGATCACCTTGACCTTGGCGATCACCGCGTCCCAGACGTCGATGTCGCGCTGCTGGCTGCCGACGTGGAAGGACACGCCGTAGGGCACCAGGCCCAGTTCGCGGGCGAGGATCAACAGGTCCAGGGCCATGTCCGGCTGGCAGCCGAACTTGCGCGACAGCGGCCAGTCGGCGGTGGTGGAACCCTCGGAGAGGATGCGCACGTAGATCCGCGAGCCCGGCGCGGCCTTGGCGATGTTGCGCAGGTCGGCCTCGGAGTCGGTGGCGAACAGGCGCACGCCCTTCTCGTAGAAGTAGCGGATGTCGCGGGACTTCTTGATGGTGTTGCCGTAGCTGATGCGCTCGGCACCGACGCTCTCGGCCAGCACCTTGTCCAGCTCGTAGATCGAGGCGATGTCGAAGTTCGAGCCCTTGTCGCGCAGCAGACGGATGATCTCCGCCGCCGGGTTGGCCTTCACCGCGTAGTAGATGCGGGCGAAGGGGAAGCAGTTGCCCAGTTCGTCGTAGGCGTTGGCGATGGTCTCGGTGTCGATGACGACGAAGGGCGTTTCCTGCTTGTCGGCAAAGGCCTTCATGCGCTGGAAAGTGGCAGGCGGATAGTAGTCTTCGATCTTGATCGACATGCAAGAACTCCAAATGGCAAAACGCGGACAGGGTTGAAAAGGGGTTGATTCGCGAACGCCTGATCAGTTTCCCCACTTTGGTTCGCCTACTTCCCAAGGCATGTCGCCGAAAGCAAAAAGGCCAACCGGGTACAGGGGTTGACCTTGCTGTCTCGTCGTCAGTACTTGAGCCGGATGGATCGTTTCCAGCATGGACGTTCGGCCGCGAACTTTAGGACCATGGGGGGGCAAGATCAACCCTAAATTTTCCCGCTTTCCGCCGCCTCGCCAGTCCATTCCGCAAACGTCCAGTATCGACAACGCAAACATTCAAGATGTCGAACAGCCTGGCGACCGGAAAGGCGTGCGGCAGCAGGCGACGGGCGCGCTCGCCACCTGTCCCGACAGACCGGCGCGGGCGCGGGACGTTCCCCGTCGCCCGGCCCCTTGCCGATGTCCGAGCGGGCTGGCCGGCCTTCCGTTTCAGGTATAATTCCGCGCTTTTCCGGGCCCCTTCCGCCCGCAACCGCATTTCTCCCAGGCACGAATCCATGACCATCCAGGCCGCCGAAGTCGCGAAGCGCCGCACCTTCGCCATCATCTCTCACCCCGACGCGGGCAAGACCACCATCACCGAGAAGCTGCTGCTGATGGGCCAGGCGATCGCCGTGGCCGGCACCGTGAAGTCGCGCAAGTCCGACCGCCACGCCACTTCCGACTGGATGGAGATGGAGAAGCAGCGCGGCATCTCCATCACCACCTCGGTGATGCAGTTCCCCTATCGCGAACACATGATCAACCTGCTCGACACCCCCGGCCACGAGGACTTCTCGGAAGACACCTACCGCACCCTGACCGCGGTGGACTCGGCGCTGATGGTGCTCGACGGCGGCAAGGGCGTGGAGCCGCGGACCATCGCGCTGATGGACGTCTGCCGGCTGCGCGACACGCCGATCGTCAGCTTCATCAACAAGCTCGACCGCGACATCCGGGACCCCATCGAGCTGCTCGACGAGATCGAGGCGGTGCTCAGAATCAAGGCCGCGCCGATCACCTGGCCGATCGGCTCCTACAAGGACTTCAAGGGCGTCTACCACCTCTCCGATGACCGCATCTACGTCTACACGCCGGGCCACGGCCACGAGCGCATCGAGACCAAGGTGATCGAGAAGCTCGACTCCGACGAGGCCCGCGCCCACCTGGGCGACCTCTACGACGGCTTCGTCGAGCAGCTGGAGCTGGTTCAGGGCGCCTGCCACGCATTCGACAAGCAGGCCTTCCTCAAGGGCGAGATGACTCCGGTGTTCTTCGGCACCGCACTGGGCAACTTCGGCGTCGACCAGGTGCTCGACTGCATCGTCGACTGGGCGCCGCAGCCGCTGTCGCGCGCCGCCCACGAGCGGGTGGTGGAGCCGACCGAGGAGAAGTTCACCGGCTTCGTGTTCAAGATCCAGGCGAATATGGACCCGAAGCACCGCGACCGCATCGCCTTCATGCGCATCTGCTCCGGCAGGTACGAGAAGGGCATGAAGATGCGCCATGTGCGGCTCAAGAAGGACCTGAAGATCGCCGACGCCCTGACCTTCTTCTCCAGCGAGCGCGAGCAGCTGGAGGAGGCCTGGGCCGGCGACATCATCGGCCTGCACAACCACGGCACCATCCAGATCGGCGACACCTTCAGCGAGGGCGAAACCCTCGGCTTCACCGGCATCCCGCACTTCGCGCCGGAGCTGTTCCGCCGCGTGCGCCTGAAGGACCCGCTGAAATCCAAGCAGTTGCGCCAGGGCCTGCAGGAGCTGGCCGAGGAAGGCGCGACCCAGGTGTTCTTCCCCGAGCGCAGCAACGACATCATCCTCGGCGCGGTCGGCGTGCTGCAGTTCGACGTGGTGGCCAGCCGGCTGAAGGAGGAATACAAGGTCGAGTGCGCCTACGAGGCGATCAACGTCTGGTCGGCGCGCTGGATCGAGTGCGACGACAAGAAAAAGCTCGAGGACTTCAAGGTCAAGGCCTTCGAGAACATCGCCATCGACGGCGGCGGCCACCTCACCTACCTGGCGCCGACCCGGGTCAACCTGGGTCTGATGGAAGAGCGCTGGCCGGAAGTGAAATTCCGCGCCACCCGCGAGCATCACTGAAACCCCTGTGCAGGAGCCGGCCCGCCGGCTCCTCCTCCGCACCTCCCTCCCCTTCCCCGCACAACGGCTGCCAGGCCTTGTCAAACCGCTCTGGCATGCTACTTCTACGCCCTCGCGTTCGCCCCGGCGAGCCAATCCCTCACTCAAGGAGCAAGTCCATGGACCTTCAATTGCAGAATCGAAACGTGCTGGTCACCGGCGGCACCCGCGGCATCGGCCGCGCCATCGTCGAAGGCTTTCTGCGCGAAGGCGCGCGCGTGGCCTTCTGTGCCCGCGACCCGCAGGGCGTGGCGCAGGCCGAACGGGAGCTCGGCGAACGCGCGTTCGGCCAGGCCGTCGACGTCACCGACAGCGCGGCGCTGGAGCAATGGGTGAAAGACGCGGCGGCGCGCCTGGGCGGAATCGATATCGTCGTGCCCAATGTCAGCGCCCTGGCCGGTGGGCAGAGCCTGTCGGCCTGGCGGCAGGCCTTCGAGACCGACCTGCTCGGCACCGTCGGCCTGGTCAACGCCGCCCTGCCCTGGCTCCAGCAGGCCGAGGCGGGGGCGATCGTCATCATCTCCAGCGTCTCCGGCCGGCAGATCGACCTCTTCGCGGAACCCTACGGCGCGCTCAAGGCGGCGCTGATCCACTACGGCAAGGGCCTGGCCCTGCGCCTGGCCGAGCAGCGCATCCGGGTCAACGTGGTTTCGCCGGGCAACGTCTATTTCGAGGACGGCGTCTGGGGCCAGATCGAGCGCGAGCAGCCGGAACTCTTCGCCAAGTGTCTGGCGATGAACCCCATGGGCCGCATGGCGCGGCCCGAGGAAGTGGCCAACGCCACGCTGTTTCTGGCCAGTGCGGCCGCCAGCTTCACCACCGGCACCAGCCTGCTGGTCGACGGCGGCCTGACCCAGGCAGTCCAGTACTGAGCTCAGGCGTGCCGGCCCGACGGCCGCTCGGCGAGCTGTCCGCCGGCGGCCGGCGCCTGCTCCGTCACGGCCGCCAGCTCGGCGGTCTCGCCGCGCTTGAGCACGGCATACAGCACCCCGGTCAGCAGGCTGCCGGCGATGATCGCCAGCAGGTACAGGAGCGCGTGGTTGATCGCGTTGGGAATCAGCAGCACGAACAGCCCGCCGTGGGGCGCCATCAGCTTGCAGCCGAAGAACATCGACAGCGCGCCGGTCAGGGCGCCGCCGGCGATGCTCGCCGGGATCACCCGCAGCGGGTCCTTGGCGGCGAAGGGGATCGCCCCCTCGGAGATGAAGCACAGCCCCAGCACGCCGGCAGCCTTGCCGGCCTCGCGCTCGCTCTGGGCGAACTTGTAGCGGGCCAGCAGGGTGGCGATGGCCATGCCCAGCGGCGGCACCATGCCGGCAGCCATGGTCGCCGCCATCGGCGCGTAGGTCTGCGAGGCCAGGAGCCCGACCGAGAAGGCATAGGCCGCCTTGTTGACCGGCCCGCCCAGATCGACGCACATCATGCCGCCGAGCAGCAGCCCGAGCAGCACGGCGTTGGTGCTGCCCATGCCGTTGAGGAAAGCGGTCAGCCCGGCGAGCATGCCGGCCACCGGCGTGCCGACCACGTAGATCATCGCCAGGCCGGTGAACAGGCTCGACAGCAGCGGGATCAGCAGGATCGGCTTGAGCGACTCCAGGCTCTGCGGCAGGCGCAGCCAGCGGCTGAGGGCGAGGGAGCAATAGCCGGCGAGAAAGCCGGCGACGATGCCGCCGATGAAGCCCGCGCCCAGCTCGCCGGCCAGGAGGCCGCCGATCATCCCTGGCGCCAGGCCGGGCCGGTCGGCGATGGAATAGGCGATGTAGCCGGCCAGCACCGGCACCATCAGCTTGAACGCGGCATCGCCGCCGATCTGCATCAGCGCCGCGGCCAGGCTGCCCTCCTCCTTGAACGCCTCGATGCCGAAGACGAACGACAGGGCGATCAACAGGCCGCCGGCCACCACCATCGGCAGCATGTAGGACACCCCGGTCAGCAGGTGCTTGTAGGGGCCGCTCCTGGTCGCCGCCTTGCCGGGCGCGGCGGCGGGGCTGGCGGCGGCCTGCGGCACCGCCTCCTCCAAGGCGCGGCGCAGGGTCTGGTGCGGCTGCTTGAGGGCCACGCCGGTGCCGCAGCGGTAGATCTTCTTGCCGGCGAAGCGGCTGGTGTCCACCTCGATGTCGGCGGCCAGCAGCACCACGTCGGCGGCGGCGATGGCCGCCTCGTCGAGCAGGTTGCGCGCGCCCACCGAACCGCGGGTTTCCACCTGCAGCGCGTAGCCGAGCTGCCTGGCAGCCTGCTGCAGGGCCTCGGCGGCCATGAAGGTGTGGGCCACCCCGGTCGGGCAGGCGGTCACCGCCACCAGCCGCGGCTGCGCCGAGGAGGCTGCCGGCACGGCCGCCTGCGGCTGGAGCACCTCGGCGCGCTCGGCGGCCTCTTCGAGAAAGCGTTGCGGGTCCTGCAGCGCATCGGCCGGAGTGGACTGCACTAGGCGCTTGCCGACGAAGCGGTCGAGCGCCAGCTCGCCGGTCTTGACCACCACCACCAGGTCGGCGGCGGCGATGTCCTCCTCGGAAAGCGGCGAGCCGATCGCCCTGGGGTCATGCACCTCGACGCGGGTGGTCCAGCCCAGGCGCAGGGCGGCCGCCTCCAGCAGGCGTGCACAGAGCACGCTGGTGACCATGCCGCTCGGGCAGGCAGTGACGATCAGCAGATTCATGAAAAAGAAACCTCTTTTCTTGTTGTGTCGTATCAAGCCAGCGACGTGACCGTGACGCCCGCTTCCAGGCGCGCCAGCTGTTCCCGGTCGTGGATGCCGAAGCCCAACTGGGTGACCGCCTGGGCGGCGATGGCGGTGGCCAGGCGCAGGGTGCGCTCGGCCGGCCAGCCTTCGAGCAGACCGTGCAGGGTGGCGGCGAGCAGCGAATCGCCGGCGCCCACCGTGCTGACCACCTCGACCCTGGGCGGTCGCGCCTCCAGGGCGATGTCCGGACCGAACCAGTGGACCCCGGCGGCGCCGCGCGACAGCAGCACGTGCTCGACGCCCTGGGCGTGCAGGCGCGGTGCAGCGCTCGACGCCTCGCTCGCGGCAACGCCCAAGGCCTCGGCCAGCTCCTCCTCGTTCGGCTTGATCAGCCAGGGGGCCACTGCCAGGCCGGCGCGCAGGGCCGCGCCGCTGCTGTCCAGCACCAGCGGCACGCCGAAGGCCTTGAGCTGGCGCAGCAGCACGGCGAACCACGCCGGCTCGACGCCCTGCGGCAGGCTGCCGGCGACCACCACGGCGTCATGCCCGCCGACGATCGGCTCCAGCCGCTCGAGCAGCGCGTCGCGGTGCTCGGCCTCGATCCGCGGCCCCGGTCCGTTGATGTCGGTGACCCGGCCGCTGCGCTCGGTCAGCTTGATGTTGCTGCGGGTTTCCCCGGGCACCCGGACGAAGGCGTCGAGGAAGCCGCGGCGATGGAACAGCGCCTCGAAGGGCGCCGCATTGGCGCTGCCGAGAAAGCCGCAGACGGTCACCCGATGGCCCAGGTCGGCGAGTACCTGGCCGACGTTCAGGCCCTTGCCGGCGGCATGGCTGATCAGTGCCTGGCTGCGGTTGACCGCCCCCGGCTGCAGGCTGCCGAGGCGCAGGGTCAGGTCCAGCGCCGGGTTCAGGGTCAGGGTGAGGATGCGCGCCATCAGTGCGTCTCCCCGACCAGATCGCGCACCGCGCCGGCGCTCTCCAGCGCCAGCGCCCGTTGCACCAGCGCCCGGCTGTGGGCGATGTCCAGCTCGCGCACCCGCGCCTTGACCAGGGCGATGGCGCGCGCCGAGACGCTCAGTTCGTCCACCCCGAGGCCGACCAGCAGCGGCACGGCGAGCATGTCGCTGGCCAGTTCGCCGCACACGCCGACCCACTTGCCCTCGGCATGGGCCGCCTCGACGGTCATGCCGATCAGCCGCAGCACGGCGGGATGCAGGCCGTCGGCCTGGGCCGACAGGGTCGGATGGCCGCGGTCGATGGCCAACGCATACTGGGTCAGGTCGTTGGTGCCGATGCTGAAGAAGTCCACCTCGCGGGCCAGCACCGGCGCCAGCAGCGCCGCCGAGGGCACCTCGACCATGATGCCGAGCTGCAGGTCGGCGACCGGGATCTCCTCGCGCAGGCTCAGGGTCAGGTCGCGGGCGATGCGCCACTCTTCGACGCCGCCGACCATCGGGAACATGATCCGCAGCGGCCGGCCGTCGGCCGCGGCCAGCAGGGCGCGCAACTGGGTCTCCAGGATGTCCGGGCGCTGCAGGCTCAGGCGGATGCCGCGCACGCCGAGGAAGGGGTTCTCCTCGGCCGGCATCGGCCAGTAGGGCAAGGGCTTGTCGCCGCCGACGTCCAGGGTGCGCACCACCAGTGGCCGACCGCCGAGGCCGTCGAGCACGCGGCGGTATTCGGCTTCCTGGACGCGCTGGTCCGGTGCCTCGGCGTGATCCATGAACACCAGCTCGGTGCGCAGCAGGCCGACGCCCTCGGCGCCCAGCTCGACCGCCTCGGCGCTCTCGGCACCGGCGCCGATGTTCGCCGCCACTTCCACCGCATGGCCGTCGCGGGTCACCGCCGGCAGCATGCGCTCGGCATGGGCGCGCTCGCGGCGCAGCCGGTTGGCCTCGCGCTCGCGCCGGGCCTGCTCCAGGGCCTGGGCATCCGGTGCGATGCGCAGCACGCCGTGGTCGCCGTCGAGCAGCAGCAGGGTGCCCTGGGCCAGGGCCAGCACGCCCTCGCCGGCGCCGACGATAGCGGGAATGCCCAGGGCGCGGGCGATGATCGCGCTGTGCGCGGTGGCCCCGCCGCGGGCGGTGAGGATGCCGGCCACGCGCTGGCGGTTGAGGCTGGCCACATCGGAAGGCGCCACCTCGTCCATCACCAGGATGTAGGGCTCCTCCGGCTCGCGCGGCGTCTCGACGCCGCACAGGTGCGCCAGCACCCGCCGGCCGATGTCGCGCAGGTCGGCGGCGCGCTCGGCGAGCAGCGCGTCGTGCAGGGCCTCCTGCTGCTGCGCCGCCGCTTCGGTTTCCACGCTCCAGGCGGCCTCGGCGCTGAAGCCGTCAGCCAGGCGCGCATTGACGTCCTCGCGCAGCGCCGGGTCGCGCAGCATCGCCTGATGGGTGATGAAGATCTCGCGGATGTTGGCCTCCTGGCTGTTGTCGATCAGCCGCTGGATATCCGCGGTGACCTGCGCCAGGGCGCTGTCCAGGCGCTGCAGCTCGACCAGCATGCCCTGGCCGCGCTGCGGATAGTCGAGCTCCAGCGGCGTGCGCACCAGCGCCGGGCCGATGGCGATGCCCGGCGCGGCGGCGACCGCCTGCAGGCGCGTCCCGGCCGCCGGCGCTTGCGGCCGGACGAAGGTGGAGGCAATGGCCGGCGCCTCGGACGCGGCCGTCTCGTCCTGCACGGCCAGCGGCTCGATGCTCTCGCCGAGGCCAGACAGCACGGCCGCCTCGATCGCCGGCAGGGCGTCGGCGGCGATCGCCGGCTCGGCGCTGAACTCCAGCTCCTGGCCGCGCCGTGCGCCGAGGGCCAGCAGCTTGCTCAGGCTCTTGGCCGACACCCCGCGGCCGGTCTCGCCGGCCAGGCGGATGCGGATCTCGCCCTCGAAGGCCTGGGCGACCTCGACCAGCGCCTTGGCCGGGCGGGCATGCAGGCCGTGGGCGTTGGCCAGGACGACGCGCAGGCTCGGCCAGTCCTCCGGCAGCTCGGCACCCAGGGCCTCCAGCACGGTACGGCTGCAGGTGGCTTGGCTGAAGGTCGTGCCGCGCCCCTCGATCAGCAGGTCGCAGAGCCGCTCGAGCAGTTGGCGGTGCGCCTCGCCCAGGCTGGCTAGGCAGAACAGCCCGCTCAGCGGCTGGCCGTGTAGGCTGAGCGGCCGGCCCGGGGTGACGAAAGCCAGTCCGGGCTGCTCCACCGCCTGCTCGCTGTTGAGCCACCAGAGCCCCTCGCCCAGCGGCAGCGGCTGGCTCTGCAGCAGGCTGCCGGCGAACCCGGAGGCCACGCAGCCGGCCCGCTTGAGGAGACGCGCGCCATGCCAGACCAACTCGTCGAAGTCCTCGGCGGCCACGCCCAGGCCGATCAGCTGACTGTCCAGGGCCAGCTCGCGCGGCGCGCCCTGCAGCAGCGCGACCAGCTGCTCGGCCTCGCGGGCCTCGCGCAGCGCCTGGCCGAGATCGCCCTCGCCGAGCGCCCGGGTCAGCAGCTGCAGCAGGTGCAGGTGCTCGTCGGAGCGGGCGGCGATGGCGATCGCCAGGTAGACCTGCTGGCCGTTGCCCCAGTCCACGCCTTCGGGGAACTGGATCAGGCGCACGCCGGTGCGCTTCACCTGGTCGCGGGTTTCCGGCGTGCCGTGGGGAATGGCGATGCCCTGGCCGAGGAAGGTCGAACCCTGGGCCTCGCGGGCCTGCATGCCGGCGAGGTAGCCGGGCTCGACCAGCCCGTCGTCGATCAGGCCCTCGGCCAGCAGCGCCAGGGCCGCCTGCTTGTCCGGTGCGCTGCGGCCCATGCGGATCTGCGCGGCATTCAACTCGAGCATGGAAATCTCCTGAATTATTCTGGTTCTGGCAAGAGCCACCGTCGAGCGCAGGCGATGCCGGTCATTCTTGAAAGAATAGTTCAGCGAATCGCCAGCTGAAACGTTTCATCACGGACTGGCACGTTACCCGATAATGGGCGATCCTTGAAGCCCTGCCGTCATCCAGGATGCAACCTTGAAACTCAGCGATATTGCCCGTCTGGCCCAAGTCTCCGTCACCACCGCCAGCTACGTGATCAACGGCCAGGCCGCCCAGCGGCGCATCAGTCCGGCCACCGTGGAACGCGTGCTGGCGGTGGTCGAACAGCACGGTTATCTCCCCGACCAGCAAGCCGCCGGCCTGCGCCGCGGGCAGAGCCGCTGCCTGGGCTTCATCCTTCCGGATCTGGAGAACCCGAGCTACGCGCGCCTGGCCAAGCTGCTCGAACAGGGCGCCCGCGCCGCCGGCTACCAGCTGCTGATCGCCAGCTCCGACGACGACCCGGCCAGCGAGCGCCAGTTGCTCGAGCTGTTCCGCTCGCGGCGCTGCGATGCGCTGATCGTCGCCAGCTGCCTGCCGCAGGACGACCCGCTGTACCGCAATCTGGTCGAAGGCGGGCTACCGGTGATCGCCGTCGACCGTGCCCTCGACCCCGCATATATCCGCTCGGTGGTCAGCGACGACCAGTTGGCCGGCGCCCAGCTCACCGCCAGCCTGCTCGCCCCGCCGCCGCGGCACATCGCGCTGATCGACGCCTACAGCGCCCTGCCGATCAGCCAGGCCCGCGAGCGCGGTTTCCACCAGGCCCTGGCGGGCTTCGACGGGATCGTCAGCGTGCACCACGCCGAGCAGTTCAGCCGGGCCTGCGGCTGCCAGCAGATGCGCGCCCTGCTGAACCGCGCGGAACGGCCGGATGCGCTGGTGACGACCTCCTACGTATTGCTGGAGGGCGTCTTCGAGGCCCTGCGCGACTACCCGGCGGAAACCTTCTCCGAGCTGCGCCTGGCCACCTTCGGCGATGCCCAACTGCTGGACTTCGTGCCGCTGCGGGTCAACACCATCGCCCAGCAGTTCGATCGCATCGCCGAACGGGTGCTCGACCGGACCCTGCGCGCCATCGAGGGCGACTACCAGCCGGGGGTCGAGGCCATCCCGCGCACCCTGAAGATCCGCCGCGAGCAGCCGTAGGGCCGCCCCGACGGAGCCGGCTCACGCCGGCTGCAACGCCTGGCTGTACACCGCCACGCCGTCGATATCCCGCAGGCTGACCCGCAGCAGGCCGCTCTGCGCCTCGATCTCCACCTCGCCGAAGAACTGGTAGCCGGCCAGCGGCGAGCTGTTGGCCACCGGCGGCGCCTTCTGGAACACCACCTCGGGACCGAAGGTGCGATCCAGCGGGTTGGGACCGAAGCTGCCGGCGTTGAGCGGGCCGGCGACGAATTCCCAGAACGGCTCGAAGTCCTGGAAGACCGCCCGCTCGGGGCTGTAGCGATGGGCCGCGCAGTAGTGCACGTCGGCGGTCAGCCAGACGGTGTTGCGGATCTCCTGCTGGCGGATGAAGGCCAGCAGCTCGGCGATCTCCAGTTCGCGGCCGAGGGCCGGGCCGTCGTTGCCGTTGGCGATCGCCTCCCAGCGCCGCTGGCCCTGGGCGTCCTGGCCGTCGGGGATGAGCAGGCCGATCGGCATGTCCGCGGCGATCACCTTCCACAGCGCCTTCGAGGCGCGCAGCTCGCGCTTCAGCCAGTTCAGCTGGGGATGGCCGAGGAAGGCGGTGCCCGGCCCCTGACGCGGCTGCAGGTTGTCGCTGTTGGCGTCGCGGTAGCTGCGCATGTCCAGCACGAACACGTCCAGCTGCGGGCCGTAGCCGAGCTTGCGGTAGATGCGCCCGGCGCCGTCGGGGCGCAGCACGCGCATCGGCGCGTATTCGAGGAAGGCCTGGCGGCCACGGGCGGCGAGCAGGCCGATGTCGCGAACCTGATAGCGGTCGTCCAGCTCCTTGCCGGGCGACCAATTGTTGGTCACCTCGTGGTCGTCCCACTGCCAGATCTGCGGCACCTCGGCATTGAAGCGGCACAGGTTGTCGTCGAGCAGGTTGTAGCGGTAGTTGCCGCGGAACTCGTCGAGGCTCTCGGCCACCTTGCTCTTGGCCTCGGTGACCAGGTTCTTCCACAGCTGGCCGTCGGCGGTCTGGATCTGCGCGCTGATCGGCCCGTCGGCGTACACGCAGTCGCCGCTGTGCAGGAAGAAATCCGGCTGGCGCCGGCGCATGGCCTCGTAGATGCGCATGCCGCCGATTTCCGGGTTGATGCCGAAGCCCTGCCCGGCGGTGTCGCCGCCCCACACGAAGCGAATGTCCCGCGCCTGCGCCGGGGCGCTGCGCAGGTGGCCGAACCAGGGCTCGCCGAGGGTGCCGTCACGGGCGTCCTCGAAGCGCACCCGGTAGAAGATCGACTGGTCCGGCGGCAGGCCGCTCAGATCGATGCGCGCGGTGAAGTCGCGGCTGGCGTCGGTCACCTCCCCCACCAGCCGCCGCGGCGCACTGAACAGGCTGCGGGTGTCCCACTCGACGATCATCCGCGCCGCCCGGTCGCAGCGGCTCCAGATCACCGCGCGGTCGCCCTGCAGGTCGCCGGACTGCACGCCATCGGTGACCTGCGGCCGGGCGCCGGGGGCGGCGATCAGCACCGGGGCGGTGCCCATCCCCGGCAGCAGCAGGCTGGCGCCGAGGCCCTGCAGCAGGCGGCGGCGGTTGGCATCGATATCGCTCATGTGCGTCTTCCCATACGAACGTTGAGGAAGTACGGGTTTAAGCCAGCCAGTTGACCGGAGCATGACGGCGCAGCGGAGATGCCGGGCCATCATCCGTAGTGGCCCGTCGATCTGCCACGGGATCGTAAAGTCCCTGACACATCCCTCCTCCAGCATCGGCCTATCGCTTGCGCACTCGGGGGAAGCCGTCTTGAAAATCAGCGTTTTCGGTATCGGTTACGTGGGTCTGGTGCAGGCCGCGGTCATGGCGGAGGTCGGCCACGACGTGCTCTGCATGGACATCGACGCAGTCAAGATCGCCCAGTTGCAGCGCGGCCAGGTGCGCCTCCATGAACCGGGCCTGCCCGAGCTGGTGCGGGAAAACCTGGAGGCCGGGCGGCTGCGCTTCACCAGCGACGAGCGGGCCGCCGTCGAGCATGGGCGGGTGCTGTTCATCGCCGTCGGCACCGACTCGCAGACGGACGGCTCGGCCAACCTCGCCGGCGTGCTGGCGGTCAGCGACGCCATCGCCCGCCATCGCCGCGAGCCGCTGGTGATCGTCGAGAAGTCCACCGTGCCGGTCGGCACCGGCGACTGCCTGCAGGCGCGCATCGCCCAGGTGCTGAAGGATGCCGGGCGGCGGCTGGACTTCGAGATCGTCTCCAACCCGGAATTCCTCAAGGAGGGCTCGGCCCTGGCCGACTGCCGCAAGCCGGACCGCATCGTCGTCGGCAGCACCTCGGCGAGCGCCCGCGAGACCATGCGCGAACTCTACGAACCCTTCAACCGCAACCACGACCGCATGCTGTTCATGGACCTGCGCAGCGCCGAGCTGACCAAGTACGCGGCCAACTGCATGCTCGCCACCAAGATCAGCTTCATCAACCAGATGGCCGAGCTGGCCGAGCATCTGGGCGCCGACATCGAGGCGGTGCGCCAGGGCATCGGCGCCGACCCGCGCATCGGCTATCACTTCATCTACCCCGGCTGCGGCTACGGCGGCTCGTGCTTTCCCAAGGACCTGCGGGCGCTGATCCACAGCGCCGACGAAGCGGGCTGCGCCAGCGACCTGCTGCAGGCGGTCGAGGCGGTGAACGTGCGGCAGAAGGGCAAGCTGTTCGAACTGGTGCGCCGCTACTTCGGCGACGACCTGCACGGACGGACCTTCGCCCTCTGGGGTCTGGCCTTCAAGCCGAACACCGACGACATGCGCGAAGCGCCCAGCCGCGACCTGATGGAGGCGCTGTGGGCCGCCGGTGCGCGGGTGCGCGCCTACGATCCGGAAGCCATGCACGAGGCCCAGCGGCTCTACGGCGACGACGAACGGCTGCAGTTGATGGGCACCCCGGAGGCCGTGCTGAGCGGTGCCGACGCCCTGCTGATCTGCACCGAATGGCAACAGTTCAAGGCCCCCGACTTTGCGCTGATCGCCCGCAAGCTGGCCGCCCCGGTGATCTTCGACGGGCGCAACCTGTTCGATCCGGAGCGGCTGGCCCGCTACGGCCTGCACTATTTTGCAATCGGCCGTGGCGAACGCCTGCCACTGCTGGGCAGCCCGCAGGCGGACAGCCTGCAGCGCTCGGCCTGAGCGGCACGCAAACCGACGGGATATCCTTGGGAAAAGCCCGCTTCCCGAGGAGTCCGCCGCCGGTGAGACTGATCGACACCCATAATCACCTCGACTTTCCCGACTTCGACGCCGATCGTGCCGCCGTGCTGGCCCGTAGCCGGGCGCTGGGCGTCGAGCGGCAGATCCTGCTTGGCGTGTACCGGCAGAACTGGGAGCGCATCTGGGCTCTGGCCGGCAGCGAGCCCGGCCTGCATGTCGCCCTCGGTCTTCATCCGGTGTTTCTGGAGCGGCATCGTGCCTCCGACCTGGAGGAGCTCGGCGCCTGGCTGCGCCGTCTGCGCGACGACGAGCGGCTCTGCGCGGTCGGCGAGTTCGGTCTCGACTACTACCTCGACGGGCTGGACCGCCAGCGCCAGCAGAGCCTGTTCGAGGCCCAGCTACGGCTGGCGGCGGAGCTGGAGCTGCCGGTCCTGCTGCACGTGCGGCGCGCCCACGCGCCCACCGTCGCCGCTCTGAAGCGCCTGCGCCCGCCCCGCGCCGGCATCGTCCATGCCTTCAGCGGCAGCCGGGAGGAGGCGCGGGAATACCTGAAAATGGGTTTTCGCCTCGGCCTCGGCGGCGCACCGACCTGGCCCCAGGCCAACCGGCTGCGCAAGGTCGTCGCCGAGCTGCCGCTGGAGGCCGTGGTGCTGGAGACCGACGCCCCGGACATGGCGCCGGCGATGCACCCGGGCGTGCGCAACAGCCCCGAGCATCTGCCGGATATCTGCGCCGCCCTTGCCGCGATCATGGGCATCGAGCCGGAAGCCCTGGCCGAGGCCAGCACGCGCAACGCCTGCGAGCTGTTCGGTTGGCGCTGACCTCAAAGGAACAGGATCGCCAGCGCCAGCACCACGTACCAGAGCATTCCGGCGCGCACCAGGAGCTGCCACAGCTCGTCCAGGGTGACCAGCCCCGCCTCGCCGGCCAGCCCCTCCTCCTGGCCCTCGTTGGCCGCGCGTCCGGCCTCGATCACCAGCTTCGCCGCCGGGGTCTCGCGACTCGACAGGTAGCGCAGCAGCACGCGGCATACCGCGGCGAAATTGCCGACCAAAGCGAAACTCAAAGCCAGGGCGCGCGCCGGCAGCCAGTCGAACAGGTGACGCAGACGCACCGAGCGCTCGCGCAGGGCCGGCAGGGTCGTGTGCTCGCCGGTCAGCGCCGTCAGACGATAGGCCAGCGCTGCCACGGGACCGAGCAGGGCGTACCAGAAGATCACCGCGAAGAAGCTCTGATAGGCCTGCCACAGCAGGTAGCCCTGCACCCGGCGCAGCAGCGACAGGCTTTCCTCGGCCTCCACCGCCAGATCGCGCTCGGCTGCCAGGCAGGCAGCCTCGCTGTCGCCGCGCTGCCAGGCCTCGCGGAATGGCCGCAGCTCGTTCAGGATGTCGCCGCGTCCCAGGCTGTAGATCAGCACGAAGATATGCACCGGCAACGCCAGCCAGCCGTAGAGCGGGATCGACAGCAGCGCCAGCAGCACGCCCACCACCAGCGCCGGCAGGACTACCAGGCGGAACAGGGCCCGATACGGCGCGCCGGCCAGATCCGGATTCATCTCCATCCGATCCAGCAATTTCAGCCAGAAGATGTCCTGCTGGAGACGCAGGCGCCAGCGGGAGAACCGTTCCACCAGCAGCGCCAGCAGAAGCACCAGAAACGTCATTGCATATCTCCCAGATCGGACAGTGCGGTGCGATAGCGCACCCAGTCGAACGCCGGCCCCGGATCGCTCTTGCGCCGGGGGGCGATATCGGCATGGCCGCAGATGCGCCGGACGTCGAGCGCCGGATAGGCCTGCAGCAGCAGCCGGGTGAGGGTCGTCAGGCTGGCGTACTGGGCGTCGCTGTAGGGCAGCTCGTCGGTGCCCTCCAGTTCGATGCCGAGGGAAAAGTCGTTGCAGTTCTCGCGCCCCTCGAAGCACGACTGTCCGGCGTGCCAGGCACGGTCCAGGCAGGAGACGAACTGGGTGACCGCACCGTCGCGCTCGATGAAGAAATGCGCCGACACCTGCAGCGCGGCGATGGAGGCGAAATAGGGATGCTCGTCCGCCGGCAGGCAATTGCGGAAGAACTGCTGCACCTTGCCGGTGCCGAAGCAGCCCGGCGGCAGGCTTATGTTGTGGATCACCAGCAGGGAAATCTCACCCTGGGGACGGGCATTGAAATTCGGCGACGGACAATGGCGAATGCCTTGGCACCAGCCGCTGGAGGGGTCGAACTGCATGCATCTCTCCTGAAAACAGCCGACACTCTAGAGCAGCCGGGCCGCCGGGCCAAGCGACGCCCCGCCGCGGCATGGCCGGCGGGCAAGATCCCGAC
Source organism: Azotobacter salinestris (assembly GCF_009363155.1). Taxonomy (NCBI): domain Bacteria; kingdom Pseudomonadati; phylum Pseudomonadota; class Gammaproteobacteria; order Pseudomonadales; family Pseudomonadaceae; genus Azotobacter; species Azotobacter salinestris. The sequence continues at coordinate 1,608,196 of NZ_CP045302.1, forward strand.
TGCACGGGAAGCGGCATGCACCCTATAATCCGACGCACCCCACCTGCCGGAGTCCTTCATGCCAGACCTCATCCTTGCCGATCTGAGCGCCGAAATCGCGGCGAACGTCCGCCGCGCCCTGGCCGAGGACATCGGCAGCGGCGACATCACTGCGCAGCTGATCCCCGAAGAACGCCTGGCCCGCGCCCGCGTCATCACCCGCGAGCCGGCGGTGATCGCCGGCAGCGCCTGGGTCGACGAGGTGTTCCGCCAGATCGACCCGCGTGTCGCCGTGCACTGGGAGGTCGCCGATGGCGAGCGGGTCGATGCCGACAAGCTGCTGTTCAGCCTGGAAGGCCCGGCCCGCGCCCTGCTCAGCGGCGAGCGCAGCGCCCTGAACTTCCTCCAGACCCTCTCCGCCGTGGCCACCCGCTGCCGCCGCTACGCCGACTTGGTCGAAGGCACCCCGGTGCGCCTGCTGGACACCCGCAAGACCCTCCCCGGTCTGCGCCTGGCGCAGAAATACGCCGTCACCTGCGGCGGCTGTCACAACCACCGCATCGGCCTGTTCGACGCCTTCCTGATTAAGGAAAACCACATCGCCGCCTGCGGCGGCATCGCCGAGGCAGTTGCCGCAGCCCGGCGCATCGCGCCCGGCAAGCCGGTGGAAGTCGAGGTCGAGGACCTGCAGGAACTCGAGCAAGCCCTGAGCGCCGGCGCCGACATCGTCATGCTCGACGAGCTCAGCCTCGAGGACATGTACACCGCCGTGCGCCTCACCGCCGGCCGCGCCAAGCTGGAAGCCTCCGGCGGCATCAACGGCGACAACCTGCGCCGCATCGCCGAAACCGGCGTCGACTACATCTCCCTCGGCACCCTGACCAAGGACATCAAGGCGGTGGATCTGTCGATGCGGCTTCAGTTGTGAGGCGGAACGCCTCCCCTGCCGCGTAGGAGCCAGCTTGCTGGCGATGCTCTTGGGTAGACCGCTGATCGCCAGCAAGCTGGCTCCTACACGGATAAACTAAACGGCTGCCAAGGCATTGGCTGCCTTGCTACGAATGCTCCGGCACGAAGTCCGACATCCGCTGCGTCTGCGGGTCGAAGCAGATCGAACCGCTCCGGTAGGAAGACTCGATATCCACCCGGAAGCAACCGCCCTCTGCCTCCCAGACGGCGCCATGGAGGATCCTCTCCAAGGCCTGTCGGTCGGTCGTCAGCTCGCGGTACAGGTCTATGCGCTGCTGGAGTGGTTTCTCGCCGTTGAGCAAAGCCTTGGTGTGCTGGACCAGAAACTTCTCACTATTCTCCGGAACCTCGACGTAGAAATACTTTGGCGCCCAACCCGACAGTCGATCCAGTTCATCCTCCGCGACATTCAGCTGTCGGAAATCCTCGCGGTTGAACGCATAGAAGGTATCGAACACCTGCACCAAGGCCAGTGGCCGAGCCTTGAGCACTTGCCAGACACCTGCACCCAATGCGAGCACCTGCATGAGGGCGATCAACGACAGGTCGCGGACCAGTTCCGACCGGGGCTTGCGCAGGTTGAACACGATCAGGGTCAGGCAGGGGCCGAGCACCAGGTCGACCGCGACGACGATTTTCAGCCCCGCCCAGCCGCCGGCGGCCTGGAACAGCCCGCCGGGAAAGAGCCAGAACAGGGCGATGGATGCTAGCAGGGCAAGGATGGCCAAACTGGCGGCCAGATGAAGCGCAAAGGCACTCCAGCGACTGATCGGTTTCGACAGAATCATTCCAGATGGAACTCCAGACATTCGAACTTAGGTAAAAACAAAGAGCAGACTGCAGAACGCAAACGCCCCGCACGGGGCGGGGCATTCTTTTTCAGCGGAAGTAAAGGGGCGACAACCGCGCAGGCTTCACCCGCCCCCCATGGCTTAGCGGCACTCGCTCGGAGCGAACTGGGACGGCAGGCTGCCTAGAGTCAGAGCTGTCAGACCACGCCCGTCGGAAACGGCGTTGGCAGCGGAAGCGCAGCCCCAGTCGATGGAGCCAGTCACACCACCAGTAAAGCTGGCAGCCAGTTGAGTCGCGGTACCGGCAGCGCCCATCACGTAGGGGGTGTAGACCAAGGTGGAAGCAGCCGGGATGTTGCCTACGTTAGCTTCGTTGAAGGTCACAGTGATTTCGCCAGTAGTGCCGTCAATCTGTACGGAGGTCACATACTTACTAGTAGCACCAGCATCACCCGCTTGTGCATTGAAGGAGGTAGCAGTGGCAGCCAACTCAGCTGCAGTGGTAGCGCTCTCACCGATCAGTTGCTTGGCACTGGAAGCCAAACCTACACCTTCGGTCACACGGGCACGGATGGTGTAGTCCTGATAGGCCGGCAGGGCGACAGCGGCCAGAATGCCGATGATCGCCACGACGATCATCAGTTCAATAAGGGTAAAACCTTTCTGCAGTTGAGCTTTCATCAAACATCTCCTTGAAGTGGTCAGGCTTTGTTTCGGGCCTGCCAGAGACAGTGCAGGCGATATGCCAGCCTCTCGCGGCGAATTCTGGGGAAAATCCGTTTTCAGCCCCCTTTCTCGCCCCAAATAACCGGCTGAACCCCCCATTACTACTGGCCCAGCGCCATATTGGTCGTCTACACGAGCAACTTTCCGACAACTTCTCGAGATAGGGACTGCATCACAAAAGCCGATATACCCGTGCGGCAAAGTGCCCGGACTTCCAGAGCAGTCCAATATTTCGAATGATCATTCGCTGCAAAATCCTAACCGCAAACCGCCAGTTCCTGACACTTTTTGTCACCCACTTTTCAGGGTTTGGCAGAGCCTGGCAACTGGGTTATAAGGCGGACCACCGAGCTCATGGCAAAACGCCTGCACTGGTCAAAACCTTTCCTTTCTCTTTTGAAAAAGCCCCCACTTCAGCCTTTTCCCCAAGAGGCAAGGAGGAAGGACTGGTGGAATGCTCTAGCAGCACCCCGCCTCCCTATTGCATAGAGAGTTATCCATCCGATGACCAACGATATTTCCCTCCCCGGCCTGGCACGGCAGATGGTGCTGGCCGGGCTGATCGACGAGAAGACCGCCCAGCAGGCCCAGCAGCAGGCGCAGCGCAACCAGACCTCCCTGATCACCTGGCTGGTGCAGAACAAGCTGGCCAAGAGCCGATCGCTGGCAGAGCTGGCCGCGGAACAGTTCGGCATCGCCCTGTTCGACCTCAAAACGCTGGACAGGGAGAGCCAGCCCCGGGAACTGGTCAGCGAGAAGCTGATTCGCCAGCATCGCGTCCTGCCGCTGTGGCGGCGCGGCAATCGGCTGTTCGTGGCGATCTCCGACCCGACCAACCACGAGGCGATACGCGAGATCCGCTTCGGCACCGGACTGAACACCGAGGCCATCCTGGTCGAGGACGACCGGCTGGGCGAGGCCATCGAGAAATACTTCGAGGGCGCCGGTACCGGCCTGGATAATCTCGCCGATGCCGATCTGGATGGGCTCGATGTCGAGGCGGGCGATCAGCAGGACGATGAAATCAATCCGGCCGGCGACTCCGAGGATGCGCCGGTGGTGCGCTTCATCAACAAGATGCTGCTGGATGCTATTCGTCGCGGCTCCTCGGACCTGCATTTCGAGCCCTACGAAAAAAGCTACCGGGTGCGCTTCCGTACCGACGGCATCCTCCACGAGGTGGCCCGACCGCCGGTCCAGCTGGCCCCGAAGATCGCCGCGCGGCTGAAGGTGATGGCCGGGCTGGACATCTCCGAGCGGCGCAAGCCGCAGGATGGCCGGATCAAGATGAAGCTGTCGAAGACCAAGGCCATCGACTTTCGGGTCAACACCCTGCCGACCCTGTGGGGCGAGAAGACCGTGATGCGGATTCTCGACCCCTCCAGCGCGCAGATGGGCATCGATGCCCTCGGCTACGAAGAGGTGCAGAAGGAGCTCTACCTGGCGGCGCTGAACCAGCCGCAGGGCATGATTCTGGTGACCGGTCCGACCGGCTCGGGCAAGACGGTGTCCCTGTACACCGGCCTGAACATTCTCAACACCCCGGAGGTGAATATCTCCACCGCGGAAGACCCGGTGGAGATCAACCTGGAGGGCATCAACCAGGTCAACGTCAATCCGCGCCAGGGCATGGACTTCTCCCAGGCGCTGCGCGCCTTCCTGCGCCAGGACCCGGACATCATAATGGTCGGCGAGATCCGCGACCTGGAAACCGCCGAGATCGCCATCAAGGCCGCGCAGACCGGGCACATGGTGATGTCCACCCTGCACACCAACAGTGCTGCGGAAACCCTGACTCGCCTGCGCAACATGGGGGTACCCTCCTTCAACATCGCCACCTCGGTGAACCTGATCATCGCCCAGCGCCTGGCACGCAAGCTGTGCGCCTGCAAGAAGGCAGTGGACATCCCCCGCGAAACCCTGCTCGCCGAAGGCTTCCCGGAAGCGCGCATCGGCGCCTTCAAGCTGTACGCCCCGGTCGGCTGCGAGAACTGCAACGGCGGCTACAAGGGCCGGGTCGGCATTTATGAAGTGGTTAAAATCACCCCTGCCCTGCAGCGCATTATCATGGAGGACGGCAACTCCATCGAAATCGCCCGGCAGATGCGCGCCGATGGCTTCAACGACCTGCGCACATCGGCCCTGCTGAAAGCCATGCAGGGCGTCACCAGCCTGGAAGAAGTCAACCGCGTCACCAAGGATTAACCATGGCGGAAAAAGCGTTGAAAACCAGTCTCTTCATCTGGGAAGGCACCGACCGGCGCGGCACCAAGGTCAAGGGCGAGTTGAGCGGGCAGAATCCAGCGCTGGTCAAGGCACAACTGCGCAAGCAGGGCATCAACCCGACCAAGGTACGCAAGAAAGCCGCTTCGCTGTTCGGCGCCGGCAAGAAGATCAAGCCGATGGACATCGCCCTGTTCACTAGGCAGATGGCCACCATGATGAAGGCAGGCGTGCCGCTGCTGCAGGCCTTCGACATCATCTCCGAGGGCTTCGACAACCCGAACATGCGCAAGCTGGTGGACGAGGTGAAGCAGGAGGTGGCGGCTGGCAACAGCTTTGCCACTGCATTGCGCAAAAAGCCACTCTATTTCGATGACCTCTACTGCAACCTGGTGGAGTCCGGCGAACAGTCCGGTGCCCTGGAGAACCTGCTGGACCGGGTCGCCACCTACAAGGAGAAGACCGAGGCGCTGAAGGCCAAGATCAAGAAGGCGATGACCTATCCCATCGCGGTGATCGTGGTGGCGGTCATCGTCTCGGCAATTTTGCTGATCAAGGTAGTGCCGCAATTCGAATCGGTATTCGCCAATTTCGGCGCCGAACTGCCAGCTTTTACTCGAATGGTCATCAGCCTGTCCGAGATCATGCAGGAATACTGGTTCTATGCCCTGCTGGGAATATTCGTCGTTGCCTTCACTCTGAAGCAGGCCCATCAGCGCTCGGAAAAATTTCGCAACTGGACGGACCGCACCTTGCTGAAGCTGCCGATCGTCGGCGAGATCCTCTACAAGTCGGCGGTGGCCCGCTTTGCCCGCACCCTGTCCACCACCTTCGCCGCCGGCGTGCCGCTGGTCGATGCGCTCGATTCAGTGGCTGGCGCTACCGGAAACGTGGTATTTCGCAGCGCTACCGAAAAGGTCAAGGCCGACGTCACCACCGGCATGCAGCTGAACTTTTCCATGCGCACCACCGGTACCTTCCCCACCATGGCGATCCAGATGACCGCCATCGGCGAGGAATCCGGTGCGCTGGACGAGATGCTCGACAAGGTGGCGAGCTTCTATGAGGCCGAGGTGGACAACATGGTGGACAGCCTGACCAGCCTGATGGAACCGATGATCATGGCGGTGCTCGGCGTGCTGGTCGGTGGCCTGATCATCGCCATGTACCTGCCGATCTTCCAGCTGGGTGCCGTGGTCTGAACATGTCCATTCACGATCTTCTGGCCGGTCCCGGACCGGCCTTCGTTTTCTGTGCGGGGCTGCTGGGCCTGGTGGTCGGCAGCTTTCTCAACGTGGTCATCCATCGCCTGCCCAAGATGATGCTGCACGATTGGCAGGCGCAGGCGCGGGAAGTGCTGGAGCTGCCCGGCGAGGAGCCGGGCCAGCCCTTCAACCTGCTGCTGCCCCACTCCCACTGCCCAGGCTGCGGGCACGAAATCAGGCCCTGGGAGAATATCCCGCTGCTCGGCTGGCTATTCCTGGGAGGCCGCTGTTCGGCCTGCAAGACGCCGATCAGCGTGCGCTATCCCCTAGTGGAGCTGGCCTGCGGACTGCTTTCGGCCCACGTTGCCTGGCATTACGGCTTCGGCTGGCAGGCCGGTGCCATGCTGCTGCTCGGCTGGGGCCTGCTGGCCATGAGCCTGATCGACTACGACCATCAACTGCTACCGGACTCGCTGGTGCTGCCACTGCTATGGCTGGGTCTGATCCTCAACAGTTTCGGATTGTTCGTCTTCCTCGAGGATGCCCTCTGGGGCGCGGTGGCCGGCTACCTCAGCCTGTGGTCGGTGTACTGGCTGTTCAAGCTGCTCACCGGCAAGGAGGGCATGGGCTACGGCGACTTCAAGCTGCTGGCGATGCTCGGCGCCTGGGGCGGCTGGCAGATCCTGCCGCTCACCATCCTGCTCTCCTCGCTGGTCGGCGCCGTGCTGGGGATCCTCATCCTGCGTCTGCGCAGGGCCGAAAGCGGCACGCCGATCCCCTTCGGCCCCTTCCTCGCCCTCGCCGGCTGGATCGCCCTGCTCTGGGGCGAGCGCATCACCGGCTCCTACCTGCAGTTCGCCGGCTTGTAGGGCGGGCACAGCCCGCCGTTGCGGATCGGCCCCTTGCCATCGGCGGCGGGTTGCATCCCCCTACGCAAGGAGCCCCATTGCCCGCAAACCATTGCATATCCACAGGCAAACCGGTATCTACACGGCACTTCAGCGTTGAGGGCAGTCATGAAACCTTGGATTCTTGGTCTGACGGGCGGTATCGGCAGCGGCAAGAGCGCCGCCGCCCAGCATTTCAGAACGCTCGGCGTGCATCTGGTGGACGCTGACGAGGCAGCACGCTGGGTGGTCGAGCCCGACCGCCCGGCGCTGGCGAAGATCGCCGAGCATTTCGGCGCAGAAGTTCTTCTGCCCGACGGACACCTGGCTCGGGCCGCGCTACGTGCCCGGGTGTTCCAGAACGCCGAGGAGCGTCGCTGGCTGGAAAAGCTGCTGCATCCGCTGATTCGTCAGGAAATCTGCAGCCATCTCGAGCGCGCCAGCTCGCCCTATGCCATTCTGGTTTCACCATTGCTGGTGGAAACCGACCAGCACAAGATGACCCAGCGCATCCTGGTCATCGATGTGCCCGAATCCCTGCAGCTCGAGCGCGCCATGCAGCGCGACCAGGCCGACCGGAAACAGGTCGAGGCGATCATCAAGGCCCAGGCCAGCCGTGAAGAACGCCTGCGCCATGCCGATGACGTGCTGGTGAACGACCGCGACCTGCCCTGGCTGTACAGCGAGGTCGAACGCCTGCATCGGTTCTACCTGACCCTGCGCGGAGGCCAGCCATGAAGCAACCCTTGACGGTCGCCTGTCCGACCTGCCGGGCGCCGGTCGAATGGGGCCCGCAAAGCCCGCACCGGCCATTCTGCAGCGAACGCTGCAAGCTGATCGACCTGGGCGCATGGGCGGCCGAGGAGCACGCGATCCCCGGTGACAGCGTGGAGGACGACCTGTTCTCCGAAGAACTGCCACCACGCGGCCATTGATTTCCCTCGCCAGAAACGCTCGCAGAAGAGTACCGACCATCGAGCCCCGATCGAGGTGCCGACCGTTCGCATCGGCTATCCGACATGCAAGCGGTCAGCGCGGCTCGTCATCCTTCCAGGGCGCCTGCAGATAACGACTGCGGTTGAAGGTTTCCAGCCACTCCGGGTAGTACACCACCAACCCGCTGATCACTGCACCATTGATGAATGCCTCGGGAAACATCACCAGCCACAGGTAGCCGAGGTAGTCCAGCAGCCACGGCGGCATTTCGTACCGCCCATCCAGCCACAGGACGGCGAACCCGGCCAGCAGGCAGGCCAGGGCGCTCAGCGCAGCCGGGAAGAAGCCCGAGCAGAAGATGTAGACGAACAGGTTGCGCGGCTGCGCACGCTCGACCAGCAGGGCACAGCCTTCGGTGATCGATACGGGAATGGCCACCAGCAGCAGGCCGTTGATGCCCAGCGCCGTCAGATCCTGCCGCCCCAGCGCCAGAAGCCCGAGTTGCGCAGCCAGTCCGGCCAGCATTGCCAGCGGCCAGTCGAGCAGCAGGGTCACCGCCGTCATGCCGATGAAGTGAAAGGAGAGCCCGGAAACGAAATCGCGCCGCACGAGCCAGAGCAGAAACAACGCCAAAACGGTACCGAACAGCAGATGCTGACGCCGGCTGTCGCTGAACAGCTCCAGCCAGGGCGCACGCCAGACGGCATAGAGCATGAGCCCCAGATAGAGGCCCGCGCCGATCGACTGGGTACCGGGGGCCAGCAGATCGGCGGCAATCACGGCGCCACCCGCTCGAGAGCAGAGACCAAGGCTCCGGCATCGCCGAACTCATGCATGGCGCGCAGTTTTCCCTGCTCCAGATCGAGCCACAGTACCTTGGCCGGATCGCCCGGATAACGGGAGGCGACCCGGGCATCGCGGTCGAGCAGCACACGATAGGGATAGTCGCGCATCGCCGGAATGGCGAACAGGCGGGCAATCAGCGAGGGCATGCGGCTGATGTCGGCGACGAACGCCGCCCGACGCGCCTCCAGATATCCCTGCGGCCTTGTCTTGAGGGCCGCCTCGACCAGCCGGGCGCCATCCATGCTGCGCGCGACCAGCAGGATGCGGGTTTCCTCGCTCAGGCTGTAGGCCCGCTCATGCTGATCCAGCAAGGTCCAGGGCGCGAGCCGTTCGCCCACTTCGAGCGCCTGTGCCCAGAAAGACGCCAGGGCAAGCACGATGCCAGCGAAGACTCTCACTCGCCGCTCCTCCGAGTGGAATAGACCTGAATATCGCTGCGGCCCTCCCAACTGGCCTGGGCTTCCCAGAAGGCTTGAGCCTGCGGAGCGTCCCGCAGGACGAACACATGGGATTTGTCGATTCCCAGCTGTGCGAGCTTGGCCTGCGCCTTGCCCAGCAGCGCCCGGGCAAAGCCGCGGCCGCGGTAGGGTTCGTCGACCACCAGATGTTGCAGATAACCGCGCCGCCCATCATGGCCGACCAGCAGCGAAGCGACGATCCGACCATCGAGTTCGACCAGTTGGCTCAGCCCGGGATTGCGCGCCAGATAGTTGCAGAAAGGCTCGAAGTCATCTTCGGCGCGGAGCTGCAGGCCCGGCGTGCGACGCCACAGCGCCAGCAAAGCCGGATGATCGACGGGGGTGATGGGGCGAACGGACATGGGGAAACTCCGGAGAGCGGGCAGCAAAGCCAAACCTGGACACGGCCCTGCCAGCGGAAGGAGGCTTGCGGCAGACAGCGGTCCGACCAGACGAATGGGCCCATCCGGATACGCCGCCTGTAAAGCTGGGTCTTGAGGCGCCCCCTGAGCTTGGCGTCATTTTAGAGTGCGAACTTCCGCCACATTGAAATTTTAGCCAAAAGACATCTTGCCAGCCGAGCGGCACAAGGAGTTATGATTCACATCAACAAAGCAAGGGCTTTCCGGGTAGCCGGATCGCTCGGCGAACGATTTTTGCAGAATGCGAGTCCTGCATGGCAAGCCGCCTGAACCCCGACGATCAGCAACGCGTCAATGAGTACCTGAGCGCCCCGCAGCATCAAGTGGAACGCCAGCCGTTCCGCCCCTGGCGCCTCGCACTGATCGTGCTGACCGTGGTCGTCTGTCTGGGCCTGCTGAGTCGCGTTCTAGGACGTCTGGTGCTCTGAGCTGCCTCGCGCTCGCCCCGACGCTCCCGCCCCGCTTTTTCAACCTTTTCATTTCAACCTTGTGAGGCCCTAGCTATGACTCATCGTATCGTAATCGTAGGCGGCGGCGCCGGCGGTCTGGAACTTGCCACTCGCCTCGGCAAGACCATGGGCAGGAACTTTCAGGCAAAGATCACCCTGGTCGATGCCAACATGACCCACCTGTGGAAGCCGCTGCTGCATGAAGTCGCCGCCGGCTCGCTGAACTCGACCGGCGACGAGCTGAACTACGTGGCCCAGGCCAAGTGGAACAACTTCGAGTTCCAGTACGGCCGCATGTGCGGACTGGACCGGGCCAACAAGCGCATCCGCCTGGCGGCCCAACCGGCCCTGGAAGACCGCGCTCCGCTGCCCGAACGCGAACTGAGCTACGACACCCTGATCATCTCCGTCGGCAGCACCACCAACGACTTCGGCACGCCCGGCGCCGCCGAGAACTGCATCTTCCTGGAAAGCCGCGACCAGGCCGAGCGCTTCCGCCGCCTGCTGCTCAGCCACTACCTGCGCGCCCATGCCAGCGATGCCAGCGACCATCAGGTGAATGTCGCCATCGTCGGCGCCGGGGCCACCGGCGTCGAGCTGGCCGCCGAACTGCGCCACGCCTCCGAGCAGCTGGTCGCCTACGGCCTGGAGCGCATTCCGCCGGAAAACCTCAGCATCACGCTGATCGAGTCCAGCCCGCGCGTGCTGGCCGCCCTGCCCGAACGCATCAGCCGCTCGGCACATGCCACCCTGGAAAGCCTCGGCGTTCGCGTACACACCAGCACCGCCGTCAGCGAAGTCACCGCAGAAGGCCTGAAGACAAAGGATGACCAGTTCATTTCCGCCGATCTCATGGTCTGGGCAGCCGGCGTTCGCGCCCCCGCCTTCCTCAAGGAGCTGGACGGCCTGGAAACCAACCGCATCAACCAACTGCTGGTACGCCCGACCCTGCAGACCACCCTCGACGACGACATCTTCGCCTTCGGCGATTGCGCATCCTGCCCGCAGCCGGGCACCGACCGCACCGTTCCGCCGCGTGCGCAGGCCGCCCACCAGCAGGCCTCGCTGCTGGCCAAGTCGATCCATCGCAAGCTGCAGGAAGACAAGCCCCTGCTGGAGTACCGCTACAGCGACCACGGCTCACTGATCTCCCTCTCGAGCTTCTCGGCGATCGGCAACCTGATGGGCAACCTGACCGGCGACGTGACCCTGGAAGGCTGGCTGGCCCGCAAGTTCTACATCTCGTTGTACCGGATGCACCAGATCGCGCTGTACGGAACCTTCCGCACCCTGATGATGATGCTGGGCGACCGCTTCCGCAGCAGCACCGAACCCCGCCTCAAGCTCCACTGATCTCCCTTCCTTCGCCCCTCGAGCGCCGGCCGCTCGCAGGGGCTCCTCTCATCGCCGCGAAGACGCAAGCAACGGGACATTGCTACCGGCGCACGAAGACGACTTTCGAGAGTGCGATATGCAAGCGTGCGAAGGCCCGCCACAGACCGATTGCGCTCTGAAGCCAGCAAGACAGGAAAAAACAGGAAAAAACAGGAAAAAACAGGAAAAAACAGGAAAAAACAGGAAAAAACAGGAAAAAACAGGAAAACCGATTAGGCGGAATAGATTCGAGCTTGTCAAGCTCGAGACAGGACGATTTCAACCGTCCACAGGAAGGGATGGTGGGTCGTGTAGGATTCGAACCTACGACCAATTGGTTAAAAGCCAACTGCTCTACCGACTGAGCTAACGACCCAAACACGTGAAGAGATGGTCGGGGTAGAGAGATTCGAACTCCCGACATCCTGCTCCCAAAGCAGGCGCGCTACCGGACTGCGCTATACCCCGTCTGAAAGCTGGCTCCGCGACCTGGACTCGAACCAGGGACCCAATGATTAACAGTCATTTGCTCTACCGACTGAGCTATCGCGGAACTTTCATCACTTCTATCTGCAGCGGATCGAAAGACACCGTGTCCGTTGCAGTGGCGCGCATTTTACGGTTCCAGGCGCCTCTGTCAACCCTTGAAAATGCTTTTTATAGCAATCACTTATTTTCACCCTCTCCCCCAACGGGGAAGAGGGTCGAGGAACGGCATCAGCCGAAGACGATCTCGTCGTCCTCCACCCTGGCGGAGATCTTCGCACCAGGAGAAAACTGGCCTGCGAGGATCTGCTGCGCCAGCGGGTTCTCGATCCAGCGCTGGATCGCCCGCTTCAGAGGCCGTGCCCCGTAGACCGGGTCGTAACCGACGGCGATCAGCTTGTCCAAAGCCTCTTCGGAGAGTTCAAGGCTCAGCTCGCGCTCGGCCAGACGCTGGCGCAGGCGCTTCAACTGGATCTCGGCGATGCCGGCGATCTGTTCGCGGGCCAGCGGGTCGAAGACCACCACTTCGTCGATGCGGTTGATGAACTCCGGCCGGAAGTGGTGGCTCACCGCATCCATCACCGCCGCACGCTGCGCCTCGCGATCGCCCGCCAGCTCCTGGATCTGTGCCGAGCCGAGGTTGGAGGTCATCACCACCACGGTATTCTTGAAGTCCACGGTGCGCCCGTGGCTATCGGTCAGACGGCCGTCCTCCAGCACCTGCAGGAGAATATTGAACACGTCGGGGTGAGCCTTTTCCACCTCGTCCATCAGCACCACGGAGTAGGGCTTGCGACGCACCGCCTCGGTCAGGTAGCCGCCCTCCTCATAGCCGACATATCCCGGAGGGGCGCCGATCAACCGGGCTACCGAGTGCTTCTCCATGAATTCGGACATATCGATGCGCACCAGCGCCTCCTCGGTATCGAAAAGGAACTCGGCCAGCGCCTTGCACAGCTCGGTCTTGCCGACCCCGGTCGGACCGAGGAAGAGGAAGGAGCCGCTCGGCCGGTTCGGGTCGGCGAGCCCGGCACGGGAGCGCCGCACCGCATTGGCCACGGCAGTCACTGCCTCGTCCTGACCGATCACCCGCTGATGCAGCAGCCCCTCCATCTTCAGCAGCTTCTCGCGCTCGCCTTCGAGCATCTTGGCCACCGGGATGCCGGTCCACTTGGACACCACCTCGGCGATCTCCTCGTCGGTGACGCGGTTGCGCAACAGCTGGTTCTCCCGCGGCTGAGCACTGTCGGCGGCAGCCAGCTTGCGCTCCAACTCGGGAATCAGGCCGTACTGCAGCTCGGCCATGCGATTCAGGTCGCCCTTGCGCCGCGCCGCCTCCAGATCCAGCTTGGCCTGCTCCAGCTGCTGCTGGATCTGCGCCGAGCCCTGCACTTCGGCCTTCTCCGACTTCCAGACCTCCTCGAGGTCGGCGTACTCGCGCTCGAGTTTGGCGATGTCCTCTTCCAGCTTGGCCAAACGCTTCCTGGTCGCCTCGTCGGTTTCCTTCTTCAACGCCTCGCGCTCGATCTTCAGCTGGATCAGCCGGCGATCCAGGCGGTCAAGCTCCTCGGGCTTGGAGTCGATCTCCATGCGAATGCGGCTGGCCGCCTCGTCGATCAGGTCGATGGCCTTGTCCGGCAGTTGGCGGTCGGTGATATAGCGGTGCGAAAGCTTGGCCGCGGCGATGATGGCGCCGTCGGTGATGGTCACGCCATGGTGCACCTCGTAGCGCTCCTTCAAGCCGCGCAGGATCGCGATGGTGTCCTCCTCGCTCGGCTCGTCCACCAGCACCTTCTGGAAGCGACGCTCCAGCGCAGCATCCTTTTCGATGTACTGGCGGTACTCGTCGAGGGTGGTGGCGCCAACGCAATGCAGTTCGCCGCGCGCCAGCGCGGGCTTGAGCATGTTGCCGGCGTCCATGGCCCCCTCGGCCTTGCCGGCGCCGACCATGGTGTGCAGCTCGTCGATGAACAGGATGACGCGCCCCTCCTGCTTGGACAGCTCGTTGAGCACCGCCTTCAGACGCTCCTCGAACTCGCCGCGGAACTTGGCGCCGGCGATCAGCGAGCCCATATCCAGCGCCAGCAGGCGCTTGTCCTTGAGTCCGTCCGGCACCTCGCCGTTGACGATGCGCTGGGCCAGGCCCTCGACGATGGCAGTCTTGCCCACACCCGGCTCGCCGATCAGCACCGGATTGTTCTTGGTGCGCCGCTGCAGCACCTGGATGGTGCGGCGGATCTCGTCGTCGCGTCCGATCACCGGATCGAGCTTGCCCTCCTCGGCCCGCGCGGTCATGTCGACGCAGTACTTGTCCAAGGCCTGGCGGGACTCCTCGGCGTTCGGATCGTTGACCGTCTGGCCGCCACGCAGGTTGTTGATGGCGTTCTCGATGGCCTTCTTCGACACGCCCTGCTCGAGCAGCAGCTTGCCCAAGCGAGTATTGCCGTCCAGCGCGGCGAGCAGCACCAGTTCGCTGGAGATGAACTGGTCGCCCTTCTGCTGGGCCAGGCGATCCGCCTGGTTGAGCAGACGCGCCAGATCCTGGGACAGATTCATGTCCCCGGTGGGGTTCTGCAGCTTGGGCAGCTGATCCAGGGCCTTGGTCAGCGCCTGGCGCAGGCTGTTGATATCGAAGCCGACCTGCATCAGGAGCGGCTTGATCGAGCCTCCCTGCTGATCGAGCAGCGCCTGCATCAGGTGTAGCGGCTCGATGGCGGCGTGGTCGAGGCCGACCGCCACGGACTGGGCATCGGACAAGGCAAGTTGCAGTTTGCTGGTCAATCGGTCGATTCGCATGGGGTCATCCTTCCTGAAGGAGCGGGCTGGCGCACTGAAGGGCCTGCCGAGTTGAAGCATAGATAAGGATGATTGGCGGGGATTCAAGGCCGCGGGATTGATCCGCGTCAGCAAGCCAAGCCGATGGGTCGGAAAATCGACACTGGAGTCTGTCCGGCCGCGAGAGAAGCCGATCAGGGAGCGGCCAGCCACACCAGACTGGCGAAGCGACCTGTACGCGGAGCGCGGCGATAGGAGTAGAAACGCGCATCCTGGAAGGTACAGAGGCCGCCGCCATAGACAGCCTCGACGCCGCGGGCGGCCAGGCGGATGCGCGCCAACTGATAGAGGTCGGCCATGAAGCGCCCCGGGTTGCGGCTTGCCACGAAGGCTGAAGCGGCCTGCGGATGGCGCTCGAGAAAGGCCTCGCGCACCTCGGGACCGACCTCGAAAGCCGCCGGGCCGATGGCCGGGCCGAGCCAGACCAGCAGATTTTCCGGTGCCACAGCCAGGGCGTCCAGGGTCGCCTCCAGCACCCCGCCGGCCAGCCCGCGCCAACCGGCATGGGCTGCCGCCACGCGCGTACCGGCGCGGTCGCAGAACAATACCGGCAGGCAGTCGGCAGTGAGAATGGCACAGGCAATACCGGAGCGATCCGTCCAGCTGGCATCGGCCTCGGGCGCCAGCGCCGGATCGGCCGGCACCACCATCACCCCATGCACCTGCCGCAGCCAGGCCGGATCGCAGCCAAGGCCAGACTGCAGGCGCCGGCGATTCTCGGTCACGCTCTCCGGCGCGTCCCCGACATGGTCGCCGAGATTGAAGCTATCGAAGGGCGCGGCGCTGACGCCTCCCTCGCGAGTCGTCACACAGGCGCGCACCCGTGCTGGTGCGGGCCAGTCAGGCACCAGCCGGGCATCCATCAGACGAAGGCCTCGTTGTCCTGACGCAGCAGCGTCAGCAGCCAGACGAAATCGTCCGGCAACGATGCCTCCCACTTCAAGCGCTCGCCGCTGGCCGGATGATCCAGTTCGAGAAAGCGGGCGTGCAGAGCCTGGCGCGGAAACTCCCGGAGCGCCTGCACCAGGGTCGGACTGGCCGCCGGTGGAATGCGGAAGCGCCCGCCATAGACAGGGTCGCCCACCAGCGGATAGCCGACGTGCGCCATGTGCACGCGAATCTGGTGGGTTCGCCCGGTCTCCAGCTTGATGCGGGCATGGGTGTGTGCGCGAAAACGCTCGAGCACGCGATAGTGGCTGACCGCAGGCTTGCCGCCCTCGACTACCGCCATGCGCTGGCGCTGCTGGCCATGCCGGCCGATGGGCGCGTCGATGGTACCGCCGGCGGTGATCACGCCGACCACGATGGCCTCGTAGATGCGGCTGACACTGCGCTTCTGCAACTGCTCGACCAGTCGGGTCTGCGCCTGCAGGGTCTTGGCTACCACCATCAGGCCGGTAGTGTCCTTGTCGAGGCGGTGGACGATGCCCGCACGCGGCACGTTGACGAGCCCCGGCACATGATGCAGCAGCGCATTGAGCAAGGTACCGTCGGCATGTCCGGCAGCCGGATGCACGACCAGCCCGGCCGGCTTGTTCAGCACCAGGATCTGTTCGTCCTCGTGGACGATATCCAGCTCGATGGCCTGGGCGATCCACTCGCCCTGCGCCTGCTGCTCGGCATCCAGCTCGAGCAGGGCGCCGCCATGCACGATGTCACGGGGGCGCAGCACGGCACCATCGACGGTCAGACGCCCGTCCTTGATCCAGGCGGCCAGGCGCGAGCGGGAATGTTCGGCAAAGAGCTGTGCGGCGACCTGGTCGAGGCGCTGACCGCCCAGCTCGAAGGGGACTTCGGCACGAAGTCGGATGGCCTGATCGTTGTGTATTGACATGCTCGGCAATGGCGGGGCACGGCCTTTGGTTTCGGCCATGCGCTTGTGGTTAAATACGGCCCCTCTGCCCCGGCTCACGCGGGGCGCCCATCATAACAGGACGGCCCGGCCCCCGACAGCCGCCGTCACAGGGACGCACAGCCTCCATGCACCTGAAACACCTGCTGCTGATCGCCTCGCTCGTTCTCATCGCCGCCTGCGGATCGAAGAAGGAGAAGGAGGATGTCGTCGACGAGAACCTGAGCGAAACCGAGCTGTACCAGCAGGCCCAGAACGACCTCAACAACGAGAACTATAGCGCCGCGACCAGCAAGCTGAAGGCCCTGGAGTCGCGCTATCCGTTCGGCCGCCATGCCGAACAGGCGCAGCTCGAACTGATCTACGCCTATTACAAGAGCCAGGAGACGGAAGCCTCGCGTTCTGCTGCCGAGCGCTTCATCCGCCTGCACCCGCAGCACCCGAATGTCGACTACGCCTACTACCTCAAGGGCCTGGCCTCCTTCGACCAGGATCGCGGCCTGCTGTCGCGCTTCCTGCCGCTGGACATGACCAAGCGCGACCCGGGTGCGGCCCGCGACTCCTTCAACGAGTTCGCCCAGCTCACCAGCCGCTTTCCGAACAGCCGCTATGCGCCGGACGCCAAGGCGCGCATGGTCTATCTGCGCAACCTGCTGGCCGCCTACGAGATCCACGTCGCCCACTATTACCTGAAGCGCGAGGCCTACGTCGCCGCCGCCAACCGCGGCCGCTATGTGGTGGAGAACCTCCAGGAGACCCCTGCAGTGGGCGATGGCCTGGCAGTGATGGTCGAGGCTTATCAGCGGCTGACCCTGGACGAACTGGCCGCCTCCAGCCTGGAAACCCTGAAGCTGAACTACCCGGATCATCCGAGCCTGCAGAACGGGCAGTTCGTGCCACTGGAGGAGGAAGAGGACAACCGCTCCTGGCTGGGCAAGTACACCCTCGGCCTGATCGAAAGCAAGCCGCCGCTGCCCCCGGGCGAAACCCGCGCCAACCAGGATATCCGTCGCATGTACGAGGAAGCCCGCCAGGAAATCCGCGCCGACCTGAAGCAAGGCGAGGAGACTCCCGAAGCGGTCGAGGCCGCCGATCGCAAGCCCAAGCGCGCCTGGTGGAATCCTCTTCGCCTACTCGACTGAAGCAGTGCCGGCAACACGAACAAGAAGGAAGGCCCAAGGGCCTCCCTTCTTGTTTCAGCAGTAGGCCAGCCACATGAGGACGGCCCATACTCCTCGCTCAATCCCCCAGCCGCCAGCCGGAAGTGATTGGATAGCGGCGGTCCCGACCGAAGCCACGCTGGGTCACCCGTACCCCGACGGCCGCCTGTCGGCGCTTGTATTCGTTGAGGTCCACGAGCCGCAGCACCCGCTTGACGGTGTCCTCGTCGAAGCCCTCGGCGATGATGGCGTTGGCCGAGAGGTCATACTCGATGTACAGCTTGAGGATCTCGTCGAGCACTGGATAGGGCGGCAGGGAATCCTCGTCCTTCTGACCCGGAGCCAGTTCGGCCGACGGCGGACGGTCGATGACGCGCTGGGGTATCACCGCACCCAGGCGGTTGCGGTAGTCGCAGAGACGGAACACTAGGGTCTTGGGCACGTCCTTGAGCACGTCGAAACCGCCGGCCATGTCGCCGTAGAGCGTCGCATAGCCTACCGCCATCTCGCTCTTGTTGCCGGTGGTCAGCACCAGATAGCCCTTCTTGTTGGAAATGGCCATCAGCAGGGTACCGCGGCAGCGTGCCTGCAGGTTCTCCTCGGTGGTATCCCGACCGAGCCCCTCGAACACCGGCGCCAGGGTACCCATGAAGGCCTCGACCATCGGCGCGATCGGCAGCACCCGATAGGTCACGCCCAGCGCACGCGCTTCGGCCTCGGCATCCTCGAGGCTCATCTGCGCCGTGTAGTGATAGGGCATCATCACCGCCTCGACCCGCTCAGCACCGAGCGCATCCACCGCCACGGCCAGGGTCAGCGCCGAATCGATGCCGCCGGACAGCCCCAGGATCACCCCCTTGAAGCCGTTCTTGCGCACATAGTCGCGCACTCCCAGCACCAGCGCCTGGTAGACGCTCGCCTCCAGCTCGGGCAGCGGCGCACAGCTGGCGGCACGCGGCAGCACCGCCCCGTCGTCCTCGACGCAGAGATCGACCGGATAAAGCCCTTCGATGAAGGCCGGCGCACGCTGGACGACCTGACCGTCCGCTGCAACTACGCAGGAGCCGCCGTCGAAGACCAGCTCGTCCTGGCCGCCGACCTGATTGACGTAGATCACCGGCATGCCGCCTTCGCTCGTCCGCGCAGCGAGGATCTCCTCGCGCTCGCGCTGCTTGTCCAGATGGAAGGGCGAAGCATTCAGGCTGAGCATCAGCCGCGCTCCGGCCTCGCGTGCCTGGCGCATGGGCCCGGAGAACCAGATGTCTTCGCAGATCGACAGGGCCACCGGCACCCCCTTGATATCCAGCAGACAGGCCTCGCTGCCCGGATCGAAATAGCGACGCTCGTCGAACACCCGGTAGTTCGGCAGATGCTGCTTGTAGTAGCGTGCCAGAAGTTCGCCATCGGCGATCACCGCGGCGGCGTTGAAGCGCTGCCCATCTTCCAGCCAGGGATAGCCGATCACCAGATAGATACCCCGCACCTCGTCCTTGAGTCGCTGCAGGCCTTGTTCGATACGCAACTGCATGCTCGAGCGCAGCAGCAGATCCTCCGGCGGGTAGCCGCACAGCGCCAGCTCGGGAAACACGATGACATCCGCGCCCCAGTCGTCGCGGGCGCTGCAGGCTGCCTCGATGATGCGCTCGACATTGCCGTGCACATCGCCGACGCGCAGATTCAGTTGGGCCATCACGACCCGCAGGGTTTGGCTCATGGCCGTCTCCACCGATGAGTATGACGCGCCCGGCATGCACACGCGCGCGCTCCGAAAAAATCCATTCTCCCGCATCGACGCCCGCGGAAACAACGCACGCAGGCTCCGGGGCGAACTGGGCAACACCTTCCGAAGCATGCCGACCGGTGCACGGAAGCAGGCAACGACATGGCCCCGGGAAACTCCGGCTTGCTAAAATGCCACCTCTCTTTCGATTAGAGCACCCCATGGGCCTGTTTCGTCTGCTGTTCTGGATCCTCGTCATCATCGCCGTCATCTGGCTCTGGCGCCGGCTGACGCGTCCGGCTTCGCCCCCCGCCGCCAAGAGCGGCGCCGAACCCCCCAAGCCCATGGTGCGCTGCGCTCACTGCGGCATACATCTGCCGCGCGAGGAAGCCCTCGCCGAAGACAGTCTCTGGTACTGCAGCCAGGCGCATCTGACCCAGGGCCCGCGACACGGTGGGCGCTAAACCCCTGCCGAAGGACAGCGCCTCGCTGGCCGGCAGCGTGCCGAGCGGCAACGTCCTGCGCCTGTACCACCTGTACCGGCTGGTGATCGGCCTGCTGCTGGTACTGCTGATCTCCAGCAATCTGGACGAGCGACTGTTGCAGGTCGCTTACCCGGACCTGTTCCGCCATGGCAGCTGGCTCTACCTGATCCTGAACATCCTGGTCGCCGTCCTGGTACACCACCCCAAGCCCCTGCAGCTGTTCAGCCTGGCGCTGGTCGACGTGATCCTGCTCTCGGGTCTGCTCTATACGGCCGGAGGCCCGTCCAGCGGCATCGGCAACCTGATCATCGTCTCGGTCGCCGTCGCCAACATCCTCCTGCGCGGCCGGATCGGCCTGCTGATCGCCGCCGTGGCGGCCAGCGGTCTGGTCTACATGACCTTCTACCTGGGACTCAACCGTCCCGCGGCAGCCACCCAGTACGTGCATGCGGGAGCATTGGGCTCGCTGTGCTTCGCCGCTGCGCTGCTCGTGCAGAGCCTGACCCGCCGCCTGCAGCGCAGCGAATCCCTGGCCGAGCGACGCGCCGCCGAGGTCGCCGACCTGCAGGCCCTGAACGCGCAGATCCTGGAGCGCATGCGGACCGGCATCCTGGTGCTCGACCCGCAGCAGCAGGTGCTGCTGGCCAATCAGAGCGCCTTCACCCTGCTCGGCAATCCCGCACTGGTCGGCCAGCCACTCGCCGGTCACTGCCCTGCGCTGGTCGAACGCCTGAAACATTGGCAGCAGAACCCGACCCTGCGCCCGCAGGATCTGCACACCCTGCCCCATGGCCCGCTGGTGCAGCCGAACTTCGTTCCGCTCACGCGAGGCGGAAAGCAGAGCATCCTGGTTTTCCTCGAGGATGTCTCGCAGATCGCCCAGCAGGCTCAGCAGCTCAAGCTCGCCTCGCTCGGCCGCCTGACCGCCGGCATCGCCCACGAGATCCGCAATCCGCTCGGCGCCATCAGCCATGCGGCGCAGTTGCTGCAGGAGTCCGACGACCTCGACGGCCCTGACCGGCGCCTGGCGCAGATCATCCAGGATCAGTCGCGACGCATGAACTTGGTGATCGAGAACGTGCTGCAGCTGTCGCGCCGGCGCCAGGCACAACCGCAGCTGCTCGACTTGAAATACTGGCTGCACCGCTTCGCCAGCGAATATCGCGCCTCGGCAGCACCAAACCAGATCCTGCATCTGGAAATTCAGAGCGGCTCCCTGAAGACCCGCATGGATTCGAACCAGCTCATCCAGGTTCTCAACAACCTGGTCCAGAACGGCCTGCGCTACAGCGCCCAATGTCATCCGCAGGGGCAGGTCTGGCTCAAACTGTTCCGCGATCCGGAAAGCGACCTGCCGGTGCTCGAGGTGCGCGACGACGGGCCCGGCGTGCCGGCCGCGCAGATCGAGCACATTTTCGAGCCGTTCTTCACCACGGAAAGCAAGGGAACCGGGCTGGGACTGTACCTCTCCCGCGAGCTGTGCGAGAGCAATCAGGCCCGCCTCGACTACCGCGGGGACGAAGGCAAGGGCGGCTGCTTCCGCATCACCTTCGCCCATCCGCGCAAGCTGAGCTAGACAGATTCCGGATGTCCCCCTCTTCCCCTCTCCCCTTCGCCACCTGCAACCGAGCCCGACTATGAGTGTCCGCCAGAAAGCCCTGATCGTCGACGACGAGCCCGACATCCGCGAACTGCTGGAAATCACCTTGGGCCGGATGAAGCTCGACACCCGCAGCGCACGCAACCTCCAGGAGGCGCGCGAATGGCTGGGCCGCGAGCGCTTCGATCTGTGCCTGACCGACATGCGCCTGCCCGACGGTAGCGGCCTCGAGCTGGTGCAGTACATTCAGCAGCATCACGCCCAGGTCCCGGTCGCCATGATCACTGCCTACGGCAGTCTGGATACCGCGGTCAACGCGCTCAAGGCCGGCGCCTTCGACTTCCTGACCAAGCCGGTCGACTTGGCCCGCCTGCGCGAACTGGTGGCCACCGCCCTGCGCCTGCATGCGCCGGTTGGCGAGGAGGCGCCGGTGGACAACCGGCTGATCGGCGACTCGCCGCCGATGCGCACCCTACGCAAGCAGATCGCCAGGCTGGCGCGCAGCCAGGCGCCGGTCTACGTCAGTGGCGAGTCCGGTAGCGGCAAGGAAGTGGTGGCCCGCCTGATCCACGAGCAAGGCCCGCGCGCCGAGCGCCCCTTCGTCCCGGTGAATTGTGGTGCCATTCCCTCGGAGCTGATGGAGAGCGAGTTCTTCGGCCATCGCAAGGGAAGCTTCACCGGCGCCATCGAGGACAAGCAGGGCCTGTTCCAGGTCGCCAGCGGCGGCACCCTGTTCCTCGACGAGGTAGCCGACCTGCCGCTGCCGATGCAGGTCAAACTGCTGCGCGCCATTCAGGAAAAGGCCGTGCGCGCGGTCGGCGGCCAGCAGGAGGTGGTGGTGGACGTGCGTATCCTCAGCGCGACCCACAAGGATCTGGCCGCCGAGGTCGCTGCCGGCCGTTTCCGCCAGGATCTCTATTACCGCCTGAACGTCATCGAGCTGCACGTTCCGCCGCTGCGCGAGCGGCGCGAGGACATTCCGGCGCTGGCGGCGATCATGCTGGCGCGCCTGGCGGAAGACGCCGGCCTGCCTGCTGCCCGGCTCAGCGAGGAAGCCCTGGAAAAGCTCCAGAGCTACCGCTTCCCGGGCAACGTGCGCGAACTGGAGAACATGCTGGAGCGGGCCCATACCCTCTGCGAGGACGACCTGATCCAGGCCCGCGACCTGCGCCTCTGCGACACCCCGAGCCCGGGCGAGAGCGGCGAAACCTCGCTGGCCGGCATCGACAACCTCGAGGACTACCTGGAGGAACTCGAGCGCCGGCTGATCATGCAGGCCCTCGAGGAAGCGCGCTGGAATCGTACCGCCGCCGCGCAGCGCCTGGGCCTGACCTTCCGCTCCATGCGCTACCGCCTGAAGAAACTGGGCATCGACTGAGGCCGTGCGCCATCGGGCACACCTCGAAGGCCCTTGCCACGTCCGGCAGGTTGCAACCCGCCATACTGCCAAGGCCGGACTCAGCGCCGGCCGATCCGTCCTGCCGGCGCATAGGGCGCCGGATCGATGATCGGCTCGCGTGCCAGCAACAGGTCGGCGAGCAGTTGGCAGGACGCCGGCGCCAGCACCAACCCGTTGCGGAAATGCCCGCAGTTCAGCCACAGCCCCTCGAAGCCTGGCACCGGGCCGATATAGGGAATGCCCTCGGGAGAGCCCGGCCGCAGCCCAGCCCACTGCTTGACCACCTCGGCGCCGGAAAGCGCTGGCAACAACGCCTCGGCGGACGCCTTGAGACTTGCGAAAGCCTCCTTGGTGGGAGTCTTGTCAAAGCCGACATCCTCCAGGGTGCTGCCCACCAGGATGTGCCCATCCCGCCGCGGAATCGCGTAGCGCCCGTCGGCCATCACCATCCGCGGCAGGAAATCCTCGGCGCACTTGTAGAGGATCATCTGGCCCTTCATCGGCTTGACCGGCAGCTCCAGCCCCAGAGTGGCGAGCAGTTCGCCGCTCCAGGCACCGGCGGCGATCACCACACGGTCGGCACGCAGCTCGCCGGACGCCGTGCGCACCCCGACCACCCGCTCGCCCTCGCAGACGAAGCCGGTCACCGGCAGATTCTCCTCGAGGGTCACGTTGGACATGCGCGCCAGTGCTTCGCGCAGCGAGGCGAGCAGACGCGGATTGCGCACATTGGCCACGCCCGACATGAACAGCGCCCGCGAGAAACCCGCCCCCAGCGCCGGCACCGCCCGGCGCACGGAGTCGATATCCACGGCCTCCAGCGGCCGGCCCTCCCGTGCCGCCCAGGCCAGCGCCTCGGCCTCGTCCTCCAGGTCCAGCCAATAGAGGCCGGTGACATGCACCTCGGGGTCGATACCAGTCTCCCGTTTCAGACGCTCTCCGAGCGCCGGATAGAAATCCTGCGACCAGTGCGCGAGCGCCGTCACTGCCGGGCTGTAGCGCCAGGGGTAGAGCGGCGACACGATGCCGCCACCAGCCCAGGAGGACTCCTGGCCGAGCCGGCCCTGATCCAGCAGACGGACCTCCAGACCGGCCTCCGCCAAGCGCAGAGCCGACAACATACCGATGGCGCCACCGCCAACCACCAGGACTCGCATCGCATCCTCCCCCACGAAAACAGGCTGTAAATCGGCCCGTTATACGCCTGCCGGGAGTGGCATGCCAAGGCCGATCCGGCCATGGGTCTGCCGCCATGAATAAAAACTGCCGCCTGCTCGGCATACCACCGCCATGACGCTTTGTATGCTGCTTGATCGGCATGGAGCCGAAATCCAGGGAAGGAAACAATGCGCAACATCCAGCGACGGTACGCACGGGGCTTCACCTTGGGCGAAGCCCTCACTTCGACGGCCATTCTCGGCATACTGCTGAGCCTGGCCGTTCCCGCCTTTACCCATCTGAGCCTGAACAGTCAGAAGAACAGTGCGGCACAGCAGGTCAGATCCCTGCTGAGCCATGCCAGAAGCATCGCCGTCACCATGAGGAAGACCACTTCCCTGTGCGGCAGCCGAAACGGCCACAGCTGTGTCAAGACCGAGATTCGTTTCTTCATCGTCTTCGTGGATCGCAACCTGGATGGCAAGGCCGATCCCGGAGAACTCATCCGCCAGGAACCGGTACCGCCCGGTACCCGCTATCAGGTCAATGCATCCAGCCTCTTCAGTATCCGCTTCCGCCCGAACGGCACGGCGAGCAGCTACGGCAGCATCGCGCTCTGCCCCTCGGCAGAGAACCGATATGCCGCCCGGCTGATCGTCAGCAGCATGGGCCGCGTGCGCAGTGCCAGGGACAGCGATGGTGACGGGGTGGTCGAGGGCGCGGACGGCAGGCCGCAGAGCTGTCCGGCCTGACCACAGGGGAAGAGAGGCTGTGCGGCGGCACCGAAGTGCCGCCGCGTCGGGCCCTATTTGGCGTACCAGTAGGCGCGCTTGCGGTTGTTGCTCAGCTCGATTTCCGGGATGGAGGGATCGAAGGTCGTGGGTCCCGAGCCGCCAATGACGAAGGGCACCGTCTCATCGCCGATGTTGACCAGCCCGGTCACCGGCGACGGCGGCAGGCCGCCTCCGACGAACTTGGTGAAGTCCAGCTTGCCGGTATTGAAATCCAGCGTGTAAGCCAAGGCAGTGCCCAGGTCGGCAGTACAGGAGTTCGCCCTCGGCACGTCTGGATAGTTGGTCCCGAAGTAGGTCTTGCCGGCCACAGTGACCGGTGCATTGACACCCTTTTCCCCGGCATTGGGAAGATCGATGTAATAGCCATCGATGGTATCGAGCGTGGCATCGAAGGGCTGGCGCTGATCGGGGTTGGGCTCCAGGTCCTCATCGGTCAGGGGAGTGAAACCGGTGGTCATGAGCGAGCCAGTCTGCGTGTCCTTGATCATGTAGATCCGGTTCTGCACGTTGTAGGCCATCCCCGCTGTCGTATCGGTGGTGTAGAGTGGATGCTCACGGTCACCGGATACCGCCATGATGGCATCGAAAGCGCTGGTCGTGATCACATCCGGGGCGAACAGGAACTTCCGCGCACTGTTTCCGTCACCGCCCAGTGCCGCCAGCTTGGTGATCTTCCAGTCAGCGGGTGTGGATACCCCGCCGAAGCCGTTCGGATCAAGGTCGACGCGCCAGATATTGCCCCCCACGTCCGCAGCATAGACCCGATCGACATAGCCGTCCGAGTTGCGGTCGACCAGGGTGACATCGGCGGCCACGGCATCGGTTGGCGCACCGGTCGAGACGCACGCCCCGTCGCTGGCCAGATCGACGCCGGAACAGTCGGCCAACGCAGCCCAGACCACCTTGCCGGTCACCGCATCCAGAATCAGTACGCCACGCCCCATGGAGTCATCACTCGCGACCGGGTCGGCATCCTGCTCCGGCGCATAACCGGCCCCCATGATCAACACCGGATCTGTACGGCTGCTCAGCACCGCCACCTTCGGCTGCGACCAGGTCTGCCCAAGCTCCTTGATGTCCGCATTGGTCTTTCTCCAGAGAAATTTCGGCGTCTTCGGATCGGTCACGTCGAGGGCGTAGATCAGACGCCCTCCCCGCCGTGCGGTCAGATAGATATAGGTCTTGTCCTTGGTGGACGCCTCGGTGTTCGAGCGCGTATCGCGCAGGACGGTGGTCGAGCCGTCGAAGAAGTAGTCCTTGGGCTGCTTGCTGATATCCATGACGCCGGCGATATCGATCAATGGCGAATTTCGGAACAGACGCTTGAACTTGCCATGGAACTCGGGCGCGATGAACCCCCAGAGTTCGCCCCCTGCCCGGACGCCGTCGATGGATGCAGTCTGATTGCCGTTCACGGCCCGGAAGATGCCGTCGTTGGCGCCATAGAACACCACCACGCCCGTATCGCCACCATAGTTGATGACCGCCGGCCGGGAGTGCAGCACATCGCCGTGCAGAGAAGGACGCACGGTGACTGTCCCTCCGGGCCCGGCCATGTCCTCGTTGCCGGCGACATCCCAGCCCCGCACCCAATTGATCAGGTTGCCGGCGCTCAGCGCGGGCTCGATGGAGCAACTGACATCGGCCCCCGGCAGGGTTATCGCCGGGTCGTCCCATTTGAAGGTGAAGGTATTGGTCGTCGCTCCCGTGACGATCACAGTTCTGCTGCCACTGCTGGGGAGGCCAGACAAACCATATACGGTGCCGTCAGCGCTAGCGGGAACGGAACAACTCTTGAGCATGACCGAATCGCCGACGTTCAGGCCATGAGCTATGGCACCGGTATTGACAGTCACATTGCGATCAGCCTTGTGAAACAGGGCTCCGTTCGGAATCGAATAGGTCGAGTTGCGCTGCAGACCGCCGAGAGTGAAGCTGAAGACGCTTCCCAGAACGCTTTCCACAGCGCAGCCCGCAGGCAAATTGCATCGAGCCTGCAAAGTATCCGTCAGACTGTTCGAGACGATATCCCCTGGAGTCAAGGTAACGTCACTTGAATAGGGAACATTGAACGTACAGCTTTGGCTATTCGCCGTATTGCATGTCACGCCCTGGGTCGTCGTGAACCCGACTCCAGCCGTGAGGCCGCCAGAATAGGAAGTACCCGCTCCCGCACCGAACAGGGTAAGAGCATTCGCCATCAGCGTGGAATTCGCCGTGGAAAACTCGCTCAGGTCCGAATCACATCCATCGATGCTGTTACAGGTCCACAGGTTGCGAGCGTTGTCGTTGCTGCTATCGGCATAGCTTGCCGCCAAGTTGTCGGCACGCGCCATCTGCGCGGCACCGCCCTTCTCGACCAGGTCGCCATCCGGGGAATCGTATTGCAATCCCTCACCGGAGGGGCTGTTGATCCAGAAGCCGGTGGCCGGCCAGCCGCTCACGCCGGGTGAGTTGGTCGTCCAGAAGCTGACTGCCTCGGGCGAAATGGCCCCCGTGGTCGGGTTGGTCTTCGAGGTGACGGCTCCTGCATCGGGATTTTCCGTGGAGTCGGTCAGAACGATGTTCCCGCCGGCATCCAAGCCCAGTTGATACTGCTTGAGGTTGCCGTACCAGCGCGGACTGGCATCGCCGTCCGGGCGGAACATGGCCACGAACACCTGGTTGAGGTAGGTGCCCTGGGTGTTCGCCGTCACCGGTAGAGTGGCGGAGGCGAAGACGCTGTTCTTGGCCTGCACGTCGTTGAACACGGTGAACAGCGCATTGGACAGGCCATCGGTATCCTTGACATCGACCAGAAAACTCTTGCCCCCACCCTGCTTGGCCATCTCGGCATAGTAGTTGATGGTGCTCTGGGCCTGAGCCTGGTTGGTCAGATCGCTCACCGAAATGGTGTACGTCGTGACGTTCTTGTCGGCAGCATTGCTGTCGATCACCGAAACCCGCTTCATGAAGCGGGCCCATTCGTCCGCCCAGTAATCGTTGTTGGTGTTGCCCGAAGTGTTCAGCAGGGGCACTGCGATCGGCTTGCTGAACAGGGAATATTCATTGGAGCCGGAGGCATAGCCGAAAACCTCGCTCAGCTCCTGCTTGAGAAAGACATCTGCATCCCCGCCATCGCCCGGGTTGCTGTTGGTGAAGGCATTGCCGATGTAGATCAGCACTGCGTCGCGACACTGGGTCGCTACCTCGGCGAGCGTGGAATAGTTCACTCCCGAACACGAGGTGCTTCTACCATTCAACGCGGCCCAGGCTTCGGCCATGGTCGCACCTACTGCCACGCTATTGGTCTTGATGGTGTTGGAGCCGGTATCCTTGAACGCCTTGATCTTCGCGATCAGGCTATCGAGACCCTCCCTGTCCATCAACTGGGGAGCATGCACCAGATAACCGCACTGACCGTTGCCGCTGTTGAAGCCGTTCTTGTTGAACACCATCAGGCCGATCCTGATCATGCCCACCAGGTTCGGATCGCTACGCAGCGCGTGCAGGGCATTGACCATCGCACACTGCTCCATGCCCGCGGCCGTCTTGGTCCCGAGACTTGGCGCACCGCTGCCATCGGCATACTGCGTGCAGACCTCCTCGGCACTGGCACTGTTGTTGGCCGCATTGTCCCAGACCAGCAGGACCGTCGGCACGTTGCCGCCCGCCGGGTTGATGCCGGTATAGATATCGATGTCCTGTGCGAAAACGGTGTGGCTGCCCAACAGCATGGGCAACACTGCCACGGCACACCGGATTGAAAACCTCTTCACGACCACTCTCCCTGCCGCTACTACTTCGAAAGAAAGGCTCAGGGGCACGGCGTGCCGAGCAACGTCCTGAGATAGACGCCCTGATGCACCTCGACCCGGGCATTCGTCAGCGCGCTGTCGTCGACGCTGGCATGCACATCCCACATCATCTTCGAGCACCAGGAGTTGCCGGTTGCCACCCCATCGCTCAACAGGCCGCTCTCCTGTACCGCACCGCTGCCGTAACAAGAGGCGTCGTCCGCGTTCTTCACATTCAGCTCGGTCAGCTTGATGGGAATGGAGCGCAGGCAGAGCGGCGGCTCCACGACGGCGGAAAACTCATTCACACCGTCGCCGTCCAGATCCGTGGGAATGCTGATCGCTACCGTCGGCAGTGGAATCGTGAAGTTGGCCTCGTTGCTGATGTATTCCTCGATCGCATTCTGCGCGGTCAACTGGGCCTCGCTGCGGTATTGCTGGTTGCCGGCGATGCGGAAGTTGATGTTCGAGCTGTTGACCATGGCCGCGACGATGAGGGTCAGGATGCCCAGCATGACGAGAACCACGACCAGTACCGCCCCTTTCTGCCGATCGGGCCGGTTCTGCAGACGTCTGCTCATTCTTCACGCTCCCCCGAAACATTGGGCAAGGTCACCACGGCGCTGTATACCTGGCGTCGGTAGTTGTCCTCGAAGGGGCCGGACAAGGTCTCGCGTCCAAGATCGTAGGTCCGCGTGTCCATCCAGCCGGGGCTCGTCTGGGTACTCCTGGCCAACAGGTTGATCCGCACGCTGACCACGTTCGACCAGTTCGTCGCATCCGCGGTCGACCAGCCGGTCGTCGGGCAATTCGCGGCAGCCGGCGCCGTATCGACCCTCGGGTCAGAGACATAGCAGTCGGGCGCACCATTGGTATCCAGATCCATTCCATATTCGAAATGGATGTCCTCGATACCCTCGGCCAGCGACTGGGTGACGATGCTCAGCGCTCCGCCCACCTCCTTCAGCTCAGCCACCTTCAGGGTGGGAATGCCGTCACTCGGACTGCAGATGTCACAGCTGCTCAGGTAGTAAGTGCGCAAGACATAGGGCCACAATTCCGCTTTCTGAGTCGTCGCGCAGTCCTTGCCCAAGAGATCGAAATCTGTGAATCCGGAATCCATGTTGGAGGTCATCGGCCTCGCATCAGTCTGGCACTGTGACAGCTGTATGTAGGGAACACCTGCCGTGGCAGTCACCACACTGCTCGTCTCGGCGCGGCGAACCAGCAGGGCTTCGCTGTCGCTGCGCGCATTGCTGAGGCAGGAGACATCATCACCGGTCGTGGACAGGGAGGCGTATCCCTGTAGTGCAGCAGGAAGCTGCGCGTTGAAGGCCCCGCCGACATCGGTAAAGGCAAATCCGAGACCGGTCATGGTCGTCGTGCAGGCAGAGGGGGCGCTATGGGATGACGCCACTACCTGGGAAGCTCCGTAGAAGCCCGCAAGGCGCAGCTCGTCGCTCAACAGCTGGATGGCATAGCGACCGTTCTCGATCTGCTCGGAGGTCTTGTTGAGCTCCGTTCGGGCCTGGCTCACCCAGATCACCAGGCTCAGCACACCACCGAGCATGAAGGCCCCGATCGCCAGGGCGATCATGATCTCGACCAGGCCGAGACCGACCTGACGGGAGCGGCCTTTCATGATGGCACCTTCGGGGTATCGGGCAGAACGGAAGGGTACTGGCACAACAGGCAATTTCATGAAGAGAGTTTCCCCAAGCGCACCAGCGCACTGACGGTTCGACGCAGGGTTTCCGATCCATAACTGTCCTTCCCGCAGTCGTTTCCTGGCGCGACGGTATCTCCCAAGCCCTGCCAGGCGATCGTGATGCGGTAGGTTCTCTCATCGACCAGGCGGATGCAGCCTCGCGCACCGATCAGGGCTCCCACGTTGGTGGTGCCGTCCTTTTCCGCCGCTCCCTTGAGGCTGCTGTCCCATCGCTGCAGATCGGCGACGGCAATGGCCTGCTGAGCAGCGGAGCCGTCACTGCAGTTGATGCCGCTGCTGTCGAAGCCGGTGCCCAGAGTATCCGTACTGGCATAGCAACCGGCGGCCTGGCGGTTCGCTCCCAGCTTTTCCTGCATATCCTGCAGCAGGATGAGGGCCTGCACCCGCTGATAGGACTCGCTCTCCTGCTGCACCGTGCGCGTCACCAGACCGGCAATCCCGAGCGAACTGACCATGAAGATTGTCAGCGCCACAAGGATCTCGATCAGCGTGAACCCTGCATTGCTCGATTGTCGGTTCATCAGCCACATGCCCCCGTACGGTTGTTGGGCTTGCCGCTTCCCGAGACTCTTACGCATTGCGCCGTCACTCCCTCGGCCAGAGGAGTAATGTCAAAGGTTGCCCCGGCAGTCGCGCGCCCCGTGCCCTTGTAAGTAATCGCAGTCACATCCGACTCGATCTCCACCCCCGCGTGAGAGGCAAACTCCCGCAGCATCAGGGTTCCGGCCTTGACGACCCATCCGCCGTCCCATGTGCTGGTGGCGGAAACCGTTACGTCGGTGTTGCGCTTTACCGCCTCGCTGCGGGCGAAGCTCATGGCGAAAACCAAATCCGATGCAGCGTTTCGCACGGCCTGCGAGGCCTGATACTGGGTGAAGGAGGGAACGGCCAAGGTCGTCAGGATCCCGAGAAGGACAATGACGACCAGCAACTCGACCAGGGTAAAACCGGCAACCGGCGTTTTTCGCGAAGCCATACTGCTGAACTTCATGGCCTTCACCTTATTTCCAGCAGCGCGAACCGCCGCCTTCCGCCGTTTTGGCACCCAGTTGATCGAGGGTGAGCACCCCGCACTCCGTATCGCTGGCCAGTTGCGCGCCAATGGGAGTGGCGGTGATGGTGTAGGTCAGGCCTGCACTGGATGAACTGGTGACTGCGACCGTGTAATTCGAAGAGACATCCGCTCCCAGCGACATCCCCAGGGCATCGAGGCTGTCGGCATAGGTGCGTCTATCGAGGAGATAGCGTTCCTGTCGGTTGGCCACTTCGAGCATGAAGGCCTCGGCCGCCGCACGATTCGACCTGACCACATGCTGCCGATAACTCGGCAGTGCGATGCCCATGAGGATGGCGACGATCACCACTGTGATCATCAATTCGATCAGTGTGAAACCCGACGAATACCGCGCACGAGCCAAGCGGCTTCGCTCAAAGACCATCAAACACCCCCATCCAAGGCACAAGTCGGTGCGTACGCCCAGTCGCAGCGGCATGAAACCCCAACCACGGTCAAACCGCGGCGTGCGGGAGTTCGCCAAGAGCCTGAAAAGCTCTGGCTCCGCTCGGCCAATGACGCTGCCGGGCATGAATGGAGGTGAAGATAGCGCCCTTACCCTGCCCGTTCTCAGGATAAGTGCGCAATTTTGACGTGGCGCTGCAAGGCAACTACCAACTTGAGAAATGAAGAGGTGTCCTTACTCAGACTCCGCAGCGGAATATCGATGCAAACGGTTTAGTCCACCTGCACCACCCGCAATTCCTTCGGCATCGAGAAGGTGACATTCTCCTCCCGTCCAGTAAGCTCCTCGACATCGGCGATGCCCCACTGCTGCAAACGCTCGATGACTCCGCGCACCAGCACTTCCGGAGCCGAGGCGCCGGCAGTGATGCCGACACGCAGGACATTTTCGAACCATTCGCGGCGCAGATCCTCGGCACCGTCGACCAGATAGGCGGGGACCCCCATGCGCTCGGCCAGCTCGCGCAGGCGATTGGAATTGGAGCTGCTGGGACTGCCGACCACCAGCACCAGTTGACACTCGCTGGCCAGTTGCTTGACCGCGTCCTGGCGGTTCTGGGTGGCATAGCAGATATCGTCCTTGCGCGGGCCACCAATGCTCGGAAAGCGGGCGCGCAAGGCATCGATCACCCGGGCGGCGTCGTCCATGGACAGGGTGGTCTGGGTGACGAAAGCCAGGAATCCGGGATTGCGCACCTGCAGGCGGGCGACATCCTCCTCGTCCTCCACCAGATAGATGGCGCCACCCTTGGCCGTATCGTACTGCCCCATGGTGCCCACCACTTCCGGATGCCCCTGGTGGCCGATGAGAATGCACTCGCGGCCGTCGCGACTGTAGCGAGCGACCTCCAGGTGCACCTTGGTCACCAGCGGACAGGTGGCGTCGAACACCTTGAGCCCGCGCCGCTCGGCCTCCTGGCGCACCGCCTGGGACACGCCGTGGGCGCTGAAGATGACGATGACGTTGTCCGGCACCTGATCCAGCTCCTCGACGAAGATGGCTCCGCGCGAGCGCAGGTCCTCCACCACGAACTTGTTGTGCACCACCTCATGGCGCACGTAGATCGGCGGGCCGAAGACCTCCAGGGCGCGGTTGACGATCTCGATGGCGCGATCGACGCCAGCGCAGAAGCCACGGGGATTGGCGAGCTTGATGTGCATGGGGGCCTCGGCGGGAAATGGCGGGTGACGGCCGCGGCGGGTCTCGCCCGCCGGATCTCCGATGCTCAGACGGGTTTGACCTCGAGGATTTCCACCTCGAAGGTCAAGTCGCGTCCGGCCAGCGGATGATTGAAGTCGACGGTGACCTGCTTGTCGTCGAAGGACTTGACGACCCCCGGCATCTCGCCGCTGGCTGCGTCGTTGAAGATCACCAGCAGGCCTTCCGAGAGTTCCATGCCCTCGAACTGGCTGCGTGGCATGACCTGCACGTTCTGTGGGTTGGGCCGGCCGAAGCCCTGCTCCGGCGCGATCGGCAGGGCGCGCCGGTCGCCGGCCTTGAGGCCGTAGAGGGACAGCTCGAAACCGGGCAACAGATTGCCATCGCCGACCCGAAAGGTGGCCGGACGCTTGTCGAAGGTGCTGTCGACCACATCGCCCGAGTCGAGCTTGATGGCAAAATGTAGGGTGACTTCCCGATCGGGACCGATACGCAGCTCAGTCATGGGCGGTTTCTCCGGACTTCTTGCTGATGAACATATCCAGCGCCAGCATGATGGCGCCCACGGTAATGGCACTGTCGGCCAGGTTGAATGCCGGGAAGAACCAGCGGTCCTGCCAGTGCACCAGGATGAAGTCGATCACATGGCCATAGGCCACACGATCGAACAGATTGCCCACGGCGCCGCCCAGCACCAGAGCCAGAGCGACGGCCAGCCAGGTCTCGGCGGCCTGGAGGCGCTTGAGCCAGACCACCAGCACGCCACTGACTGCGATGGCGATCAGGGCGAACAGCCAGCGCTGCCAGCCGGACTCGCCGGCGAGGAAGCTGAAGGCGGCGCCGGTATTGTAGGCCAGGGTCCAGCTGAACAGACCGGGAACGATCTCGATCTGCTGGTAGAGTCGCAGGGTGCCCTCGAAATAGAGCTTGCTGGCCTGGTCGAGGACGAATACCAGCAGGCTCAGCCAGAGCCAGGGAAGCTTGCCGAAACGGGAATTCATGGGCGCATACCTGACCTGCCGCGCCTGCAATGCAGATCACGCATGCCGGCGGACCTCGCCTTCGCCCTGGATGTTCTCCACGCAGCGCCCGCAGATTTCCGGATGCGCCGGATCGGCGCCGACGTCTTCGCGGTGGTGCCAGCAGCGGGCGCATTTGACGTGGGCCGACTTGACTACCCGGATCCGCAGACCGCCGACCTCGGTATCCACCGCATCGGCCGGCGCGGCCTCGAGGGGCTGGACCCGGGCGGCTGAGGTGATCAGCACGAAGCGCAGCTCGTCGCCCAGCAGGGCCAGGCGTTCGGCCAAGACCGGCTCGGCGAACAGGGTGACCTCGGCCTGCAGGTTGCCACCGATGGCCTTAGCATTGCGCTGGTTCTCCAGCTCCTTGTTCACCGCGGCCTTGACCGCCATGACCCGCTCCCAGAAGGCGCGATCCAGGGCGAAGCCTTCCGGCAGTGCGCAGAGACCCTGATACCAGGTGTTGAGCATCACCGACTCGTTGCGCT
This sequence comes from Azotobacter salinestris, assembly GCF_009363155.1. Classification (NCBI taxonomy): domain Bacteria; kingdom Pseudomonadati; phylum Pseudomonadota; class Gammaproteobacteria; order Pseudomonadales; family Pseudomonadaceae; genus Azotobacter; species Azotobacter salinestris. The sequence goes on from NZ_CP045302.1 coordinate 1,642,643, forward strand.
CGCCCGGCAGATACTGCCAGATCTCCTCGGCGGTGAACGCCAGGATCGGTGCGATCCAGCGCACCAGCGCCTCGCCGATGTGGTACATGGCGCTCTGGCAGGAGCGACGCGCCACGCTGTCGGTGGCACAGGTGTACTGGCGGTCCTTGATGATGTCGAGGTAGAAGCCGCCCAGCTCCTGCACGCAGAAGTTGTGCACCTTCTGGTAGACGACCCAGAAGCGATAGCTGTCGAAAGCCTCCTCGATCTCGCGCTGCAGCAGCAGGGCGCGGTCCACCGCCCAGCGATCCAGCGCCAGCATGTCCTCGGCAGCCAGCAGATCCTTCGCCGGATCGAAGCCGTTGAGGTTGGAAAGCAGGAAGCGCGCAGTGTTGCGGATGCGCCGGTAGGCGTCGGCACTGCGCTGGAGGATCTGCTTGGACACCGCCATCTCGCCGGAGTAGTCGGTCGCCGATACCCACAGGCGCAGGATGTCGGCGCCCATGCTGTCGGTGATTTCCTGCGGGGCGATGACGTTGCCGAGGGACTTGGACATCTTGCGGCCGTTCTCGTCCACGGTGAAGCCGTGGGTCAGCAGGCCGCGGTACGGCGCATGACCGTCGATGGCCGCGCCGGTCAAGAGCGAGGAATGGAACCAGCCGCGGTGCTGGTCGGAACCCTCCAGGTAGAGGTCGGCGCGCGGGCCCTGGTCATGACCCATGGGATGCGAGCCGCGCATCACGTGCCAGTGGGTGGTGCCCGAGTCGAACCAGACGTCCAGGGTGTCGGCGATCTTGTCGTACTGTGCGGCCTCGGCACCGAGCAGTTCGGCCGGATCGAGCCTGAACCAGGCCTCGATGCCTTCGCGCTCGACGCGCTTGGCCACCTCTTCCATCAGCTCGACGGTGCGCGGATGCAGCTCGCCGCTTTCCTTGTGCAGGAAGAAGGGAATCGGCACCCCCCAGTTGCGCTGGCGCGAGATGCACCAGTCCGGACGGCCGGCGATCATCCCGTGCAGGCGCGCCTGGCCCCAGGCGGGGACGAACTGGGTCTGCTCGATGGCTGCCAGGGCGCGCTCGCGCAGGGTGCTGCCATCCTTGGCCCGGCTGTCCATGCCGACGAACCACTGGGCAGTGGCGCGGTAGATCAGCGGGGTCTTGTGCCGCCAGCAGTGCATGTAGCTGTGCTGGATGCTCTCGTGCTTGAGCAGGGCGCCGACCTCGGCGAGCTTGGCGACGATGTTCGGGTTGGCCTTCCAGATGAACTGGCCGCCAAAGAACGGCAGCGACTCCACATATACGCCGTTGCTCTGCACTGGGCTGAGGATCTCGTCGTTGCTCATGCCGTACTGTTTGCAGGAGCGGAAGTCGTCCTCGCCGTAGGCCGGCGCCGAGTGGACGATGCCGGTGCCGGCGTCCAGCCCGACGTAGTCGGCCAGGTAGACCGGCGAGAGGCGCTCGTAGAACGGATGGCGGAAGCGGATCAGCTCCAGGGCCTCGCCTTTTGCGGTGGCCAGCACCTGCCCCTGCAGGCCGTAGCGGGTCAGGCAACCCTCGACCAGTTCCTCGGCCAGCACCAGCAGCCGCTCGCCGGTGTCGACCAGCGCATAGGTGAAGTCCGGATGGACGTTCAGCGCCTGGTTGGCCGGAATGGTCCAGGGAGTGGTGGTCCAGATGACGATGCCGGCCGGCTTGGCCAGGCTCGCCAGACCGAAGGCGGCGGCCAGCTTGTCGGCATCCTCGACCGGAAAGAGCACGTCGATGGCATCGGACTTCTTGTCCTGATACTCGACCTCCGCCTCGGCCAGCGCCGAGCCACAGTCGAAGCACCAGTTCACCGGCTTCAGGCCCTTAAACACGAAGCCGCCCTCGACCATTTTCGCCAGGGCGCGGATTTCCCCGGCCTCGTTGGCGAACTCCATGGTCTTGTAGGGGTTTTCCCAGTCGCCGAGCACGCCGAGGCGGATGAAATCGGCCTTCTGCCCCTCGACCTGCTCGGCGGCATAGGCGCGGCAACGCTCGCGGGTCAGATCCGCCGGCTGGTTCTTGCCGAAGGTGGTCTCTACCTTGTGCTCGATGGGCAGGCCATGGCAGTCCCAGCCCGGCACATAGGGGGCATCGAAGCCGGCGAGGGTCTTCGAGCGGACGATCATGTCCTTGATGATCTTGTTGACCGCATGGCCGATGTGAATGTTGCCGTTGGCATAGGGCGGGCCGTCGTGCAGGATGAACTTCGGACGTCCCTCACCGATCTGCCGCAGCTTCTGATACAGGCCAATGCTGTTCCAGCGCTTCAGCGTCTCCGGCTCGCGCTGCGGCAGGCCGGCCTTCATCGGGAATGCCGTTTCCGGCAGGTTGAGGGTCGCTTTGTAGTCGGTCATCGTCATTCGGGCTCGTGAGTAAGCGGTTTACCCTGCCAGTAGGCACGGGCGACGGCGATATCGGAGTCGATCGCCGCTTTCAGCGCATCCAGGGAAGAGAAGCGTTCCTCGTCGCGCAGCTTGTGATGAAAGGTGACGCGCAGGTGCCGGCCGTACAGATCGCCGGCGAAATCCAGCAGATGCATCTCCAAATGGGCGCGGCCGTCGCCCGCCACCGAGGGACGCATGCCGATGTTGGCCACTCCCGGCCAGCACCGCCCATCCAGCTCGGTGCTCACCAGGTAGACGCCGGTGAGCGGCACCCGACGGCGCTTGAGCTGCACGTTGGCGGTCGGCGCGCCGAGCTGGCGACCCAGCTTCTGGCCATGCAGTACCCGGCCGCAGAGGCTGAAGGGGCGGCCGAGCAGGCGCTCGGCCAGGGACAGATCGCCGTGGCTCAGGGCCGCGCGCAGCCGCGTGCTGCTGACGCGCAGACCGTCCACCTCGACGGTGATTGCTGCCTCGACGGTAAAGCCCTCGGCCGCACCGGCCTGGCGCAGGAACTCGAAGTCGCCGGCACGATCGCAACCGAAGCGAAAGTCGTCACCGACCTCCAGATGGCGCACTCCCAACCCCTCGACCAGCACGCTCTGTACGAATGCCTGAGCGCTCAGCTCGCACAACCGGCGATTGAAGGGCAGACAAAGCACCCGGTCGACACCCTGTGCCGCAAGCAGCTCCAGCTTCTCCCGCAGACGAGTCAGGCGCGCCGGGGCACGCTGCGGACTGAAGAACTCCCGCGGCTGCGGCTCGAAGATCACCACGCAGCTGGGCAGGCCCGACTCGGTCGCGCGCTCGCGCAGGCGCGCGAGGATCGCCTGGTGGCCACGGTGGACACCGTCGAAATTCCCAATGGTGGCGACACAACCCCGATGCTGGGGCCGCAGATTATGGAGGCCTCGAACCAGCTGCATAGGAAACATCTTGCTTGCAAAGTGGCCGATTATACGCACAGCCGTGGCCTGGCAACAGGTCGGCAAGACGCCTACAGCCGCGGATCGCCGCCGGCAACGCCGACGGCACGACAACCTGTACGGCGCATCCCTGGGCTAGGTGATCGACTTGCGGGAGAAATCCCGCAACCGGAAGCCGAGCAGCAGCAACATGCCGAAATAGGTCACGACACCCGCCAGCACCAGCGCGCCCAGGCGTAGGAAACGCTCCGCCATCACGCCCTGCTCCCAGGCCGGCATCAGCTCCAACAGGCCGAGCAGCGCCATCCCCATCGCCAGCACGGCCATCAGCAGCTTGAGGAGGAACCGCCCCCACCCCGGCTGCGGCTCGAAGCGCCGCTGCTGGCGCAGCTTCCAATAGAGCAGACCAGCATTCAGGCAGGCCCCCAGCCCGATGGCCAGCGCCAGGCCGGCATGCGGAACGGGAAAGGTCAGAATGAAGGTCACGTTCATCACCTGGGTGACTCCCAGGGTCAGCATGGCGATGCGCACCGGCGTGCGGATGTTCTGCTGGGCGTAGAAGCCCGGCGCCAGCACCTTCACCAGGATGATCCCGAGCAGCCCGACCGCGTAGGCGACCAGGGCGTACTGGGTCATCAGGGCATCGTGGGCGGTGAACCTGCCGTACTGGAACAGCGACACGGTGAGCGGCTCGGCGAGAAGCGCCAGAGCCAGCGCACAGGGCAGCACCAGCAGGAAGCACAGGCGCAGTCCCCAGTCGAGAAGCCTCGAATACTCCTGCCGGTCCTGACTGGCATGGGTCTTCGACAGGGCCGGCAGCAGGATGGTCCCCAGCGCCACGCCGAGCACGCCGGACGGCAGCTCCATCAGGCGATCGGCATAGTACATCCAGGACACCGAGCCGGCGGCGAGGAAGGAGGCGAAGATGGTGTTGATGATCAGCGAGATCTGTCCCACCGAGACGCCGAGAATGGCTGGCGCCATCTGCCTTAGCACTCGCCACACGCCGGCATCGTGCAGATTCAGGCGCGGCAGCACGAGCATGCCGATCTTCTTCAGGTGCGGCAGCTGGTAGAGCAGTTGCAGCAGGCCGCCGGCCAGCACCGACCAGCCCAGCGCCAGTACCGGCGGATCGAAATAGGGCGTGAGGAACAGCGCGAAGGCGATCATGCTGAGGTTCAGCAGGGTCGGCACGAAGGCCGGCACGCTGAAACGGTTCCAGGTGTTGAGGACCGCCCCGGCCAGGGAGGACAGCGAGATCAGCAATATATAAGGAAAGGTGATTCGCAGCAGCGTGGTGGTGAGCTCGAACTTCTCCGACGACTCGACGAAACCCGGTGCCGAGACCCAGATCAACCAGGGTGCAGTCAGGATACCGAGCAGGGTCACCAGCGTCAGCACCAGGGTCAGCAGGCCGGCGACATAGGCGAGGAAGGTGCGCGTCGCCTCCTCCCCCTGCTGAGTCTTGTATTCGGCGAGGATCGGCACGAAGGCCTGGGAGAAGGCCCCTTCGGCGAAGATGCGCCGCAGCAGGTTGGGCAGCTTGAAGGCGACGAAGAAGGCATCGGTGGCCAGCCCCGCGCCGAAGATACGCGCCACCAGGGTATCGCGCACGAAACCCAGCACGCGGGACAGCATGGTGATGGAGCTGACCGCTGCCAGCGACTTGAGTAGATTCATGAAAACCGAGATTCGGGATCCGACTGGAAGAAGAGAACGGGCCCGGCAGGATGCCATTTCATCGCCACCTTCGGCGGCAGCGACCTCTGGCGCCGAGCGAAGCCGCGAGTGTAGAGGCCGCCGGCAGCCGCCGCAACGCAATGCACACGACCGTTTCCCTTGACATCCCCCCAGTACCTCGGCATGATTCGCGGCCTTATTTGTTTGCATCCCCAGATTTGTTCGTATCCCCCAGTTTCGAGGAGCTTGACGGTGGCCAACTCACCTTCTGCCAAAAAACGCGCCAAACAGGCTGAGAAGCGTCGTAGCCATAACGCCAGCCTGCGCTCGATGGTTCGTACCTACATCAAGAACGTGGTCAAGGCTATCGACGCCAAGGACCTGGACAAGGCCAAGACCGCCTACACCGCCGCCGTTCCGGTGATCGACCGCATGGCCGACAAGGGCATCATCCACAAGAACAAGGCCGCTCGTCACAAGAGCCGCCTGAACGCACACATCAAGGCCCTCGGCGCAGCCGCTGCCGCCTGATCTGGATGGGTGCCAAAAAAAACCGGCCGATGGCCGGTTTTTTGTTGCCCTGCACTTCCGGAGAGAGAAGAGGGAAGCCCCCTCTCACTCCCGCCAGGGCAGAATGGGGATCGCCGTTACCGCATTCTGCGGACTGCCCTCGATCACCCGGTCGCTGTAAACTAGGTACACCAGGGTATTGCGCTTCTCGTCGAAGAAGCGCACCACCTGCATGCTCTTGAACACCAGCGAAGTGCGCTCCTTGAAGACCACCTCGCCATCCTTCAGCTCCTCACGGAAACTGATCTTGTCGACCTGGCGGCAGGCAATGGAGGCCTCGGCACGGTCTTCGGCCAAGCCCAGCCCGCCCTTGACGCCACCGGTCCGAGGCCGCGACAGATAGCAGGTCACACCCTGGACCTTGGGGTCGTCGAAGGCCTCGACGACGATCCGGTCGTTCGGACCGAACCACTTGAACACGGTCGACACCTCGCCGATCTGCTCGGCCAGCGCCAGCGACGGCAACAGCGCCGCCAGCAGCAACGAAATCCTGCGCATATCGCCCCCTCAAACCAGAATCAGATTGTCGCGATGCACCAGCTCCGGCTCATCGACATAACCCAGCAACTGCTCGATCTGCTCGGAAGCACGGCCGATGATTTTCTGCGCCTCGGCGGAGCTGTAATTCACCAGGCCGCGGGCGATCTCGCGCCCCTCCCGATCGACGCAGACCACCATCTCGCCACGGCGGAAATTCCCCACCACCGACCTCACCCCCACCGGCAACAGACTACGATGATGGCGGGTCAGCGCCTCCACCGCCCCAGCATCCAGCACCAGGGTGCCGCGCATCTGCAGATGCCCGGCCAGCCATTGCTTGCGCGCCGCCAGCATGCCCTGCTCGGGCGCGAGCAGGGTACCGAGCCGCTCGCCAGCCTTGAGCCGGTCCAGCACCCGCTCGATACGCCCGCCGATGATCACCGTGTGGGCACCGGAGCGGGCCGCCAGCCGCGCCGCCCGTAGCTTGGTCTGCATGCCGCCGCGCCCCAGAGCGCCACCGGTGGAGCCGGCGGCGCCATCCAGACGCGGGTCGTCGGCACGTGCCTCGAAGATCAGCTGCGCATCGGGATTGCTGCGCGGGTCGGCATCGAACATGCCGTCGCGGTCAGTGAGGATGACCAGCAGGTCCGCCTCCACCAGATTGGCCACCAGCGCCGCCAGAGTATCGTTGTCGCCGAAGCGGATCTCGTCGGTGACCACGGTGTCGTTCTCGTTGATCACCGGGATGACCCCGAGATCCAGCAGGGTGCGCAGGGTGCTGCGGGCATTCAGGTAACGCTTGCGGTCGGAGAGGTCATCGTGGGTCAGCAGGATCTGCGCGGTATGCCGACCATGCTCGGCAAAGCTCGACTCCCAGGCGCGCACCAGCCCCATCTGCCCCACCGCGGCCGCCGCCTGCAGCTCGTGGATGCTCTTCGGCCGGACACTCCAGCCCAGCTGGCTCATGCCGGCCGCCACGGCACCGGAAGACACCAGCACCAACTCCACGCCGGACTCGCGCAGCGCCACCATCTGCTCGACCCAGACCGCCATCGAAGAACGGTCCAGGCCGCGGCCGTCAGCAGTCAGCAAGGCACTGCCGATCTTCACCACCCAACGCCGCGCACCCGTCACCTTATCGCGCATCATCTCCGCCTTTCCGCTCTGTCAGTCAGACGGCGAGCCCGACCCGCCGCCAATCGCGGGCGGACCCTGTCCGCCCCACAGGTCACCGCACGTAGAAGATCTCCGGCCCGTCGCCGTCGTCCTCGTCGTCGAAGTCGTCCTCATCCTCCAGCGCATCGGCGCTCTTCAGGCCGGCACGGCGCAGAGCACGCTGATCGTCGAGCGCCTGCAAGCGTGCGCGCGCCTCGTCCTCGATACGCTGATCCAGCTCGGCCAGCGCCTCGGCGTATTCCGGCTCCTCCGCGATGCGCAGGGCGCGCTCGTCCAGATAGCGCATGATGTCCTGGCAGAGCGCCTCGGTACCCTCCCGCTCCAGCGCGGAGATCACATATACCGGCCCCTGCCAGTCGAGCCGCTCGATCACCGTGCGCAGCCGTTCCTCACGCTCCTCGTCGAGCAACTGGTCGGCCTTGTTCAGCACCAGCCAGCGCTCGCGCTCGGTCAGCGCCGGACTGAACTTCTCCAGCTCGTGCAGGATGGTCTCCGCCGCATCGGCCGGGTCGCTCTCGTCCAGCGGCGCCATGTCCACCAGATGCAGCAGCAGACGGGTACGCGCCAGATGCTTGAGGAAGCGGATGCCCAGCCCGGCGCCCTCCGCCGCGCCCTCGATCAGCCCGGGAATGTCGGCGACCACGAAGCTCTTGTAGCGCCCGACGCTGACCACCCCGAGATTCGGCACCAGGGTGGTGAAGGGATAGTCGGCGACCTTCGGCTTGGCGGCCGACACCGCACGGATGAAGGTGCTCTTGCCGGCGTTCGGCAGACCGAGCAGACCGACGTCGGCCAGCACCTTGAGCTCCAGCTTGAGATCCCGCGCCTCGCCCGGCTTGCCCGGCGTGGTCTGCCGTGGTGCGCGGTTGGTGCTGGACTTGAAGCGGGTGTTGCCCAGACCGTGCCAGCCCCCCTGGGCGACCAGCAGGCGCTGCCCGGCGCGGGTCAGATCGCCGATGATTTCCTGGGTGCCGGCATCGATCACCGTGGTGCCGACCGGTACCGGCAGGATCAGGTCCTCGCCCTTGGCGCCGGTGCAGTCGCAGCTGCCGCCCTTCTCGCCGCGCTGCGCCTCGAAGCGGCGAGTGTAGCGGTAGTCGACCAGGGTATTGAGGTTCTCGTCGGCCTCCATGTACACGGAACCGCCATCGCCGCCGTCGCCACCGTTGGGGCCGCCCTTTTCGATGAACTTTTCGCGACGAAAGCTCATCATGCCGTTGCCACCGTCACCGGCCTTTACAAAAATCGAAACTTCATCGACGAATTTCATGGGTACGCCTCCCGCCAATGGGACGGGCTGAATGAACCGAGTGATACAGGATACAGAAACAAAAAAGCCCCGTCGCATGACAGGGCTTTTCCGGCGATGCCGCGATCAGGCCGATACGACGCTCACGTAGCGACGACCGAAGGCACCCTTCACTTCGAACTTGACCACGCCTTCCACTTTCGCGAAAAGGGTGTGGTCCTTGCCCATGCCGACACCGAAACCGGCGTGGAACTGGGTGCCGCGCTGACGCACGATGATGTTGCCGGCCTTGATGACCTGGCCGCCGAACATTTTCACGCCAAGGCGTTTACTTTCCGAGTCGCGACCGTTGCGGGTAGAACCGCCAGCTTTTTTGTGTGCCATGAGTGCGTTACTCCAAATAGCGGGTATTCAGGCTCAGGCCTGGATACCGGTGATTTTGACTTCGGTGAACCACTGACGGTGGCCCTGGTGCTTCATGTGGTGCTTGCGGCGGCGGAACTTGATGATACTCACCTTGTCATGACGGCCCTGGCCCACGACTTCGGCGGTCACCTTGGCGCCCTCGACCACGGGAGCGCCGATCTTCACGTCGTCACCGTTGCCGACCAGCAGCACGCGATCGAAGGTGACGGAGTCGCCAGTGCCCACTTCGAGCTTTTCGATCTTGAGGAATTCGCCTTCGGCAACCTTGTATTGCTTGCCGCCGGTCACGATTACTGCGTACATGGTATGTCTCCGTTGATCCTGCTCACCCGGCGCTTTATAGAAGGAGTCGTTGGCCGGCATGGCTGCGCGGACTGGATGACCGCCTGCGCAATTGCGTAAGACAGGGAAATACCCAGGGAAGTTAGGGCCCGCGATTGTACGCAAGCGCCAGAAGCCACGCAAGCGCCGCCAGCCCTTGCCTTGACAGCCCATACCCTGCCACCTAGCATGCCGCGGCAACTGATCAGGAGCTCGAGGCGTTGATGCAACCCCAGGCCTTTTACCGCGTGGTCGCGGACGATTTCAGCGCTGTTGACGGCATTATCCGCAAGCAGCTCACCTCGCGCGTCCCCCTGGTGGAGACGATTGGCGATTACATCATTTCCGCCGGCGGCAAGCGCCTGCGCCCCTTGCTGGTGCTGCTATGCGGCAACGCCCTCGGCAAGTGCGACGAGCGGATGCGCCTGCTGGCCGCAGCCATCGAGTTCCTGCACACCTCCACCCTGCTGCACGACGACGTGGTCGACGGCTCCGACCTGCGCCGCGGCCGCTCCACCTCCAACGCCCTGTGGGGCAATGCGCCGAGCGTGCTGGTCGGCGACTTCCTCTATGCCCGCTGCTTCGAGATGCTGGTCGAGCTGGCCTCCATGCCGGTGATGCGCATCATGTCCCAGGCCACCCGGGTGATCGCCGAGGGCGAGGTGCTGCAGCTGTCCAAGGTGCGCGACGCCAGCACCACGGAGGAGACCTACATGGAAGTCATCCGCGGCAAGACCGCGATGCTCTTCGAGGCCGCCAGCCACGGCGCCGCCATCCTGGCCGACGCCACACCCGCGCAGGCCGAGGCGCTGCGCTGCTTCGGCGACTCGCTCGGCGTCGCCTTCCAACTGGTGGACGACCTGCTCGACTACCGCGGCGATGCCGAAACCCTGGGCAAGAACGTCGGCGACGACCTGGCCGAGGGCAAGCCGACCCTGCCGCTGATCTACACCATGCGCGAAGGCACCCCCGAGCAGGCCGCCCTGGTTCGCCGGGCGATTCAGAAGGGCGGGATCGAGGATCTGGCCGCCATCGTCGCCGCCGTGGAGGCCTCCGGCGCCCTGGACTACACCGCCCGCCTGGCCCGCGAGCACGCCGAGCGCGCCATCGCCAGCCTGGACGTCCTGCCGCCCGGCGAATACCGCGACGCCCTCGTCGAGCTGAGCCGCTTCGCCGTGGCGCGTACCCACTGACGGTCAGCCTTCAGCATCGGCCAGAACGAAGAAGCCGGGTCCATGGACCCGGCTTCTTCGTCTTTGCCTGCGGCAACCCGTAGGAACGGCGTCTTACAGCACGTCCAGCAGCTCGACGTCGAACACCAGCACGCTGTGCGGCGGGATGCTGCCGATGGCCTGATCACCGTAGGCCAGTTCGCTCGGCACATAGAGGCGCCACTTGCTGCCGCTGTTCATCAGTTGCAGGGCCTCGGTCCAGCCGGCGATCACGCCGCCGACCGGGAACTCCGCCGGCTGGCCGCGCTGATAGGAGCTGTCGAACACGCTGCCGTCGATCAGGGTGCCATGGTAGTGGGTCCGTACATGGTCTTCGCGGCCCGGCTTGCGGCCCTCGCCGGCCGTCAGCACCTCGTACTGCAGGCCGGAGGCCAGCACGGTGACGCCCTCGCGCTTGGCATTCTCGGCGAGGAAGGCGACGCCTGCGGCAGCCGCCGCCTCGGCCTTGGCCTGGGTTTCGGCCTGCATGCGGTCGCGGATGACCTTGAAACTGGCCGACAACGCGGCCGGCTCGACACGGCTGGGCTGGCCGCTGAAGGCATCGGCCAGGCCGGCCAGCACCGCCTCGAGACTGACCCCCGGCGGCGGATTGTCACGGATCTGGTCGCCCAACTGGCGCCCGATGCCGTAGCTGACGCGGGCTTCGTCGGTGGAAAGGTTTAGTTCGCTCATGACGGAGTTCCAGTCGGTGAAAAGGCCCGACAGACTAGCACAAGCACAGGAGCGGCACGGGAAAGATGATCGGCGGGACGCATCCGCAGGCATGCCGCCGCACAGGGGAAAGTCGCTCAGGAAGCAGCCGCCTCAATGGGCCTTCTTGGCCATCTTCTCCAGATAACTCATGACGAAGGCGGAAATGACGAAGGTCATGTGGATGAGCACGTACCAGAGCAGCTTGTCGTTGGGGATCTTCTGCGCATCCATGAACACGCGCAGCAGGTGGATCGAGGAGATCGCGACGATGGAGGCGGCCACCTTCAGCTTCAGCGAGCCGGAGTCCATCTTGCCCAGCCAGTCGAGCTTTTCCTTGCCTTCGTCGATGTCCAGCTGGGACACGAAGTTCTCGTAGCCGGAAATCATCACCATCACCAGCAGGCCGCCGACCAGCGACATGTCGATCATCGACAGCAGGACCAGGATCAGCTCCGCCTCGGCCATCTCGAACACATGTGGCAACAGATGATAGAGCTCCTGGAAGAACTTCAGGGTCAGCGCCAGCAGGGCCAGGGACAGACCGATATAGATCGGCGCCAGCAGCCAGCGAGAGGCATACATCGCATTCTCGAGAAAACGTTCCATGGGGCATCCACTCAGCCAAAAACGGCGGCGAGTATACCCATGGGCAGGAACGGGACAAAGATGCCTGCCGGGGCCGGAAACGCCCGGCAACATATCCCCAACCACTGTGGATAACCCTGTGAACGGAGCGCGGATGGATGCCTTCGGAGCCCGCCAGGCGGCCCTCCGCTCCCATCGTACAAATCTCGGACAGCACCTGTTCAGAACTCCGGCCGGGACTCGCAGCTGCCCGGCCGACAGCGTTGCGGGCCGTTCAGCCGGCGCAGTTCGGCCTGCAGATGGAGGCACCAGATGAGCGGGTCGGAGCTCTCCTGATAGCCCACGCCAGCCAGGGTGGCGGCAACCTCGTCGAGTACCCGCCCTGCCGCCACGGGCCCGCGGAACGGCCCCTGTGCCTTGACCGAGGACGGTTGCGCGCCGGACAGACCGGCAGCGAAGAGCAGGATCCACAGCCCCTGCTCCCCCGCCAGCGGGCGGGTTGCCAATTCGATGCGAACGGTCAGCCCCAGGCAGTTCCGGATCAGACAAAGCGTGCGTGACATAGGGCAATCCCCCTTCAGGGTTTTGCTTTCAGCGTACACCCCGCACGGCAACCCAGGAAAATTTTTGCATCCGCCAAATCTGTGGATAAGTCTGTGAGCGAATCCGGGACAATCGAAACCGCACTGCGGCATTCGGCCGCCCCGGTCTGCCGTGGCCCGCTCACTCCTGAAGGCCGATCTGCGGCTCCTTCGGCTTGCCCGAATCCTCCTCCATGCCCATTTCGGCGATTTCCCGCAGCCGCTCGACCACCCGTGCATTGACGCTGCCGACCGGGAAGCGGCCCTGCCCGTCCGGTGCGCCGGCCGGTTCGCCGAGCAGCAGGCTGAGCGCCTCGTCCACCTGGCGCACCGCATAGACATGGAAGCATCCGGCGCGCACCGCCTGCAGCACGCGCTCGTCAAGCATCAGATTGGTGACGTTGGCGCGCGGGATGATCACTCCCTGCTCGCCGGTCAGACCGCGCGCCTCGCAGAGACGGAAGAAGCCCTCGATCTTCTCGTTGACCCCACCGACCGCCTGCACCTCGCCGAACTGGTTGATCGAGCCGGTGATGGCGAAGCACTGCTTGAGCGGGGTGCGCGACAACGCCGAGATCAGCGTGCAGACCTCGCCGAGCGAGGCGCTGTCGCCGTCGACGTAGCCGTAGGACTGCTCCAGGGCGATGCTCGCCGAGATCTCCAGGGGAAACTCCTGGGCATAGCGGCTGCCGAGGTAGCCGGTGAGGATCATCACGCCCTTGGAGTGGATCGGCTGGCCGAGGTTGACCTCGCGCTCGATGTCGACGATCCCCGAACCGCCCGGATAGACGGTGGCGGAGATCCGCGCCGGCACGCCGAACACGGAGTCGCCGATCTCCAGCACGGTGAGCCCGTTGCATTTGCCGGTCGCCGCACCCGCGGTGTCGATCAGGATGATGCCGGCGAGCATGTCGTCGAGAATGCGCGCCGAAACCCGTCCGGTGCGGGTTTCCTTGGCCTTCAGGGCGCGCTCGATGTGGCCGACGTCGGTCAGGGCCTCGCCGGCCAGGTGGCGGATGAAGTCGGCCTCGCTGACCAGTTGGAAGAGATCGCCGATGCGCGCCGACAGCCGCCCCTGATGCTCGGCCAGACGCGCGCTGTAGGTCGCCAGGCGTGCCACGGCCGGACCGGTCAGGGGCGCCATGCCCTCCTCCGAGGTGCGTGTCTTGAGCAACTGGGCGAACTGCTCGAGGCTGTCGTTGCCGAGGGGGATCTCCTCGTCGAAGTCCACCAGCACGCGGAACATCTCCTGGAAGTCGGGATCCACCTCCTGCAGCGCGTAATAGAGCTGGCGGGAGCCGACGATCACCACCTTGACCTGCAGCGGGATGACCTGGGGGGTGAGGGTCACGGTCGCCAGGCGCCCCAGCTCGGCCAGTGGCGACTCCATCTTCAGCTGGCGCGAATGCAGGGCGCGCTTGAGGGCATCCCAGACGAAGGGCTCGCCGAGCAGACGCTCCGCCTCGAGGATCAGGAAACCGCCGTTGGCGCGGTGCAGCGCGCCCGGACGCAACTGGCGATAACTGGTGTAGAGCGCGCCCTGATCGGTGCCGTACTCGATGCGGCCGAACAGGTTGTCGTAGGTCGGGTGCGGCTCGAACACCACCGGCGCGCCCCCCTGGCAGTGGTGGCCGACCACCAGGCTCGGGCAGTACTGCTCGACCAGCAGCGCACGCCGCTGGGCATCGGCGGCGTTCTCGTCGCTCAGTTGCTCGACCACGGTGCGCAGCAGATTGACCTGCATCGCCTGAAGATAAGCGCAGATTCCGGAATTTTCTGCATACTTTTCCGAAAGCGGCGCGAGCAGCGGCTGCAGGGCCACCGTGATGGTTTCCTCGTTGAGCTGGCGCAGCTGGTTGCTCGACTCGCGCTTCCACTGCGGCAGGCTGGACAGCTCCTCGTTGAGACGGTCCTCGAGGTAGCCGATGTCCTCGTGGAAACGCTCGCGCTCGGCCTCCGGCAGCAGGGCGAACTCGCCCTCGTCCAGCGTCTTGCCGTCCTTCATCGGGGTGAAGGCGATGTTGGCGCTGTCGCGGTACAGGGCGATGCCCTTGTCCAGCGCCTGGCGCTCGATGCAGTCCAGGGCGCGGTCGTAGCGCTGATTGAAGCCGCGGTCGATGGCGCTCTTCTTCTGCTGATAGGTCGGCGTCTCGAACACCGCCGGAAAGGTTGCCAGCAGATTGTCGACCAGCAGATTGAGGTCGGCGATGAACTCGCTGGCGCTGCCCGCCGCGAGCTGCAGCGAGCGCGGTTCGCGGGGCTCGTCGAAGTGATTGACATAGACCCAGTCGGACGGCGTTTCCAGGCGCTTGGCCTCGGCCTGCAGGTAGCGCTTGACGTAGGAGAAGCGGCCGGTGCCCGGCTCGCCCATGACATAGACGTTGTACCCCGGGCGCGGCATCGCCACGCCGAACTGCAACGCCTCCACCGCACGCTCCTGACCGAGCACGCCGCGAAAGGGTTCCAGCTCGTCGGTACTGGTGAAGGCGAACTGGGCGGGATCGAAGGGACGGGTCAGCTCATCGGGTGCCAGGCGCAGGCCGGCAGCAACGGAGTCGGGCATCGAGAGTCCTTACATCGGGCGGCAGGTGCCGCGGAGAGGGGGGAAAACAGTCGCCATTCTGGCCTTCGCACCGGCCAGCCGCAAGGCGCCCCATCGATGCCGCACGACGGACGATGCCCCTCATTCGATCAACAGGTCACTCCCGGCCTCAGTGCTCCAGCCCGGCACAGTGCAGGCAGAGCTCGGCGACCGGCAACGCCGCCAGCCGCGCCGGCTCGATGGGCTGGCCACAACGCCGGCAGATACCGTAGCGGCCCTCCGCCAACCGCTGGCGCGCCCGCTCGACCTGGCGCATGCCGGCCTCGGCCTCGGCCAGCAGGGCCTGCAGGACCTCGTCGTTCTGCCGCTCGCCGGCGCGCTCGGTGGCATCCGTGTCGTGCGGCTGGGCCAGATCGTCGCGGAGGGCCTCGGCGCGCTGCCGATAGTCCCGGTACAGACGATCGAGGGTGTCCTGTGGATCGAAGGCGTCGGACATGTTCGCTCCCGGGAATCAACCATACTTCTGTTCAGTGTGGCCCAGACTGGGCGACATGCAGTGATCTATATCAAACGCCCTGCTGCCACCAAGGCGGCTGCCTTGACAGCCCCACGGCGTTGCAAAATGCTGCGCACCGGCCGGCAAGAACCGGCCCATATCCACATGAAGAAGAAGAGATAATCGATGAAAAGGATTCTGCTGGGTTCCCTGTTCGCCATCGCCTCCGTCAATGCCTTCGCCGAGGCGCCGGGTGGTCCGGGCTGCGGCTGGGGCAACATGCTGTTCAAGGGACAACGCGGTATGGCCTCGCACCTGGTCGCCTCGACCACCAACGGTTCCTCGGGCAACGCCACCTTCGGCATGACCTCCGGCACCAACGGCTGCCGTACCGACGGTGCCCTGGCCTACCATGGCAAGTCGATGCTGGTGCTGGGCGGCATCATGGACGAGCTTTCCGAGGACATGGCCAAGGGCGAAGGCGAAGCCCTGAGCACCTACGCCGTGGTGCTCGGCGTGCAGCCGGAAGACCGTGCCTACTTCGCCGCCGTGACCCGTGAGCACTTCATGGAAATCTTCAGCTCCGCCGACGTCACCGCCGAGGACGTGCACAACGCCACCCTGGCCGTGCTGAAGAAGGACGCCCGTCTGGCCAAATACGCCGAACAGGCCTGACCCGGCCGGGCCGCAGCGGCCCGCTGCCGCCTCGTGCCCGCTTCGGCGGGCACTTTTCTGTCCGATCGCTTTAGTCCTCCATGCTCAAACGCCTGCTTCCCCTTCTGCTGGGCGGCGCCTGCGCCGCGCTCCAGGCCGCACCGCAACTGCCGGCGGCGCAGTTGCACGAGTTGGCCACGGATCCCTTCTGGCTCGCCCTTGGCCACTACCAGCGCGACCGACTGGGCGGCTGGCGCAGCCATGTCGACGATGCCGAATTCTTCCTGGCCGAGCGGGGCGAGCGCGACCCGAAAGCGGAACTCGCCGCCACCCTGGCCGCCCTCTACCAGGAACCGGCCCTCGCCGACCACCACCCCCAATGCCGCTTTCCGGCTCGCACCCGCTGGCTGCGCGAGCGACTGGCGCTCGACGGCCTGCCGCAGCCGCAGTGCCGCGAATACATCGACTGGCATGCCGAGATCGCCCCGTACAGCACGGTACTGGTGTTCCCCGCCGCCTACCTGAACAGCCCCTCGTCGATGTTCGGCCACACCCTGCTGCGCATCGACCCGGCCGACCTCGACACCCAGGGCAGCCCGCTGCTCAGCTATGCGCTGAACTTCGGCGCCTACATCGAGGGCAGCGACAACAGCGTCCTGTATGCCTGGAAGGGCCTGATGGGCGGCTATCCCGGCCTCTTCGCCCTGCTGCCGTACCGGGAAAAGCTCGCCGAATACAGCCGCCTGGAAAACCGCGACCTCTGGGAATACCGCCTGAACCTCAGCGCCGAGGAAACCGGGCGGATGGTCGAGCACGTCTGGGAACTGCGGCAAATCCAGTTCGATTACTACTTCTTCGACGAAAACTGCTCCTACCGTCTGCTCGAGCTGCTGGAGATCGCCCGCCCGGGCCTGGCGCTGACCGACCAGTTCCCGCTCACCGCCATCCCCGCCGATACCGTGCGCGCGGTGCAGCAGGCCGGACTGATCGAGCGTACCGATTACCGTCCCTCGCGGGAGAAGGAGCTGCTCGCGCGCGCCGGCCTCCTGAGCCGCACGGAGCAGGACTGGACGCGGCGTCTGGCCGGGGACAGCGCCCCGCTCGCCAGCCCGGCCTTCCAGGCGCTGCCGACCGAGCGCCGGGCACTGGTGCAGGACGCCGCCTACCGGCTGATCCGCTACCGCAAGAACGGCGAGGAGCGCGACGCAGCCAGCGCCCGCGACAGCTACCGCCTGCTGCAGGCGATCAACCGCAACCCGCCGCCGCGCCTGGCCGAGGAGCGCCCGGTAGCGCCGGAGAACGGCCACCCGTCGCGCACCTGGCAATTCGGCCTCGGCCAGCGCGAACAGCGCAGCTTCGCCGACTACGGCCTGCGCATGGCCTATCACGACCTGGCGGACAATCTCGACGGCTTCCCCCTCGGCGCGCAGATCGAGATCGCCCAGCTCAAGCTGCGCCAGTACGAGGGCAATCACTGGCAGCTGCAGCGGCTGGATGTGGCCAACATCCGTTCCCTGACTCCGCGCAGCGCCCTGCTCTCCCCCTGGTCCTGGCAGGTCGGCGGCGGCCTGGAGCGGGTCATCGGCAAGGGGCATCACGACGACGAGCAATTGGTCGGCCACCTGAACGGCGGCGCCGGCGTCACCTGGCAGCTCGCCGACAATCTGTTGGGCTTCGCCCTGGTCACCGCCCGGCTGGAGCAGAACGAGGACTTCGCCGCCTTCCTCAGCCCGGCCGCCGGCTTCGATGCCGGGCTGCTGTGGCGCAACCGGCTGGGCAACCTCGGCCTGGAGGCCCGCGCCGACTACTTCCACAACGGCGAGGTGCGCCGCGCGCTGAGCCTGGCCCAGCAATGGGAAATCGCCGGCAACCTCGGCCTGCGCCTGGCCGCCCGTCGCGAATTCAGCCACATGGGCTCCCCTGCCAGCGAGCTGAGCCTGCAGTTGCGCTGGTATCACTATTGAGGAGACCGTGCGCGAGGCCTGCGGCTCTGCCGCCCTATTCCCTGCTCGCCGCCGGCCCATCGAGACGGAGCGGGCGTCCCGCCCCACCGCTCTCCAGCGCCCTCCTCGCCGGCTCGACGACCTCCTCGAGCGGCAAGGCGGCCACCGCCTGCTGCGCCTGCCGCCCGGCGCTGCGCCGCACATCCTCCAGCTCCGCCTTCAGCGCCTCGTTCTCCTGACGGAACATCTCCGCCACCTCGCGCCAGACCCGGGCGACCACCTCCTGCTCGCGCGCCTCGCCCGGCGAGCCGGCCCGGCGTGCCCGCTCGTCCGCCTGCGCGGCCCTGGCTTCGGCCTTGTCCAGATTGGCCACCCGGCGCCGGCGCAGGATCTCCCGGAGCCTGTCGAACAGCCAGTCGGAGAACTCGTCCAGGATCCTCCCGAGAAGCACCTTGACCACCGGCCCGAGCAGGCCAATCAGGAGTTTGCCAAGCATTGCCGTTTCGCTCCGAATCAGGTTCCCATCCGGCCGGAGGAGCCCGGCCGGTAGGCGGCGCAGCTTGCCGGAAAGGCCACCCGGCGTGCAAACCTCAGCGTGCCTCGATGTCGATATCCACCTTCGCGCCCTGGACAAGCGTGTTGTAGACCGGCGAGAACGCGGCCAGCTCCTTGAGCAGTTCGAGGTTTTCCGGGGCGGTCTTCACCCGGAACTTCACGCGGATGGCCGTGTAGCCCTTGGGCACCGTCGGATCCAGCCCGAGAAAGCCGCGCAGGTCGATGTCGCCCTCCAGTTCCGACTCCAGCTCGTCGATGGCGATGCCGCGCACCGCCGCGTGGGCGACCATGCTGGTGGTGATGCAGCCGGCCAGGGCATTGAGCAGGTGCTCGACCGGATTGGCGGCCCGGTCCTCGCCGGCCAGCACGCCGGGCTCGTCCGCCTGCAGTTCGAACGGCTCCCGGTGGGCGATCTCCCGCCCGGCACCGTGGAAGCCGGAAATGGTGCTGCAGTTGCGCGTGGCGCCGAGCCACCGGTTGCGCGCCCGGAACCTGCAGGCGCCCAGAGCAGGATCCTTCCGGATGGCGCCGATGGTTTCCTCGAGTACTGTCAGATCGATGCCGTTCACACGGCTGATGTTCTTTTCCATCGCTCTTCTCCCCTGCCAGACACGTGAGCGGTGACCAGGCGGATGCGCGCCCCTGCAGGTGCCGAGCGCCCGGCCCCGGAAAGGCCGCCAGGCGACCCAATAGCGTATTAGCCCCTCCCGGGCACGCCGGCCAGTCCGGTTCGTCGCGGCACTGCCCGCCCGGCGGCGGTTCTCCCGCGCCGCACCGCCGGCGCTTTGTGCGATCATCGCGCCTTCGAAAAACCACACCAGATGAGAGGAAACATGAGCAGCGAAGCTTCCGGCACCTGCCGCCACTTCGTTACCTACAGCGGCATCAAACTGCCGCTGAAGCTGATGAACGAGCTCGACGAAGCCGGTCTCCACAACCGCAACACCTTCTTCCGCGGCCACTTCGACGAACAGGACCGCCTGATCAAGATGGAGAAGATCGTCTACGGCGAGCTGGAGCTGCAGCACGTCTACAGCTACCACGCCAACGGCGCCCTGCGTCAGGCCGAGATCACCGACGCCGACGAGGAAGTCACGGTGCT
Organism: Azotobacter salinestris; assembly: GCF_009363155.1. NCBI lineage: Bacteria > Pseudomonadati > Pseudomonadota > Gammaproteobacteria > Pseudomonadales > Pseudomonadaceae > Azotobacter > Azotobacter salinestris. The sequence continues at coordinate 1,662,240 of NZ_CP045302.1, forward strand.
CGACTTCGACGAGAACGGCCAGCCGGTCTGAAGCCCCCCATGCTGCCCTGACCGGCATGAGCTCGCGCATGACGAAAGCCCCCGGCACCGCCCGGGGGGCAACCTGAAGGAAAGGCTTCTGCTTGCTGCAAGTCCAGACATGAGCGGAGGCGGAATCCCCTGTCAGATATCCGCATCGCCCCGGCTCGCCGGCTCCGCCGCCCGCTGCCATGGCCAGCGGCCGTCCAACTCGACCTGCAGGGACATGCTCAGGAAGGTCCGGATCAGGACGATCAGCCCCAGGACGAGGACGCTCTCGAGCGTCGGGGTCACAGCCACCGTGCGGATGATGTCGGCCGCCACCAGAAACTCCAGCCCGAGCAGGATCCCCCGCCCCAGATCGTGCCGCAACTGCCGATAGGGGGTGGCCGTCCGCCGGCCGGCAATGCAGAAGCGGACCGCGGCGACCCCTATTCCAAGCACGATGATCACAACCCCGGCGCCATCGATCGCGAGACCGGCGACCTCGATCATTTCATCCAGTGAAGGCATGGCGTTCCTCCCCAGCGGGCACCCATGGTATCGGCAGCCTTCCGAAAAACCTCGCTGCCTCGTCCAAAACGAAAAAGCCCCTGCCGCTGTGGCAGGGGCTTCTCGTCTCGGGCCTGCTTGTGGCTGCCTTCGAGTTTACGCCAGCTTCTTGTAGCGCACCCGGTGCGGCTGGGCGGCGGCGTCGCCGAGGCGCTTCTTGCGGTCGGCCTCGTACTCGGTGTAGTTGCCCTCGAAGAACACCACGCTGGAGTCGTCCTCGTAGGAGAGGATGTGGGTGGCGATGCGGTCGAGGAACCAGCGGTCGTGGGAAATCACGATGGCCGAGCCAGGGAAGTCCAGCAGCGCCTCTTCCAGGGCGCGCAGGGTTTCCACGTCGAGGTCGTTGGACGGTTCGTCGAGCAGCAGCACGTTGCCGCCCTGCTTCAGGGTCAGCGCCAGGTGCAGGCGACCGCGCTCACCGCCGGAGAGGTCCTTGACGAACTTCTGCTGGTCGGCGCCCTTGAAGTTGAAGCGGCCCACGTAGCTGCGCGAAGGCACCTCGTAGTTGCCGATGCGGATCTGGTCGAGACCGTCGGAGACCTGCTCCCAGACGGTCTTGCTGCCGTCCAGGCTGTCGCGGCTCTGGTCGACGCTGGCGACCTGCACGCTGTCGCCGAGCTCGATGGTGCCGGCGTCCGGGGTTTCCCGGCCGAGGATCATGCGGAACAGGGTCGACTTGCCCGCGCCGTTGCCGCCGATCACCCCGACGATGGCGCCCTTGGGCACGGCGAAGGACAAATCGTCGATCAGCACGCGGTCACCGTAGCCCTTGCGCACGTGGCTGAACTCGATGACCTTGTCGCCCAGGCGGGGACCGGCCGGGATGTAGATCTCGTTGGTCTCGCTGCGCTTCTGGAATTCCTGGGACTGCATCTCCTCGAAACGCTGCAGGCGCGCCTTGGACTTGGCCTGGCGGGCCTTGGCACCCTGGCGCACCCATTCCAGCTCGGCCTTCATGGCCTTGGCGTGAGCAGCCTCGGCCTTGGCTTCCTGGGTCAGGCGGGCGGCCTTGGATTCCAGCCACTGCGAGTAGTTGCCCTCGAAGGGGATGCCGTGGCCGCGGTCCAGTTCGAGGATCCAGCCGGCGACGTTGTCGAGGAAGTAGCGGTCGTGGGTGATCGCCACCACGGTGCCGGGGAAGTCGTGGAGGAAATGCTCCAGCCAGGCCACGGAGTCGGCGTCCAGGTGGTTGGTCGGCTCGTCCAGGAGCAGCATGTCGGGCGCCGACAGCAGCAGACGGCACAGCGCCACGCGGCGCTTCTCGCCGCCGGAGAGGTGCTCGATCTTCGCCTCCCACGGCGGCAGGCGCAGGGCGTCGGCGGCGACTTCCAACTGGCGCTCGAGGTTGTGGCCGTCGGACGCCTGGAGGATCGCCTCCAGCTTGGCCTGCTCGGCGGCCAGCGCATCGAAGTCGGCATCCGGTTCGGCGTAGGCGGCGTAGACCTCGTCGAGGCGGGCCTGGGCCTGCTTGATCTCGCCCACCGCCTCCTCGACGATGTCGCGCACCGTCTTCTCCGGATCGAGCTGCGGCTCCTGCGGCAGGTAGCCGACCTTGATGCCGGGCATCGGCCGGGCCTCGCCGTCGAACTCGGTGTCGACCCCGGCCATGATCCGCAGCAGGGTCGACTTGCCCGCGCCGTTGAGGCCGAGCACGCCGATCTTGGCGCCTGGGAAGAACGACAGGGAGATGTCCTTGAGGATTTCACGCTTCGGGGGCACGACCTTGCTGACCCGATGCATGGTGTAGACGTATTGAGCCATGAATGACCTTGGTTTCGACCAGGAAATGGAAACGGGAAGACGGGGGCGCCTAGCCGGGGGCGCCTAGCCGGGGACACCCGGCCAGGGGCGCGGCCGAACGGCGATCCGCGACAGCTCAGTGACACCGGCTGCCCGGCCCCCGCGCGTGCCGGCAAAGCTACCCGAAATGCGCCGGGCAAACCAGACGAGGGGCGCCCCGGGCGGCGAGCGGCTTTACTGTGGGGAAGATGGCGCGGCCCGCGAGATGAGCCCGGCTCGCCCACAGTTGATCGTCTTTCATGTGCCGGCCCGCTGCGGATAGGGTAGAATCCGCGCCCTCTTTAAATCTACCGCCCAGCCGAACCCAGGGGATTGCCATGTTCAGCCGTGATTTGACCCTCGCCCGCTACGATGCCGAACTGTTCGCCGCCATGGAGCAAGAAGCCCAGCGCCAGGAGGATCACATCGAGCTGATCGCGTCCGAGAACTACACCAGCCCCGCCGTGATGGAGGCCCAAGGTTCGGTACTCACCAACAAGTACGCCGAAGGCTATCCGGGCAAGCGCTACTACGGCGGCTGCGAGTACGTCGACATCGTCGAGCAGCTGGCCATCGACCGCGCCAAGCAGCTGTTCGGCGCCGACTACGCCAACGTCCAGCCGCACGCCGGATCGCAGGCCAACGCCGCGGTCTACCTGGCCCTGCTCAACGCCGGCGACACCATCCTCGGCATGAGCCTGGCCCACGGCGGCCATCTGACTCACGGCGCCAGCGTGTCCTCCTCCGGCAAGCTGTACCATGCGGTGCAGTACGGCATCGACGGCAACGGCCTGATCGACTACGACGAAGTCGAGCGCCTGGCCCTCGAGCACAAGCCGAAGATGATCGTCGCCGGCTTCTCCGCCTACTCCCAGGTGCTGGACTTCCCGCGCTTCCGCGCCATCGCCGACAAGGTCGGTGCCTACCTGTTCGTCGACATGGCCCACGTCGCCGGCCTGGTCGCCGCCGGCGTGTATCCCAACCCGATCCCCTTCGCCGACGTGGTCACCACCACCACCCACAAGACCCTGCGCGGCCCGCGCGGCGGCCTGATCCTCGCCCGCAGGAACGAGGAGATCGAGAAGAAGCTCAACTCCGCGGTCTTCCCGGGCACCCAGGGCGGCCCGCTGGAGCACGTGATCGCTGCCAAGGCGGTGTGCTTCAAGGAAGCCCTGCAGCCGGAGTTCAAGGAATACCAGCAGCAGGTGGTGAAGAACGCCCAGGCCATGGCCCAGGTGTTCATCGAGCGCGGCTTCGACGTGGTGTCCGGCGGCACCCAGAACCACCTGTTCCTGCTGTCGCTGATCAAGCAGGACATCACCGGCAAGGACGCGGACGCCGCCCTGGGCCGCGCCTTCATCACCGTGAACAAGAACAGCGTGCCGAACGACCCGCGCTCGCCCTTCGTCACCTCAGGTCTGCGTATCGGCACCCCGGCCGTGACCACCCGCGGCTTCAAGGAAGCCGAGTGCCGCGAGCTGGCCGGCTGGATCTGCGACATCCTCGCCGACCTGAACAACGAGGCGGTGATCGACGCCGTGCGCGAGAAGGTCAAGGCCGTCTGCGCCCGCCTGCCGGTTTACGGCAACTAAGCCTCGCCTCCTGGAAAAGCCCGGCCCCGCGCCGGGCTTTTTCGTCTCCTGCCGGCGCACCGGCACGACAAGCACGCGCCCCCCCCTGCAGTGCTGGCCACTGCGCAAGCCCTTGCGCCATCGGCTCCCCGCATCCCTCCCGAGACAGCCTCAAGCCCCGCCAGCCGTAGCTTTCGGACAGGAGGCAAGTTCTCGTCCATCTCTACGCAAAAAGCTGCGCAAGGGTTGCCGACAGCCGTCACACAGTTTCGGCTCTCCCAGCCCATCTTCTTGATTTAAAAGGATTAGTGGGTTCGGCACGGGTCTTGTCTGGTTTCGACTTCCGGACCGCTCCGGTCCATCACCCAGCAAGGAGAGTCCCCATGCCAACACCCGCGTACCTGTCCCTCGAAGGCACCAAGCAGGGCCTGATCACTGCCGGCACCTTCACCGAGGATTCGGTCGGCAATATCTTCCAGGAAGGCCACGAGGACCAGATCCTGGTTCAGGCCTTCAACCACCAGGTGATCATTCCCCGCGACCCGCAGTCCGGCCAGCCCACCGGCCAGCGCGTGCACAAGCCGCTGATGATCACCAAGGTGTTCGACAAGTCCTCGCCGCTGATCTTCAACGCCCTCACCTCCGGCGAGCGCCTGGCCAAGTGCCGCCTGGAGTGGTTCCGCACCTCGGCCACCGGCACCCAGGAGCACTACTTCACCATCGAGCTGGAGGATGCGGTGATCGTCGACGTGCAGTCACGCATGCCGAACTGCCAGGACCCGAACATGGCGCACTTCACCCATCTGGAGGACGTCTATTTCACCTACCGCAAGATCGTCTGGACCCACGAGGTGTCCGGCACCTCCGGCTCCGACGACTGGCGCACGCCGATCTCCGCCTGACCGCCGCGGCCGCACCGGCCGCCACTCCTGGCCAGGGGCGGCGAATGTTCGCTCCCGGCCCGTGCGGCCCAACGTTCGGCGCAAAACTGTCCCCACCGAGGCGGCGCGGCTCAGTCCTGCACCTCGGCGAATCCCGCGCGGATTTCCTCTTCCGGCAGGTTGTCGCCGATGAACACCAGCACGCTCTCGCGCGTCTCGTCGGCGCCCCACTCCTCCGCCCAGTCGAAGCCGTAGAGGCGCAGCACGCCCTGGAACACCATGCGCCGCGGCTCGCCGGCCAGGCTCAGCACGCCCTTGTAGCGCAGCAGCGAGTTGCCGTAGCGCGCCAGCAGACCCTCCATGAACAGGCCGAGCCGCTCCAGGTCCAGCGCCTGCTCGGTGCGCAGCACCAGGGTGGCGATGCGGTCCTTGCTGGCGGCCGGAACGAGCGGGCGCAGGGTCAGGGCCTGGCCGAAGTCGGCGTTGAGGTTGAAGCCGCGCACATCGAGCAGCTCGCCCAGCTCGATGCGGCCGTGCTCGACGATGCGGATCGGCGCGCGACGGTTGATGCGCTGCAGGCGCTGGCTCAGCGCCTCGACCGCCTCGCTTGCCACCAAGTCGGTCTTGCTCAGCAGGATGCGGTCGGCGAAGCCGACCTGGGCCTGGGCGATGGCCTCCTGCAGGTGGCGCCCGGCATTGGCGGCATCCACCAGGGTGATGATGCCGTCGAGCACGTAGCGGTCGCACAGCTCGTCGTCGGCGAAGAAGGTCTGCGCCACCGGCGCCGGATCGGCCAGCCCGGTGCACTCGATGACCAGACGGTCGAAGGCCAGCTCGCCGGCGTCCAGACGCTCGAGCAAAAGAAACAGCGCCTTTTCCAGCTCGACATGGATCGAGCAGCAGACGCAGCCGTTGGCCAGGGTCATCAGCTCGACCGGTGCGGAGCCGAGCAACTGGCCGTCGATCGGCGTCTCGCTGAACTCGTTCTCGATCACCGCGATCTTCAGGCCGTGCTCGGCCTCGAGCAGGTACTGCAGCAGGGTGGTCTTGCCGGCGCCGAGAAAGCCGCTGAGCACGGTGACCGGGATGGGGGCTTGGGACATGAAGCGTTCCTCGAAACGAAACGCGCCACGGCGGAGCGTGGCGCGTGAATGCAATGCCAGGCGCAACGATCTGGCGTGGACAACGCTGCGCGGTTGTCCACCCTACGCCAAAGTCAGCAACAACGCACCGGCCGCCCCTTGCCGCCACCATAGCGGGCATCCTGGCGCTCGCGGAAGAAATCCTCGTAGCTCATCACCGGCTGGTCCGGATGCTTGCTCTGCATGTGCTCGACGTAGGTGTCGTAGTCGGGCATGCCGACCAGCATGCGGGCGGCCTGGCCGAGATACTTGCCCATGCGGCTGAGATCGTTGAACACGAAACCTCTCCTCTCTTGCTCAAGACCGGGCCCCCGAAGGAGCCCGGAGCTGGATCAGGCGCCGGGAATCGCCTGGAAGGGCGTTTCCTTGTCGGTGCGCTCCTCGACGACCCAGGCGGCACGGCCGACCTTCAGCGAGTAGAACAGGATGCTGAACACCACCACCAGGAACAGCACGCTGAGACCGGCATTGGTGTAGGCGTTCATGATCACGCTCTGCATCTGGCCGAGGTCCTTGGCCGGAGCCAGGATCTGGCCGGCCTCCAGCGCTGCGGTGTACTTGTTGGCCAGGGCGAGGAAGCCGACCGCCGGGTTCGGATCGAACAGCTTGATCAGGCTCGCCACCGTGGTGCAGATCAGCAGCCAGACAGCCGGCAGCAGGGTGACCCAGACGTAGCGCTGGCGCTTCATCTTGATCAATACCACGCTGCAGAGCATCAGGGCGATGCCGGCGAGCATCTGGTTGGAGATGCCGAACAGCGGCCACAGGGTGTTGATGCCGCCCAGCGGGTCGACCACGCCCTGGTACAGCAGATAGCCCCAGAGCGCCACGCAGCCGGCGGTGGCAATCACGTTGGCACCCCAGGAGTCGGTGCGGCGCAGGGCCGGCACGAAGTTGCCGAGCAGGTCCTGGAGCATGAAGCGCCCGGCGCGGGTGCCGGCGTCCACGGCGGTGAGGATGAACAGCGCCTCGAACAGAATGGCAAAGTGATACCAGAACGCCATGGAGGTCGCCCCCGGCAATACCTGATGAAGAATCTGCGCGATGCCCACGGCCAGGGTCGGCGCACCGCCGGCACGCGCCAGGATGGTGGTTTCACCGATGTCGCGGGCCACGCCCTCAAGCGCTTCGGGGGTGATGGCGAAGCCCCAGTTGCTGACCGCCGCCGCCACGCTGGCGGCATCGGCACCGACAATGGCCGGCGGGCTGTTCATGGCGAAGTACACGCCAGGCTCGATCACCGCGGCAGCGACCATGGCCATGATTGCCACCATCGACTCCATCAGCATGCCGCCGTAGCCGATGTAGCGGGCATGGGTCTCGCTGGCCAGCAGCTTGGGCGTGGTGCCGGAGGCGATCAGCGCATGAAAGCCGGATACCGCGCCGCAGGCGATGGTGATGAACAGGAAGGGGAACAGCGCGCCCTTCCACACCGGGCCGCTGCCGTCGATGAACTGGGTCACGGCCGGCATCTTCAGGTCGGGGTTGAGGATCACGATGCCGACCGCCAGGGCGGCGATGGTGCCGATCTTCAGAAAGGTCGACAGGTAGTCGCGCGGGGCGAGGATCAGCCACACCGGCAGCACTGCGGCGACGAAGCCGTAGCCGATCAGCATCCAGGTGATCTGCACGCCGCTGAAGGTGAACACCTCGCTCCAGTAGGGGTCGGTGGAAATCGCACCGCCCAGCCAGATCGAGCCCAGCAGCAGGACGATGCCGACCAGCGAGATCTCGCCGATGCGTCCCGGGCGGATGTAGCGCATGTACAGGCCCATGAACATGGCGATCGGGATGGTCGCGATCACCGTGAACATGCCCCACGGGCTGTGGGCCAGGGCCTTGACCACGATCAGCGCCAGCACCGCGAGGATGATGACCATGATCAGGAAGCAGCCGAACAGCGCGATGGTGCCGGGAATCCGGCCCATTTCCTCGCGCACCATGTCGCCCAGCGAGCGGGCGTTGCGGCGGGTGGAGATGCACAGGACCAGGAAGTCCTGCACCGCGCCGGCCAGCACCACCCCGGCGATCAGCCACAGGGTGCCGGGCAGGTAGCCCATCTGCGCGGCGAGCACCGGGCCGACCAGCGGGCCCGCGCCGGCGATGGCGGCGAAGTGATGGCCGAACAGCACGTGCTTGTTGGTCGGCACGAAGTCCAGGCCGTCGTTGTTGAGCACCGCCGGGGTGGCGCGGCGCGGATCGAGCTGCATCACCCGGGTGGCGATGAACAGGCTGTAGTAGCGGTAGGCGACCAGGTAGATGGCCGTCGCGGCGACCACGATCCACAGGGCGTTGATGGCTTCGCCTCGACGCAGGGCCACGACGCCCAGGGCGGCGGCGCCCAGCACCGCCAGGGCGAGCCAGGCGAGATGAGAGACCAGTCGGTTCATTGCGTTCTCCTGCCGCCGGCCGGGCGGCCCGCGGCGCCATTGTTGGAATTGTCGCGCTCCGGAGATGGAGCCTTGCTACTATCCCCACATCTCGCCGGCGCCGATATTCGCAGTGCTACTCAGGGCCACTACGTAGAACTACGCAGACGCGAAAAGGACGGCGTGCCACGCCCCACCCCCGGATGGCTCTGGCACGGCGCCTGGCGCCAGATGGCAGGCAGCCGGACGGCAGCGTCCGGCAGAAACGCTCCTGCCGAAAATCCTAGGACAGAATCGCCAGGCCCGGCGGCCTCCCCTTCCCGGCCCGCAACCTCCGCTGCGGGGAATCCCGGCGACAGCGCCGCGCTCCACGAGAAGACCCATGCAGCTCAAACACAAGATCGTCGCTCTCAGCATCCTGCCGCTGCTGCTGGCCGTGGCGCTGATCTGCGCCCTGGTCATCGTGCAGAACCAGCGGCTCGGGGAAGACCAGGCCCGGCTGATCGAGAACGCCATCCTGTCCAGCAAGCGGGCCGAGCTGAAGAACTACATGGCCATGGCGCTGAGCGTCATCGCCCCGCTGCAGGCCAGCGGCCAGGACGATGCCCGGGCCCGGCGGCAGGCGCTCGAGGCCCTGGCCAGGATCAGTTTCGGGCGGGACGGCTACTTCTTCGTCTACGACACCCGGGGCCGCAATCTGATGCATCCCCGCCAGGCCGAACTGGTCGGCCGCGACCTGTGGAACCTGACCGATCCCCACGGCCTGCCCGCCGTCCGGGCGCTGGTCGAGAGCGCCACCCACGGCGACGGCTTCCAGCGCTATGCCTGGCAGAAGCCCTCGACCGGCCAGGTGACCGACAAGCTGGCCTATGTGGTGATCCTCGAACCCTGGGGCTGGATGCTCGGTACCGGGATCTACCTCGAGGACGTGGAGCAGGCGACCCGCCAGGTCCGCGACGAGGTGGCCGGCGGCATACGCTCCACCATGCTCGCCATCGCCACCATCGCCCTGGTGGCGGTGCTGCTGGTCTTCGCCGGCGGCCTGACCCTGAGCGTCCGGGAACACCGGCTGGCCGACAGCAAGCTGCAGGCGCTCAACCGGCGCATCGTCCACCTGCAGGAAGAGGAGCGCTCGCGGGTTTCCCGGGAACTGCACGACGGCATCAGCCAGTTGCTGGTGTCGATCAAGTTCCAGTTCGAGCTGGCCGGCCATCAGTTGGAAGCGGGCCACGCCGCGGGTCTCGCGATCCTCGGCCAGGCCACCGAACGCCTGGGCAGCGCCATCGGCGAGATCCGCCGCATCTCCCACGACCTGCGCCCCTCGCTGCTCGACACCCTGGGCCTGCCGGCCGCCATCGGCCAACTGGCGACCGAGTTCGAGCAGCGCTGCGCCCTGGGCGTCGTCTACCGCAACGGCCTGCCCGACGCCCGGCTGCCCGACGAAGTGGCGGTGGCGCTGTTCCGCATCGTCCAGGAGGCGCTGACCAACATCGAACGCCACGCCCGGGCCGGCAGCGTCCTCATCGATCTCGAGCCCTGCGTGAACGGCGTGCAGCTGCTGGTGCAGGACGACGGCATCGGCTTCGATCCGCAGACCATCGAGCACCTGCAGGACGGCATCGGCCTGCGCAACATCCGCGAACGGGTCGAGCACCTCGGCGGTCGCTTCAGCCTATCGTCCAGCACGGGCCGGACCGGGATACGTGTAATATTGCCCGTGCCGACCGCCTGAGGCCGGCACGTCGCCCACCCAATAAGAAGAGTTGCAGCATGAATTCCGGCAACCCGATCCGGATCGTCCTGGTCGACGATCATGCACTGGTACGCGAGGGCATCCGTGCCTTGCTGGCGGTCATGCCGCGAATCGAGGTGGTGGGCGAGGCGGAAAGCGCCGTCGAGGCGCTCGAACTGCTCGCCCGGGTGCCGGCGGATCTGCTGCTGCTCGACATCGGCCTGAAGGACACCAACGGCCTGGAGCTGACCCGCACCCTGGGCCGGCAGTACCCGGACCTCAAGGTGCTGATCCTCAGCATGTATGACAACACCGAATACGTGCGCACCGCGATCCGCGCCGGGGCCTGCGGCTATGTGCTGAAGGACGCCTCGTCCCGGGAGATCGTCGCCGCCATCGAGGCCATCGCCGCCGGCGGCAGCTTCTACAGCTCGGAAATCGCCCGCAAGCTCGCCGAGCGAAGCGCGGAGCCCCACAACCTGACGCCACGGGAGTGCCAGATCCTGCAGATGCTCGCCCAGGGGCTGGACAGCAAGGCCATGGCCCGCGAACTCGACATCAGCGTGCGCACGGTGGAGACCCATCGCCTGAGCATCCGCCGCAAGCTGAACATCGACGGCTCGGCGGCGCTGATCAAGTACGCCCTGAGCGCCTCCCTGCTCTGAGCGGGGCCCTGTCAGATCCAGCGCCTCACCCGCGCCCGGTAGGCGCGATAGGCGTCGCCGAAGAGCTCGGTCAGCAACGCCTCCTCATGGCGGATCACCGTGCGGCTCATGAAGACGATCAGCACCGGCAGCAGCAGCCAGGGCCAGAGGCTGGCCAGGAGCAGGGCGATGCCGGCGTAGACCAGGGTATCGGCCAGGTAGATGGGGTTGCGCGAGAAGCGGAACGGCCCCTCCTCGAGCAGCTTCGCCGGCGTGCCGTAGGGATTGACGGTGGTGCGCTGGCGGATCATCTGCAGCGCGCTCCAGAGCATCAGCACCAGGCCGGCGTCGATCAGGCCCCAGCCGGCCCAGTAGGTCCAGTCGTTGGACGGCAGTGCTATCGGCAGCAGGGCATCCAGGCCCCAGGCGAGGCCGATGAAGAGCAGATAGATGAGCGGCGGCGGCAGGATGCGGGGGATCGGGCGGCTGGACATGGCGGCACTCCTTGGCGAAAAAGGCCGATTGTAGCGCCCGCCGCTGACGGAGCCGACGCCCGGCACTCACTCGAACAGTGCATCCAGCGCCTGCTCCAGGCGCGTCACCGCGACCACCGCCAGCCCGTCCGGGGCCTCCTTGGGCGTGTTGCCCCTGGGCACGATGGCGCGCTTGAAACCGTGCTTGGCAGCCTCCTTGAGGCGCTCCTGGCCGCTCGGCACCGGACGGATCTCGCCGGACAGGCCGATCTCGCCGAACACCAGGAGATCGTGGGGCAAGGGCCGGTTGCGCAGGCTGGAGATCACCGCGGCGAGCAACGCCAGATCCGAGGCGGTCTCCAGCACCTTGACCCCGCCGACCACGTTGAGGAACACGTCCTGGTCGTAGGTGGGAATGCCGCCGTGGCGGTGCAGCACGGCCAGCAGCATGGCCAGGCGGTTCTGGTCCAGGCCCAGGGTCACGCGCCGCGGGTTGGCCAGGTGGCTGTTGTCGACCAGCGCCTGCACCTCGACCAGCATCGGCCGCGAACCCTCCCAGGTGGCCATCACCACGCTGCCGGGCACCGCCTCCTGGGCGCGGGTGAGGAAGATCGCCGAGGGGTTGGAGACCTCCTTCAGGCCCTTGTCGGTCATGCCGAACACACCCAGCTCGTTGACCGCGCCGAAACGGTTCTTCACCGCCCGCAAGAGGCGCAGGCGGCCGTCGGACTCGCCCTCGAAATACAGCACGGTGTCGACCATGTGCTCGAGCACCCGGGGGCCGGCCAGCGCGCCCTCCTTGGTGACGTGGCCGACCAGGAACACCGCGGTGCCGCTCTGCTTGGCGAAGCGCACCAAGAGCGCCGCGCTCTCGCGCACCTGGGCGACGCCGCCGGGCGCCGACTGCAGCTGCTCGGTGAAGATGGTCTGGATCGAGTCGATCACCATCACCTTGGGCTTTTCCAGGCGGGCGGTGGCGATGATCGCCTCGATGCAGGTCTCGGTCATCACCTTGAGCTTGTCCTGCGGCAGGTCCAGGCGGCGGGCACGCATCGCCACCTGCTGCTGGGACTCCTCGCCGGTGACGTAGAGCGCCGGGAAGCGTTCGGCGACGTTGCACAGGGTCTGCAGGAGGATGGTCGACTTGCCGATGCCGGGGTCGCCGCCGATCAGCACCACCGAGCCGTCCACCAGGCCGCCGCCGAGCACCCGGTCGAGCTCCTTCGAGGCAGTGGAGAAGCGCGGCACCTCCTCGACGCTGACCTCCGCCAGGGTCCTGACGTTGGCCTGCTGGCCGGCCCAGCCGCCGCGACCGTTCGGCGTCGCCGCGCCCTCCAGCAGGGTTTCCACCAGGGTGTTCCAGGCGCCGCACTCGCCGCACTGGCCGGCCCATTTGGGGAAGGTGGCGCCGCACTCGGTGCAGCCGTACATGCGCTTGGCCTTGGCCATGGGAACTCCGCTCCGGGAAAAGCCCGCATGATAGCGGCCGGGCGCAGGCCTGTGCGCGACGCTCGACGAGTCAGCTTCCGCTGTTGTCGAGTGCCTTTCGGAGCTGGCGGGCGATATCGTCCTTCATCACCACCCGCTCCTGCTTCAACGCTTGCAGCTGCAGGTCGTCCAGGTTCTCCGTACCGCCCTCGACACGGCAGATGCGCTTGTCCAGCGCCTCGTACTCCTCGACCAGGCGGGAAAAGTTGGGGCTCGTCTGCCGCAGACGCTGCAGCGTCTCGGTCTGGTCCGGGAAATCCTTGCTCAGGGGGTGGGGATCGACGTACATGAAGCGTTCCTCCTGTGGTGGCGGGGCCGGACCTCTTCACCTTAGCAGCCGGCAACCGCAGCTGCCGGCGCTCAGGGCGAGCGGATCTCCCCGCGCGCCAGGTTCTCCACCGTGTTGCCGAACGCATCGCTGGCCGTCAGGTTGGCACCGCGCTCGCGCAGCGCCTCGAGCAGCTCCCGGCGCTGGAACAGCGCGGCGTACATGGCCGGGGTCTGGCCGGCGGCATTGCGCTGGTCCGGATCGCATTCGGTCGCCAGCAGGCGCCTGGCGATGCGCAGCTCGCCCTTGAAGATCGCCCCCATCAGCGCGGTGTTGCCATGCCGGTCCTGGCCACAGGCATCGGTGCCGGCGCCGGCGGCGAGCAGCTGCGCCACCGTCTCGATTCGCCCGTGATAGGCGGCCAGGATCAGCGCCGTGTGGCCCTATTCGTTGGCCATGCCGAGGTCGTAGCCGCGGAACAGCTCCCCGGCCTGCTTGAAGTTCTGCTCGCGACGGATCCTCTTCTGCTCGGTAATGTATTCATCTGCCTCATAGAAAAGCTTTCCTGGCCCTGGCGAGGCTGTCGCTGCAAGCCGGGCGTGCCTGAAAGTCCGGATGACAGCCAAGGTGAAATCTGCTTTCGTGCCTCATCGAACCCTTCCGAGTCATTCGCCGATGCCTGACACCCCATCGCCCTGCCACGCCTGCCAGACCGCCCCGGACTCCACTCCCGCCCTGAGCATGGCCTTCCAGCCGATCGTCGACCTGCCGAAGCGCCGCATCTTCGCCCACGAGGCACTGGTGCGCGGTGCCGACGGCAGCGGCGCGGGCAGCCTGCTGGCGCAGGTCGATGCGGAGAACCGCTACCGCTTCGACCAGCAGTGCCGGGTCAAGGCCGTGGAATGGGGAGCGGCCCTGGCCGTACCGGGATTCCTGTCGATCAACTTCATGCCCAATGCCGTCTATCGCGCGGAAACCTGCCTCCGCGCCACCCTGGAAGCCGCGCGGCGCTGCCATTTCCCGCTGGAGCGGATCATCTTCGAGGTCACCGAGCAGGAACAGGAGCTCGACCTCGACCCCCTGATCGGCATCCTGCGCGCCTATCGCCAGCAGGGTTTTCGCACCGCCATCGACGACTTCGGCGCCGGCTACGCCGGGCTCAACCTGCTGGCCGACTTCCAGCCGGACCTGATCAAGCTGGACATGGCGCTGATTCGCGACATCGACCGCGACAGCGTGCGCCAGGTCCTGGTCGAGGGTCTGCTCGCGATCAGCCGGCGCCTGGGGATCACGGTGATCGCCGAGGGCGTGGAGACGCCGGGCGAACTCGAGGCCCTGCGCGGTCTGGGGATCGAGCTGTTCCAGGGCTACCTGTTCGCCAGACCGGCCTTCGAGGCCCTGCCGCCAGTCCGCTTTCCGGACGTCTGAGGGACGCCGGCCGGGTTTTCAGCGACCGGCGCGCTGCGGGAAATAACCGATGACACGCCCTAGACTGCGAGCCAGGTCATCTCAACGAGGAGCGCTTGCATGGGCATGCTCAGCGAATTCAAGGCCTTCGCCGTCAAGGGCAACGTGGTCGACATGGCGGTGGGGATCATCATCGGCGCGGCCTTCGGCAAGATCGTCTCGTCCTTCGTCGGGGACTTGATCATGCCGCCGCTCGGCCTGCTGATCGGCGGAGTGGACTTCTCCGACCTGGCCATCACCCTCAAGCAGGCCCGGGGCGATGCGCCCGCGGTGGTGCTGGCCTACGGCCGGTTCCTCCAGACGGTGATCGACTTTGTGATCATCGCCTTCGCCATCTTCATCGGCGTCAAGGCACTCAACAAGCTCAAGCGCAAGGAGGCGGCGGCGCCGAGCCTGCCGCCGGCACCGACCCGCGACCAGCAGCTGCTCGAGGAGATCCGCAACCTGCTCAAGGCGCAGAACCGCTCCTGATCAGCCGAGGGCCTTCTCGATCGCCTGCAGCAGCGCCGGGGCGTCCGGCGCGGTGCGCGGCGAGAAGCGCGCCAGCACGCGGCCGTCGCGGCCCACCAGGAACTTCTCGAAATTCCAGGTGATGTCGCCGGGGAACTCGGCGTCCTCCCCCGCCAGCAAGCGGTACAGGGGGTGGCGCTCGGGACCGTTGACCTCGAGCTTGGCCGCCAGGGGGAAGGTCACACCGTAATTGAGGGTGCAGAACTCGCGGATCTGCGCCTCATCGCCCGGCTCCTGAGCGGCGAACTGGTTGCACGGCAGGCCGAGCACGCTGAAACCACGGTCGCGGTACTGCAGCTGGAGCCTCTCCAGGCTCGCGTACTGAGGCGTCAGGCCGCATTTCGAGGCGACGTTGACCACCAGCACCACCTTGTCGCGGAACTGCGCCAGCGGCAGGTCCTGGCTGTCCAGTCCGCGCAAGGCCAGATCATGGAACGCACTCATCTCTCGACTCCCCTGCTTGCCAAGAGAAAAGGCGCCAAACGGCGCCCTTTCGAGGTGTCACGCACGGCCGGCGGGCCGGCTTCAGTGGTGGTGGCCACCCTCGCCATGGATATGGCCGTGGGCGATTTCCTCCGGATGGGCTTCGCGCACGCCGACCACCTTGACCTGGAAGTTCAGGCGCTGACCGGCCAGGGGGTGGTTGCCGTCGACGGTCACGTCGTCGCCTTCCAGGTGGCGGATGGTGACGATCTGCATGCCGCCGTCCGGCGCGGAGGCGTGGAACTGCATGCCCACCGCCAGCTCGTCGACGCCTTCGAACATGGCGCGGTTGAGGGTGGCGACCAGCTCGGGGCTGTACTCGCCGTAGGCCTCTTCCGGCTCGATGGAAACCTTCAGCTCGTCCCCGGCCTGCTTGCCTTCCAGCGCCTTCTCCAGGCCGACGATGATGTTTCCGGCCCCATGCAGATAGACCAGCGGCGCACCGCCGGCAGAACTGTCGATCACCTCACCGGCATCGTTGGTCAGGGTATAGTCGATGGAGACAGCCTTGTTGGCGGCGATCAGCATGAGCGAACAACCTTTTGCAAAAGAAGAATGAAGTTCCCAGTGTAACCGTCACCTCGCGGGAAAGCGAACCGGGCGAGGACGAGCGGGCCGGGACGCCGCGCCTGACCGGCTTCCGCCAGGACGCGGACGGCCACTGGGTGGCGCTGCTGTCCTGCGGGCATACCCAGCATCTGCGTCACCAGCCGCCCTGGCAGAACCGCCCTTGGGTACTCAATCCGGAACATCGCCGGCGCCTCATCGGTCAACCCTTTTCCTGCGGCTGGTGCCGGAAGGAACGATCCCGGGAGGACTGATGGCCACACGCAACATACTGGTGCTCAACTGCGGCAGCTCGTCGCTCAAGTTCGCCCTGATCAGCCAGGCCCACGCCATGCCCCTGCTCGCCGGCCAGGCCGAGCGCCTGAACAGCCCGCAGGCGCTGCTGCACTGCTGGCAGGCCGCGAGCATCCGCCACCAGCGCGAGCTGCCCGGCGCCGACCACCGCGCCGCGCTCGAAGCGCTGTTGCCGCTGGTCGAGGAGGCCTGCGAGGGCCGCCTGCACGGCATCGGCCACCGGGTGGTGCACGGCGGCGAGCAATTCACCCAATCCTGTCTGATCGACGCGCGGGCGCTCGCGGCGATCCGCGCCATGGTGCCGCTGGCGCCGCTGCACAACCCGCAGAACCTGCTCGGCATCGAGACGGCCATGCAGCTGTTCCCCGGCCTGCCGCAGGTCGCGGTGTTCGATACCGCCTTCCACCAGAGCATGCCCGAGCACGCCTTTCGCTACGCCATTCCGGACTACCTCTACCGCGAGCATGGCGTGCGCCGCTACGGCTTCCACGGCACCAGCCACCACTACGTCGGCCGGCGCGCCGCGGAGCTCGCCGGCCTGTCCCCCGGCGACAGCAGCTGGCTGAGCGCACACCTGGGCAACGGCTGCTCGACCTGCGCCATCGTCGACGGCCAGAGCCGCGACACCAGCATGGGCCTGACCCCGCTGGAAGGCCTGGTTATGGGCACCCGCAGCGGCGACGTCGACCCCAACCTGTATGGCCACCTGGCCCGCGTGCTGGGCTGGAGCCTCGAGGAGATCGACCACCTGCTGAACAGCGAGAGCGGCCTGCTCGGCCTGTCCGGGCTTTCCAACGACATGCGCAGCCTGGAGCAGGCGCGTGCCCGGGGCCACCGCCCGGCGACCCTGGCCATCGAGGTGTTCTGCTACCGCCTGGCCAAATCGCTGGCCGCGCTGTCCTGCGCCCTGCCGCGCCTGGACGGGGTGATCTTCACCGGCGGCATCGGCGAGAACTCGCCGCTGGTGCGCGCCAGGACCGTCGGCCATCTGGGGCTGCTCGGCCTGGCGGTCGACAAGGCCGCGAACGCCCGCTGCGTCGGCGGCGTCAGCGGCGCGATCAACGCCCCCGGCCATCCGCGCCTGCTGGTGATCCCCACCAGCGAGGAGCGGCAGATTGCCCTGGACACCCTGGCGCTGCTCGACTCCCCCACTTCCTGACAAGGACAGCCCCATGCAGACCTTCCTGATCGCCCCCAGCGGCTACGGCGTCGGCCTCACCTCGGCCAGCCTCGGCCTGGTCCGCGCCCTGGAGCGGCGCGGCCTGAAAGTCGCCTTCTTCAAGCCGGTCGCCCAGCCGCACCCCGGCGATAGCGGTCCGGAGCGCTCCACCGCGTTGATCGCCCGCACCCACCATCTGAACCCGCCGCAGCCTCTATCGCTGGCCCAGGTGGAGCGGCGCCTCGGCGACGGCCAGTTGGATGAGTTGCTGGAGGACATCGTCGGTCGTCTGCAGCAGCTCGAGAACGGCCACGACGTGCTGATCGTCGAGGGCCTGGTGCCGAGCCCACAGGTCGGCTACGCCATACGCCTCAACGGGCATCTGGCACGCAGCCTGAACGCCGACGTCGTCCTGGTCTCCACGCCGGCCGAGGAAAGCCTCGAAGAGCTGCGCGACCGCCTGGAGATCCAGGCCCGCCTGCTCGGCGCCGGCCAGGACACGCCAGTCGCCGGGGCGATCCTCAACAAGGTGCGCCCCGGGCCTTTGGCCGAGCGCCTGTGCCAGCCCGAACCGCTCGGCAAGACCCTGCGCCTGCTCGGCTGCGTGCCCTGGCACGACACGCTGAACACCCCGCGCACCAGCGACATCGCCGACCTGCTCGGCGCGCGCCTGCTCAACCCCGGCGACTACCGCCAGCGCCGGGTACAGCACAGCCTGCTGTGCGCCGCCGCCGCGCCGAGCCTGCTGCCGCGCTTCAGGCCGGGCACCCTGTTGCTGGTGCCCGGCGACCGCCACGACGTGATCCTCGCCGCTGGCCTGGCCAGCCGCAACGGCATGGCGCTGGCCGGGCTGCTGCTGTGCGGCGAACTGCCCGCCGATGAGCGGGTGCTCGAGCTGTGCCGCCTGGCCATGGCCGACGGCCTGCCGGTGCTCGCCGTGGAGCGCGCCCCCGAGGAAACCCTGCACGAACTGGAGCGGCTGAACCGGGAGATCCCCCTCGACGACCAGGAGCGCGCCGAACGGATCAGCGACTACGTGGCCAGTCACCTCGACCACGCCTGGTTCGCCCGGCGCTGCGGCACGCCCCGCGAGCCGCGCCTGTCGCCGCCGGCGTTCCGCTACCAGCTGGTCAGGCGGGCCAGGGCGGCGAACCGGCGCATCGTCCTGCCGGAAGGCAGCGAGCCGCGCACCGTGCAGGCCGCGGCAATCTGCCAGCAGCGCGGCATCGCCCGCTGCGTGCTGCTGGCCAGACCCGAGGAGGTGCAGACGGTGGCCCGGGCGCAAGGTATCGAATTGCCCGCCGGCCTGGAGATCGTCGATCCCGAGCGGGTCCGCGAGCGCTATGTCGAGCCGATGGTCGAGCGGCGCCGGCACAAGGGCCTGAGCGCCCCGGCGGCACGCGCCCAGCTGGAGGACAACGTGGTGCTCGGCACCATGATGCTGGCCCTGGACGAGGTCGACGGGCTGGTTTCCGGCGCCGTGCACACCACCGCCAACACCATCCGCCCGGCCCTGCAGCTGATCAAGACCGCACCGGGCTGCCGTCTGGTGTCCTCGGTGTTCTTCATGCTGCTGCCCGACCAGGTGCTGGTCTACGGCGACTGCGCGGTGAATCCCGACCCGAGCGCCGAGGAGCTGGCCGACATCGCCCTGCAGAGCGCGGCCTCGGCCCAGGCCTTCGGTATCCCGCCGCGGGTGGCGATGATCAGCTATTCCACCGGTGCCTCCGGCGAGGGCGTCGACGTGGAGAAGGTCCGCGAGGCCACCCGCCTGGCCCGCCTGGCGCGCCCGGACCTGCCGATCGACGGCCCGCTGCAGTACGACGCCGCGGCGATCGCCGCGGTCGCCCGGCAGAAGGCCCCGGACAGCCCGGTGGCCGGCCGCGCCACGGTATTCGTGTTCCCCGACCTGAACACCGGCAACACCACCTACAAGGCGGTGCAGCGCAGCGCCAACTGCGTCAGCGTCGGCCCCATGCTGCAGGGCCTGCGCAAGCCGGTGAACGACCTTTCCCGCGGTGCGCTGGTCGACGACATCGTCTTCACCATCGCCCTCACCGCGATCCAGGCCGAAACCGCCGCCGGCTGAAAACGAAGAAGCCCGGCATCGCCGGGCTCCCGTACTGCACAAAGCTTCTCGGCTTACGGCTGCTGGGCGGCACCCGGCAGCGGCCGCAGGTTGATCTCCACACGGCGGTTCTGCGAACGGCCGGACTCGGTGGCATTGCTGGCCACCGGCATGTCCGGGCCGACGCCACGGGTGGAGACCCGCGCACCATTGACGCCCTGAGCGACCAGGTAGTTGGCCACGCTCTGCGCACGGCGCTGCGACAGGCTCAGGTTGTTCTGGTAGGAACCGGTGCTGTCGGTGTGACCGACGATCTCGATGCTGTTCTGGTCGTACTGCTTGAAGGAAGTCGCCAGGTCGTTCAGCGGGGTGTAGAAGTTGCTGGCGATCTCCGCCGAGCCGGTGGCGAAGGTGATGTTGCCGGGCATGATCAGCTTGATGTCGTCGCCCTGGCGCTGAACCTCGACGCCGGTGCCGGCCATCTGCTGGCGCAGCTGGGCTTCCTGCTTGTCCGCGTAGTAGCCATAGCCGGCACCGGCGGCACCGGCCACCGCCGCGCCGATCAGGGCGCCCTTGCCGCGGTTGTCGTGGTCGATCAGCGCACCGGCAGCAGCACCGGCCAGCGCACCGAGGCCGCCGTACTTGGCGGTGCGGCTCATGCCGCTCTGCTCCCCGGTCTGGGTCTGATTCTGGTAGGGATTGTTGGAAGCGCAACCGGCCAGCAGCGCCATGGCAGTTGCGGCAATCAACAGGCGAGACGGAGTAAACATGCAGTACTGCTCCTCAGAGATTCATCAGCCCCTTGAAAAAGGGAGGGTGATTGGAACATGAACACGGCGGGAAATTCCCTACACAATCCGCAGGGTTCCAAAAAGGAAGTCTACCCGCTATCCACGGGGCGTGCCGTGCCTCGTCCAGGCCGAACACAGGCTGCCCGGCGCCTTCAGGCCCGGACGAAGGGATTCTCCCGCATCTCGTCGCCCAGGCAGGTATCGGGGCCGTGGCCGGTGACCACCGTGGCCTCCTCGTCCAGCGTGTAGAGCCGCTCCCTGATCGAGCGCTTGAGGGCAGCGGCATCGCCTCCCCACAGGTCGGTGCGGCCGACGCTGCGATGGAACAGGGTATCGCCGGCGATCAGCAGCCTGGCCTCGGCGAACCAGAAGCTCATCGAGCCGGGCGTATGTCCAGGCGTGTGCAGCGCGACGCCGCAGCCGCAGGCCAGTTCCTCGTCGTCGCTCAGCCACTGGTCGGGCGCCGGCACCGGGGTGTAGGGTACGCCGAACATGCGACACTGCATCTCCAGGTTGTCCCAGAGGAACTGGTCGTCCTGATGCAGGTGCAGGGTCGCGCCGGTCAGCTCCTTCAACTGGCCGGCGGCGAGGAAGTGATCGAGGTGGGCATGGGTGTGGACGATGCTGACCACCTTCAGCCCGTGCCGCTGCAGGCGCGCCAGGATCAGCTCCGGGTTGCCGCCCGGATCGACGACGATGGCCTTCTTGCTGACGGGATCGCCGATGATGGTGCAGTTGCACTGCAGGGGACCGACGGGGAAGGTTTCGCGGATCAGGGCGGTGGGTGCGGTCATTGGCGGGGGCTCCGGAAGCGTCGATGCGCCATCTTGGCACACTGCGCAGCAAGTGTGCGCATCCGGACCGGGGCTCGCATAACGCACAGCGCGCCCCGGTCCGTGCGCCCCGTCTCGCAAGGGACGCAGGCGGCTTCAGCCATCCACTCCCGCCGTCGAGGCCAGGATGGCGGCGACCCGCTCCGGCCGGCAGTTGAGGTAGAGGGACGAGGCCAGCCACTTCTGGTCGGGATAGTAGGAAAACATGAACTGCCCGCCCTTGAGACTGTCGACCACCATGCGCGCCACTTCCGGGCGCACCGCCGGGCAGCCGTGGCTGCGCCCGAGGCGGCCTTCGCGGGCGATCCAGGTCGGGCTCACGTAGTGGGCGGCATGGATGACGATGGCCCGCTCGCGCGCCCGGTCGTTGATGCCCGGCTCCAGACCGTCCATGCGCAGCGAGTAGCCGTGCTGCCCCTCGTAGCTTTCCTGGGTGCGGAACAGGCCGATGCTCGACTGATGGCTGCCCTCGATGTTGGAGAAGCGCGTGGCGTAGTTCTCGCCGGACTTCTGCCCATGGGCGACGAAGTCTTCCAGCAGCAGCCGCCTGCGCTCCAGATCGAAGATCCACAGGCGGCGCTGGGACGACGGCAGGGAGAAGTCGATCACCGCCAGACGCTGGGCCGGCGCCGAACCATTGTTGATGGCGCACTGCATGGCCGCCAGGGCGCTGTCGAGCACCTTGCGGTTCAGTTTCGGAGCAGCTCTGGACAGGCTGTCGAGCAGGGAATGGGGGGCCGGTGCCGCGTGGACGGATACGGCGAAGCCCGCCACCGCCAGAATGAGCAGCCGGAAGAGAGTGGACATGAAAAACGCGCCTCGTCTGGGTTGGGTGGCGCACGATCGGAACGCCCTTTGCCCCGCCGGGCAATTGGGTTGATCATGGATGCCACATGATTGCAGTCTAGCCGGCAACCTGCGATCCGAATGTCCTGCAGGCTTGGGAGCCAGCCATTGTATAAAAAGTGCACAGCCCTGTTAACCACTCTGCTCCTGGCAGCCCAGCTCGCCCAGGCCGCCCCGGACACCCCGGGCATCCCGCTGCCGGGCGACGAGGCGCTCCACCAGCAGCTGGCGCAGCCATCGCTCGGCTGCGTCTCTCCGGCCGTCGAACTCGACGCCTTCGCCCTGGAGGCGCTGTCGGCCTTCTATCGCCAGCTCGGCTACCAGCGCGTCTGGGCGGTCGACGCCCGCCTGGAAAAGCTGCTCGGGCAGCTCGCCCAACTGGTCGACGACGGCCTGGAGCCGGCCAACTACCAGCTCGCCAGCCTACGCCGACTGGCCGGCAGCCCGGCCAGCCATCCCAAGAGCAGCGCCTGCACCGACGTCCTGGCCACCCACGCCTACCTGCAAGCCTTGCGCCATCTCGCCTATGGCCAGCTGGACCAGGCCCGGGTCGAGCCGCTCTGGCGCTCGCCGAACAGCCGCGCACCGGCATCGCCCACCCTGTTTCCTGCCGTTGCCGTGACCCAGCTGGACGATCTGCCCGCCGCCTTCGCCGCGGCCCGTCCGGACTTCGAACCCTACCGGGCGCTGCGCCACGCCTACGCGGAGCTGCGCCGCAATCCGTCGCGCAGCTGGCGGCGCGTGCCGGAAGGCGACCTGCTGCGCCCAGGCATGACGGACGAGCGCGTGCCATTGCTCGAACAGCGCCTGACCGCCGAAGGCTATCTGACCGAGCCGGCCCGCCCCGGCAGCGACCGCCAACGCTACACGCCGCAGCTGGTGGAGGCCGTGAAGCGCTTCCAGGCCCGGCATTTCCTCGACGACGACGGCGTCGTCGGCCCGGCCACCCTGGCGGAACTGAACGTCACGCCCGCCGAGCGTCAGGAACAGGTCCGCGCCAACCTCGAGCGCTTCCGCTGGCTCGCCCGGGAGATGGAGCCGACCCTGCTGCTGGTGGATGTCGCCGGTGCCCAGCTGACCCTATTCCGCGACCAACAGCCACGCTGGCAGACGCGCACCCAGGTCGGGCGCCCTGCCCGGCCCACGCCGCTGCTCAAGTCGCAGGTCACCCACCTGACCCTGAATCCGACCTGGACCATACCGCCGACCATCCTGCGCGAGGACAAGCTGCCGCAGATCCAGCGCAACATCGGCTTTCTGGCCAGCCAGAACCTCAAGGTGATCGACTACCAGGGCAACGAGGTCAACCCGCACAGCGTCGACTGGCACAACCCCAGCGGCATCATGCTTCGCCAGGACCCCGGCCCGCACAACCCGCTCGGGCGGATCGCCATCCGCTTTCCCAACCCCTTCGCCGTGTACCTGCACGACACGCCGAGCCAGCACCTGTTCGCCAAGGAGACGCGCACCCTGAGCTCCGGTTGCGTCCGTGTGGAACGGGCGATGCAACTCACCGACCTGCTGCTGGAGGGCGCCAATCCGGCCGAGCGCCAGCGTTTCGAGGAAATCCTCGCCAGCGGCAAGACTCGCAACCTGAACCTGCCCCGGCCGGTGCCGATCCTGCTGGCCTACTGGACCGCCCAGGTCGACGACGGCGGCCAGCTGACCTTTCGCCCGGACATCTACGGGTACGACGCGAAGATCATCGCCGCGCTGAAGGCCCCCGCGCTGGGCGGCGAGCATCCGCCTGCCGGCTAGAAGCGCACGCCGAGGCTCAGCAGCAGGTAGTCGCGATCCACCTGGGTGCTGTACTCGCCGCCGAAGAAGTCGGTATAGGACAGCCCGGCGCTGTAGGTGTCGAGGTAGTCGACATCCAGGTTGAGGCCGAGCGCCTTGCGGCCCTCCACGAAATTGCCCTCCGGACCGGGGGAATAGCCGTCCACGTCGTGGGACCAGGCGATCCCCGGCTCGAGGTCCAGGCCCGGCAGGACGTCGCGGTACGCCCAGGTCGCCCGCAGCCGGTAGCCCCAGGAGTCGCGGGTGGTGAAGCCGTCGCTCTCGCAGTAGCGACCGAGGTTCTTCTGCGAGCGGCCGGCCAGGGTGGCGGTGTTCTGCGCCTGGCAGGCGCCGTCCGGCAGGGGGCCGGCGCCGAACACCGGGTCGCGGCCGTAACGCAGCTTGTCCGCCCCCTCCAGACCGCCGACGTGGGTCCAGCCGACCTCCCCTTCCAGGGTCAGGCGACTGGCACCCATCACCGCATCGAGTTCCTGGGTGAAGCCGGTCTGCAGCTGGATGATCTCCTTGCGCCGGTAGCCGCGGATCTCCTGGCCCGGGCGTGCCTGCTGGAGCGCCGCGCTGGGGTCCAGCGGAGTCAGGGTGGCACCGAGAAGATCGTTGATGTTGAGCTGCACCGGGGCGTTCGGCCGGTAGCTCAACTCGCCGCGCCAGCGGGTTCCGATCGGCAGCGTGGTAGCGAAGCTCAGGCCGAACAGGCGGATGTCTTCGGGGTATTCAACGAAGTAGCGCGCATTGCCGGCCGCCGCCAGCGGCAGCAGCGCCGGCGGCAGGTTCGCGGCGAATGCCGCCGGGCCGGCGGCGCCGGTGCTGAAGATCGCCGCGCGGCTGTGATAGTTCATGAAGTAGGCGCCGAACTCGGTGTCCAGCGGCACGGCGAAATAGCGCAGGGCGATCCCCCACTGGCCGCCGTCGCGGGCATTGCGGTCGCCGCCGCGGCGCACCAGCACGCCTTCGTCGGGTGCAGTCCAGGCGACGCCCTCGGCCTCGAGCGCGGCGATGTCGGCGGCGCTCAGGGCGCCAGCCCGGCTGAGCATCGCCAGGTTGCGGTCGCAGCCGTCGGCCAGCATGTCCGCCTGGGAAAAGAAGGTGCCGCAGTTGTCGCTCAGGCTCTGGTCCCAGGCCAGTTGGTAGAAGGCCTCTACCGTGAAGGCATCGTTCAGGCTCTGGGCGAGGTGCAGCAGGGCGACCGGCAGCCGCCCCTCGCGGACCTCGGCGACGGAGCGGTGGAAGGTCTGCGCATCCAGAGGATTGATCGCATCGATGCCGCCCTGCAGGAACAGGCCCTCGCCCCAGTTCACCACCTGCCGGCCGAGGCGCAGCGAACCCGGCAGATCGCCGACGAGGTAGTTGCGGTAGACGAAGGCATCGAGCAGCCGGGCACCCGAGGCGCGCACGCCCTCCTTGCGGTTGCCGTCGTCGATGTCCTTGAACAGTCGCTGCTCGTCCTTCAGCTCGACGTCGTACCAGTAGTCGCCGCGCAGGAAAATGCCGCTATCGCCGCGCTTGAGCTCCAGACCGTGCACGCCGCGCAGGCGCTTGGCGAAGGTTTCGCCGCGCTTGAAGTTGCGCCGGCCGTCGTCGGAGATCGGCGACAGACCACGTCCACCGTCGGCGCCGATCAGGTCCTTGTCCGTCCTGGCCGTCGACCAGGCCGTCTCCAGCGTCAGGCTGGAATCGAGCTGCCCCTCGATCGGGCCGATATTGAAGCTCACGGCGCCGGCCGGCGCCGCCAGCGAGACGACGAAGACGGCGGCCATGCACCGGAGGACGGGAAAGGATGGCATCGAGGCAACTCCAGGGAGCGGCAGGCAAAGCGCCTATTGTCCCTGCCTCCCCCGGGCTGCCGCCAGCCCGAAGCGCCCTTCGCGCCGAACGGAGCCCTCTGTTAGGCTCCCCGCTTGCCCCACTCCCCCAGCCAAGGAAACTTCGATGAACGCACGTCGCGCCGTATTTCTCGACCATGCTTCTCTCGATCTCGGCGATCTCGATCTCGCCCCGCTGCGCCAGGCCTTCGACGAACTCGTGCTGCACGACGCCAGCAGCGCCGGCGAGGCAGCCGGGCGGCTGCGCGGCGCGCAGGTGGCAATCGCCAACAAGGTACCGCTCGGCGCGGAAACCTTCGCCACCTGCCCCGACCTGAAGCTGGTGCTGGTCGCCGCCACCGGCACCAACAACGTCGACCTCGCCGCCGCCCGGGCGCATGGCGTGGCGGTGTGCAACTGCCAGGGCTACGGCACGCCCTCGGTGGCCCAGCACACCCTGATGCTGCTGCTCGCCCTGGCCACCCGCCTGCCCGACTACCAGGCGGCGATCCGCGCCGGGCGCTGGCAGCAGGCGACGCAGTTCTGCCTGCTGGACTTCCCCATCGTCGAGCTGGAAGGCAAGACCCTCTGCCTGCTCGGCCACGGCGAACTGGGCAGCGCCGTCGCCCGGCTGGCCGAAGCCTTCGGCATGCGCGTGCTGCTCGGTCAGCTGCCAGGCCGCCCCGAGCGCGCCGACCGCCTGCCGCTGGCCGAACTGCTGCCGCAGGTCGATGCCCTGACCCTGCACTGTCCGCTGACCGAGCAGACCCGCAACCTGATCGGCGCCGAGCAGCTGCAGGCGATGAAGCCCGGCGCCTTCCTGATCAACACCGGCCGCGGCGGACTGGTCGACGAACAGGCGCTGGCCGATGCCCTGCGCCACGGCCAGCTGGGCGGCGCAGCCTGCGACGTGCTCAGCGAGGAGCCGCCGCGCCACGGCAATCCGCTGCTGGCGCCGGACATCCCGCGGCTGATCCTCACCCCGCACAGCGCCTGGGGCAGCCGCGAGGCGCGCCAGCGCATCGTCGGCCAGTTGGCGGAAAACGCCCTGGCCTATTTTGCCGGCACGCCGAAGCGCCGGGTCGCCTGAGTCGCCAGCCCCTCTGCTAAGCTGCGGGCTTTTTCCGAGGATGTTCCATGGACCCGCGTAGCGAAGTGCTGTTGCGCCAGGCCGCGCTGTTCGGCGGCGATCTGCTGCTGGCCGGCCTGCCCGCCGACGACCTGCTCGGCCGGTTGCCTGCCGCCCACGGCTGGAGCTGGCACGCCGGGGAGCATGCCGCCCTGACCGCGCGCTTCGCCGGCCGCTGCCAGTTCGGTACCGCCCCCGGCGAGCGGCCCTTCGCCGCCGCCGTACTGTTCCTGCCCAAGTCCACCGAGCTGGCCCGCTACCTGCTCGACGCTCTCGCCGCCCGTCTGCCCGGCGCCGAGCTGTACCTGGTGGGGGAAAAGCGCGGCGGCATCGAGAGCGCCGCCCGCCAGCTGCAGGCCTTCGGCCAGCCGCGCAAGCTGGACAGCGCCCGCCACTGCCAGCTGTGGCAAGTGACGGTGGAACAGGCGCCGCCGCCTCCCGTGCAGGAGGAGCTCGCCCAGCGCTACCGGCTCGAGCTGGCCGACGGTGCGCTCGAGGTGGTCAGCCTGCCCGGGGTGTTCAGCCACGGCCGCCTCGACCGCGGCAGCGCCCTGCTCCTCGAGCACCTCGACGGGCTGCCGCCGGGGGATTTGCTTGACTTCGGCTGCGGCGCCGGCGTGCTCGGCGCGGCGCTCAAGCGGCGCTATCCGCAGAGCCGGGTGAGCCTGCTGGACGTGGACGCCTTCGCCCTGGCCAGCAGCCGCCTGACCCTGGCGGCCAACGGCCTGGAAGCGGAGCTGATCGCCGGCGGCGGCATCCAGGCCGCCCCTGGCGAACTGGCGGCGATCGTCAGCAACCCGCCCTTCCACCAGGGCGTGCACACCGACTACCAGGCCACCGAGACGCTGCTGCGCGAAGCCGCCCGGCACCTGCGTCCCGGCGGCGAGCTGCGCCTGGTCGCCAACAGCTTCCTCAAGTATCCGCCGCTGATCGAGCGCCACCTCGGCCCCTGCCAGGTACTGGCCGAGGCCCACGGCTTTCGTGTCTACCGCGCCGGACGGGAGCGCTGAACTTGCCCGCCGCCCGCCGCTTCGGCACAATGCCCGCCGTCCTGGGGGAGTAGTCTCCCGCGAGCAGCCGCTCGCCCGGCACCCGTCAACATACTTGGCCTGCAGGCCATGGCGAGTGCGACCTCGGCCCCATGCAGGCCGCAGGGTTTGACAAGACCCATGACACGCACACCTCACCCGGGGCGGGGAGGCGTGCGTGTCATGGAAAAGTTGTCGACCCGCCCCCTGCAGGAAATTCAATGGAATCTCTTTTCGTCCCCACCCTGATCGTTGCCCTGGCCGAAATCGGCGACAAGACGCAACTGCTCGCCCTGCTCCTCGCCGCCCGCTTTCGCCAGCCCTGGCCGATCATCTGGGGCATCGTCGTCGCCACCCTGGCCAACCACTTCGCCGCCGGCGCGGTCGGCAACTGGGTCGCCGGCTTCTTCTCGCCCGCCACGCTGAGCGCCATCCTCGCCGCCGCCTTCGCCGCCGTGGCGGTCTGGACGCTGATCCCGGACAAGCTGGACGAGGACGAGGAGTCCGGCCTCAAGCGCTACGGCCCCTTCCTCACCACCCTGATCGCCTTCTTCCTCGCCGAGATGGGCGACAAGACGCAGATCGCCACGGT
Source organism: Azotobacter salinestris (assembly GCF_009363155.1). Classification (NCBI taxonomy): domain Bacteria; kingdom Pseudomonadati; phylum Pseudomonadota; class Gammaproteobacteria; order Pseudomonadales; family Pseudomonadaceae; genus Azotobacter; species Azotobacter salinestris. The sequence goes on from NZ_CP045302.1 coordinate 1,690,523, forward strand.
GATGCTCGCCGCGCAGTATCCGCACTTCGTCCTGGTGGTGATCGGTACCACGCTGGGCATGCTGATCGCCAACGTGCCGGTGGTGCTGGCCGGCAACTTCGCCGCCGACCGCCTGCCGCTGACCCTGATCCGCCGCATCGCCGCTGCCGGCTTCGCCGCCCTGGCCGTCTATACCGGCTACCAGGCGATGCAGCTGGCCGGCTGGCTGTAGGTCCCTTGCCCGGGCAGGGCCGCGCTTGCCCGGCGCGCCCCCCTTGGGCACAATGCCCGCCGTCCTAGGGGAGTTCTCTCCCGCCCGTCCGGAGCTGTCGCCGGCTCCGGTCATGACGCGTGCGCTCCAGGCCCGTCGTATACATGCCCAAGGTATGACACGCGTCCCTCACCCGGGGCGGGAAGGCGTGCGTGTCCTGGAAAATGTCGTCCCGCCCCCAGGAATTCCGATGGAATCACTCTTCATCCCCACCCAGATCTCCATCCTCGCCGAGATCGGCGACAAGACCCAGCTGCTGGCCATGCTGCTGACCCTGCGTTTTCGCAAACCCTGGCCGATCGTCTGGGGCATGTTCGTCGGCATCCTAGGCAATCACATCCTCGCCGCCGAAGTCGGCCACCTGATCGCTGGCCATCTCTCGGAAGTCGCACTGAACGGCATACTCGCCGCGGCCTTTGCCGCGATCGCCGTCTGGACTCTGCTGCCGGACCAGCGGGGCGACGACGACGACTCCAGGCTCAAGCGCTATGGTCCCTTCCTGACCAGCACGGTCGCCTTCTTCTTCGCCGAGATGGCCGACAAGACCCAGGTCGCCACCCTGGTGCTGGCCGCGCAGTACGAATATCCCTTCTTCGTGGCGGTCGGCACGACGCTCGGCATCGTGATCTCCAACGGACCGGTGGTGCTGCTGGCCGGCAACTTTGTCGCCCAGAACCTGCCGCTGAAGCTGATCCGCCGCATCGCCGCCCTGGCCTTCATCTGCCTGGCGGTGTATTCGGGCTATCAGACCGCGAAACTGGCCGGCTGGCTGTAGGCGCCGGCCCCCCGCGCAGGCGGGGGGCCATCCGGCGACTCAGTTGCCGCCCTGCGCCTGCCGGTACAGCGGCATGACCTTGGGAATCGCCGCCTCCAGCGCCGCGGTGCGGTTACCCGGCGAGGGGTGGGTGCTTATGAACTGCGGTGTGCCGTTGTTCCCCGCCTGGTTCATCTTCTGCCACAGGGTGATCGCCGCGTTCGGGTCGTAGCCGGCGCGGGCGGCCAGTTCCAGACCGATCAGATCCGCCTCGCTCTCGTTGCTGCGGCTGTTGGGCAGGGTCATGCCGTACTGCACCGCCACATCCGCCATGGCCATACCGGCCTCCCCCACTCCGAGCAGCGCGCCGGCGCCCTGCTTGGCCATCTGGATGCCATAGGCCTTGGACATCGCCTCGCGGCCGTGCTCGCGCAGGGCATGGGCGATCTCGTGGCCCATGACCGCGGCGATCTCGTCGTCGGTCAGACGCAGCTTCTCGATCAGCCCACTGTAGAAGATGATCTTGCCACCCGGTCCGCAGCTGGCGTTAAGCTCGTCGCTGTCGATCAACGCGACCTCCCATTGCCACTGCGCGGCATCGGCGCGGAACAGCGGCGCCTTGGCGATCAGCCGGCGGGCGATTGCGTTCAGACGCTGGGCATTCTGGCTGCTGGTATCCAGGACGCCCTTGGTGGAAGCTTCGCCCAGCGTCTGCTGGTAGGACTGGGCATACATCTGGTTGACCTGCTCGGTGGAGAGCATGCTGAACATGTACTGCTTGCGTTCGACGCCCACGGCACCGCCACTGGTGGTCTGGACGGGCTGGCAGGCGGCCAGCAGCAGCGCGGCGGCGACACCGGTGAGATAAGACGACTTGCCCATGTGGGTACTCCTGAAAAACACGGTCCGTATGCTAGGTCGCCGCTACAGGAGCGGCAACCGGGGCCGAGGAATGGACAATGGCAGTGAGCCACCCCGGCAGGCGGGGCCGGCAAGAGAGCGCCGACAGGCCGGAAAGTTCCCGCCGCGCCCCTGGCTCAGGCAGGTGTCAGGCACTCCGGGGCATCCAGGCGTGGATCGTTGACCAGATCCGCCAGCGCCCGCTCGCGCAGTGCCGGCACGGGCCGCAACAGCAGCTCCTGCAGCGGCCCCATGGGGCTCGCCGCATCCAGCCAGAGCGCCTGGCCGGCCTCGTCGAGCACCACGGGCCGGCGCTGGCTGGCCGCCGCCTGGGTGATCATGGCGACGCTCAGATAGACCTGCCCGTCGATCGGATAGGCTTCCCAGATCGCCGCGAAGTGCAGCAGCGGCGCCTCGCCGGTCATCCAGTAGGGGCGCTTGCGCGCCGCGCCGCGCCACTCGTAGAAGCCGTTGGCCGGCAGCAGGCAGCGCCGGGTGCGGAAGGCCTCGCGGAACATCGGCTGCTCGGCCAGGGTCTCCGCCCGGGCGTGGGCCGGGGTGCGCGACAGATCGGTCAGCCAGCCCGGGGTCAGCCCCCAGCGCGCCAGCGCCGCCTCGCGGACACCGGCGGCATTGCGCAGCATCAGCACCCGCGCGGCCGGGGCGATGCTCCAGTGCGGCGCCAGGTCCGCGGGAAATCCGCGCAGGACAGTCAGGGCCGGCGGCCAGCGAAACAGGGCATAACGTCCACTCATGACGGCAGGCACTCGGATCAGGAAGCGAAAGAGGTACCGGCCATTGTAGCGGCGGCGCCTGCCGACCGTCCCGACGCGTCGCGGACTTCGGCGGCTCCGTGTCGCCGGCATCGTGGAGTCCCTCGAGTTGCCGCTATAATGCTCAGCCGATTTTTCCCCGCGACAGGAGGCGCAGGCCTGCGCCTCCGCCTCCTTTTTTATCTACCCAGTCCTGATCAAGAGCACATGATGGGCGAATTCGATGCCATCCGACCCTATGCCGACGCCGAGGTCCCTGCCGTCCTGCAGCGGCTGATCGCCGACGCCGGCTTTCTCGACATTCTTACCCGCTTCCGCTTCCCGCGCCTGGCCGGGCCGCTCGGCTGGCTGCTCAAGCCGCTCATCGCCATGCGGCTGCGCACCGAGTTCGCCCGGATCGACAGCGTCGCGGCCCTGCAGACGAAGATCGAAGCCTATGTCGACCGTACCATCGAGCGCGCCACGGATGGCGTGACTTACAGCGGCCTGGAGCAGCTCAGGCCCGGCAAGGCCTACCTCTTCCTCGCCAACCACCGCGACATCGTGATGGATCCGGCCTTCGTCAACTATGCGATCTACCACGCCGGGCTGCGCACCCCGCGCATCGCCATCGGCGACAACCTGCTGCAGCGGCCCTTCGTCAGCGACCTGATGCGCCTGAACAAGAGCTTCATCGTGCACCGCTCGCTGAGCGGGCGGCGGGAAAAGCTCGCCGCCTATCACCTGCTCTCCGCCTACATCAACCACTCGATCCAGGTGGAGGGCGAGTCGATCTGGATCGCCCAGGCCGAGGGACGGGCCAAGGACGGCGACGACCGTACCGACTCGGCGATCCTCAAGATGTTCCACATGAGCCGCAAGAACGAGCCCTTCGCCGAGACGGTGAAGGCCCTGAACCTGATTCCGGTGTCGATCAGCTACGAATACGACCCCTGCGACCAGGCCAAGGCCCGCGAGCTGTACATCCGCGCCAGCAGCGGCAGCTATACCAAGGCGCCGGGCGAGGACGACCAGAGCATCGCCCTCGGCATCACCGGCTACAAGGGACGGGTGCACATCCACTTCGGCACGCCGCTGGAGAGGCCTGCGGAGGATGCCAAGCAGCTCGCCGCGGAGATCGACCGGCAGATCCTCGGCAACTACCGGCTGTTCCCGGCCCATTATCTGGCTTACGAGATGTATGCCGGACGCGATCCCGAGCTGCCGGTGCCGACGGCAGCGCAGCTGTTCTCCGCCGAGGAGCTCGCCCGCGCCGAAACGGAATGGCAGAGGCGCCTGGCCGCCTGTCCCGAGGAACAGCGCCCCTATCTGGTCCTGCAATACGCCAACCCGGTCCGCAATCAATACCGCGTCAAGGCCGGCCTGCCGCTGTAGAGACGCCCCACGGCGGCGTGCCCCTCAGAGTCGGGTGCTGCTCCAGGAGAGGAGCAGCGCCAGCAGCAGGGTGCCGGCGCCAAAGCGGTAGAAGAAGCGGTTGACCCGTCCGGTCGCCGCCTCCAGCGCCCAACCCTCCTCCTCATCCAGCTCTCCCTCGCCGGCCAGACGCGCAAGGGCACGCTGCTCGCGCAGGCGGGTGGCGAGCAGCAGCCAGCTCCCGACAAGGGCGAAGAGCAGGGCCACGGCATTCAGCAGCAGCGACGGGGACAGCGGCAGGGGGAACCCAAGGGCCGGCAATAGCATCGAAACCTCCGCATCGGCGAGGTGCACGGAGGAGTCGCGCGCACCACAACAGGGAAATACGGGCTACTCTGTGGCGGGCCGAAAACGTCACTGCCCGCTGCCGCGCTCGGGAACTGCCCATCGCAGGGCGGCCTGACGCTTCCGTACGTCCCGCAGGGACGACTGGCCGGCGACTTGCATGACATCCCGGCGCGGACAGAGAAGACTCGGTCATATTTTACGCAAGCAAAGCGCCTTATAAGCGCTGCTTTCGACCAAATGCCCAATGAGTCCTCGAAGTTCTGATTCCGTCGGAAAACGGTCATCCGACCGTCCTAAAGTCTGAAGCCCTGGCCATGAGGCAAGGCATTCGATCAGCCAAGGAGGAACCGACATGCAACACGCTGAATCCCTCGACCGTTCGACCGATCTGCAGGATGACCTGGAAGAGCGCATCGCAATGGACTTCTGCGTTCACGATCAGGACTGGCTGGACTATTGCCGGCTGGGCGGCCACGAGCATTACGAACTGCCCGTCACCGAACGGCCCGGGAAGCGCTACGCCCAGGCCGCCTGAGCACGCGAGGCCGTCACGACACCCAGCTCAGGCAGCCAGGGGGCGGCTGCCGCCACCGGCTCCCGCCCCTGCGAAGGAAAGCCCGGCGACGGACCGGGCCGCATACATCCCGTCTCAACGTCCCAGCAGCAGCTGACCGATGGCCGGATCCTTGAAGGCACGGGTCAGGGCATCGCTTAGCACATCGCCAATCAGCTTGGTGTTGGTCTGCTGGTTCGGCGCCATTCCGAAGCGCTGGTTCAGCGACGCACCATAGCGGCCGCTGTAGCGGCGCCCGCTGTTCTGCACATCGACCCGGAAGGTCGCGCCGATATCGGCCTCGGTGACATACAGTCCCTTCTTCGGCGACTGGTATTTCAGTTCGGCCAGGGTCAGCGTCAGCTGCGGCGCATTGTAGGCATTGGGCGACGGGGTGAAGCCGAGCAGGCGCACGGCCGTCTCGGCCTGGGTCTGCAGCCGGGGCAGCACATCCTGCCCGCGCACGACGATCGCGCTGGTTTCCGGATACAGCCCGCCGCGGGTACCGAGGTTCGGCGAGGCGCGTCCGTCGACCACCCGCACGACGACGGGCTGACCGCTGCCGACTGCGGTGAGTGGCGTATTGAGCTTGGGTTCGGGGGTGATTTGTTGCGGGCTGAGGGCACAGCCGGCCAGCCCCAGGCTGGCGACGGCGATCAGGCCGAGCACAGGCAACAGACGATGCAGCATGCGCGATTCTCCAGATTACGCGAAGGAAGCGCAGTATAGCGACAGCGATCCCCGCCCGCAGCCGAGGCAAAGGCTCCCCGGAGCGCGGCACGGCCGGTATCGATAGCACCCGAATAAAACTAAAGCCAAAGGGCCAAACCTGCCGATTTGGCGGTATACTCGACCCCCGATTATAAGGTCGCCTCCTGATCGGGCATCGTCATGCACAGCCGTGCAGCTTGGCAGGACCTCCCCCAGAGAGTCGCCCATCCGCTGCCAGCATGGTCAGCACCGGTTTTACTTTCCGCCCATCGCGCAGAACACTTTAATCGCTTGCAGGGACGCGGCGTGTCTCGTTACGCCTCGGGGTATTGGCGTGCCGCAGACAACGACGAGCAAGGTTCATGCCTCTCAACAAAAAGAGCGTGACAATGCGGTTTTTTCACTACTTCGAAAGAGTGTGGCGAGCAATGAACGACGATGCGTCCCGAGCGAACATTCGTGCTCCTTCGCCCATCGATGATCCACTGACCGAGAGATCGGGGTCTACCCGCTAGGGCCGGCCGAATGGATGCCGCGACGAGAGTCGCCGGCTGCCGACCGGGATCCCGCCCGTTTTCCCGGCAGCCGCCCAGGTATCCCGCAGGAGCACGGCCGACGCAGTCGGCAGGTGCCCGTCAAGGAACAACGGATAACAGGCCGACCGGACGGCCGAAGCATCCTCGCAGGGCAAGGGCGCAGCTCGATGCCCGGGGATTCGGCACAAGGTCGTACTGCCAATTGATGTTGCAGATTTGGAGGCGTTAATGGCGCAGAAAAACTACGAAGTCGATGCGGTGCTGGTCGGCGCCGGCATCATGAGCGCGACACTGGGCGTGCTGCTGAAGGAACTCGATCCCGGCATCAAGCTGGAAATCATCGAGATGCAGGATTCCGATGCCCTGGAAAGTTCCAACCCCTGGAACAACGCCGGCACCGGACATGCCGGTCTCTGCGAACTGAACTACACCCCGCAGGCGGCCGACGGCTCGGTCAAGGCGCAGAAGGCCGTCGAGATCAACGCCAAGTTCGAGGTCTCCAAGCAGTTCTGGGCCTACCTGCTGGAGCAGGGCACCTTCGGCTCGGCGCAGTCGTTCATCAGTCCCGTCCCGCACCTGAGCTTCGTGCGCGGCGACAAGGACATCGGCTTCCTCAAGACGCGCTTCGACGTGCTGAAGAAGCATCACTGCTTCGCCGACATGGAATACACCGAGGACAAGGCGACCCTCGACGAGTGGATGCCGCTGATGATGGCCGGCCGCGACCCGAACGAGCGCCTGGCCGCGACCCGCTCCCTGGGCGGCACCGACGTCAACTTCGGCGCCCTGACCGGCCAGCTGCTGCAACACCTGGCCAGCAAGCCCGACGTCACCCAGAGCTACGACCACAAGGTCACCGGCCTCGAGCGTAGCGACGACGGCTGGAAAGTCACCGTCAAGGACCGCAAGAGCGGCGAGAGCCGCGTCATCAAGGCCCGCTTCGTGTTCCTCGGGGCCGGCGGCGGCGCCCTGCCCCTCCTGCAGATGTCCGGCATTCCGGAAGGCCACGGCTACGGTGGCTTCCCGGTCAGCGGCCAGTGGCTGCGCTGCGACAACCCGGAAATCGTCAAGCAGCACCAGGCCAAGGTCTACAGCCTGGCCGCGGTCGGCGCACCGCCGATGTCGGTGCCGCACCTCGACACCCGCGTGGTCGATGGCAAGAAGTCCCTGCTGTTCGGCCCCTACGCCGGCTTCACCACCAAGTTCCTCAAGCACGGCTCCTTCCTCGACCTGCCCCTGTCGATCCGCCCGAGCAACATCGGCCCGATGCTGGCGGTGGCCCGAGACAACATGGACCTGACCCGCTACCTGATCAAGGAAGTGAAGCAGTCCATGGGCGATCGTCTGGAAACCCTGCGCGGCTTCTACCCCGAGCTCAATCCCCAGGACTGGCGCCTGGAAGTCGCCGGCCAGCGTGTGCAGATCATCAAGAAGGATGCCGAGCGCGGCGGCAAGCTGGAGTTCGGCACCGAGATCGTCGCGGCCGAGGACGGCTCCATCGCCGCCCTGCTGGGCGCCTCGCCGGGCGCCTCGGTTTCCGTGTCGGCCATGCTCGACCTGCTGCAGCGCTGCTTCACCGACCGGATGAAGTCCGAAGAGTGGACCAGCCGCCTGAAGGAAATCTTCAAGGCCTCCGCCAAGGAGCTGGAGAGCGACGCCGAGCTGTACCGCAGCGTCCAGGCCGCGTCGAACCAGCGTCTGGCCCTGGTCACCCCCGCTGCGGCCAAGACCGCGCCCGCGGCAGCCAGCGCCGACAGCTGATCGGACTGCCGGCCATGAAAAAACCGCCTGAACAGGCGGTTTTTTCGTTTTCGGAGGAAGTCGCCCGATTCAGCGCTGGGCAGCCCGCACGATCTCGATATAGGGCTCGGCGAGGCGCTGGTCCTGGATCAGCGCGACGAAGTCGCGGCCCTGGGCATCCTGTGTCGAGAGGTCGTAACCGGCCTCGACGAAGAAGCCCACGAACCGCTCGAAATCGTCCACCCGCAGTCCCCGGTAGGCCTTGACCAGCTTGTGCAGGGCGGGCGGCGTGGCGTCCGCCGGCTCGACCTCGAGGAACAGACGGATCTTCTCGTCGCCGATCTCCTCGCCGATCACCTGCTTCTTGTCTTTCTTGCGCATGTTTCGCTCCATTGACCGCTCTGGAAAGGGCGCATTCTAGCTGCCTTCGGCAGGCGGCGTCTCACAGCCCCTTGACCGCATAGATGCCGGCGGCGTTGCGCCAGTAGCCCTTGTAGTCCATGCCGTAGCCGAATATGTAACGGTCCTCGCAGCTCAATCCCACGTAGTCGGCCCTGAGGTCGGGCGCGGCCTTGCGCTGGTGCTGCTTGTCCACCAGCACCGCGGTATGCACGGCGCTGGCGCCCTCGTGGCGGCAGAAATCGATGATCGCCGCCAGGGTGTGCCCCTCGTCGAGGATATCGTCGATGATCAGCACGTCGCGGTCGATGCAGGAGATTTCCGGCTTGGCCTTCCAGAACAGGTCGCCACCGCGGGTTTCGTTGCGGTAGCGGGTGGCGTGCAGGTAGGACAGTTCCAGCGGGAACCCCAGCAGGGGCAGCAGCTTACCGGCGAAGACCAGGCCACCGTTCATCACGCAGAACACCACCGGATTGCGCTCGGCCAACTCGGCGTTGATCGCCGCGGCGACGCGTCCGATCGCTGCCTCGACTTCGGCATGGTTGAACAGGCAATCGGCCTCCGCCATGACTTGGCGGATATGGGCGAGATCGACGGACATGACATTTACCTCGGATGGATGGAGCGTGAAGGATCCGCTGCAGCGGGTCGGCCCCGGCAATCGAAGCGGGAACGTTACCCAGCGCTCTTGCCGCGGGCAAGCCCCGCGGCCCGGCCACCGGCAGTGCGATTCATTCTCCGGCCGGCCGTGTTTTAATTCAGGCACCATCCCTGAGTGCCGGAGTCCTTCATGCCCATCCACGAAATCCGCCACCCGCTGATCCGCCACAAGCTCGGCCTGATGCGCCGCGCCGACATCAGCACCAAGAGTTTCCGCGAACTGGCCCAGGAGGTCGGTGCCCTGCTCACCTACGAGGCCACCAAGGACCTGCCGCTGGAGAGCTGTCAGATCGAGGGTTGGTGCGGTCCGGTGGAAGTGGAGAAGATCGCCGGCAAGAAGATCACCGTGGTACCCATCCTGCGCGCCGGGATCGGCATGCTCGACGGCGTGCTGCGACTGGTCCCGAGCGCCAAGGTCAGTGTGGTCGGCCTGTCGCGAGACGAGGAAACCCTGGTCGCGCACACCTACGTGGAGAAGCTGGTGGGCGAGATCGACCAGCGCCTGGCGCTGATCGTCGACCCCATGCTCGCCACCGGCGGCTCCATGGCCGCCACCATCGACATGCTGAAGAAGGCCGGCTGCAAGGAGATCCGCGCCCTGGTGCTGGTCGCCGCGCCGGAGGGCATCCGCCTGCTCGAGCAGACGCACCCCGACGTGACCATCTATACCGCGGCCATCGACCAGCGCCTCAATGAGAACGGCTACATCATCCCCGGCCTCGGCGATGCCGGCGACAAGGTCTTCGGCACCAAGCAGAAACCGGGTTGAGGCTCAGGTCGGCGTGCGGCACATCTGCGCCAGCGCCGATGCCCACGCCGGGTGATCATTGAGGCAGGGCACCAGGACCAGTTCTTCGCCACCGGCCGCCTGGAACTGCTCGCGGCCGCGCTGGCCGATCTCCTCCAGGGTCTCGATGCAGTCGGTGACGAAGGCCGGGCACATCACCAGGAGCCTCTTCACCCCACGCGCGGCCAGCGCATCGAGCTGCTCCTCGGTATAGGGCTCGATCCACTTGGCGCGTCCCAGGCGCGACTGGAAGGACACCGACCACTGCCGCTCGTCCAGCCCCATCCGTCGGGCGAAGCCCTCGGCACTTCGCAGGCACTGAGCCCGATAGCAGCGCGCCAGCACCTCTGGCGGCGCCTGGCGGCAGCAGTCGGCGCTGCTCAGACAGTGCCTGCCGCTCGGATCGGCCTTGCGCAGATGCCGCTCCGGCAGGCCGTGGAAGCTCAGCAGCAGATGGTCGAAGCCCTGCTGCAGATGGGGCCTGGCGCTCTGCACCAGGGCCTCGAGGTACTCCGGCCGCGCGAAGAAGGGCTCCAGCACCTCGAGCTCCAGCGCCAGGCCGCTCGTCCGCAGCACCCGCCGGGTCTCCTCCACCACGGTGGTCACGGTGCTGTCGGCGAACTGCGGGTAGAGCGGCGCCAGGGTCACCCGGCGCACGCCCCCCTCCGCCAGCCGGCTCAGCGCCGCCTCGATGCTCAGGCTGCCGTAGCGCATCGCCAGCTCCACCGGCCCCTCGTGCCAGTGAACCTGCACCGCCTCCTGCAGGCGCCGGCTGAGGGCGATCAGCGGCGAGCCTTCCGGCCACCAGATCGAGGCATAGGCGTGCGCCGACTGCTCCGGCCGCTTGCGCAGGATCAGCGAGACCAGCAGGCGCCGCAGCGGCCAGGGCAGGTCGATCACGTAGGGGTCCATGAGGAACTGGTTGAGATAGCGGCGCACATCGGCCACCCCGGGGGAGTCGGGCGAGCCCAGATTGACCAGCAGCAGCGCGTGATCGGTCATGCAACATCCTTACTTCGATGGTCGCCCAGCAGATCGGCCAGGGCAGCGTTGAGATCGGTGAAACGAAACACGAAGCCGGCCTCGCACAGGCGTGCCGGCACGGCGCGCTGGCTGCCGAGCAGCAGCCCGGCCAGCTCGCCCAGCCCCAGGCGCAGGGCGAAGGCAGGCGCCGACAGCCGCGCCGGACGGTGCAGCGCCTGCCCTAGGGCGCGGGCGAATTCGCCGTTGCGCACCGGCTGTGGCGCGCAGGCATTATAGGGACCCCGCGCATCTTCCCGGTGCAGGAGAAAGTCGATCAGCGCGACCTGATCGGCGATATGTATCCACGGCAGCCACTGCCGGCCATTGCCCAGCGGCCCGCCCAGCCCCAGGCGGAACACCGGCAGCAGGCGCTGGAGAAAGCCGCCGTCGGGCGCCAGCACCACCCCGCTGCGCAGAAACGCCACGCGGATGCCCAGCTCCTCGGCGCGCCGCGCCGTGTCCTCCCAGGCGCCGCACAGCTGGCTGGCGAAATCCGTGCCGACCGGCCCCATGTCCTCGCGCAGCTCGCGCTCGCCGCCATCGCCGTACCAGCCCACCGCCGAGCCGGAGATCAGCACCCGCGGCCGCTGCATGCGGGTCTGCAGCCAGTTCACCAGGTGCTCGGTCAGAGTGATCCGGCTGGACCAGAGCACGGCCTTGCGCCGGCGCGTCCAAGGCCGCTCGGCAATGGGCGCGCCGGCCAGGTTGATCACCGCGTCCAGCGTCTCGCCGTCCAGCTCCTCGAGCCGGCCGACCCCGCGCACGGATGGCCCGCAGAGGCCGGGAACCCGCTCCGGCGAGCGGCTCCACACCGTCAGCCGGTGTCCTTCGGCAGTCCAGTTCCGGCACAGGGAACGCCCCATCAGTCCGGTACCGCCAGTCAGCAAAATGTGCATTGCCGTCTCCTCGCATTGCCCAAAGGCACGCATGGCCCTACTTTGAATTTATGACGCTTTTTCGCTTTCGCACTTGTTGATTTAGGAGTACAGATGAAGGAGCACCAACCGTTGTGATCTGCGCCGCATGTACGGAGCGGGGAATTCGTCAGCGGCGCACCTGCTGAAGGGGTACGAGGTAAACCATGACTTTTCCTATTGCCATCATTGGCACAGGTATCGCGGGGCTCTCCGCGGCGGGGGCTCTGCACGCGGCGGGACTCGAGGTCCAGTTGTTCGACAAGGGCCGGGGCAGCGGCGGCCGCATGGCCAGCAAGCGTACCGAGGTCGGCGCCCTCGACCTGGGTGCCCAGTACTTCACCTGCCGTGACCGCCGCTTCGCCGAGGCGGTCCAGCAATGGCGCAACCAGGGCTGGATCGCCGAATGGCAGCCCAGTCTCTACGATTCCGCCAACGGCGCGCTGCGCCCATCCCAGGACGAGCAGATCCGCTGGATCGGCACGCCGCGCATGAGCGCCCTGACCCGCGGCCTGCTCGGTGACATGCCGGTGCGCTTCTCCTGCCGCATCACCGAGGTCTTCCATGGCAAGCAGCACTGGATGCTGCAGGATGCCGACGGCAAGGCCTACGGTCCGTTCAGCCAGGTGGTGGTGGCCACGCCCTCGCCGCAGGCGGCGCAGTTGCTGGCGGCCGCGCCGAAGCTGGCCAGCAGCGTGGCCAGCGTGGCGATGGAGCCGAACTGGGCGGTCGCCCTGTCCTTCGAGCAGCCGCTGGAAACGCCGGTGGACGGCTGCTTCATCCAGGACAGCCCGCTCGAATGGGTGTCGCGCAACCACGGCAAGCCCGGTCGCGCCAGCCAGCCGGACACCTGGGTGCTGCAGGCCAGCAGCCGCTGGACCCGGCAGAACCTCGATGTGGCCAAGGAGCAGATCATCGAGCAGTTGTACGGCGCCTTCGCCGAAATGATCGGCTGCACCGTGCCCGAGCCGGTGTTCAGCCTCGCCCACCGCTGGCTCTACGGCCGGCCGGTCGGCAGCCATGGCTGGGGCGCCCTGGCCGATTCCAGCCTGGGCCTCTACGCCTGCGGCGACTGGTGCCTGTCCGGACGCGTCGAAGGCGCCTGGCTGAGCGGCCAGGAGGCCGCCCGCAAGCTGCTGCAGCACCGCGCGAGCTGAGCTTCGCGCCCATTCCGAAGAAGCATACCCGCCCGACGGCCACCGCATGGCGGCCGTCACCGCTGCCCGCCCATCCATCTTCCTGCCGCGCAGCCATGCCATGTTTTCCCTTCCTCCTGACTCGGCTCGGCGCCGAAAGCTATACAAACGGTTGATCCTGTACAGGAATACCCCTAAGCTCGGCGCATGCTTATACAAATCACGGAATCTGTACAGATATTCGCGAGGTCGTCCATGTCCACCGCCAGACCGAAGATCGCCATCAGCGCCTGCCTGCTCGGCGAGCGGGTGCGTTTCAACGCCGGCCACAAGGAATCGCAACTGTGCAGCCGCGAGCTCGCCAGGCACTTCGACTTCGTCCCGCTCTGCCCGGAAATGGCCATCGGCCTCGGCACGCCGCGCCAGCCGATTCGCCTGGTGGGCGATCCGGCCAGCCCGCGGGCGGTCGGCACGCGCGATGCCACGCTCGACGTCGGCGCACCGCTCGCCGCCTACGGCGAGCGCATGGCCGGCGAGCTGGACGACATCGACGGCTTCATCTTCATGCAGAAATCTCCCTCCTGCGGCCTGGAGCGGGTCAAGGTCTACCAGGCCAACGGCCACCCCGCCGAAGGCGGTGGCCGCGGCCTGTTCGCCGCCGCCTTCTGCGCGCGCCGTCCGGAGCTGCCGGTGGAGGAAGACGGCCGCCTGCACGACCCGGTGCTGCGCGAGAACTTCGTCACCCGGGTGTTCGTGCATGCCGAGTGGCGCCGGTTGCTCGGCCAGGGCCTGACCCGCCAGGCGATCCTCGACTTCCATGCCCGCCACAAGTACCTGCTGATGGCCAACCACCCGCAGCAGTACCGGGCGCTCGGCCGGCTGCTCGGCCAGACCGGCCGGCATGCGCCCGAGGAACTCGGCCCGTGCTACTTCGCTCAATTGATGGCCGCGCTGCGCCAGTGCGCCAGCCGCGGCAGCCACGGCAACGTGCTGCAGCACCTCTGCGGCTATCTGCGGCCGGCCCTGGATGCGGACGAGCGCGAGGAACTCCAGCAGTTGATCGAGCAATACCGCCTCGGCATGCTGCCGCTGGTGGTGCCCCTGACCCTGCTCAAGCACCATTTCCGCCGCCATCCCCACCCCTATGTGGCCCGGCAGGCCTACCTGCAGCCACACCCCGAAGAGCTTGGCTTGCGCAACGCGATTTGAACGATGTCCGAAAAACTACTGCCCGCCCCAGCGCTCGATGAGCCCGAAACCGCCGCCGAGCCCGGCTGGCTGCCGATCCGCGAGGTCGCCCGGCAGACCGGGGTCAACCCGGTCACCCTGCGCGCCTGGGAGCGTCGCTACGGCCTGATCCTGCCCCGCCGCACGCCCAAGGGGCACCGCCTGTACAACGACACCCATGTGGCGCGCATCCACGCGGTGCTCGCCTGGCTGAACCGCGGCGTGGCCGTCGGCCAGGTCCGCGACCTGCTCGACCGCGAGCCGCCGGGCGACGCCGAAGCGGCCCCCGACAGCCCCTGGCAGGTCTTGCAAGCGGAACTGCTCGCCGCCATCGAGGCGCTGGCCAGCCGCCGTCTCGATACTCTGTTCGACCAGGCCGGCGCGCTCTATCCTGCCCCCCTGCTCTGCGAGCGCCTGCTCCAGCCGCTGCTCGCCGAGCTGGAGCGACGCGAGCGGGCCGGTGCCGGGCTGGAGCGTGCGTTCTTCCTGTCCTGGCTGCGCACCCGGCTCGCTGCCCGCGTCCAACAGCACAGCCGCCAGAACGGCGGCGCGCCGCTGCTGCTCGCCGGCCTCGCCGGACAGCCGATCGAGCCCGGCCTGTGGCTCTGCGCCTGGCTCGCCACGGCGGCCGGCAGCCCGCTGGAGGTGCTCGACGGCCCCGCGTCCCTCACCGAACTGGAGCTGGCGCTGCCGCGCCTCGCGCCGTGCGGCCTGCTGCTGCACGCCACCCAGCCGCTGACGGCGGTGCAGCTGCGCCAGCTGGAGCGCCTGGTCCGCGGCAGCAGGTTCCCGGTGCTGCTGGCCGGTCCGGCGGCGGCTGCACAACGAGAAGCGCTGTCGCAGCTGCCCGGCCTGCTGCTGGCCGAGAACCCGTCCGTCGCACTGCGGCTCCTGCAGGAGCTGCACGGGAAAGCGCCATGCGCCAATTGATCTGGCTGCGCAGCGACCTGCGCGTCCGCGACAACCGCGCCCTGAGGGCCGCCATGGCTGCGGGACCGACCCTCGCCCTCTACCTGCTCAGCCCCGGCCAGTGGCGCGCCCACGACGACGCCCCGTGCAAGGTCGACTTCCGGCTGCGCAACCTGGCCGAGCTGTCGCACAGCCTGGCGCGCTTGGGTGTGCCGCTGCTGATCCGCCGGGCCGATACCTGGGACGAGGCGCCCGCCCTCCTCACCCGCCTGTGCCATGAGCAGAACATCGTCCGGGTACACGTCAACGACGAATACGGGGTCCACGAAAGCCGCCGCGATGCGGCGGTGGAGAGCGCATTGCAGGCGCAGGGCATCGGCCTGCAGCGGCACTTGGACCAATTGCTGTTCGCCCCGGGCAGCCTGTTGACCCGCTCCGGCGGCTGCTTTCAGGTGTTCGGCCAGTTCCGCCGGGCCTGCCACCAGCACCTGACCTCCGGCCTGCCGGCAGTCGACGGCCAGCCCGCCGCGCAGCCGCCGTTGGCCGTCGCCAGCGATGCCGTTCCCGCCGCGCTGGAAGGTTTCGCCACCCCGCCGGAATCCCTGCGCCGGCTCTGGCCGGCAGGCGAAGCGGCCGCGCAGCGGCGCCTGCATGAGTTCGTCGAGAACCGCCTCGCCGCTTACGCCGAAGCCCGCGACTTTCCCGCCGAGCCCGGCACCAGCCGGCTGTCGCCCTACCTCGCCGCCGGCGTGCTGTCGCCGCGCCAGTGCCTGCACGCAGCATTGCAGGCCGGTGGCGGCGACTTCGACCGCCCGGGCGTCTCCGCCTGGTTCGATGAACTGCTCTGGCGCGAGTTCTACAAGCATGTGCTGGTCGGCTACCCGCGGGTGTCGATGGGCCGCGCCTTCCTCGCGGAAACCGAGGCCCTGCCCTGGCGCGATGCCCCGGCGGAACTGGAGGCCTGGCAGCAGGGGCGCACCGGCTTTCCGCTGGTCGATGCGGCGATGCACCAGCTGCTCGCTACCGGCTGGATGCACAACCGCCTGCGCATGGTGGTCGCCATGTTCCTGACCAAGAACCTGCTGATCGACTGGCGGCACGGCGAGCGCTGGTTCATGCGCCACCTGATCGACGGCGATCTTGCCGCCAACAACGGCGGCTGGCAGTGGAGCGCCTCCACCGGCACCGATGCGGTGCCCTACTTCCGCCTGTTCAACCCGCTCGCCCAGTCGCGCAGGTTCGACCCGGACGGGCGCTTCATCCGCCAGTGGCTGCCGGAGCTGGAGGGCCTGGACAGGCGCGACATCCACGCGCCGGTCGGATTGTTCCGCCCCGCCGGCTATCCGCCGCCGATCGTCGAGCTGCCCTACAGCCGCGAACGCGCCCTGGCCGCCTTCAAGGCCCTGCCCCGCCGCGGCTGAGCCACCTCAGCAGGGCAGCGCCTCGACCGTCGCGGGCGTGCCCCACAGCAGCGGCAGTACCCGCTCCAGCCCGGCCGGATCGCCGCTCGACCAGAAGCGCGCGGCGGCCGGCCCGGAGGCCAGCAGGTCGCGGGCCTCAAGCAGGCGTTCGAGCTGGCGGGCCACCGCGGCGCCGGTGTCGATCAGGCTGACCGAGCCCGGCACCAGCTCCCTGAGCAGCGGCCTGACGAAGGGGTAATGGGTGCAGCCGAGGATCAGGGTGTCGCAGCCCTCGGCCAGCAGCGGCGCGACGAAGCCCTGCAGCAGCTCGCGGGTCTGCGGCCCGTCCAGCTCGCCGGCCTCGATCCGCTCGACCAGGCCGGGACAGGGCTGGGTGATCACCCGCACATCGCCGGCGAAACGGTCGAGCAGCGCGGCGAAGCGGGCGCTCTTCAGCGTTCCGGTGGTCGCCAGCACGCCGATCTGGCCGCTGCGGGTGGCCGCCGCCGCCGGCTTCACCGCCGGCTCCATGCCGACCACCGGCAGCTCCGGGTACAGCTCGCGCAGCTCGGCCACCGCCGCCGCGGTGGCGGTGTTGCAGGCCAGCACCAGCGCCTTGGCGCCTCGCTCGAGGAGGAAAGCGGCAATATGCCGGCAGCGCTCGCAGATGTAGTCAGGGCTCTTCTCGCCGTAGGGCACGTGGCCGCTGTCGGCGACGTAGAACAGAGACTCGCGGGGCAGCCGGGCGCGGATCTCGCCCAGCACCGACAGACCGCCGACCCCGGAATCGAAAACGCCGACCGGCGCCTCACTGGCCATGCCGCACTCCACAGACCGGGCACTGCGGATCGCGCCGCACGCGCAGCTCGCGGAAACGACTGGTCAGCGCATCGACCAGCAGCAGGCGGCCGACCAGCGGCTCGCCGAAGCCGGCCAGCAGCTTGAGCGCCTCCAGCGCCTGCAGGCTGCCGACCAGACCGACCAGCGGACCGACCACCCCGGCCTCGCTGCAGGTCAGCTCGGCCTCGCTGCCGTGGCCGTAGAGGCAGTGGTAGCAGGGACTGCCCTCGCTGCGCGGGTCGAACACCGAGAGCTGGCCCTCGAGGCGGATCGCCGCACCGCTGACCAGCGGCTTGCCGGCGGCCACGCAGGCGGCGTTGACCGCCTCGCGGGTGGCGAAGTTGTCGCTGCAGTCGAGCACCAGGTCCACCGCGGCCACCGCCGCGGCCAGCGAGTCGGCATCCAGGGCGCCGCGCAGCGGATGCAGGGCGACCTCGGGGTTGAGCGCTGCCAGCCGGGCCAGCGCCGAGTCCACCTTGCCCTGGCCGACGCTCGGCGTGTCGTGCAGGACCTGGCGCTGCAGGTTGGTCAAATCCACGCTGTCGAAGTCCGCCAGATGCAGTTCGCCGACCCCCGCCGCCGCCAGGTAGAGCGCCACCGGCGAGCCCAGCCCGCCGAGGCCGACGATCAGCGCGCGGCTCTGTTTCAGCCGCAGCTGGCCGTCCACGTCGATCTGCGGCAGGAGGATCTGGCGGCTGTAGCGCAGCAGTTCTTGATCACTGAGCATGGACTTGTCCTGACGAAAGATGGATTCGATGAATGGGCGCACCTGGGAGCCCGGCGGCTCCGCCGCACACCTCCGGCCTCACGCCGCCAGCCGCCCCAGGCTGATGCGCTCGTGGCCGCCGAGGTCGCGGCGGCTGTGCACCTCGACGAAGCCGCGGGCCGCCAGCAGTGCGCGCACCGCGCCGGCCTGCTCGAAGCCGTGCTCCAGCAGCAGCCAGCCACCGGCCTTCAGGTGTCCTGGAGCCTCGGCGACGATCCGGCGGATATCGTCCAGCCCGTCGGCACCGGCCACCAGCGCGCTGGCCGGCTCGAAGCGCACATCGCCCAAGGCCAGGTGCGGATCGTCGGCAGCGATGTAGGGGGGATTGCTGGCGATCAGGTCGAAACGCCGGCCATCCAGCGTGGAAAACCAGTCGCTCTGCAGGAATTCGACATTGCCCAGGCCCAGGCGCAGGCGGTTGCGCTCGGCCAGTGCGACCGCCTCCGCAACCCGGTCGACGCCGGCCAGCCGCCAGGCCGGACGCTCTGCCGCCAGCGCCAGGGCGATGGCCCCCGTGCCGGTGCCGAGGTCGAGCACTGCGGTATCGGTCGCCGGCAGCAGCGCCAGGGCGGTTTCCACCAGCAGCTCGGTGTCCGGGCGGGGAATCAGGGTCGTCGGCGCCACTTCCAGATCGAGGCTCCAGAAGCCCTGGCGGCCGAGGATATAGGCCACTGGCTCGCCAGCCCGGCGGCGCGCCAGGTCGGCGGCGAAACGTGCGGCCACCGCTTCCGGCACTTCCCGCTCGGGCCAGGTGCGCAGGTAGCTGGCCGGCTTGCCGAGGGCCGTGGCGAGCAGCCACTCGGCATCCAGCCGCGGGCTGGGCGAGTCGGGCAGATCGGCGCTGTTCAGCAGGTTTTCGATGCTTGCCATGGAGGCGGCTATCTCCGGTCGTGGGCTGGACCAGCACACCGGCGCTGGCCCGAAGGTGGAAAACCGCTGCGCGGGTTTTCCACCCTACGGCATCACAGGATCAATCCCCCAGCGCAGCCAGCTGGTCGGCCTGGTATTCGCTGAGCAAGGGCTCGATCACCGCCTCCACGCCACCGGCCATGACCTCGTCGAGGGCGTAGAGGGTCAGGTTGATGCGGTGGTCGGTGACCCGCCCCTGCGGGAAGTTGTAGGTGCGGATGCGCTCGGAACGGTCGCCCGAGCCGACCAGCAGCTTGCGGGTTTCGGAGATTTCCTTGTGCGCGGCGGCATCCTGGCGGTCCTGCAGCTTGGCCGCCAGCCAGGCCATGGCCTTGGCGCGGTTCTTGTGCTGCGAGCGCTCCTCCTGGCATTCGACGACGATGCCGGTGGGCAGGTGGGTGATGCGGATCGCCGAGTCGGTCTTGTTGACGTGCTGGCCGCCGGCCCCCGAGGAGCGGTAGGTGTCGACGCGCAGCTCGGCCGGGTTGATCTCGATCGCCGCCTGCTCGTCCGGCTCCGGCAGCACCGCGACGGTACAGGCCGATGTGTGGATGCGGCCCTGGGACTCGGTTTCCGGCACGCGCTGCACGCGATGGGCGCCGGACTCGAACTTCAGCTTGCCGTAGACGCTGTCGCCCTCGACGCGGGTGATGATCTCCTTGTAGCCGCCGTGCTCGCCCGGGTTCTCCGAGAGGACCTCGATCCGCCAGCCCTGCTTTTCCGCATAGCGCGAGTACATGCGGAACAGGTCGCCGGCGAAGATCGCCGCCTCGTCGCCGCCGGTGCCGGCGCGAATTTCCAGGAACACGTTGCGCCCGTCGTTGGGGTCCCTGGGCAGCAGCATGCGCTGCAGACGATCCTCCAGGCCGGCCAACCGCTCGCGGGCCTCGGTCACCTCCTCGGCAGCCATCTCGCGCAGGTCCGGGTCGCTGTCCTTGAGCAGCGCCTGGGCGCCCGCCAGATCGTCCTGCACCTTGCGGAATTCGCGGTAGGCGGCGACCACCGGCTCGACCTCGGCATACTCCTTGGAATAGGCGCGGAACCGGGTCTGTTCGGCGATCACCTCAGCGTCGCCGAGCATCGCGGTGAGTTCCTCGTAGCGGTCGTGCAGGAGATCGAGTTTGTTCAGCAGGGAGGCTTTCATCGTTTCGACTCACCCTCGTCGAGGGCAAAGAGTTCCTGGGCCACGGCCAGCGCATCGAAGCGACCGTCGGCGGAAAGTTTCTTCAGCTGCACGCTGGGCGCATGCAGCAGCTTGTTGGTCAATGCGCGCGCCAGGGCGGCGATCACCTCCAGCGGGTCGCTGCCGTTGGCCAGCAGGCGCTGGGCCTTGGCCAGTTCCTCGTCGCGCAGCCGCTCGGCCTGCTGGCGGTAGGCCTTGAGCACGTCCACCGCGGCCAGCTCGCGCAGACGCAGCATGAAGTCGTCGGCGCCGGCGGCAACCAGCTCCTCCGCCGCCTTCGCCGCGTCCAGGCGACTCTTGCGGTTTTCCTCGATGACCTCGTGCAGGTCGTCGACGCTGTACAGGTAGACGTCGTCCAGATCGCCCACCTCCGGCTCGATGTCGCGCGGCACGGCGATGTCGACCATGAACATCGGCTTGTGCTTGCGCTGTTTCAGCGCCCGCTCGACCGCACCCTTGCCGAGAATCGGCAGCTGGCTGGCGGTGGAGCTGATGACGATGTCGCTGTTGGGCAGCTCGCTGCCGAGATCGGCGAGCATGATCGCCTGGCCGCCGACCTGCTCGGCCAGGAGCCGGCCGCGCTCCAGGGTGCGGTTGGCGATGACGATGCGTTTGACGCCCTGCTCGTGCAGGTGGCGGGCGACCAGGGTGATGGTTTCCCCGGCGCCGATCAGCAGCGCCTGGCTGCGGCGCAGGTCGCTGAAGATCTGCTTGGCCAGGCTGACCGCGGCGAAGGCCACCGACACCGGGTTCTCGCCGATGGCGGTGTCGGTGCGCACCGCCTTGGCGGTGCTGAAGGTGGCCTGGAACAGCCGGCCGAGCAGCGGGCCGACGGTGCCGGCCTCGCGCGCCACGGCGTAGGCGATCTTCATCTGGCCGAGGATCTGCGGCTCGCCGAGCACCAGGGAGTCGAGTCCCGAGGCGACGCGCATCATGTGGCGCACCGCGGATTCGTCCTGATGCACGTAGGCGCAGGCGCGCAGCTCGTCCAGGCTCAGCCGGTGGTAGTCGGCCAGCCATTGCAGCACCGCCTCGACCCCCAGGCTATCCTGCTCCAGATAGAGTTCGCTGCGGTTGCAGGTGGAGAGGATCGCCGCCTCGCGGCTGTCGGTATGCCGGCAGAGCTGCTGCAGTGCCTCGGTGAGCTGCGCGGGGGTGAACGCCACGCGCTCGCGGACATCCACCGAGGCGGTCTTGTGGTTGATACCGAGGGCGAGGAATGCCATTCAGGTGCGCAGATCCGAACAGGGGAAGCACACGATTGTCCTATTTCATCGGATGGAGAACAACCTCCGCCCGCCTGTTCCGCGCCCCGCCGGCCCCCGTAGCCATGGGCTTGACCGGCGGCTTGTGTCATGATGCTTCCCACTTTTCCGGTGCAACCATCGCCTTCCCCCTCCCTATGAATAAAATCTTCGCCTCGCTGGCCGTCATGATGTTCCTCGGCGGCTGCCAAAGCCTCTCCCAGCCGGGTAGCAGACCGCCGGCGAAGGAAGAGGCCGCACCGTCGCCCGCCCCGGCCAGCCCGCCGCCTCCGCAGCCGGTTGCCCCGTTCCGCGAAGACACCCTCTACAGCCTGCTGGTCGGCGAGCTGGCGGGGCAGCGCAACCGCTTCGATATCGCCCTGGAAAACTATGCCGCACAGGCCCAGGTCACCCAGGACCCGGGCGTTGCCGAACGGGCCTTCCGCATCGCCGAATACCTCGGCGCCGACCAGACCGCCCTGGAGAGCGTGCTGATCTGGGCGGACAACGCCCCGACCAATCTTGACGCGCAGCGCGCCGCCGCCATCCAGCTGGCGCGCAGCGGCCGCTACGACGAGTCCATGGGCTACATGGAGCGGGTTCTGCAGGCCCAGGGCGATACCCATTTCGACTTCCTGGCCCTGGCCGCCGCGGAAAGCGATCCGGAAACCCGCGCCGGACTGATGCAGAGCTTCGACCGGCTGCTCGCCAGGTCTCCGGAGAACGGCCAGCTGCTGTTCGGCAAGGCGCTGCTGCTGCAGCAGGACAATCAGCCCGAAGCCGCCCTCGAACTGCTCGAGGACCACCCGGCGAGCGAACAGGAAATCGCCCCGCTGCTGCTGCGCGTGCGCCTGCTGCAGGGGCTGGGGCGCAGCGACGACGCGCGCGCCCTGCTGAAGAAGGGCATGCGCCAGCACCCCGACGACAAGCGCCTGCGCCTGACCTATGCCCGCCTGCTGGTCGAGCAGGGCCACCTCGACGATGCCAAGGACGAGTTCGCCACCCTGGTCCGGCAGTTCCCCGAAGACGACGACCTGCGTCTGTCCATGGCGCTGGTCTGCCTGGAAGCCAGGGACTGGGACGAAGCCGCGGTCTACCTGGAGGAGTTGATCGAGCGCGGCAGCTACGTGGATGCCGCGCACTACCAGATGGGCCGTGTCTACGAAGAGCGCGAGGACCCGGAGAGCGCGCTGATCGAATACGCCCTGGTCGGTGCCGGCAACCACTACCTGCCGGCGCAACTGCGCCAGACCGAGATCCTCTTCGAGCGCAACCGCCCGCAGGAAGCCGCGGCGCGCCTGGCGCAGGCCCGCGAGAACCAGCCGGACTACGCCCTGCAGCTCTACCTGATAGAGGCCGAGGCGCTGACCAACCGCGAACGGCTCGACGAGGCCTGGCAGGTCATCGAGCGCGCCCTGCGGCAGTTCCCGGACGACCTCAACCTGCTCTACACCCGCGCCATGCTGGCCGAGAAGCGCGGCGACCTGGCCCAGCTGGAGCACGACCTGCGCTTCATCATCGCCCGTGAACCGGACAACGCCATGGCCCTGAACGCCCTCGGCTACACCCTGGCCGACCGCACCACCCGCTATGCCGAGGCCAAGGCGCTGATCGAACAGGCCCATCAGTTGAACCCGGACGATCCGGCGATTCTCGACAGCCTCGGCTGGGTGCACTACCGCCTGGGCCAGCTGGGCGAAGCCGAGCGCCTGCTGCGCCTGGCCGCCGAGCGCATCTCCGACCACGAGATCGCCGCCCACCTGGGCGAAGTACTCTGGGCCCGCGGCAAGCAGCGCGAAGCCCGCAAGGTCTGGGCCAAGGCCCTCGAGGAACAGCCCGACAGCGCCATCCTGCGCAGTACCCTGCTGCGCCTGACCGGATCCGAGACCTTCTGAGCCATGCCCACCCCGCTTCCGTTTCTCCGCCACGGCCTGCTGCTCGTCCTGCTCGCCCTTTTGGCCGGCTGTGCCGGCCTGACTTCCCGGGAGGCCCTCGAGGGCCAGGGCGATCCCGGCCGCTGGCAGGTGCACAAGCGCGAGATCGGCGCCCTCGACGCCTGGCAGATCAGCGGCAAGGTCGGCATCCAGGCGCCCCGCGAATCCGGCAGCGGTACCCTGTTCTGGCTGCAGCGCCAGGAGTACTACGACATCCGCCTGTCCGGCCCGCTCGGCCGCGGCGCGGCGCGCCTGACCGGCCGTCCCGGCACAATCCAGCTCGAGGTCGCCGGCCAGGGGCGCTACCAGGCCGAATCGCCGGAAGCCCTGCTCGAGCAGCAGCTCGGCTGGCGCCTGCCGGTTTCCCACCTGCTCTGGTGGGTGCGCGGCCTGCCGGCCCCCGGCAGTCGCAGCCGGCTCACCCTCGACGGCAACAGCCACCTGGCCCGGCTGAGCCAGGACGGCTGGCAGGTCGAATACCAGCGCTACGTCGAACAGAACGGCTTCTGGCTGCCCGAGCGCCTGAAGCTGTACGGCCAGGACCTGGTCATCACCCTGGTGATCAAGGACTGGCAACCGCGCCGGCTGGGGCTCTGAACACCATGCAGCACGCCCGACTGATCCTGCCGGCACCGGCCAAGCTCAACCTGATGCTGCACATCCTCGGCCGCCGCGCCGACGGCTACCACGAGCTGCAGACCCTGTTCCAGTTCCTCGACCACGGCGACGAGCTGGGCTTCGCCGTACGCGAGGATGGCGCGATCCGCCTGCACACGGAAATTCCCGGCGTTCCCCACGACAGCAACCTGATCGTCCGCGCCGCACGCCGGCTGCAGCAGCAGAGCGGCTGCCGGCTGGGTGCCGACATCTGGCTGGACAAGCGCCTGCCGATGGGCGGCGGCATCGGCGGCGGCAGTTCGGACGCGGCGACCACCCTGCTCGCCCTCGACCGCCTCTGGCGACTGGGCTGGAGCGAGGACCGCCTGGCCGCACTGGGCCTCGCCCTGGGCGCCGACGTGCCGGTCTTCGTGCGCGGCCGTGCCGCCTTCGCCGAAGGGGTCGGCGAACGCCTGCAACCGGTCGAACTCGAGGAGCCCTGGTTTCTCGTCGTGGCACCGCAAGTCACTGTCAGCACAGCAGAAATTTTTTCCGACCCGGAGTTGACACGTAATACACCGGCCATTACAGTTCGCAGCCTCCTTGCAGGGGACGGTCGCAACGACTGCCAGGCAGTCGTCGAGAGGCGCTACCCGGAAGTGCGTAATGCCTTGAACTGGTTGAACAAATTCGTTCCAGCCAGAATGACCGGAACTGGAGCTTGCGTATTTGGGAGCTTCCCAAATCGGGACGATGCTGATAAAGTCGCCCGCCAACTTCCAGTGACCATGCCGGGTTTCGTTGCCCAGGGTCGCAACCGCTCGATGTTGCACCGCAAGCTAGAGACGTTGGCGCAGGGAGTGAATGCCTAGCATTCGATGATCGTGTGTCACAGGGGCGTCGCCAAGCGGTAAGGCAGCAGGTTTTGATCCTGCCATGCGTTGGTTCGAATCCAGCCGCCCCTGCCATCTCCCTACCGGGGTCGCACGCATCGACCGGGTATTCAAGGATGTAACGCCACAGGGGCGTCGCCAAGCGGTAAGGCAGCAGGTTTTGATCCTGCCATGCGTTGGTTCGAATCCAGCCGCCCCTGCCATATTCCAGGAAGCTGTTCAAAAATGCCGCAATTACGCCGCCTTTTTGAGCAGCTTTTTAATTTCATCGGGTCCACCCTCAGCCGGCAGGTACTGCGCGTGTCCAAGATGATGGTCTTCACGGGGAATGCCAACCCCGATCTGGCGCGTCGCGTCGTACGTCAGCTGCATATTCCCCTCGGCGATGCCTCCGTAGGCAAGTTCTCCGATGGCGAAATCAGCGTTGAGATCAACGAGAATGTCCGTGGCAAGGACGTCTTCCTGATTCAACCGACTTGCGCGCCGACCAACGACAACCTCATGGAACTGGTGGTGATGGCCGACGCCTTCCGCCGCTCCTCCGCCTCGCGGATCACCGCAGTCGTCCCCTACTTCGGCTATGCCCGCCAGGACCGCCGCCCGCGCTCCGCCCGTGTGGCGATCAGCGCCAAGGTGGTGGCCGACATGCTCGACGTGGTCGGCGTCAACCGCGTGCTCACCGTCGATCTGCACGCCGACCAGATCCAGGGCTTCTTCGACATCCCGGTGGACAACATCTACGGCTCGCCGGTACTGGTCGACGACATCCAGGCCCAGCGCTTCGAGAACCTGATGATCGTCTCTCCGGACATCGGCGGTGTGGTGCGCGCGCGCGCCGTCGCCAAGTCCCTGGGCGTGGATCTGGCCATCATCGACAAGCGCCGGCCGAAGGCCAACCAGTCGGAAGTCATGCACATCATCGGCGATGTGGAAGGCCGCACCTGCATCCTGGTCGACGACATGGTCGACACCGCCGGCACCCTGTGCCATGCGGCCAAGGCCCTCAAGGAGCACGGCGCCGCCAAGGTATACGCCTACTGCACCCATCCGGTACTGTCCGGCCGCGCCATCGAGAACCTCGAGAACTCGGTGATGGACGAATTGGTGGTGACCAACACCATCCCGCTGTCCGCCGCCGCCCAGGCCTGCCCGCGCATCCGCCAGCTGGACATCGCCCCGGTGGTGGCCGAAGCGGTACGGCGCATCAGCAACGAGGAATCCATCAGCGCCATGTTCCGCTAGGAACGGGCGCCGATACCACCGCCTCGCCAAGTGCGAGGCCCTCAGCCATCGCCCGGACGCTGGTCGCAAGCGTCGCGGGCGATGCTGTCATTCTGGAGAAACGCAATGACCGATTTTGCCCTGAATGCCGAAGTGCGTTCCGACCTGGGGAAAGGTGCGAGCCGCCGCCTGCGTCGTAACGCCGACCAGGTCCCCGCCGTGATCTACGGCGGCGACAAGGAGCCCCAGTCCATCAGCCTGCTGGCCAAGGAAATCGCCAAGCTGATCGAAGACGAGGCTGCCTTCAGCCACGTGATCGCCCTGAACGTCGCCGGCACCACCGAAACCGTGCTGATCAAGGCCCTGCAGCGCCACCCGTCCAAGGCCATCGTGATGCACGCCGACTTCCTGCGCGTGGTCGCCGACCACAAGCTGACCGCCCACGTGCCGCTGCACTTCATCAACGCCGAAGCCTCGGTGGGCGTGAAGCAGCAGGGTGGCGAAGTCTCCCACGTGATCAGTGAAGTGGAAGTGTCCTGCCTGCCGAAGGACCTGCCGGAGTTCATCGAAGTCGACCTGGCTAAGGTCGAAGTCGGTCAGATCGTTCACCTGTCCAACCTGACCGTTCCGGCCGGCGTCGAGCTGGTGGCCCTGGCCCACGGCAACGACCTGGCCGTGGCCAACATCCACGCCTCCCGCGTGAAGGAAGAAGGCGCCGAGTAATTTCTCGGAGTCCAGGAGGGCCTCTGCGATGACTGCCGTGCAACTGATCGTCGGCCTGGGAAATCCCGGCCATGAATACGAGCAGACCCGGCACAACGCAGGGGCCCTTTTCGTCGAGCGCGTGGCGTCCGCCAAGGGCGTCGGCCTCAGCGCCGACAAGAAGTATTTCGGCCTGGTCGGCAAGTTCAGCCATCAGGGCCGCGACGTTCGTCTGCTCATTCCCACCACCTACATGAACCGCAGCGGCCAGTCCGTGGCGGCGCTGGCGAACTTCTTCCGTATCCCGCCGGCGGCCATCCTGGTGGCCCACGACGAACTCGACATGCCCCCCGGCACCGCCCGACTCAAGCAGGGCGGCGGCCATGGCGGGCACAACGGGCTAAAGGACATCATCGCCCAGCTCGGCAACCAGAATTCCTTCCATCGCCTGCGGCTCGGCATCGGCCACCCCGGCGACAAGACGCTCGTCTCCGGCTTCGTGCTCGGCCGGGCCCCGCGCAGCGAACAGGAAAAGCTCGAGGCCAGCATCGACTTTGCCCTCGACGTGCTGCCGGACATGCTCGACGGCCACTGGACCCGCGCCATGCAGCAGCTGCACAGCAGGAAAGCCTGAGCCCACCCTTTTCCACCGACTCCAGCTCTGCGAGGGACACACCATGGGATTCAACTGCGGCATCGTCGGCCTGCCCAACGTCGGCAAGTCCACCCTGTTCAACGCCCTCACCAAGTCCGGCATCGCCGCCGAGAACTTCCCGTTCTGCACCATCGAGCCGAACAGCGGCATCGTGCCGATGCCCGACTCGCGCCTGGACGCCCTGGCCGCCATCGTCAAGCCCGAGCGCGTGCTGCCGACCACCATGGAGTTCGTCGACATCGCCGGCCTGGTGGCGGGCGCCTCCAAGGGCGAGGGCCTGGGCAACAAGTTCCTCGCCAACATCCGCGAGACCGACGCCATCGCCCACGTGGTGCGCTGCTTCGAGGACGACAACGTCATCCACGTGTCCAACAGCGTCGATCCCAGGCGCGACATCGAGATCATCGACCTCGAACTGATCTTCGCCGACCTCGACAGCTGCGAGAAGCAGCTGCAGAAGGTCGCGCGCAACGCCAAGGGCGGCGACAAGGAAGCCCTCGCCCAGAAGGCCCTGCTGGAGAAGCTGATTCCGCACTTCAGCGAGGGCAAGCCGGCCCGCTCGCTGATGAAGGGCATGGACGACGAGCAGAAGCGCATCATTCGCGGCTTTCACCTGCTGACCAGCAAGCCGGTGATGTACATCGCCAACGTCGCCGAGGACGGCTTCGAGAACAACCCGCACCTCGACGTGGTGAAAGCCATCGCCGAGGAAGAAGGCGCCATCGTGGTGCCGGTGTGCAACAAGATCGAGGCGGAAATTGCCGAGCTCGACGACGACGAGGAAAAGCAGATGTTCCTCGAGTCCATGGGCATGGAGGAGCCCGGCCTGAACCGGGTGATCCGCGCCGGCTACCAGCTCCTCAACCTGCAGACCTACTTCACCGCCGGCGTGAAGGAAGTGCGCGCCTGGACCGTCAAGGTCGGCGCCACCGCGCCGCAGGCCGCCGCGGTGATCCACACCGACTTTGAGAAGGGCTTCATCCGCGCCGAGGTCATCGCCTACGACGACTTCATCCAGTACAAGGGCGAGGCCGGCGCCAAGGAAGCCGGCAAGTGGCGCCTGGAGGGCAAGGACTACATCGTGAAAGATGGCGACGTGATGCACTTCCGGTTCAACGTCTGATCGCTCCCCGCTTCAGCCAAGGCCCCACATACGGGGCCTTGGCCTGCTCTCCGCCTCACCCCTTCCCTACCAGCCCGGCCAGCTGCCAGCCCAGCGACACCAGCGCCAGGCCGACGGCCATCAGGGTCAGGCGGTAGCGTCCCACGCGCTTATCCTGCGCCTCCTCCAGAAACTGCAAACGAGCCTCCGCGTTATCCAAGGCTTCGGCCCTGGCCTTCAGCTCGCTCTCCAGCCGTGCCAGCGTCTCGTCCTTGCGCTTCGACTCGTCCGCCAGTTGCGCCAGTGCTTCGCCCAAGGCCGTCAGCTCGCCCTCCAGGCGCACCAGCACCTTGTGCTGCACCTCCAGGATCCGGGCCTGTTCCTGTTGCCAGGTGCCCTGGCGCAGTTCAACAGTGCCGAATGCCTTGCGCAGCGGAGGACGCTCTGCTCCAGCGTGGTGACGAGTTCCTGGCGAAACTGCGTCAGCCGCTCCGAGAGCGCCTCGCGCAGTTGCCGGGCCGCCGCTTCCTGGGCCTCCATGCGCGCCTGGCCGGCCTGCACCTGCTGCTGCAGCTTCCGCTCCAGCCCCACCGAACAGGCTGCGGCCTTGTCCGCAGCGGCCTCCAGTTCGATCCGCACCTGATCGATATGGTCGCGGAACTCGTCGAACAGCTTGCGCTCCAGCCCGGCCTGTTGCTGCCTGAAGTCGCGGGCCAGGTCGTCGAGCCGGGTGCGCCAGTCGCTGACCACGCTGACCAGATCCTCGGCGACACAGGCGATCAACTGCTGATTGAGCGCCTCCATCTGCGACTCGGCCTGCTCCAGGCGCTTCACGCTGCCGATCAGCCGGTCGGTCTGCTCCGCGCCGAGGTCCCGGGCCTCCAGCAGCCCCCGGTTGGCCACGTCGATTTCCCGCTGCTGCTGCTCGAGTGCCCGCTGCTGCTCGAGAATCCGGTGGTTCTGCTCCTCGAGGATATCGGCCTGCTGCCTGAGCATGTTCTGCTGCTGCAGAAGGCTCCGCTGCTGATCGCTGAGAACCCTGGAGATCGCCGCATTGACGATCAGCAGCTGCGAGGACTTCTGCGACAGGCTGCCGATCGACTTCTGCAGGTCGATCTGGGCATCCAGCAGCTTGTCGCCCCGCTCCTTCCACCAGTTGCCGAGCAGGCTGCCGCCCTTCTTCTCCCGCCGGGCCTGCTCCAGCTCCTCGGCGCTCCGGCCGACCTCGGCCTGGGCAGACAGCATGCCGCCGACCAGCTCCTTGATGTCGGCCGAGCGGATGATCTGCTCGGAAACCTCCGCGGAGGAGAAGGCCTGCACGATCTGCAGCTCCTGCCCGCTCCGCCTGTCCTCGTCGTGCGCCACGGAAATCGCCTCGGGAAAAGCTCAATGGGTGCGGATATTGTCCCGAAAACCGCCGATGCCTGTGCCCGGCCGGTTGGCAAATCCGCCAACCGCTCAGCGGGAGATCACCCAGCACCACCCCGCCTCCGGCATTGCCTGCGCCGCCTCGAACAAATCGCCGGCCCTAAGCTGCTGCAGCCCGGCGCGCAACCGCTCCAGCCAGTCGTCCGGCCGGCCGCCGAGCCAGGCCGTGACGGCACGCTGCAGGCGCAGCGGACGGCTGCCTTCGTCGAGGGCATCCAGCGCCGCGCGGCGGGCCGACGCCAAACGCGTCGCATCCAGCCCGGCGAGGCCGTCCCGCTGCCTGATGAGAAAATCGCCGATCGCCTGTTGCAGACGCGGCGCCGAGACGTGCGGCGACTGCACGCCGAACTGCATCTCGCCCCCCTCCTCGGCGTCGACGAAACGGCAGAACAGCGCATAGCCGAGGCCCTGCTCGACGCGCAGGGCTTGATGAAAGGCACCCTGCAGGAGAATCGCCAGCAGGCGCCAGGCCGCCTCCAAGCCGGGATCGCCGGACGGCGCCAGAAGGCGCAGCAGGACCGCCTGTTCGCCTCCCGCGATCCCCAGATGCAGCTCATGCTCACCGCCCAGGGGCTGCTGCTGCGATTGCATGGCCGCAGGATGGCCGAGCCCCTGCAGCAGCGGCAACACGGCCGAAGGCACCTCGCCCATGCACCAGCCGCACAGACCGGCACCGGCCAGGTAATCGCCAACCAGGTCTGCCAGACCGGCGCTATCCAGCGTCGTCAGCTGCCGGGCGAGCCAATCCTCATCCACCACCAGCACACGCGTCCGCGCCGCCGGATGCGCCACTAGACGGCGCAGCAGGATCTGCTGCCCCTGTGCATCGCGCCGCCGCTGCCAGACAGCGCGCCAGCGCGCCGCATCGCCCTCGCGCAGTGCTGCCAGCAGAGGCGCCAGCGCCGAAGGCAGAGCTGCGGGCGGCCCGCTCAGGCACAGGCTCAGGCGTCCGGCATCGCTCGATACCTGGCAGTCGACGCCAAACGGCCGCGCTTCACCGGCCAGCGCGTCCCAGCGCTCGGCCAGCGCCAGCTCCGCCAGCCGCGCCTCCGGCCCCGGCGTTGCCGCCTGCCAGGCGAGCAGCAGTGCGGCGTGGCCGGGACGCAGCAGCTCCGTGCCCGTGCTGCGCCACTCGACAGGCCAGTCTCCCGCACCGGACGGAAGCGCCGGTGCCTGGAAAGGATTGGCCGGGGACGCCTGCCAGGAACTCCGTACAGGCGGCAGCCCGGCCTGCGGCAGCACCCGATGGCGCACCGGAAAGCGTGCGGTGAGCTCGCCCCCCGGCAGGGCATCACGGCTGCAGTGCAGGAGCCGCGGCGGCTGCGCCAGCGGCCTCAGCCACTCGCCCAGCACGGCATGCGTCGGCGGTTCCGGCCACAGTGCCAGCTCGGCACCGCCCTGACGCTGCCAGCGCTCCAGCCAGCGCGCGGCACGCTCCAGCGGCGCCTGCTCGTATTCGTCCCAGGCCTGGCCGATGCGCAGGTTTTCGATCAGGGCCGGATCGCCGACCCGCTCGGGTGCGGTCTGCAGCCAGGCCAGCCAGTCGCGGCAGAGGGCAGCGACCTGCTCCTCGCGGCCACTGCCCTCCTCCAGCAGATCCAGATGCAGGGCCAGCAGCGCCTGCCCGGCATCCGCCGGGTGCAGCTCCAGGCGAGCCGACCGGGCCAGACCGCGGGCGCGCAGCACGCCGAGCAGGCTGCCGGCGTCGCTGCGCTGCAGTGCCTGGCGCAGCAGATCCAGAGCCGGCTCGTCGCGCGCGGCGACATGCTCCAGCGCCCACCACAGGCTCATGCGCCGCTGCGCCGGCTGCTCCAGCTCCAGACGCAGGCAGCCCTGCCCTGCCGGCCAGGACGATGGCCAGGCGGGTGCCGCCACGCGTGCGCCGCCCGGCAGCACGCCGGCGACGGCGCGGACCTGCGCCTCCAGCTCGCCCAGGGACTGCGGCCCGCAGGCCAGCAGGCGCAGGTTCTCGCCCCGGTAATGCCGGGCGTGCCAGGCGCGCAGCTCGGCGAGAAAGGCCGCTGACGGCGGATCGAGGCTGTCGCGTGCGCCGGCATGGAAGCGCGCCAGCGGATGGCCTGGCTCGAGCAGAACGGCCAGCGCACCGAGCAACTGGCTGTCGCCGTCCTGACAGCGCGCCAGATACTCGGCATGCAGCACCTCGCGCTCGGCGAGCAGCCGCTCGGGCAGCAGCAGCGGCCGCGCCAGCAGGTCGCAGAGCCGCTCGAGGGCGGGGATCAGCTCGCGCGCCGGCATCTCCAGGTAATACTGGGTATGGAGGCCGAGGGTGCGGGCGTTGTAGCGCCCGCCTTCGCCGTGCACGTACCCGGCGAAGACGCCGACCTCGGCAAAGCCTTCGCTGCCGAGAAACAGGCAATGCTCGAGAAAGTGCGCCAGTCCCGGCCAGGCCTCGGGCTCGTGCAGGCTGCCGGTGTCCACCCCGGCGGCCAGGGCCAGGCGGCGGGCCTGCGGGTCGTGCAGCAGGGTCGCCTGCACGCCGTTGTCCAGGCGCAGGCTGCGCTGCTCGAGCGGCGGCAGTTCGCGCATGCCCCGCTGCCTCAATCCAGCAGACGCCGATAGAAGCGCCATTCGCGCTCCAGCGCATCGGCCAGATGGGCGGCCTGGCGAAAGCCGTTGCGCTCGTCGGGATAGAGCCGGTACTCGACCGGCACCCCGTGCGCGCGCAGGGCGGCGACCATCGCCTCGGTCTGCTGCGGCACCACCACCGCATCCAGGCCGCCCTGGAAGAAGATCACCGGTGCCTCGATGCGCCCGGCGTGCAGCAGCGGCGTGCGCTGCCGGTAGCGTTCGGCGTCGCGCTCGGGATCGCCGATCAGCCAGTCGAGGTAGTCGCCCTCGAACTTGTGGGTGACCCGGCGCAGGCTCAAGGGATCGCTGACCCCGTACAGGCTGGCGCCGCCGCGGAACAGGTCGTGGAAGGCCAGGGCACACAGCGCGGTGTAGCCGCCGGCGCTGGCGCCGCGGATGAAGGCCCGCGCCGGGTCGATCAGGCCCGCATCGCCCAGATCGCGGACCAGGGCACAGGCGTCCTCCACGTCGATCCGCCCCCACTCGCCCGCCAGGCGCAGCCGATAGGCGCGCCCGAAGCCGCTGGAGCCCCGGTAGTTGAGGTCGGCCACGGCGAAGCCGCGCTGGGTCCAGAACTGGATGCGCGGATCGAGCACCGGATAGCAGGCCGAGGTCGGCCCGCCGTGGACGAACACCACCAGCGGCGGCCGCCCGTACTCGGGCTCCGGGCAGGCGGCATTGCGCGGCGGATAGAAGAAGGCCTGGGCGGACTCGCCCTCGCCGGTGGCGAAGCGCAGCGACTGCGGCCAGGACAGCTCGACCTCGGCCAGCGGCGCATCGCCCCCGGCGAGCAGGCGCACCGCCCCGCCGGCCCGCTCGATCGCCAGGACCGCCGGCAGCCGCGTCGGCGAACCGGCGATGCAGTAGAAATACTCCTCGTCCGCCGCCAGTTGGCGAAAGCGGCTGAACTCCGTGGCCAGATAGCGCTCGCGGCCCGCGGCATCGCGCTCGATCAGAAAGCCCCAGCCTTCCTCCTGGCAGGTGAGCAGCAGGCCGCCGTCCGCCAGCGGCAGGTAGCTGACAGTGCCCAGCAGCCAGGGAGCCGGGGCATGGTCGGCGGCGGCCAGGGGACGTGGCTCGCTCCAGTCCGCGGCACCGGCCGACGAGGCTGCGCCGTTGTCCGACCTGCGTCCTGCGTCCTCGCCCGTCCGCTCGATGGCCTGCAACCGGCCGCCCTGCTCCACCCAGGGCTGCCACCAGCCGGCGCGGTCGGAGAGGCACCACAGGCGCCCGTCGGCGGCGAAGCAGGGCTGCTGCAATGCCTCGCCGCCCTCGAGGCCGGCCAGGGTCACGGGCTGGCCGAGCGGGCCATCGGTCTCCACTTCGGCCAGGCACAGGCGGGTGGCGGTCCACGGCAGCTCGGGGCGGTCCCACTCGAGCCAGGCCAGACGGCAGCCGTCGGCGCTCAGCCGCGGCGCGCTGTAGAAGTCGGCGCCCTCGGCCAAGACCCGGCGCGTGCCGTCGTGCAGCGACAGGGCGACCAGCCGGTGCACCACCGCCTGCGCCGCGTGGCTTTCCTCGACCGCCAGCACCGCGCTCCAGCCCGGCGCGTGGTGCAGGTCGCCGTAGCGGCAGTCGCTGCACGCGGTCAGCGCCTGCGGAGCGGCGGCAGCGGCGAGGTCCGTGCGATAGACCTGCTGGTCGGCCTCGTCGACCCAGGCCACGCCGTCCTCGACGACGCAGAAGGCCCCGCCGCCGTATTCGTAGACCCGGCTGCGCACCGAGCGGCCCGGCGGCGTCAGGCACTGCACGGCGCCGTCCCGCCACAGCCACAGGCAGCAATGCCCGTCGTCCGGGCGGTATTCCAGCCAGAGCAGGCCGCCGAGGCCGGCCTGCAGCCCGGCGAAGTCGCAGCTGGCCGCGGCGGCATCCGCCGCCGACCAGCGGCTGGGCCAGGAACCGTAGGGCATGGGTTGCGTGGACACGGGCAAGCCTCCCGGAAGATGGCCAATCGAGGACCGATGGAGAAGCTCATCGGCCGCCGGGTGGAGAGCCGCCGGCGCGGCCTCCCTCCTAACTCTGACCCCTACCCCTTGCAGATGATCTTTCGATGGCTCCCACGCTCCTGCGTGGGAGCCATACCCGAGCGACTCGAACGCTCCTCAGACGCCAGAGCACCCACGGTGGCGTTCCCACGCAGGAGCGTGGGAACGATCGGCTCCCTGGCACTGCCCATCGGCCCGCCCTCAGCCCTTGCAGATGATCTTCGAGGTCCGGGCATTGCGCCAGGTCAGCCGCTCCAGGCCGAGCGGCGCCTCCTCCGCCTGGCGACGGGCGTCGAGGATCAGGCCGTGATGGGCCGACTTGCCGCATACCGGGTCGGCCGCCGCGGCGTCGCCGGTGAGCAGGAAGGCCTGGCAGCGGCAACCGCCGAAGTCGCGGCCCTTCTCGTCGCAGGAACGGCACGGCTCGGGCAGCCAGACGTCGCCGCGAAAGCGGTTGAAACCGAAGGAGTCGTACCAGATGTGCCGGAGGCTGTGCTCGCGCACGTTGGGAAACTGCACCGGCAGCATCTTCGCGCTGTGGCACGGCAGTGCCGTGCCGTCCGGGGCGATGTCGAGGAACAGGCTGCCCCAGCCGCCCATGCAGGCCTTGGGACGCTCCTCGTAGTAGTCCGGGGTGACGAAGATCAGCTTGCACGGGTGCTTGCGTGCGGCGAGCTTTTCCCGCCACTCATTGGTGATGCGCTCGGCGCGCTCCAGCTGGGCACGGGTCGGCAGGAGTCCGGCGCGGTTCAGCTCGGCCCAGCCGTAGAACTGGCAGGTCGCCAGCTCTACGTAATCCGCCTCCAGCTCGATGCACAGTTCGATGATCCGCTCGATACTGTCGATGTTGTGCCGGTGGGTGACGAAGTTGAGCACCATCGGATAGCCCTGGGCCTTGACCGCGCGGGCCATGGCCAGCTTCTGGGCGAAGGCCTTGCTTGATCCGGCCAGCAGGTCGTTCACCTCCTCATCGGCGGCCTGGAAGCTGACCTGGATATGGTCCAGGCCGGCCGCGGCGAACGCGGCGATGCGCGTCTCGGTGAGGCCGATGCCGGAGGTGATCAGGTTGGTGTAGTAGCCGAGGCCGCGGGCGGCACGGATCAGCTCGGTCAGATCCTGGCGCACCAGCGGCTCGCCGCCGGAGAAGCCGAGCTGGGCGGCGCCCAGCTCGCGGGCCTGGCGGAACACCTCGATCCACTCGGCGGTGGACAGCTCCTCGCCCTGCCTGGCGAAGTCCAGGGGGTTGGAGCAGTACGGGCACTGCAGCGGGCAGCGGTAGGTCAGCTCGGCGAGCAGCCACAGCGGCGGGCCCGGCTCAGTGCAGCTCGATCCAGGATCGCTCACGCGCCACCTCCAGGAACTCCAGGACGTCCGTCTCGATGTCCCCGGCCTCGGGAAAGCGCTCGCGCAGCGCGGCGACGATGGCGGCGATGCTGCGATCGCCGTCGACCTGGCCGAGGATCGCCGCGGCGCTGTCGTTGAGCTTGACCATGCCCTCGGGATAGAGCAGCACATGGCAGTTCTGCGCCGGCTCCCACTGCAGGCGGAAGCCGCGGCGCAACTGGGGGATATCGTTCAGGGTGGTTTCGCTCATGGGCATTTCCCCTCTGTAGGGTGGAAAACGACCGCAGGTCTTTTCCACCAGTGTGGACTGCAGTGGAAAATCGCGGCGCGCGTTTTCCACGGGATGGCCATCCACCCCACCGAACGTTCGCGCACGGCACTCACCACGCGATTCCCCGGTGCCAGACCCGTTCGCCGGTCACCGTGTGGTACGGCGGGCGGTTCAGCTCGTAGGCCATGCTCATGGCGTCGAGCATGCTCCAGAGGATGTCCAGCTTGAACTGCAGGATCTCCAGCATGCGTTCCTGGGCCTCGCGGGTGGTGAAGTGCGCGAGGGTGATGCGCAGGCCGTGCTCGACGTCGCGGCGCGCCTCCTTCAGGCGCTTGCGGAAGTAGTCGTAGCCACCGGCCTCGATCCAGGGATAGTGCTGCGGCCAGGTGTCGAGGCGCGACTGGTGGATGCTCGGGGCGAACAGCTCGGTCAGCGAACTGCCGGCCGCCTCCTGCCAGCTGGCGCGGCGGGCGAAGTTGACGTAGGCGTCCACCGCGAAGCGCACCCCCGGCAGCACCAGCTCCTGGGACATCAACTGCTCGCGCCTGAGCCCGACCGCCTCGCCGAGGCGCAGCCAGGCCTCGATGCCGCCCTCCTCGCCGGGGCCGCCATCGTGGTCGAGGATGCGCCGGATCCACTCGCGGCGGACCTCGCGCTCCGGGCAGTTGGCGAGGATCGCCGCGTCCTTCAGGGGAATGTTCGCCTGATAGTAGAAGCGGTTGGCCACCCAGCCCCGGATCTGCTCGCGGGTCGAGCGGCCCTCGTACATGGCGACCTGGAACGGGTGGTGGATGTGGTAGTAGGCGCCCTTGGCGCGCAGCGCCTGCTCGAATTCGGCAGGGCTCATGGCTGGCTCGGTCATTGTGGCTCCTCGGCGGCCGCGATCGGCACGGCGCGTTGTTGTTCTGGTGGTGCCTGGCACCTTGCGTAGGGTGGGTTAGGCCAGAGGCCGTAACCCACCAACCGGCTGCAAGGCCGGCAATCGCGACGCCTGACGGCATCGTTGGTGGGTTACGCCGCTACGCGGCTAACCCACCCTATGATCCGCCTTACAGCTCGATGCTCATGCCGTCCCGGGCGACCTCGACGCCGCACGCGGTCAGCTCGGCGCGCTCGGGCGAGTCCTCGTCGAGGATCGGGTTGGTGTTGTTGATATGGATGAGCACCTTGCGCCCGTCCAGGCCGTCGAGCACCTCGAGCATGCCGCCCGCGCCGCTCTGCGGCAGATGGCCCATCTCGCTACCCAGCCTGCTGCCGCAGCCGGCGTGGATCATCTCGTCGTCGCGCCACAGGG
Source organism: Azotobacter salinestris (assembly GCF_009363155.1). NCBI lineage: Bacteria > Pseudomonadati > Pseudomonadota > Gammaproteobacteria > Pseudomonadales > Pseudomonadaceae > Azotobacter > Azotobacter salinestris. The sequence goes on from NZ_CP045302.1 coordinate 1,727,853, forward strand.
TGCCGTCGACCAGCAGACAGTCGGCGCGGCGCATCCAGCTGAGCAGCGGCGCATCCACCTGGCCGAGGCCGGGGGCGTAGAACAGCACGCCGCCCGTGCGGCTGTCCTCGACCAGCAGGCCGAGGTTGTCGCCCGGGTGCGGGTCGTTACGGTGCGGCGAATACGGCGGCGCGGCGCTGCGCAGCGGAATCGGCGTGAAGCGCAGGGCCGGGCAGGCGTCGATCACGAACGGCCGGTCCAGGGCGATGGGCCTCCACGTCAGGCCGCCGTTCCAGTGCTCGAGCATGTTGAACAGCGGGAAACCGGTGGTCAGGTCCTGGTGAACCATCTCCGTGCACCAGACCTCGTGCGGGCAGCCCTCGCGCAGGCTGAGCAGGCCGGTGGTGTGGTCGATCTGGCTGTCGAGGAGGATCAGCGCGCGGATCGCCGTGTCGCGCACCGCGCGGGCCGGCTGCAGGGCCGGGAAGGCCTCGATCTGCACGCGGATGTCCGGCGAGGCGTTGCAGAGAATCCAGTTCGCCCCGTCGTCGGACAGGGCGATGGACGACTGGCTGCGCGGCGTGGCGCGCAGGCTGCCTTCGCGCAGGCCACGGCAGTTGCGGCAGTTGCAGTTCCACTGGGGAAAACCGCCGCCGGCGGCCGAGCCGAGAATTCGGATATGCATGGGCGCATGGGAAGGCCCCGGCACGCCGGGGCCACTCTTTCAACGGTTGGCGAAGTACAGCGTCACTTCGAAACCGATGCGCAGGTCAGTGAAGGCGGGTTTGGTCCACATGACAGACTCCTTGCAGGTGCGTGGTGGTGAATGATTGATCCGGCGCCGCTTGTTTCGACGGGACCTGCAACGATCCGTTCGGAACAGTGCGCAGGAAACTCCCCGCGAGCGGCCTTGGCAGCCACGGCTCTTCCTTCCATTAAAGAAGAAAAGGCCCCGGGCGGCCGGGAGCCGCCCTCAACCGCGCCTTTTCCCCGGCATCTCGATGCCGTGCTGGTTCACCCGGCGATACAGGGTGGCGCGGGAGATACCGAGGGATTCGGCCGCCGGCCCCGGTTTCCAGCGGTGGCGGACCAGCGCGTCGAGCAGCGCCTGGCGCTCCGGGTCGGCGGCCAGGGCGGCGGCGTCCTCGCCGGTGGCCAGGCGCCCGCCGCGCAGTTCGGCCGGCAGGTCGTCCGGCTGGATCACCCCGCCGGCGCACACCGCGCAGGCGTAGCGCAGGGCGTGGCGGAGCTGGCGCACGTTGCCCGGCCAGCGGTAGCCGAGCAGGCACTCCAGCGCCGCGGCGCTCAGGCCGACGGGCTCGCCGCAGGACTCCGCCTCCTCCTCCAGCACGCGGTTGATCAGCGCCAGGCGGTCGCTGCGGCTGCGCAGCGGCGGCAGCTCGAAGCGCGCGCCGCCGATGCGGAAGTACAGGTCCTCGCGGAAGCTGCCGTCGGCGACCATCGCCGCCAGGTCGCGGTGGGTGGCGCAGATCACCTGGATGTCCACCGCCTGGCGCCGCGCCGCGCCCAGGGGCGCCACCTCGCCCTCGGCGAGCACCCGCAACAAACGGGTCTGCAGGGTCAGCGGCATGTCGCCGATCTCGTCGAGGAACAGGGTGCCGCCGTCGGCCTGCTGCAACAGGCCGCGCATGCCCTTGCTGGAGGCGCCGGTGAAGGCGCCGGCGGCGTAGCCGAACAGCTCGCTCTCGATCAGGCTCTCCGGGATCGCCGCGCAGTTCAGGGCGACGAAGGGCTTGCCGCGGCGGGCACTGGCCTCGTGCACCTGGCGGGCGAAGACCTCCTTGCCGGCGCCGGTCTCGCCCTGGATCAGCACCGGCAGGTTGCGGTCCTTGACCCGCACGGCCAGGCGCAGGTTCTCGGCGATGCGCGGATCGAGCTCGCTGGCGCACGGTGCACTGCGCAGCGCCACCCGCTGCGGACGCTGCGGCACGCTCAGGCGCACGTGCAGGGCGAGGCTGTCGCCGCGCCCGCGCAACTGGCAGGTGGAGCCGTCCTCGGCAGCGTGCAGGGCGTCCGGGTCGAACACCTCGGCGACATGGGTCGGCACCTCGCCGAAACGCTGGCCCAGGTAGCGGCGCGCCGCCGGGTTGAGCGCCAGCAGGCGGCCGTCGGCGTCCCAGGCGAACAGGTAGTCGGGCTGGCTGTCGACGTAGCCCGGCACCGCGTGGGCGCGCAGTATCCAATGCCCGCGGGCGCTGTGCATGAAGAAGGCGTTCTCGATCTGCCGGGCGCTCTGCGCCACCAGCTGGCGGACCAGGGTCTGGCTGCGGCGGTCGTCGGGCGACTGCACCGCCGAGACGTCGAGCACGCCGAGCAGCTCGCCCTGCGGATCGAAGACCGGCACCGCCGTACAGGTCAGGCCGATGAAGGCGGCGCGGAAGTGATCGCGCTTGTGCACCGTCAGCGGCATCCGGCTGGCCAGCACGGTGGCCACCCCGCAGGTGCCCTCCTCGCCCTCCGACCACCAGGTGCCGAGGTCGAGGCCGGCCTTGCGGCAGTCGTTGCGGATGGCCGCATCGACCCGGTAGTCGAGGGTCCGCCCCTGGGCGTCGGCGAGCATCACGCAGTAGTCGGCGTCGCGCACCTGGCCGTGCAGGCGGCCGACTTCCTCGCTGGCGATGCGCAGGAACAGCTCGGCGCGCTCGCGGCATTCCCTGAGCAGGACCTGGTCGAGGATGCGCGGCCCCTGCAGGGAGCCGGGGTCGAGCCGGTGCTGCTCCGAGCGGCGCCAGGAATCGAGGATCGGCGCGGGAACCGGTGCCTGGGGCAGGCGGGCGGCGTTCTTCAACACGCGGCTGACACAGTCCACGTGGGCTTTCGAGTCTGCGGAAAGCATGACGTCTCCGTCTCTCGTCTCTTGTTGTTGTCTTCCCATTAAGCACCCTTCCCCACCCCGCGACAAGCGCCGGGACGGAGAAGCCCGGCGCTGAGACGGAGCGTCTCAGCGTCTCGCCGCCGCCGCCGCCGCGCTGACACCCGGCGTCTCGCCGAGGCCGTCCCCAAGCCCGCTACCCAGCCGAGCGAACCGCTCTAAAACGCGGCATACAGCCTGTTCAAGGCATTCTGGCACCGCCCTTGCTCTCTCCCTTGGCAGAAACGGCCGGCAACGCAAGCCCGGCCCATAACAACAAGCACAGGTGCCCCATGTCCGAGTCACTCCTTCCCGAATTCTCCCTGTCCGGCAAAGTCGCCCTGGTCACCGGGGCCGGTCGCGGCCTCGGCCAGGGCATCGCTCTGAGCCTGGCCCGCGCCGGCGCCGACGTGGCGGTGGCCGACCTCGCCGGCGCCGAGGAAACCGCCGCGCAGATCCAGGCCCTCGGCCGGCGCAGCCTGGCGCTGGCGGTCGACGTCGCCCGCCAGGACAGCGTGCAGGCCATGGTCGCCAAGATCGTCGAGGGCTTCGGCCGCCTCGACGTGGCGGTCAACAACGCCGGGGTGATCGGCATCCACAAGGTCGGCGAACTGACCGTCGAGGAATGGGACCGGGTGCTGAACGTCAACGCCCGCGGCGTGTTCCTCTGCTGCCAGGCCGAGCTGGAGCCGATGCGCGCGCAGCGCTGGGGGCGGATCATCAACGTCGCCTCGATCGCCGGCAAGGTCGGCTTTCCCGACCTGTCCCACTACTGCGCCTCGAAGTTCGCGGTGGTCGGCTTCAGCAACGCCCTGGCCAAGGAGGTCGCCCGCGAGGGCATCACGGTCAACGCGCTCTGCCCCGGCATCGTCGGCACCGGCATGTGGCGCGGCGAGCAGGGCCTGGCCAACCGCTGGCGCCAGCCCGGCGAGAGCGAGGCGCAGTCCTGGGAACGCCACCAGGCCAGCCTGCTGCCGCAGGGCGAGGCGCAGACCGCCGAGGACATGGGCCAGCTCGCCGTCTACCTGGCCTGCGCCCCGCACGTCACCGGCCAGGCCATCGCCGTCGACGGCGGCTTCTCGCTGTGAGTCCGCGGAGTCCTGTCATGAGCCGTCCTCCGCTGACCGTGGGGATCATCCCCAACCCGGCCTCGGGCCGCGACCTGCGCCGGCTGACCGCCAACGCCGGGCTGTTCTCCAGCACCGACAAGGCCTCGGTGGTGCAGCGCCTGCTCGGCGCCTTCGGCGCCACCGGCGTCGAGCGCGTGCTGCTGCCGACCGACATGACCGGCATCGCCGCCGCGGTGCTCAAGGCCAGCCGCGGCCGCCACGCCCGGGACAACCGCTGGCCGGAACTGGAAATCCTCGACATCCGCCTGCGCCAGACCGTCGAGGACACCCGCCTGGCGGCGCGCCTGATGGCCGAGCGCGGCGTCGCGCTGATCGCCGTGCTCGGCGGCGACGGCACCCACAAGGCGGTGGCCGCCGAGGTCGGCGACATCCCCCTGCTGACCCTCTCCACCGGCACCAACAACGCCTTTCCCGAGCTGCGCGAGGCGACCGGCGCCGGGCTCGCCGGCGGGCTCTTCGCCGCCGGGCGGATTCCGCCGGAGATCGGCCTGCGCCGCAACAAGCGCCTGCTGGTGCGCGAGGCGCGCCGCGGCCTCTGCGAATGGGCGCTGGTGGACGTGGCGGTGTCGCCGCTGCGCTTCGTCGGCGGCCGGGCGATCAGCCGCGCCGAGGACCTCGCCGAGGTCTTCGTGACCTTCGCCGAACCGCACGCCATCGGCCTGTCGGCGCTCTGCGGACTCTGGTGCCCGGTCTCCCGGCAAGCCCCCGAAGGCGCCTGGATGCGCCTGCATCCGCAGGCCCGCGACGCCCTGCTGGCGCCGCTCGCCCCCGGCCTGCTGCAGGGCTGCGGGGTGGTCGCCGCCGGCACCCTGGAGCCGGGCGTGCCCCACGCGCCCAGCCTGAGCGGCGGCACCCTGGCGCTGGACGGCGAGCGCGAGATCGCCTTCGCCGCCGGCGACCGACCGACCGTCACCTTGGATTCCCACGGCCCGCTGAGCATCGACGTGGAAGCCACACTTGCCTATGCGGCACGCCACCGTCTGCTGTCCATCGACCGCGAACACCCGCAACACCCCGTGAACCTTTCGTGTTGAAACAACCCAGGAGAACAACAATGACCACCCACCTGTCAGCCGAGCAGCTGCTGCATGCCTACCGGGTGATGCGCACCATCCGCGTCTTCGAGGAGCGCCTGCACATCGAATTCGCCACCGGCGAGATTCCCGGCTTCGTCCACCTCTACGCCGGCGAGGAAGCCTCCGCCGCCGGAGTCATGGCCCACCTGCGCGACGACGACTGCATCTCCTCCAACCACCGCGGCCACGGCCACTGCATCGCCAAGGGCGTGGACGTGCACGGGATGATGGCCGAGATCTACGGCAAGAAGACCGGCGTCTGCCAGGGCAAGGGCGGCTCCATGCACATCGCCGACCTGTCCAAGGGCATGCTCGGCGCCAACGGCATCGTCGGCGCCGGTGCGCCGCTGGTGGCCGGCGCGGCGCTGGCCGCCAAGCTCAAGGGTACCGATGCGGTGGCCGTGGCCTTCTTCGGCGACGGCGCCTCCAACGAGGGCGCGGTGTTCGAGGCGATGAACCTCGCCGCGATCATGAACCTGCCGTGCATCTTCGTCGCCGAGAACAATGGCTACGCCGAGGCCACCGCCTCCAACTGGTCGGTGTCCTGCGACCACATCGCCGACCGCGCCGCCGGCTTCGGCATGCCCGGGGTGACGGTGGACGGCTTCGACTTCTTCGCCGTCCACGAGGCCGCCGGCGCCGCCGTGGCCCGCGCCCGCGCCGGCGAAGGCCCGTCGCTGATCGAGGTGAAGCTGACCCGCTACTACGGCCACTTCGAGGGCGACGCCCAGACCTACCGCGACATGGACGAACTCAAGGAGATGCGCGAGGTGCGCGACTGCCTGAAGCAGTTCCGCGACCACACCGTCGCCGCCGGCCTGCTCGATATCTCGCAACTCGACGACATCGACGGCGAGGTCGAGCGGCAGATCGAGGACAGCGTGATCAAGGCCAAGAGCGATCCCAAGCCGCCGGCGGCCGATCTGCTCGCCGACGTCTACGTCTCTTACCCCTGAGCCCCCATTCCTAGGAGAACCATCATGGCAAGAAAAATCAGCTACCAGCAGGCCATCAACGAAGCCATGGCCCAGGAAATGCGCCGCGACGAAACCGTCTTCCTGATCGGCCAGGACATCGCCGGCGGCGCCGGCGCACCGGGCGAGCAGGACGCCTGGGGCGGCGTGCTCGGCGTCACCAAGGGGCTCTACCACCAGTTCCCCGGCCGGGTGCTCGACGCCCCGCTGTCGGAGATCGGCTACGTCGGCGCGGCGGTCGGCGCCGCCACCCGCGGCATGCGCCCGGTGTGCGAACTGATGTTCGTCGACTTCGCCGGCTGCTGCCTGGACCAGATCCTCAACCAGGCGGCGAAATTCCGCTACATGTTCGGCGGCAAGGCGGTCACCCCCTTCGTGCTGCGCGCCATGTACGGTGCCGGCCTGCGTGCCGCCGCCCAGCACTCGCAGATGCTCACCTCGCTGTGGACCCACATCCCCGGCCTCAAGGTGGTCTGCCCCTCCTCGCCCTACGACGCCAAGGGCCTGTTGATCCAGGCGATCCGCGACAACGACCCGGTGATCTTCCTCGAGCACAAGATGCTCTACGGCATGCAGGGCGAGGTGCCCGAAGAGCTGTACACCGTGCCCTTCGGCGAGGCCAACTTCCTGCGCGAGGGCGACGACGTGACCCTGGTCACCTACGGCCGGATGGTCCACCTGGCCATGGACGCCGCCGCCAACCTGGCCCGCCAGGGCATCGGCTGCGAGGTGCTGGATCTGCGCACCACCAGCCCGCTGGACGAGGACAGCATCCTCGAAAGCGTCGAGAAGACCGGCCGCCTGGTGGTGATCGACGAGGCCAACCCGCGCTGCTCGGTGGCCACCGACATCTCCGCGCTGGTCGCGCAGAAGGCCTTCGCCGCCCTCAAGGCGCCGATCGAGATGGTCACCGCGCCGCACACCCCGGTGCCCTTCACCGATTCCCTGGAAGACCTGTACATCCCCAACGCGGCGAAGATCGAAGCCGCCGTCCTGAAGATCGTCGACAAGAGGAAGGTTGCATGAGCCAGATCCATACCCTGACCATGCCGAAGTGGGGTCTCTCGATGACCGAGGGCAAGGTCAACGCCTGGCTCAAGGAAGAAGGCGCCAGCATCGCCAAGGGTGATGACGTGCTCGACGTGGAAACCGACAAGATCTCCAGCAGCGTCGAGGCGCCCTTCTCCGGCGTGCTGCGGCGCATCGTCGCCCAGGAGGACGAAACCCTGCCGGTCGGCGCCCTGCTCGCCGTGGTGGTGGAAGGCGAGGCCAGCGAGGAAGAGATCGACGCCGTGGTGCAGCGCTTCCAGGCCGAGTTCGTGCCCGGCGGCGAAGACGAGGAAGCCGGCGGCCCGGCGCCGCAGAAGGTCGAGCTGGACGGCCGCACCATCCGCTTCCTCGACCGCGGCGAAGGCGGCGCCCCGCTGCTGCTGATCCACGGCTTCGGCGGCGACCTGAACAACTGGCTGTTCAACCACGAGACGCTGGCCGCCGGCCGCCGGGTGATCGCCCTCGACCTGCCGGGCCACGGCGAGTCGGGCAAGACGCTGAAGAGCGGCGACCTCGACGAACTGAGCCGGGCCGCACTGGCCCTGCTCGACCACCTGGACATCCAGCGCGCGCACATCGCCGGCCACTCGATGGGCGGCGCGGTGTCGCTGAACCTGGCGCGCCTGGCGCCCGAGCGGGTGCTCTCGCTGACCCTGATCTGCAGCGCCGGCCTCGGCGCGGAGATCAACGGCGACTACCTGCGCGGCTTCGTCGAGGCGAGCAACCGCAACGCCCTCAAGCCGCAGCTGGTGCAGCTGTTCTCCGACCCCGCGCTGGTCACCCGGCAGATGCTGGAGGACATGCTCAAGTACAAGCGCCTGGAGGGCGTCGAGACGGCGCTGCGCCAACTGGTCGAGCGGCTGTCCGCCGATGGCCGCCAGCAGATCGACCTGCGCGGCGTGCTGGAACAGGGCCGCCATCCGGCCCTGGTGATCTGGGGCAGCGACGACGCGATCATCCCCGTCGCCCACGCCCAGGGCCTGCCGGCGCAGGTGGAGATCCTCCCGGGCCAGGCGCACATGGTGCAGATGGAAGCGGCCGACGAGGTCAACAGGCTGATCCAGGCCTTCCTCGCCAAACACTGAAGCCGGCGGCGGCCGGCCCGCGCCGGTCGCCGCAACCCTGCAAGTCCCGAAGGAGAACAACAATGACAACATCCCTTGGTGCAACCATGCGCGCCGCCGTCTGGCATGGCCGTCAGGACATCCGCGTGGAGGACGTGCCGCTGCCCGCCGACCCGCCGCCCGGCTGGGTGCAGATCCGCGTCGACTGGTGCGGCATCTGCGGCTCGGACCTGCACGAATACGTCGCCGGCCCGGTGTTCATCCCGGTCGAGAAGCCCCACCCGCTCACCGGCATCCAGGGCCAGTGCATCCTCGGCCACGAATTCAGCGGCGAGATCGTCAAGCTCGGCGCCGGCGTGAGCGGCTTCGCCCCCGGCGAACGGATCGCCGCCGACGCCTGCCAGCACTGCGGCACCTGCTACTACTGCCGCAGCGGCCTGTACAACCTCTGCGAAAAGCTGGCCTTCACCGGGCTGATGAACAACGGCGCCTTCGCCGAACTGGTGAACGTGCCGGCCGAACTGCTCTACAAGCTGCCGGCAGGCTTCCCCGTCGAGGCCGGCGCGCTGATCGAACCGCTGGCGGTGGGCATGCACGCGGTGAAGAAGGCCGGCAGCCTGCTCGGCCAGAACGTGGTGGTGGTCGGCGCCGGGACCATCGGCCTGTGCACCATCATGTGCGCCAGGGCGGCCGGCGCGGCCCAGGTGATCGCCCTGGAAATGTCCTCGGCGCGCAAGGCCAAGGCGCTGGAAGTGGGCGCGAGCCTGGTGCTCGATCCCAAGGAATGCGACGCGCTGGCGGAAATCCGCGCCCGCACCAACGGCCTCGGCGCCGACGTCAGCTTCGAGTGCATCGGCAACAAGCACACCGCCAAGCTGGCCATCGACGTCATCCGCAACGCCGGCAAGAGCGTGCTGGTCGGCATCTTCGAGGAACCCAGCTCGTTCAACTTCTTCGAACTGGTCTCCACCGAGAAGCAGGTCATCGGCGCCCTCGCCTACAACGGCGAATTCGCCGACGTGATCGCCTTCATCGCCGACGGCCGCCTGGACGTCAAACCGCTGATCACCGGCCGCATCGGCCTGGAGGACATCGTCGGCCGCGGCTTCGAGGAACTGGTCAACAACAAGGAGCACAACGTCAAGATCATTGTTTCGCCGCATTGAGGGCGGGGACGGCGCGGGGCGGCGGGGGGCCGCTTCGCGTGTGTGTGGGGGGGGGAGGAAGGTGTGTGTACTGATGGGGTTATGCCTTCCCAAGCGGTCTGTCGCCACAGGCGGAAAGCGGCCAACAACGGGCGTTTGCTCCCTGGGACGGTGCGACACTCGAACGGCGCCTTCGCAACGGTCACTCAAGCCCTCCTCGTGCTTGCCCGATGAGGAGTTGACCGTTCGGGAGGCACTCGTCACCCGTCGATCCGAGCGTCGCGGTATGGCGTGCCATCACCTCGACGACGGCTTTGCAACCCAGCTAAAATCCTAGGACTTAGTACCCGTCAGGTTCCCAGGGGCCGCTGTTCTCCGCTTTTCCCGACAAGCACGAACGGTAGCCTTTAACTGCTCGGCATCCCCGCGCGCATTAGGACACCTGCAGGAAGCTTAGCGGCCCTGTCGAACGGGGCTTGATCGCTGTCAGCTTCCTCGCAGCCTATCCAAGTAAGGTCAGTTCTTCGCGGAATTAGCTGAATAAATCCTGAAGGTCAATCACGCTGTACAGGCTGATCAACAAGAACATAACTCGACAATGAACTCTTTCCCAGAGAAGCCGGTGCGGCACGCTTCCGCGTTAAGGCCGGTGACGCTACCTCCCAGGATTTGCAAGTGACGCTCGTACCCTTCATCGATCCCGACGACACGCCCGCTCTCCGCAAGGAGCGAGGCGCCTTCTTCACGCCCGACGAGATCACCCGATTTGTGGCCAACTGGGCAATTCGCGCGCCCAGCGACCGAGTGTTGGAACCGTCCGCAGGCGATGCTGCTTTTCTTGTCTCCGCCGTGGGCCGTTTTCGCGAGCTGACACCTAACATAGATGCACGTCCGACCGTCGACGGTGTCGAGATTCATGCCCACAGCGCACACGTCGCCCGCCAACGTGTGCGGGAAGCTGGTGGTAAAGCCAAAATCCGGCATAGTGACTTTTTTACGATCGAACCCGAATCCGTCTACGACACTGTTATTGGCAACCCGCCCTACATCCGCTATCAGGACTTCTCGGGCGAGGCCCGCGCCCGATCGCGCGAGGCCGCCCTCCGAGGTGGCGTATCGCTCACCGGCCTCGCCTCTAGCTGGGCCGCATTCACCATCCACTCCGCGATGTTCTTGAAGCTGGGTGGGCGGCTCGGGCTTGTTCTCCCAGCCGAATTGCTTTCGGTGAACTACGCGGCTCCCGTGCGCCGATTTCTCTTCAACCGCTTCCGCGACGTGCAGCTCGTGCTCTTTGACGAGCAGGTGTTCCCCGAAGCAGAGGCCGACGTCGTGCTGCTACTAGCCGACGGTTATCTTGAAGGCCCTGCGCATTACGCGACCATTCGGCAATCGAAGAACGCTGCTGACCTTGCGTCGCTTGGTGCAGGCCTGATTTGGACGCCGACTGATCCCGCGGCCAAGTGGACCAGCAGTCTCATCGACCCGAAAGCTATCGAGCCGCTGCACGAGCTACTGCAGCGAGGACTGTTTACTAGCTTGGAGACGTGGGGAGACACCACCCTCGGCATCGTCACGGGCAACAACAAATACTTCACGCTCTCCCCTCAGCGAGTGAAGGAACTCGGCCTACGCCGCAATGAGCTGCTGCGCCTCTCGCCGCCTGGAAGCTCCCACCTACGTGGTCTCTCGCTCTCCAAAGCCATGCTTACCAAGCTTGGCCGAGAAGGTCACGCTACCTACCTCTTTTATCCGAGCGCCCCACCCTCGGCTGAAGCAGCGGCATACATCGAAGACGGCCACCGAACCGGTGTCGATACTGCATACAAATGCCGCGTCCGCAAGATCTGGTACCAAGTGCCGCTTGTCCCCGCTGCGGACCTGTTCTTGACCTGCATGAACGCAGACACACCCCGACTCACAGCAAATGACGCGGGCGCTCGCCACCTCAACTCCGTGCATGGCGTTTACCTTGATGAAAAATTCCGTGAACTCGGCCGTGAGCTTTTGCCGCTTGCGAGCCTGAACTCGGTCACGCTGCTGCATGCAGAAATGGTTGGACGCGCTTATGGTGGGGGGATTTTGAAGATCGAGCCGAAGGAAGCCGACGTCTGGGCAATGCCCTCGCCAACGTTGATCTTGGCCCGTGCTAACGCGCTTCGCACAGTCAAGCAACAAGTTGCAGACCTCCTAAGCGACGGCAGGCTGCTCGACGCCGTAGAGATCGTGGATCAGGTCGTCCTTGAGGGATGCGGCGACTTATCAACAAAACAGATTAAGCATATCCGGCAGGCACGAGCAGAGCTTGCCCACCGCCGCACAGTGAGGGCAGCCAGTGGCCGCTAAGCAATCCACGAAAGCAAAAGCTTGGGTCCTTTTCGACCGAATCGTCGCCCGCGCCGCCCCTGGCGGCATGCACAGCAATCCTTGGATCAAGAGCCCCGATGGACAGGTGCACTTCGAGCCGGACTACAACACGCTTATCCAACTGCTGGGCGTTCCTCTTTACTTAAAGGCCGAGACCCAATCCGGAGTGCCGGCGCTAGCACTCGATGTATGGCTGAGCTATGAGCTGCGACGGGCCGGCTTCAACTCGGATCAGGCTTGGCCACGACCAGTCCACCCACGCATCCTCCCGGCGCCTGTTGCGGCCTTGCTGAAGTCACTGCCTAACGGGATTCGAGCGACTGTGGCGGATCGGCTGAACAAGCAAGCTTCGATTCCTGGCGTTACCTCGTCCAGTGCAGTCATTCTTGGCAAAAACTACCTCAAGCAAGTTGACGTCGTCATCACAGACTGGGCTACTGGCCCAGAGTTGCTGATTTCGACAAAGCGAATGGACTCGTCCTACGGAAAAAACGCTCCGAATCGAGTCGAGGAGTCATACGGCGACGCCAAGAACCTGCGATTGAGGCACCCCCTCGCTGCTCTCGGCTTCGTGTTTGGGCTTCGGTCCGACATCCTCCAAAAGGAACCCTCTGTTGCCGAATGGTTGTTCGACCTGCTCGCCAAGCTCGGACGTGAGGACGACGCTTACCACGCTACCTGCCTCGTCTTGATGGAATACGCAGACGATGTCGCAATAGCTAACGCAGGGGAAGAGATTCCCGCTGACGGCGTGCCGGAGCCGGGGCCCGAATTGGACGAAGAGGAGGATACACCGGCACCCGCGCCCGAGTTCGACGTAGACCGTGATATTGCGCAGCTTCCAAAGGTGACGATCCTCAAAGGACAGACTCCAGAGGAACTCGCACCAAGCCGCTTCCTCGCGGCGATGGTCACGCGTGTCCTTGGCGCTACGCCGGTCAACATGCACAAGGAAGCGCGGCAACGTCGTGCTTCGCCCGAGCTACGATAATGAGCGTCGCTCTAGGGCGACGTAGCGTTGCATGTGCGGCTGAATAGCATGAAGTCCCCTGATCATGCCGCTTGAGGCGGCATGCTTCGAAATTCATTTGCAACCGGTCGCAAATTGTCAAGGGCGACACATCGGAGTCGGGACTCGCAGCCCTGGAAGCGGTCATTGATCGGACGAAGTCGCCTTGGGTAGCGACTGAAGACTCAGTCCGATGATTCATCGGCCAGCGCGATTGTGCGAGTAGTAGGTGCAGTTCTGAAGCAGCCGTTGCTGTGGTACCGGCTCGAATGGCGGTTTAGGGTCGCAGCCAGTCGATGAACACCCGCAGGCACGGCGTCAGGTGCCGGTGATGTGCATAAAACGTCATGATCGGCAACGGCGGCTGCGGTAACAGTTCGACCAGGCTGCGGGCGATCAACGTCGACTCGACCGACCTACCGCCCCGCCCCACACAGCCCTCTCACCTCTTCGCACACCCGGTCGATCATCCGCTCGGCGAAGCCGATCTCCAAGGCGATTTCCGGGTAGCGCGCATGAAGATCCGGCAGAGCCGGGATCACGACCGGGCGACGGCGGCCCACCGGTTTCCGGCATCGCCCCATCGCATCCACAAAAACCAGTCCCATCACCCCTCCCCTCACTCCTGATGCACCCCCGCCCGCTTGAGCAGTTGCCTGCAGCGCTCGGACAAATGCAGCACGCGCAGGTGCTTGCCAGCCTTGGCGTAGCGCTCGCGCAGGGTCTTCAGCGCGGCGATGGCCGAGTAGTCGACGAAGCTCAGGTGGCGGCAGTCCAGGGTCACCTGGGGCGGGTCGCCGGCGGGGTCGAACTGGTTGAGGAAGGGCGTCGTGGAGGCGAAGAACAGCGTGCCGTGCAGGCGGTAGAGCTTGCTGCCGTCGGTTTCCCGATGGGTGTCGGCGTACAGCTCGCGGGCCTGCTGCCAGGCGAAGTTGAGCGCGGCGATGACGATCCCGCAGAGCACGGCGGTGGCCAGGTCGGTGAACACGGTGACGATGGTCACCGCGACGATCACCAGCGCGTCGTTCAGCGGCACCTTGTCGAGCACCCGCAGCGAGGCCCAGGCGAAGGTCTGCTGGGCCACCACGAACATCACCCCGACCAGCGCGGCGAGCGGGATGCGCTCGATCAGTGGCGAGAGGAACAGCACGAAGAGCAGGATCATCACCCCGGCGACCACCCCGGAGAGCCGGCCGCGGCCGCCGGAGCTGAGGTTGATCATGGTCTGGCCGATCATCGCGCAGCCGCCCATGCCGCCGAACAGGCCGGACACCAGGTTGGCCGCGCCCAGCGCCGCGCACTCGCGGTCCGGGTAGCCGCGGCTCTCGGTGATCTCGTCGGTGAGGTTGAGGGTCAGCAGGGTTTCCAGCAGGCCGACCAGCGCCATCAGTACCGCGTAGGGCGCGACGATGCCCAGGGTTTCCAGGTTCCAGGGCACGTCCGGCACGGCCGGGACGGGCAGGCCGCCGGCGATGTGCGCCATGTCGCCGAGGGTGTGGGTCGGCAGGCCGAGCAGGTATGCCAGCAGGCCGACGCCGAGGATCGCCGCCAGCGCCGGCGGCACGGCGCGGGTCAGGCGCGGCAGCAGGTAGACGATGGCCATGGTCAGCGCCACCAGCCCGAGCATCAGGTAGAGCGGCATGCCGCTCAGCCAGGCCTCGCCGTCCTTGAAGTGCTCCAGCTGGGCCAGAGCGATGATGATCGCCAGGCCGTTGACGAAGCCGAGCATCACCGGATGCGGCACCATGCGGATCAGTTTGCCCAGGCGCAACAGGCCGAAGGCGACCATGATCAGCCCGCCGAGCAGCACGGTGGCGAGCAGGTACTGCACGCCGTGCTGCACCACCAGCGCGACGATCACCACGGCCATCGAGCCGGCGGCGCCGGACACCATGCCCGGCCGGCCGCCGAACAGGGCGGTCAGGGTACAGATGATGAAGGCGCCGTAGAGGCCCATCAGCGGGTTGAGGTGGGCGACCAGGGCGAAGGCGATGCACTCGGGCACCAGGGCAAAGGACGTGGTGAGTCCGGCCAGGACATCGGCACGCAGGGATTTCGGTTTCATGACTTACCTGAAGGGTTGGCCGGCAAGGCCGGCCGCAGGGGGATGGCTGGAAAAAAGGGCTTCGGATGTTACGGATTCGAAGCGGATGGGGCCAGCGATTGGGTGGCCGCCAGCCCTGCGCGGCGGTCTTTCGCTGCCGGGGCGTTTCGGGCATCCATTGCCAGGCCTTTCAAGCGAGATCGATAGCGCTTCGGCAGGAGCGAATTCATCGCGATGCTTGCGGTCTTGCCGATGGGCATAGGTTACGATTGCGAACCGTGATGCGATAGATCACACTGCAAACCCATGATCATCAGCTTCCAGCACAAGGGCCTTCGCCTCTTCTACGAAACAGGCTCGACCAAGGGGATTCGCGCCGATCATGCCAAGCGCCTGGCCCGCATGCTGGCCTTCATGGATCGAGCTACAGCGCCGGGAGACCTCGACCTTCCGGGCTGGAGACTCCACCCTCTGAAGGGGGATCGCGCGGGGTTCTGGTCGCTGACTGTCAGCGGCAATTGGCGGGTGATTTTCCGCTTTGCCGGCAACGATATCGAACTGGTCGACTACCTCGACTACCACTGAACAGGAGGGCAACATGGTCATGTTCAACCCACCGCATCCGGGGGAAACGCTCCTCGAAGACGTGCTCCCCGAGTTGGATATCAGCATTGCCGAGCTTGCCCGTCGGCTGGGCTTCGCGCGAGAAACCCTGTCTCGCATCCTGCACGGACGCGCCCCTATCAGCCCGGACCTGGCCGTTCGCCTGGAAATGGCCGGTATCGGTACGGCACGTACCTGGCTTGGCGTACAGGCCGATTATGACCTGTGGCAAGCCCGGCACCGCGAGCAGCCCCGCATAGAGCGATTCGCCTCGATTGCCTGATACGACACAGGACCCAGGCACCAGGCCTGGGTCTCATCCACGCGCCCGAGCTCCCGCTCGCCTCAGGATGAAACCCCGCTTTCATCCCCTCACCCGAACACCCCCATCAACCAAACGATGAACACCCGCAAACGCGGCGTCGGATGCCGGCGGTGCCAGGTATCGGGGCATTCGCGATGTTTCCGGTCTTGCAGATGAGCGCAGGTGAATCCGCTACAGGGGTGTATCGGGCAGGCCGGCGGCGGGCCAGTCGATCCGATAACGGGTGCTGCGCCCGCCGCCGGGCAGACGGACGAGGCAGCCCTTGTCGAGCAGGTCGCCGAGATGGCGGGTGGCGGTGGCCTTGGAAACCCTGGCGACGGCCTGGTACTGGGCGGCGCTGATGCCGCCTTCGAAGCCGCGCTCGCCGCCGTCGAGCAGGCGGTTGAGCACCTTGATCTGTTCGGCGGACAGCGCCTGCTGGCGGTGCCGCTGCCAGAAGCGCGCCTTGGCCAGCACCCGGTCGATGCGTGCCAGCGCCTGTTGCAGGCTGCGCAGCAGGGTATGGAGGAACCATTCCAGCCAGGGGGTGATCTCCAGCCCACCCTTCTGGCTGGCTTCGAGGATGCGGTAGTAGCCTTGGCGGTCGTCGAGGATGCTGACCGACATGGCATGCAGGCGGATCGCCTGGCGCTCGCCCTGGGCCAGCGCCAGGTCGGTGATGGCGCGGGTCAGCCGGCCGTTGCCGTCGTCGAAGGGATGCAGGGTGACGAACCAGAAATGGGCGATGCCGGCGCGCAGCAGCGGGTCGAGGCCGCCGTCGCTGCGGCTCGCCTCGAACCAGTCGAGGAAGGCGGCCAGTTGCCGCTCCAGCCCGTCGCGCGGCGGCGCCTCGAAATGCACGGTGGGCCGGTCGAGCCGGCCGGAGACCACCTGCATCGGCTCTTCGCCGCGCAGGGCACCGACGCGGATGCGCCGCGGCAGCAGGTCGTCGTCCTGCGCGGGAAACAGCAGCCGGTGCCAGTGCAGCAGGCGTTCGAGGCTCAGCGGTTGCTCCAGGTGCCGGGTGGCGTCCAGCATCAGCTCGGCGAGACCTTCGCTGCGCGGGCTGACGCGGCTGTCGCCGTCCGTTTCGAGACCCAGGCGGCGGGCCAGCGAGGAGCGTACCGAGCCGACGTCGAGTTGCTCGCCTTCGATGGCCGAGGAGGTGACGATGTTCTGCAGCAGGGCATCCAGCTCGCTCTGCGCGCCGAGTTCGTCCCCTGCCGCCCCGGCCATGCCGAGCAGCCGGCCCTGGGCCTGCGCGCAGTCGCGCAGCAGCGGCGCCAGGCGCTCGGCCTGCCAGCGAAAATGTGGCCAATCCGGTTGCTGCCAGATCCAGCGTGAGTCTTCCATCGTGAGCCTGCTGCGGGTGGCGAGCCGATTAGGGAGGCTATTCGGCTCATTCAGTGAGCCGATTATGGGGACTATTCGGCTCAGGAGCCATTCGCGTGTCGACGGCTGCCGCTCCCCGCCCTCAGCCGAACAGCGCCACCAGCCAGTCGATGAACACCCGCAGGCGCGGCGTCAGGTGGCGGTGATGGGGATAGAGCACGGTCAGCGGCAGCGCCGGCGGCGAGTATTGCGGCAGCAGTTCGACCAGACTGCCGGCGGCCAGCTGGCGCTCGACGTGGTAGCGCGGCACCTGGACGATGCCGAGGCCCGCCTCGCAGGCCGCCACGTAGGCTTCGCCGTGGTTGACCGCGAGACTGGCCGGCAGGCTGCGCGTCTCGATGCGGCCGTCGACGGCGAACTCCAGCGGCGCCAGGCGCCCGGTGGTGGGCGAGAGGTAGTCGACGCAGCGGTGACCCTGCAGTTCGTCGAGGCTGGTCGGCAGGCCGTGGCGGGCCAGGTAGCCGGCGCTGGCGCAGGTGATCTGGGGCAGCGCCGGCAGGCTGCGGGCGATCAGCGTCGAGTCGCTCAGCCCGCCGATCCGCACCACGCAGTCCACCCCTTCGCGCACCAGATCGATCATCCGGTCGCCGATGCCGATTTCCAGGGTGATTTCCGGGTAGCGGGCGTAGAAGTCCGGCAGGGCCGGGATCACCAGCAGGCGGCCGAGAGAGGCCGACAGGTCGATCTTCAGCCGGCCGCGCGGGTGCCCGGCGCTCTGCGACAGCACGCTCTCCACTTCCTCGATCTCGCCGAGGACCGACAGGCAGTGCTGGTAGTAGGAACGCCCGTCGAGGGTGGCGCTGACCTGCCGGGTGGTGCGCTGCAGCAGGCGCACGCCGAGGTGGTTCTCCAGTTGCCGGATCAGCGCGCTGGCCGAGGCGCGGGACATGCCCTGCTGCTCGGCGGCCTTGCTGAAGCTGCCGAGTTCGACGATGCGGGCGAAGAGCTGCATGGCCTGGAAGCGGTCCATGGCTAGGGTCTGTTGACGTTTTGGCGTGAGCCGCGTTGCCGCGTCAAATGCCGCCAGGCAAGGCGCGGGGCGCCGGCAATGGTCATTCCCTTGCCAAGCCCCGCAACGCCGCATGGCGGCATTTGCCGCGCAACCCGAAGGGACGGGGCCCGTTTGGCGCAGCACGGCGTCGCTCGTCGTTCATTTGGAATGACCAAACCTCTCTCCTCGTTCCTTGTTCTGCGCCAAACGGGCCTCCGTCGCGGCCATGCCAAAACGTCAACAGACCCTAGGGCCTTTATTCGTGAAGGCCGAACAGTGTTGCCGGTTTTCGCGGCTTTATCCATCCAGGCAATGACAATAAGGTGGAGCCTCGTCCGCACAGCCGCCAGGAGCCGAGCCCGCATGAAGCCCCTAACCCTCCACAAGGATTTCTCGCTGTCCGCCGTCACCGCCGGATTTCTCGCCGTGCTGATCTCCTACTCTGGCCCGCTGGTGATCTTCTTCCAGGCCGCGCAGAGCGCCGGGATTTCCGCCGGGATGATGTCCTCCTGGGTCTGGGCCATCTCCATCGGCGCGGCGCTGTCCGGCATCCTGCTCAGCCTGTGGCTCAGGGTGCCGGTGGTGACCGCCTGGTCCGCGCCCGGCACCGCCATGCTGGTCACCCTGTTCCCGGCGCTCAGCCTCAACGAGGCGGTCGGCGCCTACCTCACGGCCGGCGCGATCCTCTTTTTGATCGGCATTTCCGGCTGGTTCGACCGGTTGGTGCAGGCCATTCCCCGAGGCATCGCCTACGCCATGATGGCCGGCATCCTGCTCCAGTTCGGCGTCGGCGCCTTCCAGTCGGTGGCCTCGATGCCGGCGCTGGCCTTCGGCATGCTCCTCGCCTACCTGATCTTCAAGCGCCTGTTCCCGCGCTACTGCCTGGTGCTGCTGTTGGTCGTCGGCGTGGCCCTGGCCGTCGGCCTGGAAGGCAGCAACCTCGCCGGCATCGGCGCGAGCCTGGCCGCGCCGCAGTTCATCGCCCCGCAGTGGAGCTGGAGTTCGACCCTGAGCCTGGCCATTCCGCTGGTGCTGGTCAGTCTGACCGGACAGTTCCTGCCCGGCATGGCCATCCTGCGCAATGCCGGCTACGACACCCCGGCCAGGCCGGTGCTCGCCACCACCGGGCTGGCCTCGCTGGCGGTGGCCTGTTTCGGCGGCATCAGCATCGTCATCGCCGCCATCACCGCCGCCCTGTGCACCGGCAGGGACGCCCACGAGGACCCGGACAGGCGCTACGTCGCCGGCATCGCCAACGGCGTCTTCTACCTGCTCGGCGGCACCTTCGCCGGCACCATCATCCTGCTGTTCAGCGCCATGCCGAAGACCTTCGTCGCCGTGCTCGCCGGCCTGGCGCTGATCGGCGCCATCACCAGCAACGTGATGGGCGCGGTGAACGAGGAGGACCACCGCGAGGCGTCCATGCTGACCTTCCTGGCCACGGCGTCGGGGATGAGCTTCTTCGGCCTGGGCTCGGCCTTCTGGGGCGTGGTGATCGGCGCCCTCGCCTACCTGATCCTGCACCGGACGGGCTGGCTGCCGAAGAACCTGCTGGCCGGGCTGCTGGCGGCGGGCAAGGACCAGGGCGTGCGCTGAGCGGAAGGAACGGAAAAGCCCGAGCCAGGACTCGCCTGGCTCGGCAGGGCCGTTGAACGCTCCGCTCGTGGCGGCGCGACGGCGAAAGAAGCCACCGAACCGCACCGGCCTTGCGCGCGGTGCGGTCCGGGGCAACCGGGAGCTCAGCGGTATTCGATGCGGATCTGATCGACGGTGACCTGCTGCGGTACGGCGCCGGCAACGGTCACGGTGATTTCCCCACCCGAGTACAGGCCCTTTTCGGTCTGCTTGCGCAGCGCCTCGGTGATATCGAAGGTGCGGTCGAACTTCATCGGCTGCATCTTGAGGGTGGCACCGAACATGGAGATGGTGCCGACCAGGTAGGGGCTGTCCAGGGACGGCTTCTCGTCGCTCGGCAGGTTGGCGAACACCGGCAGCAGGAAGGAGTGCATGGGCGCACTGATGCCCTGCAGATGCAGGATGACCCGCTGCTTGGAGTCTTTCGCCGGGGCGGCTGCGACCGGCGGCATGACCTTCGCCGAGGCGCGACCGCCCTTGTGCAGCAGGGCAGGCTCCTGGCCCGAGCCGGTCGCCTGGCCGGCGACCTTCTGCTCGGCCGCATGTCCGCTGTGATCCGCGGCGAGCGCGGCAGTGACGGCGGTGGCGGTGCAGCTGGTGATCTTGGCGACGTCCTGCGCACTCTGCTGCTGCGAGGCCTGTCCGGCAGCGGTCAGCTCGAGGGTGTCGTATCCGTAGCCCAGCTTCTCGCTGTCGAGCACATCCTCCACCGCCTCACCGGTCACCCGCTGCACCTGCTCGGCGAGGGCTGCCACCTGGGCGCGGCGATGGTGATCTTCTGGTAGTCGGTGGAGTCGCGCTGGTTCATGCGCGTCAGGTAGCCGCCCTGGAAGCTGAGGCCGGGGATATCTTGGAAGGGCTTCTACTACTACTTCAAGAGTCGCGGCGAACTGCTCGAAAGCATCCTCAGCGACTGGCGGGCACGGGCTACCGAGAGCGTCATCCAGCAGCTGCGCAATACCCGCAACAGCCCGCGGGAGCAGCTCAAGCAACTGCTCGAACTGCCCCTGCACGACAATACCGCGCGCGAGGCAGCCTCCACCGAGATCGGCATCCGTGGCTGGGCCCGTCGCGCCCCGCAGGCGCGCCAGGCCATCGATGAGGTCGACAGCCACCGCCTGAGCTATATCGAAGGCCTGCTGATGCAGCTCGGCTGCAACGAAACCGAAGCCCGCGACCGTGCCTGGCTGATCTACGCCTACCAGCAGAGCCTGTCGCAAGTGCAGGCCGGCGCCGATCCCGGGGAAAAGGCACAACGCAGCGCCAGGCTTCTGGACATCCTGCTCCCCCCTCCCCAGCCGGAGCAGGAAAAGGGCGGAGCCTGACCGCCCCACTCTTTTCGGCAGGATTTGCCTTTGTCGGCAACAGCATCCGCGCTTTCCCTCAACGCCCGACCGACTCGGGGCGTTGAACCGCGCCCGATCTTTTCCCTGTCGTCGCCAAGGCCCGGATTTTCCTGATCTTTTTTATGAAAAAGAGGGTTGACACCCAAATCGATGGCGATAATAATGCGCGCCACTTGGCTACATAGCTCAGTCGGTTAGAGCGCAGCATTCATAATGCTGATGTCCCAGGTTCAAGTCCCGGTGTAGCCACCAATCGCTGTAACAAGAAAGCCCGCCCCGTGCGGGCTTTCTTGCTTTTATCCCTTGCCGTCATGACTCGCATCGCCGGGGACTCCCAATCCGGCCTCAAGGCGCCTCGCAGCGTCCCGCCTGGCACCCAGCCGGGCGCCAGGGAGACGACCTGGCTGTCCCGCCACTCACAAGCTGGACGATGACTCCTTCACCCCGTGCGTATCATCCAGGCGAACGACGCCGCGGTTTCATCTGCCCGATATCCACATCCGGCACGGCGCCAGCGTGCCGGCATGGAAATCGTTTTATTGCACAATGGACGTCAAGGCACCCGCATGCCCCGTTGCGCGGGTCGGAAAACGGCCAAAGCCTTGGAAAAGATGCGGTAAGATCCATCCGGAACCCGCAGGCGGCAGTTGTATCCCCGCAGATGCATTCCCGACTCTCGAGCAAGCATCGCTCGCACACACCTACGTACGCTACAGGCCGGCTCCAGCGGAGCGCGGCACGGCAGGATGAGTTGATGAACAAGCGAAACACACTGGAGGGCTTCAGCGCCCGCGAGGATGACCTGGAAGAATTCGAGCTGGAGATTGCCCCGGCGACCCGCGCCGCCGGACAGCGGCGGAGCAGGAGCGGCAGCCTGGTGTTGCAGATCGCCCTCGGCGTCTGGCTCGGCGGCCTGGCGCTGATGCTCACCTGGTACGGCCTGTCGCAGGTGCTGCCGGCGGCAGCGGACCTGCACCTGCAACTGCGCTGAGGCCCGGCCAGCCGGCCTTTTTGCCGCCGCCAGGCCCCGGCGTTGAGGGCCTTCAGAAGGCAGCGGCTCGACTCGCCGTCACCACCCGGTGCCGGCCGAAGGTGCGCAGGTCACGGAGGAAATTGTCCCGCCAGGCGTTCAGGTCGGCTGCGCGCAGGGCCCGCATCATGTCCTCGTAACGCTCCTTGCGCTCCTCCAGCGGCATGCGCAGGGCGCGGTCCATGGCCTCGGCCATGCCCAGGCAGTCGTAGGGATTGACGATCAGCGCCGCGGTCAGTTCACGGGCCGCGCCGGAGAAGCGCGACAGCACCAGCACGCCCGGATCGGCCGGATTCTGTGCGGCGACGTACTCCTTGGCCACGAGGTTCATGCCGTCGCGCAGCGGGGTGACCAGACCGACATTGGCGGTGCGGAACAACCCCATCAGGGTGCGCCGGTCGAGGCTCTTGTTGAGATAGTGCAGCGGCATCCAGTCGAGGTCGGCCAGGCGCCCGTTGACGTGTCCGGCCACGGTTTCCAGCTGCTTGCGGATGGCCTGGTAGGTCTTCACGTCCGAGCGCGAGGTCGGCGCGATCTGGATGAACTCCACGTTGCGTCGGTGCTCGGGGAAGCGCTCCAGGAACTGCTCGTAGGCCAGGAAGCGCTCGACCAGCCCCTTGGAGTAGTCCAGCCGGTCGACGCTGATGAGGGTCTTGCGCAGCGTGCCTTCGGTGGTCCGCCCGATCATGGGCCGGCGGCCCCGGTAGGAGTCGGCCAGGCGGCGGATCTCGTCGGGCATGACGCCGATGGGATAGACGCCGGCGCGGAAGTTCTGCCCGCAGGCGCTCAGGCTGCCGTCGGCCTCGACGATTCCGCCGAGTTCGCGGCAGACGTAGTCCTGGAAGGCCATGCGGTCGGTTTCGGTCTGGAAGCCGACCAGGTCGTAGTCGCAGAAGGTCCGGAACAGGTCTTCGTGCGGGGGGATGGCGGTGAGGACTTCCGGCGTCGGGAAGGGAATGTGCAGGAAGAAGCCGATGCGGTTGCCGATCCCCAGCTGGCGACAGGCGGCGGCAAAGGGAATCAGGTGGTAATCGTGGACCCAGATGATGTCGTCCGGACGCAGCAGGGGCTTGAGCTTCTCCGCCAGCATGGCGTTGACCCGCCGATAGCCCTGGTACTCCTCGCGGTAGTAGCGCGCCAGATCGATGCGGTAATGGAAGATCGGCCAGAGCGTGGCATTGGAAAAGCCGCGGTAGTATTCGTCGTAGTCCGACTTGCTGAGGCCCAGGGTGACGTAGGTGATATTGCCGACGGTTTCGCAGGCAGTCTCCGGCGTCTTGCTGACCTCGCCACTCCAGCCGAACCAGATGCCGCCATTCTGCCGCAACGCATCGTACACGCCCACGGCCAGCCCCCCGGCGGCGACCTTGCCTTCGCGGATGGGGGCGACCCGATTGGATACCACGACTAGACGGTTCATGGATAAACCTCCGGTTTGAGAGGCCGGACCAGGTCGTCCAGCCATTTTTCCACTGCCGTGACGGAGTCCAGCCGCTGCTGCGCGACCGTCTCGCCCGGACCTACCTTGAACGAATGCCCACCCAGGGCGTTGACTGCCAGGAAACCGGCCTCGTCGGTGAGATCGTCGCCGATGAAAACCGGCACCCGGCCGCAGAACGGCGGCTCGCGCATGAATGCGCGGATCACCTCCCCCTTGCTGGCGCCGCGGGGCTTGAGTTCGAACACGCACTTGCCCGGCTGCAGGGTCAGCAGTTCGGGATGACGGCGGGTGAAGTCCTCGGCCAGGCGGCGAGCGGTCGCCTCCAGTTCGGGGGCCAGGCGGAAATGCAGCGCGAAGGCCAGGCCCTTGTTCTCCAGATGCAGTCCGGGATGCTGGGCACAGGCCTGCACCAGCTCACCC
Organism: Azotobacter salinestris; assembly: GCF_009363155.1. Lineage (NCBI taxonomy): Bacteria > Pseudomonadati > Pseudomonadota > Gammaproteobacteria > Pseudomonadales > Pseudomonadaceae > Azotobacter > Azotobacter salinestris. Next base: position 1,751,722 of record NZ_CP045302.1, read on the forward strand.
TCGACCCGGCGCAGGGCCTCCCAGTCCAGGCTCAGCTGCCGCAGCCGGCCGTCGGCTCCGCGGCGCTCGGCGCCGTGCACGCCGGCAGCCGGCAGGCGCAGCGGTTCGAACAGGCGATCGAGATCCGCCAGCCGGCGGCCGGAAATCACGGCGACCGGCACACCGACGGCCTGGAGCCGGTCGAGGGCGGCGAGGGTAATGGGGGGAATGAATACCAACTCGGGACGGGGCTGTATTTCGGCAAGCGTTCCGTCCACATCGAAGAAGAAGGCGCAGCTCTTCAGGTCCTGCGCACTGGTGGGGCATTGACCGTTCATATCGATTGGGACCGCCAATCGGCGACTCAGTTTCGCTAGATATGAATCAATGGAACAGGAATGCCGGCCGGCGGCCAGCCTGAATCATCCGCCGTCGCGCAGGTCACACCCTGCAAGAACGCAGCCCCGGCAGGAGGTTCCCATGAAACATCGCAAGCCCCACGTACAGGAAATCGACGACCTCGAGGATCGCATGGGCTCGCTGCAGCCGCTGGACTTCAGCAGCCGGCAGGACGAACGTCGGGGCCATGCCGGCGATCGGCGGCCGGCCGAGGAGGTGCGGGAGGAGTTCCCGCCGGAGCGGGTTCGCGAAGCGGGCACGAGCGGCGGCGAGACGCCCGACGGCCACTCGACCATGGACGATGCGGACCCGGAAATCCTCATCCCCGAAGATGGCGCGCGCTCGCCCAGGGAGCACGGCCACGGCATTCCGGCCGACAAGGATCTGAGCATCGTCTCCGCCGAGCGGATCGGCGCGGGCGGCGGGCTGGACGAGGCCGAGGAGGCCCGGCTCCTCCCCTTGGACGGCGAGCCCTGGGATGGCCGTACGGACGAGACGGCCTCGCTGGAGGAGGACGAAGACGAGGAAGAGAATGAGGAAGTCCTGTCCGACGAGGAACTCAAGGGCCCCGAGCCGCTACACTCGTCGCGCGACCGGGAGCCTTGAGGCTCAATCGAGCAGGGTGCAGACCATCACCAGGGCATCCTCGCGGCCGCCGGCGGCCGGATAGTAGTCGCGCCGCCGGCCGACCTCGTTGAAACCGTAGCGCTCGTAGAGCCGGTAGGCGGCGCCGTTGCTGGCCCGTACCTCGAGAAAGCACTCCGTGGCCTTGTGTTCCCGCGCCCGCGCCATCAGGTACTCGAGCAGGCGCAGGCCGAGCCCGCGCCCCTGGCTCTGCGGCTTGATGGTGATGTTCAGCAGGTGCGCCTCGTCGAGGATCACCTGGATCACGCCATGGCCGACCTGCTGGCTGCCTTCGAACATCAGCCAGCACTCGTAGGACTTCAGGGCATCCTGGAAGATGCCACGGGTCCAGGGATGACTGAAGGCGGCGTATTCGATCTTCAGCACGGCATCCAGATCCGCCTCGATCATCGGGCGGAAGTTAATCGCATCACTCATTCGCGGATATCCAGCGCATACGTACTCGGCGCATCGCGCGCCACAGCTCGGCCTTGCGGGCCGGCTCTTCCATCAGGGTTTCCAGACCGGGCAGCGCCCAGACCGGCGGCAAGCCTTCGACCTGCAGCTCGCGAAGGCAGGCATCGGCCTCGGCCGCGGCGGCGAAACGCAGCGCCGGCAGCCCGACCAGCCACAGGCAGGCGCAGTCGCCCTCCTCCTCCAGCCGTGCCGCGACGAAGGTCTGCACGTATTCCAGTGCCGCCTGCGGCCCTTGGTCCAGATTGCCGCCCTTGAACAGGGGCCAGCGCACCGGCTCGCCGAGCGGACGCGGGCTGTCCGCAAGCCCCGCGGCACGCAGCAAGTCCCTGAGCAGCAGATAAGCCGGGTCGCGGCTCTGGAAGGGTTCGCCGGTGGGCAGCTCGACCAGCAGGGCGCAGCGGCCGGCACGCAGCAGCTGCAGGGCGAAGCGCGGCGGCGGCAGCGAAAGAGCCCTGGGTGCGGTCGGTTCGACGGTCTCCTCGCGGGCGGCGGGCGCCTCGGCACGGGCAGCGGGACGCGGCACCTCGATCTTCGCCCGCTCGACCGGGCTTGGCCTGGGCGGCGCCTCGGGCACGGCCCTGAGTTCCACGGCCGGTCGCACCGGCGCTGCCGTCGCCGGCTCGGGCGGTTCGAGCAATTCCGGCCGCGACGGCGCGGCGAACGGCAGCGCCACCCGCGGCACCCAGCTGACCACCTGCATGGCGCCGAGACAGGCGCGGCGGCGGACCTCGTCGATCAAACGTCGGCCGCCTGCGGGTGGGCCTTGGGTACGCCGGCCTGCATCAGGTTCAGCGCGTTGATGTAGGCCTTGGCCGAGGCCACCAGGATGTCGATGTCGGCGCCGTTGCCGTTGACGATGCGCCCCCCCTTCTCCAGACGCACCGTGACCTCGCCCTGGGAGTCGGTGCCCTCGGTGATGGCATTGACCGAGTAGAGCTGCAGGGTGGCCTGGGAGGCGGCGAGCGACTCGATGGCCTTGAAGATCGCATCCACGGGGCCGGCACCTTCGGCCGTCGCCTCCTGTTCGTGGCCGGCCACGGAAAGCAGCAGGTGCGCCCGCGGCACCGCGCCGCTCTTCGAGACGACTTCCAGGGAATGCAAGCGGAAGTGCTCCGGCGCCTCCTCGTCTTGGGCCTCGGAGACCAACGCCTGCAGATCCTCGTCGAAGATCTCGTGCTTCTTGTCGGCCAGCGCCTTGAAGCGAGCGAAGGCCGCATTCAGCGCGGCCTCGTCGGCGAGCTGGATGCCCAGCTCCTCCAGACGGGTGCGGAAGGCGTTGCGCCCGGAATGCTTGCCCAGCACCATCTTGTTGGTGTGCCAGCCGACCGACTGTGCCGACATGATCTCGTAGGTCTCGCGGTGCTTGAGCACACCGTCCTGATGGATGCCCGACTCGTGAGCGAAGGCGTTGGCGCCGACGATGGCCTTGTTCGGCTGCACCGGGAAGCCGGTGATCCCCGAGACCAGCCGCGACGCGGCGAGGATGTGCGGCGTGTCGATGTTGGTGTACACGCCGAGCAGATCGTGACGGGTCTTGATGGCCATGACGATCTCCTCCAGCGCGGCGTTGCCGGCACGCTCGCCGAGGCCGTTGATGGTGCACTCCACCTGGCGCGCCCCGGCCACCACCGCGGCCAGCGAGTTGGCCACAGCCAGCCCCAGGTCGTTGTGGCAGTGCACCGAGAACACGGCCTTGTCGGCATTGGGAATGCGCGCGAGCAACTGGCCGATCATCTCGCCGTATTGGTGCGGAATGGCATAGCCGACGGTGTCCGGGATGTTAATGGTGCGCGCCCCGGCGTCGATGGCCGCCTCGATGATCCGGCAGAGGAAATCGATCTCCGAACGACCGGCATCCTCGCAGGAGAACTCCACGTCGGCGCACAGGCCGCGCGCCTTCTTCACCGCCCGCACGGCCTGCTCGACCACTTGGTCGGGCTGCATGCGCAGCTTGTACTGCATGTGGATCGGGCTGGTGGCGATGAAGGTGTGGATGCGTCCGGAATTGGCGTTTCTCAGCGCTTCGGCGGCACGCTCGATGTCCGCGTCCACGGCACGCGCCAGGCTGCATACGGTGCTGTCCTTGATATTCTCGGCGATCGCCTTGACCGCCTCGAAGTCGCCCGGGCTGGCAATCGCGAAGCCGGCCTCGATCACGTCCACCTTGAGCCGCTCCAGTACCTTGGCGATGCGCAGCTTCTCCTCCCTGGTCATGGAGGCGCCGGGGCTCTGCTCGCCATCGCGCAGTGTGGTGTCGAAGATGATGACGCGGTCTTTGCTGCTCATTCGCGGGCTCCTCACGTCCCCGCCGGGCGGCGGCGGGGTTCGGGCTTGTTCAATGCTTGCCGACGGGCAAGCCCATAGCGGAATTGTGGCCGGAAACGGCACAGGCGGAAAGCTGCCGGACCGAATCCCGGGCCGTCGCGGCAACGCGCCGTCAGCGAAAGCGACGAGGGGCCGCTGTGCGCCCCCTCTCCTTCTCCGGCGCGCATCCAGATAGCCCGGGCTACCGCCTCTCCTTCTCCAGAGCGATCTTCGGCGCCCACTGCAACCATTCGCCGTTCGCTTCGGCGAACAGCGGAAAGGTCTGCCCCGGGATCGCCGGCTTGCCCATCTGCTCACCTTCGGGCGTGGCGAAGGCAATACCGCCCTCGAGCAGGGTTTCCAGCGATTCAGTACGCAGCTGCGCCCCCTTGAGCAGACCGAAGTCGAAACCGAAACCGCTGGTGTTCCAGAAGCGGCTGCCGCTGCGAACCAGGGGCGCGTAGCGCGGCTCGATGAGGATGTCGATCAGCACCCGGTCGGCATTCGGCCCCAGTTCGAACCCGGTGACCTTGCCGACCGTCACCTCACGATAGGTGACCGGTACCCCCGCCTTGAGCGAGCCACGTCGCGGCGTGCTGAGTACCAGTCTGAGCCCGGCCTCCGGCTTGGACGAGCCCTCCGGCGGTTGTGACAGGGCGACAAAGCTGGTCTGCCGGGAGGAGTTGCCCGCATCGGGCCGTACCTCGATGTAGGGGCCGCTGATCAGGGTATCCAGATTGGCAGTACGCATCAGGCCAAGCTCGGGCCTGACCACCCAGAACAGGCTGCCCGAGCGGGCGATCCGCTCGGCGGCCTGGGTGATCCGGGTACGAAGCAGGACCGACTGCAGGTCCTCGCTCAGCTCGACCCGCTCGACCTTGCCGACATCCAGCCCCTTGTAGCGGATCGGTGTGCCGGCTTTCAGTCCATCGCCACTGTCGACGCGGATCTGCAGTTCGGTTCCCGCCTGCAGGGCGCTCTCGCGATCGGCGTGCAGGGCATAGCGCGGAATCTGCCGTGTGTTGGCAGGCGCTTCGGGATCGGGTGTTTCGAAGGCGATGCCACCGGCCAATAGGGTCTGCAGGGACTCGCTCTTCACCTCGATTCCGGACAGGCCACCGCTCAGGGTGATGCCGCTGGCATTCCAGAAGCGCGTCGAGCTGTTCACCAGACCGGCATACTCCGGCTCGATGTGCACACCCAGCAGCACGCGACGACGGTTGCGGGACAGCTGGAAACTTTGCACGGAGCCGACCTTGATCTGCCGGTAGAGTACCGGGCTGCCGATATCCAGCGAGCCGAGGGTGTCGTTGGTCAGCACCAGATGCAGGCCGGGAGCGCCGAGATCCATGGGTGGCGCCTTGGAGCGGGCCACGAAGGTACGCCTGACCGCCGCCCCCTTCTCGCCTGGACGCATGCCGATGTAGTTGCCCTTCACCAGCGCCTCGAGGCCGGTGACCCCGCCCAGGGAGATCGAGGGTTTGACTACCCAGAAGTCGGTTCCCTCGACCAGAAAATCCTCGGCCAGCGGATCCAGAGTCAGCTCGGCCATAGCGCGGGAAAGGCCGGGCTCGATCTTCAACGTTTTCAGGATGCCGACCTGAACGCCCTTGTACACCACCGGGGTACGCCCGGCCTGGAGCCCCTCGAAATCGCTCAGCTCGAGCATGACCTTGATGCCGGTCTGCGCTGCATCGAAACTGTCATACAGGCGAAACGGCAGGCGCGGATCGGTGGGCGGACTGTCCTGACGGTGCTCTGGCGTGGCGAAGGCGATACCGCCCGCCACGATACTGGCCAGGGACTCGGTACGGAACTTGACGCCACCGAGTCCGGCATCGACCGTGACCCCACTGGCATTCCAGAAGCGCGTGTGCTTGCGCACCAGATGGGCATAGGCCGGCTCGATGAAGATCCTGATCTCCACGGTGCTCAGGTCCTCGGCCAACTGATAGCTCTTTACCCGGCCGACCTGGATCTGCTTGTAGAACACGGGGCTGTCCCGATTCAGCGAGCCCAGCCGCTCGGCTTTCAACGTGATGTGCAATCCGGGCGTACTGTCCGGCAGTGGTGGCTCCTCGGACAAAGCGGTGAACTTCTTGCTCGGCTCGCCATCTCCCGGACTGACTGCGATGTAATTTCCAGAAACCAGGGTTTCCAGACCGGTGATGCCGGCCAGGGTGACCTGCGGCCTGACCAGCCAGAAACGCGTATTGCTGCGCAGATAGGACTCGACGTCCTTGTTCATCTCCAGCGTGGCGATCACCCCTGTGTTCGAACCCTCGTCATCCAGGGTAAGTCCCACGACCTTGCCAACCGGCATGCCCTTGTAGATCACCTCGGTCTTGTTGACCTGGATACCCTCGCCGCTGGCGAAGCGTACCTGGACCTCGATACCGGCCTGGCTATAGGCATTCCAGGCCAGCCAGGCGCCGATCAGCAAGGCGATCAACGGCAAAACCCAGATCGCCGACCAGGTGGAGGCCGGGCGGGTTCTGGCCTCAGGCAGGTCACTCATGGTCATCGTCGGACTCCGTGTTATCCCAAATCAGGCGTGGATCGAAGGTAAGGGCTGCCAGCATGGTCAGGATCACCACACTGGCGAAGGCCACGGCCCCCAGGTTCGGCTCGACCTTGGCCAGGGTGCCGAAATTGACCACGGCTACCAAGATGGCGATGACGAAGATATCCAGCATCGACCAGCGGCCGATCCATTCGATGAAGCGGAACATGAGGATGCGCTGGCGGGCGGAGAGCGGCTGGTGACGCTGCACGGAAAGCAGCAGCAGGGCGATGCCGACCAGCTTGAAGGTCGGCACCAGAATGCTCGCCACGAATACCACGAGCGCAACGGGCAGGGACCCCATGTGCACCAGAGCAATCACGCCGGACATGATGGTGTCCGGCTCGCCCTTGCCAAGGGAGCGGACGGTCATGATGGGCAGCAGATTCGCCGGGATATACAGGATTGCGGCCGCAAGCAGCAGTGCCCAGGTACGCCTCAGACTGTTCGGATGACGTGCATGCACTCGCGCACCACAGCGGATACATAGTTGTTGTCCGTCGCAGTCCTTCTCATGGCGATTGAGTTGGTGGCACTCCGGACAGACCAGAATGCCCATGTCAATGGCTCGCATGGGTCCTCCCCCGAGACAGGGCCTCCCATACCTGGTGCGGCGACATGGTGATCTCGAGCCAGACCTGTATCAGCAGCAGGCAGATAAAGCAGGCCAGCCCCGCCCCAACCGCCAGATCGGCCAGGGAAACCAGCTTGACGATCGAAACCAGAATGCCCATGAAATACACCTCCAACATCCCCCATTCGCGCAGATGGTGGTAGATGCGATATAGCAGCAGGCCATATGCTCGCCCCGCATCCCAGTAGATGGTCAGCAAGACAACTAGCTGACAGAGCAGCTTGAGCAGTGGAATACCCATGCTGCAGAGAAAGACGACCCCGGCAATGCCTTGCAGGCCACTTGCATAGAGAGCGACAACAGCACTCCATACGGTGTCCTCGGTCGTCTGGCCCAAAAGACGAAGCTGCAGGATGGGTAGGAAATTCGCCGGGACATAGAGCAGCAAGGCAGCAATGACCAAGGCCAGACTGCGCCCCAGCATACGAGGCTGATTGCTGAACAATTCGAAACCACAGCGGGGGCATTCGGCGCGCTCGCCTGGAGCGAGTTCAGGCTTGAGCATCAATAGGTCGCACTCATGGCAAGCGACCAGTTTATCCAAGGGAAGCTCCCTCAAGTCGTGAGATCGGCTCGAGTCATGCATGGCTACTGCCCAATTGAAACGGCCGCTCATTTTAAACGAGCGTAACGAGCTCGTAGAGTGCCACTAAGCCGCCAAGCAAGAACCCCCGAGCCGGATGACGGCTCGGGGGTTCGGAAAGGGCGCTTGACGATGACCTACTCTCGCATGGGGAAGCCCCACACTACCATCGGCGATGCGTCGTTTCACTGCTGAGTTCGGGATGGGATCAGGTGGTTCCAACGCTCTATGGTCGTCAAGCAATTCGGTGGGGAGGTCGCTGTGCGGCGCCCTCCCGTATCGGGCATGTGATATCGGTGTCGCGGTGCTCTTGCGGTTCAGGCGAATCTTCGGTTCTGTCGGCTTCGACCCCACCCGCTGCCGCAGCGTGCTGCGTGCAGATTGTTTGGGTGTTATATGGTCAAGCCTCACGGGCAATTAGTATGGGTTAGCTCAACGCCTCACAGCGCTTACACACCCCACCTATCAACGTCGTAGTCTTCGACGGCCCTTCAGGGAGCTCGATGCTCCAGTGAGATCTCATCTTGAGGCAAGTTTCCCGCTTAGATGCTTTCAGCGGTTATCTTTTCCGAACATAGCTACCCGGCAGTGCCACTGGCGTGACAACCGGAACACCAGAGGTTCGTCCAACCCGGTCCTCTCGTACTAAGGTCAGCCCCTCTCAAATCTCAAACGTCCACGGCAGATAGGGACCGAACTGTCTCACGACGTTCTAAACCCAGCTCGCGTACCACTTTAAATGGCGAACAGCCATACCCTTGGGACCGGCTTCAGCCCCAGGATGTGATGAGCCGACATCGAGGTGCCAAACACCGCCGTCGATATGAACTCTTGGGCGGTATCAGCCTGTTATCCCCGGAGTACCTTTTATCCGTTGAGCGATGGCCCTTCCATACAGAACCACCGGATCACTAAGACCTACTTTCGTACCTGCTCGACGTGTCTGTCTCGCAGTCAAGCGCGCTTTTGCCTTTATACTCTGCGACCGATTTCCGACCGGTCTGAGCGCACCTTCGTACTCCTCCGTTACTCTTTGGGAGGAGACCGCCCCAGTCAAACTGCCCACCATACACTGTCCTCGATCCGGATGACGGACCAGAGTTAGAACCTCAAGCATGCCAGGGTGGTATTTCAAGGATGGCTCCATGGGAACTAGCGTCCCCACTTCAAAGCCTCCCACCTATCCTACACAAGCAGGCTCAAAGTCCAGTGCAAAGCTACAGTAAAGGTTCACGGGGTCTTTCCGTCTAGCCGCGGATACACTGCATCTTCACAGCGATTTCAATTTCACTGAGTCTCGGGTGGAGACAGCGCCGCCATCGTTACGCCATTCGTGCAGGTCGGAACTTACCCGACAAGGAATTTCGCTACCTTAGGACCGTTATAGTTACGGCCGCCGTTTACCGGGGCTTCGATCAAGAGCTTCGCTTGCGCTAACCCCATCAATTAACCTTCCGGCACCGGGCAGGCGTCACACCCTATACGTCCACTTTCGTGTTTGCAGAGTGCTGTGTTTTTAATAAACAGTCGCAGCGGCCTGGTATCTTCGACCGGCATGGGCTTACGGAGTAAATCCTTCACCCTCACCGGCGCACCTTCTCCCGAAGTTACGGTGCCATTTTGCCTAGTTCCTTCACCCGAGTTCTCTCAAGCGCCTTGGTATTCTCTACCCGACCACCTGTGTCGGTTTGGGGTACGATTCCTGGTTACCTGAAGCTTAGAGGCTTTTCCTGGAAGCAGGGCATCAACCACTTCGCCTTCGTAAAAGAAGGCTCGTCATCAGCTCTCGGCCTTGACCACCCGGATTTGCCTGAGTGATCGGCCTACCACCTTAAACTTGGACAACCAACGCCAAGCTGGCCTAGCCTTCTCCGTCCCCCCATCGCAGTAACCAGAAGTACGGGAATATTAACCCGTTTCCCATCGACTACGCTCTTCAGCCTCGCCTTAGGGGTCGACTCACCCTGCGTCGATTAACGTTGCGCAGGAACCCTTGGTCTTTCGGCGTGGGTGTTTTTCACACCCATTGTCGTTACTCATGTCAGCATTCGCACTTCTGATACCTCCAGCCAGCCTCTCGACTGACCTTCACAGGCTTACAGAACGCTCCTCTACCGCGCATCTTGCGATGCACCCGTAGCTTCGGTGCCTGGTTTGAGCCCCGTTACATCTTCCGCGCAGGCCGACTCGACTAGTGAGCTATTACGCTTTCTTTAAAGGGTGGCTGCTTCTAAGCCAACCTCCTAGCTGTCTAAGCCTTCCCACATCGTTTCCCACTTAACCAGGACTTTGGGACCTTAGCTGACGGTCTGGGTTGTTTCCCTTTTCACGACGGACGTTAGCACCCGCCGTGTGTCTCCCGTGCTGACACTTGCCGGTATTCGGAGTTTGCATCGGTTTGGTAAGTCGGGATGACCCCCTAGCCGAAACAGTGCTCTACCCCCAGCAGTGATACACGAGGCGCTACCTAAATAGCTTTCGAGGAGAACCAGCTATCTCCGAGCTTGATTAGCCTTTCACTCCGATCCACAAGTCATCCGCTACCTTTTCAACGGGAGTCGGTTCGGTCCTCCAGTCAGTGTTACCTAACCTTCAACCTGCTCATGGATAGATCGCCCGGTTTCGGGTCTATACCCAGCGACTAGACGCCCTATTAAGACTCGCTTTCGCTACGCCTCCCCTATTCGGTTAAGCTTGCCACTGAATATAAGTCGCTGACCCATTATACAAAAGGTACGCAGTCACCCAACAACGTGGGCTCCCACTGCTTGTACGCATACGGTTTCAGGTTCTATTTCACTCCCCTCTCCGGGGTTCTTTTCGCCTTTCCCTCACGGTACTGGTTCACTATCGGTCAGTCAGGAGTATTTAGCCTTGGAGGATGGTCCCCCCATGTTCAGACAACGTTTCACGTGCGCCGTCCTACTCGATTTCACTTGCCAGATCCTTTCGTATACGGGGCTATCACCCACTACGGCGGCCCTTTCCAGAGCCTTCTACTAGAATCAAGCAAGCTTAAGGGCTAGTCCCCGTTCGCTCGCCACTACTAAGGGAATCTCGGTTGATTTCTGTTCCTCAGGGTACTTAGATGTTTCAGTTCCCCTGGTTCGCCTCTTGCCCCTATGGATTCAGGACAAGATACCCGGCTTGTGCCGGGTGGGTTTCCCCATTCAGAGATCGCCGGATCACGGGCTGTTTGCCGCCTCCCCGACGCTTATCGCAGGCTACCACGTCTTTCATCGCCTCTGACTGCCAAGGCATCCACCGTATGCGCTTCTTCACTTGACCATATAACCCCAAGCAATCTGTGGCCTCGCGGCCGTGCCTGGATGGCGTGAAGACGACATTCGCCGAAAATTCGCGCTTGAACTCGCAAATTTACCTTGACCTCATCGATTGCAGTGAAACAATCGATCAGTCTACTTCTATCACATACCCGAATTTTTAAAGAACGGTTCTGGCGCAAAGACCAGAAATCAATGTTCGCCCAGACGCTGGGGAAACATTCATTTCTGCGCTTTCAGCGATCGATGAGTGGTTGGTGGAGCCAAGGAGGATCGAACTCCTGACCTCCTGCGTGCAAAGCAGGCGCTCTCCCAGCTGAGCTATGGCCCCTCTATCCTCTCGCGAGGTCGAGACCGGCCATGCCCCTTGACAATTGGTGGGTCTGGGCAGATTCGAACTGCCGACCTCACCCTTATCAGGGGTGCGCTCTAACCAACTGAGCTACAGACCCAATCGTCTCACTCTCGGGTCTAGACCCAATCGCTGTTTGCCAGTGAATCAAGCAATTCGTGTGGGCGCTTATGGAAGGCCGGGATCTTCGATTAAGGAGGTGATCCAGCCGCAGGTTCCCCTACGGCTACCTTGTTACGACTTCACCCCAGTCATGAATCACTCCGTGGTAACCGTCCTCCCGAGGGTTAGACTAGCTACTTCTGGAGCAACCCACTCCCATGGTGTGACGGGCGGTGTGTACAAGGCCCGGGAACGTATTCACCGCGACATTCTGATTCGCGATTACTAGCGATTCCGACTTCACGCAGTCGAGTTGCAGACTGCGATCCGGACTACGATCGGTTTTCTGGGATTAGCTCCGCCTCGCGGCTTGGCAACCCTCTGTACCGACCATTGTAGCACGTGTGTAGCCCTGGCCGTAAGGGCCATGATGACTTGACGTCATCCCCACCTTCCTCCGGTTTGTCACCGGCAGTCTCCTTAGAGTGCCCGACCGAATCGCTGGTAACTAAGGACAAGGGTTGCGCTCGTTACGGGACTTAACCCAACATCTCACGACACGAGCTGACGACAGCCATGCAGCACCTGTCTCTGCGCTCCCGAAGGCACCCGGGTATCTCTACCCAGTTCGCAGGATGTCAAGGCCAGGTAAGGTTCTTCGCGTTGCTTCGAATTAAACCACATGCTCCACCGCTTGTGCGGGCCCCCGTCAATTCATTTGAGTTTTAACCTTGCGGCCGTACTCCCCAGGCGGTCGACTTAATGCGTTAGCTGCGCCACTAAGCTCTCAAGGAGCCCAACGGCTAGTCGACATCGTTTACGGCGTGGACTACCAGGGTATCTAATCCTGTTTGCTCCCCACGCTTTCGCACCTCAGTGTCAGTATCAGTCCAGGTGGTCGCCTTCGCCACTGGTGTTCCTTCCTATATCTACGCATTTCACCGCTACACAGGAAATTCCACCACCCTCTACCGTACTCTAGCCAGGCAGTTTTGGATGCAGTTCCCAGGTTGAGCCCGGGGCTTTCACATCCAACTTACCAAACCACCTACGCGCGCTTTACGCCCAGTAATTCCGATTAACGCTTGCACCCTTCGTATTACCGCGGCTGCTGGCACGAAGTTAGCCGGTGCTTATTCTGTCGGTAACGTCAAGACTGCAGGGTATTCGCCTACAGCCCTTCCTCCCGACTTAAAGTGCTTTACAATCCGAAGACCTTCTTCACACACGCGGCATGGCTGGATCAGGCTTTCGCCCATTGTCCAATATTCCCCACTGCTGCCTCCCGTAGGAGTCTGGACCGTGTCTCAGTTCCAGTGTGACTGATCATCCTCTCAGACCAGTTACGGATCGTCGCCTTGGTGGGCCGTTACCCCACCAACCAGCTAATCCGACCTAGGCTCATCTGTTAGCGTGAGGCCCGAAGGTCCCCCACTTTCTCCCGTAGGACGTATGCGGTATTAGCGCGAGTTTCCCCGCGTTATCCCCCACTAACAGGCAGATTCCTAGGCATTACTCACCCGTCCGCCGCTCGCCGGCAACCCGAAGGTCCCGCTGCCGCTCGACTTGCATGTGTTAGGCCTGCCGCCAGCGTTCAATCTGAGCCATGATCAAACTCTTCAGTTCAAATTCAGCAGGATCCGAGGATCCAAAGCCTGGCTCAGCAATCGCAAATAAACTCATGAATTCACGAGCTACTTGTGTTGCCGATAATCTTGCGACCACCGGTTCTATCCACAAGCACCCACACGAATTGCTTGATTCGACTTGTTAAAGAGCGTTTCGCTTGAGCTTTCGTCTCAACCGAGGCCGCGCATTCTACAGCAGCCTTGAAGCCTGTCAAGCGTTTCGATGAAGGTCGTTTCGCATCCCTCTCGAGCGCCTGCCCCCGCTACCAGCCTCACAGACAAGCCCTTGATTTTCAAGGGTTTCCGGTGCCACTGCGCAGGAAGTGGGGCGCATTATAGGGCCTCGAAGCGGGGCGTCAACAGTTAATTGAAATATTCTTCGACAAACCGACTTACGCCTCTTTTCTTATAGGACTCAAAGAGCGCTCAGCCGACTCGCTTTCGACGCCATTGCAACAGATACTGCAGCGGACCAGAAATCGCGTAGGCCAAGAAAATCAACAACAAGATCCGTGGCGGATCACTGAACACCACGGCGAAGAGCAGCACCACTACCAGAATGGCAACAAAGGGCACCCGCCCCCTGAGGTCCAGATCCTTGAAGCTGTAGTACTTGATATTGCTGACCATCAACATGCCTGCTGCGGCAACCAGCAGAGCAACCAGGGAAGCGATATTCGACCCCTGAACACCAAAATCACTGAAGGCCCAGACAGTGCCAGCTACCACACCCGCTGCCGCCGGGCTAGCCAGCCCTATGAAGAAGCGCTTGTCAGCCTTGCCGATCTGGGTATTGAAGCGCGCCAGGCGCAAAGCCGCACCCGCCACATAAATGAACGCGACCATCCAGCCGACCTTGCCCATGCTGCCCAGCGCCCACTCGAAAGCGAGAATGGCTGGCGCCAGCCCAAAGGCCACCATGTCGGAAAGCGAGTCATATTCGGCACCGAACGCACTTTGCGTATTGGTCAGGCGAGCCACGCGCCCGTCCAGACTATCCAGCACCATTGCGACGAAGACCGTGGCTGCGGCCACATCCAGGTTTCCATTGATGGCACTTACAATGGAATAGAAGCCCGCAAAAAGGTTGGCCGTGGTAAACAGGTTAGGCAACAAATAAATACCACGGTGACGGACCTTGCGCCCCTCCGCATCCCGCCCTTCTTCAATGTGTTCGTCGATGGGCAACAGGCTGTCAGCTGCGGGCCCCTTGTTGGACTCCTCCGGACGTTCGCTCATGAACAGTACCTTGCAGATTCAGAAAGATTTTCAACGGATGCCGTGACGTGAATTCACAGGCAGCACGCTGCCATGCGGCTTTATACCAGAAGCCGCCACCAATAAAAAAACGCGGCCGGAGCCGCGTCTTTTTCGTTCCGTCTTTAATCTTAGTTCTTCGCCTTGTCGACGATCTTGTTGGCAGCGATCCAGGGCATCATGGCACGCAGCTTCTCACCGACCACCTCGATCTGATGCGCAGCGTTGTTGCGGCGGTAGGCGGTCATCGATGGATAGTTGGCGGCGCCTTCGGTAATGAACATCTTGGCGTACTCACCGTTCTGAATGCGCTTCAGAGCATTGCGCATGGCCTGACGGGACTGCTCGTTGATCACCTCCGGACCGGTAACGTACTCGCCGTACTCAGCGTTGTTGGAGATCGAGTAGTTCATGTTGGCGATGCCGCCTTCGAACATCAGATCGACGATCAGCTTCAGCTCGTGCAGACACTCGAAGTAAGCCATTTCCGGCGCGTAACCGGCTTCAACCAGGGTTTCAAAGCCGGCCTTGACCAGTTCGACGCAACCGCCACACAGGACAGCCTGCTCGCCGAACAGGTCAGTTTCGGTTTCATCCTTGAAGGTGGTTTCGATGATGCCGGTACGACCACCACCAACGCCACTGGCGTAGGACAGGGCAAGGCTCTTGGCATTGCCGGAAGCATCCTGATAGATGGCGATCAGATCCGGAATACCGCCGCCACGGACGAACTCGGAGCGCACGGTATGACCCGGCGCCTTGGGCGCGATCATGATCACATCCAAGTCGGCACGGGGCACCACCTGGTTGTAATGGATAGAGAAACCATGCGCAAAGGCCAGGGTTGCACCCTTCTTCAGATTCGGCTCGACCTCATCCCTGTACAAACGGCCCTGGAACTCGTCGGGAGTTAGGATCATCACCACGTCGGCACTGGCAACGGCATCCTTGACACTCTTCACGGTCAGACCATGAGCTTCGGCCTTGGCTATCGAAGCGGAGCCGGCACGCAGGCCGACGCAAACGTCAACACCGGAATCCTTCAGGTTGCAGGCGTGCGCATGGCCTTGGGAACCGTAACCGATGATGGCAACCTTCTTGCTTTGGATAAGGGAAAGGTCGCAATCTTTGTCGTAATACACTTTCATGAGGTTACCCCTGTTAACTGGCCCGGTACGGCCATTTGCTAAATGGTGAGTACTTTGTCGCCACGGGCAATGCCGGTGACGCCACTGCGCACGGTTTCGAGGATCGAGGAAGTGCCGATGGCATGCAGGAAGCTGTCCAGCTTGTCACTGGTTCCAGTGAGCTGAATGGTATAGACGCTACTGGTGACATCGACGATCTGCCCACGGAAGATGTCGGTGGTACGCTTGATCTCGGCACGCTGGGCGCCGGTGGCCTTGACCTTGACCAGCAGCAACTCGCGCTCGATATGCGCACTCTCCGACAGGTCTACCAGTTTGACCACCTCGATCAGCTTGTTGAGGTTCTTGGTGATCTGCTCGATCACTTCGTCCTGACCGATGGTGGTCAGGGTCAGACGGGACAGAGTCGGATCCTCGGTGGGCGCCACGGTGAGGGTTTCGATGTTGTAGTTGCGCTGGGAGAAAAGGCCGACTACGCGGGACAGGGCACCCGGCTCGTTTTCCATCAGCAGGGAAATGATGTGTCGCATGCTCAGGTCCGCTCCGTCTTGCTCAGCCACATATCGCGCATCGCACCGTCTCTGATTTGCATCGGATAGACGTGCTCGCTGGTATCCACCGCGATATCGAGGAACACCAGGCGGTCTTTCAGGGCGAAGGCCTCTTCCATCTTCGGCTTGAGGTCCTTCAGCTCGGTAATGCGCATGCCGACATGCCCATAGGCCTCGGCCAGCTTGACGAAATCGGGCAGCGACTCCATATACGAGTGCGAATAGCGGCTGCTGTACTGCATGTCCTGCCACTGGCGAACCATGCCCAGTGCGCCGTTGTTGAGGTTGACGATCTTGACCGGCAGGTCGTACTGCATGCAGGTGGACATTTCCTGGATGTTCATCTGAATACTGCCTTCCCCGGTGACGCAGACCACGTCCGCCTCGGGGAAATTCAGCTTGATGCCCATGGCTGCCGGGAAGCCGAAGCCCATGGTGCCCAGGCCACCGGAGTTGATCCAGCGGTTCGGCTTGGCGTACTTGTAGTACTGGGAGGCGAACATCTGGTGCTGCCCCACGTCGGAGGCGACGTAGGCATCGCCCTTGGTCACTTCGTAAAGGGTCTCGATCACCATCTGCGGCTTGATGATGCTGCCGTCCCCCTTGTCGTAGGGGAACAGGCCGCGCGTGCCACGCCACTCTTCGATCTGCTTCCACCAACTGGCCACGACATCCTTCTGCGGCATCACGCCGATTTCCTTGACGATGGAGATCATTTCGGCAAGCACGCTGTCAACCGGCCCGACGATCGGCACATCGGCCTTGATGGTTTTGGAAATCGAAGCCGGATCGATATCGACGTGAATGATCTTGGCATTCGGACAGAACTTGGCAGGCCCGTTGACCACCCGGTCATCGAAGCGCGCCCCGACAGCGAGAATCACATCGGAGTGGTGCATGGCCAGATTAGCGGTGTAGCTGCCGTGCATGCCCAGCATGCCGAGGAATTGCCGGTCGTTGCCGGGATAGCCACCCAAGCCCATCAGGGTATTGGTTACCGGCAGGTTGAGCATCTGCGCCAGCTCGGTCAACTGGGCGGCAGCTCTGCCCATGATCACACCACCACCGGAATAGATTACGGGACGCTTGGCTGCCAGGAGCATCTCGACAGCCTTGCGAATCTGTCCGGAATGCCCACGCTGCGCAGGGCTGTAGGAGCGCAGCTTGGCCTTCTTCGGATAGACATACTCATACTTCTGGGTCGGATCGCCCATGTCCTTCGGGATATCCACCACCACCGGACCGGGCCGCCCGGACTCGGCAATATAGAAGGCCTTCTTCAGCACTTCGGGGATTTCCGAGGGATGCTTGACGATGAAACTGTGCTTCACGATCGGACGGGAGACGCCGATCATGTCGGTTTCCTGGAAAGCATCGCTGCCGACCATGGTGCTCGGCACCTGTCCGGAAATCACCACCATCGGGATGGAGTCCATGTAGGCAGTGGCGATGCCGGTAATGGCGTTGGTTGCGCCAGGTCCGGAGGTCACCAGCACGACACCGGCCTTGCCAGTGGCGCGGGCATAGCCATCGGCCATATGGGTGGCCGCCTGCTCATGACGGACCAGGATATGGGTGACTTCCTTTTCCTTGAACAGGGCATCGTAGATGTGCAGAAGGGCACCGCCCGGATATCCGTAGATGTATTTAACGCCTTCGTCGCGCAAAAAGCGGACTACCATTTCAGCGCCGGATAAAAGCTCCACGTTGTTCACCTCTAGAACGCCAGATTGCCGCCGGCTAGCGGACGGTCTGAATAGATTACTGCCAAACAGGCATGAGCGACGGTTGTCGCCGCCTACGCAGCGCTGTCGAGCAAGTATCGGGAGGCCCCGGAGTGTGTTGCAGGATTCTCCCACCCAGCGCGAGGTAACGCGTTGCGGGTGTATCAGGTCGGCGTGGATGACGCCTCATGTCTGCTGAGCTGAAGCCCGCCTGCGGCGAACCCCGCTGCAGCGAACCTTGAATTGTTCGGATTCACTCAACCCAAGTCAAGTAATGCCTCGGCCTTCGGTCCTTTACCGCTGTGACGGGATGCCATAAGGCGCACTATCGTTCCGGTTATAGTAGTGCCAGGCCTCACCGAGACTTAAGGAGTCCTCATGCGAAGCATGATCCTCACCAGCCTGCTGTTCACCCTGAGCACAACCGCCATGGCTGGCCAGGTTTACACTTGGGTGGACAAGCAGGGCGTATCCCACTTCAGTGAGCTGCCCCCGAACGGCCAGGCAAGCACCATTATCAACACAGCCACTCCCGCTCCTCGGCCGCCCGCCTCGGAGAAACTGCCGCCGAGTCAGACAAAGGACCCTGAACAGGAGACCATCGAGCGCAAAGTGCAGCATGAGGTTGCCTCCCAGGAAGCCAAGCGCCGGGAATTCTGCGAAACGGTGCGCACCAACCTGGCCCAACTGGAGAACAATCCCAGACTGCGTGCACAGATCAAGGGAGAGATGCGCAGGCTGACCGAGGAAGAGCGTCAGGCCCGCATCGCCGAGGCGAAAAAGGCCATAGAGCACAGTTGCCGCTGATCAGCCGGCAACAGTCAATCCCCATCCGCGATCAACCGGTCAATTTCGCCGAGCGCCTCCAGCAGGGCGGCCACTTCGGCGAGTCGCTCGCGGTAGACCATCTCGGCCATCGGCCGAATCCCCGAGGAGGCAGGGAGAGCTCTGCCTCCCTCGATGATCACCTTCATCCGAGGCAGGAAGATCCACTGCAGCCACTCCTCGAAGGCCAAGGTGTCGACACAGAACGGCTGCTCGCTGGATAGCGCCTCGTCGCTCGGTGGCAGCAGGCCCCACATCCCGAGAATCCGCAACTCCCGCTCAATCAGCAGCATCTGCTCGGCCAACGCCGGAATACGCACGTCCATCACAGGTTGACCCGTGCCCGTTCGCGCGCCTGGGCTGCTCCTGCCACATCACCTTGCCGCTCACGTGCCTGGGCGATCAGGTTCCACAGGCTGGCCTGCAGTGCCGGGCGACCGCCGGCATAGGTCAAGGCACGACGCGCCAACTGCTCGGCCTGGGCAGCATCGCCCTGGGCCAGGCGAACCTCGGCCAGCCGGTAGAGCACTTGCGGCTCGCGGGGCGCGATGCGCTGCGCCCGCTCCAGACTGGAGGCGGCGCTCTCTAGATTGCCGCTCCCCTGCTCCCGCTGTGCCGTGGTGAGCAACGCCAGGATCGGACCATCAAGCTGCTCGTCGGCCGCCAGATCGCTTGAAGGAGCAGAAGCCGTTCCCGGAACACCGCTCGGCCCACTGGGTACGGAATAGCCAGTGTTGCCGCCAACCGCGGTGGTGGCGGTGATCGGCTGCGAAACGATCGGCGCCGCACTGCCGGAGACGCCGGATGCCGGGTAAGCCTGAATCGGCGCCGAGCTGGCGCCAGCACCGGGCACCATTACCACTACCCCGGAATCCTGGGCGGAAGCAGGAGCCTTGGATGCCGGCGCCTGGGGAGCAGGCGCCGCCGGAGGGCGAGAAACCGCGTTGCCACGCCCCTGTTGCCGGTCATAGACCGAGCCACTCGCCTCGACCACCGGGATCGAGCCACGCTCGACCGTTGCACAGCCGCTCAGCAGGACGCCTGCGGCCACTGCCCCCATCAACCACCTGTTCACCTGGCACCCTCTTCGCTCAATTCGACCAGCCACGCACCCAGTCCATGACATCCTGAACATTCTCGATCACATCCGGCATGTTTCCGTTTGGAGCCTGCGGCAGGCCGCAAGCGGGCCCTGGCGGCGGCTCGCTGCCCCTGATATAGGGCATCTGCACCGCATCCGGGCAGCCTTGCTCGGAGCTCAGCCCGTTGCGCGCATTCACCCAGGTCAGGGTGACATTGTCCGGCAGCGGCATGTCCAGCGGAAGCGGATCGGCCTTGACCATGAAATCCGTCCAGACCCTCAGCGCACCGGTGGCACCGGTCAGCGGGGTCTTGCCGTTGTCGTCACGCCCCAGCCAGACCACTGCCAGCAGATCCTGGCTGAAGCCGGCGAACCAGCTGTCACGCGAATCGTTGGTGGTACCGGTCTTGCCGGCCAGAGTCAGCGAGCGCGGCAACTGGCCGTAAACCGAACGCCCGGTTCCCTCGCGCATCACCCGTTGCATGGCGTTCTGTAAAAGATAGATGGCGCCCGGGTCGAAGCGCTGCTGGATCTGGAACGGATAGCGCTTGAGCGGCTCGCCGTCGGCCGCCAGGACACTGCGGATACCACGCAGGGGCGTGTTGAATCCGCCACTGGCGATGGTCAGGTACATGCTGGTCACTTCCATCGGGGTCAAGGCCCCGGCCCCCAGCAGCATCGACGGGTAGGCTGGCCACTCGCGATTGACGCCCAGACGGGCCAGCGTCTTCAGCACGTTCGGCACGCCCAGCTCGAGGCCGAGCTTGGCGGTCGACAGGTTGTAGGAGTTGGCCAGCCCCTGATACAGATAGATATCGCCATGGGCCTGGTGGTCGTAATTCTGCGGGCGCCAGAGCTGGCCGTCCTGCCCCTTCACCGAGAAGGGCACATCGGCCAGCCAACTGGTCAGGGTGTACTGGCTGGGCCGCTCCAGCGCGGTGAGGTAAATGGCCGGCTTGATCAGCGAACCGATCGGCCGCACCGCATCCAGCGCCCGGTTGAAGCCGGCGAAGCGCGGCTGCCGGCTGCCGAGCAGGGCCAGCACTTCGCCGGTTTCCGGATTGCTGACCACCATCGACGCCTCGACCGGATCGCCGCCCTTGCCGATGCGCTTGAAGGTATCCCGCACCGCGGCTTCGGCCTTGCTCTGCAGGATCGGGTCGAGGCTGGTGAAGATGCGCAGCCCCTCCTCGGTGAGATCGGCCTCCTGGTAGTCCTCGCGCAACTGGCGCTTGACCAGGTCGAGAAACGCAGGATAGGAGGTATTGGCCATGCTGCCGCGGGCGGTGACGCCGAGCGGCTTCTGCTTGGCGGCCGCGGCTTGCGCGGTGTCGATCACGCCCTGCTCGGCCATGAGGTCGAGAACCAGGTTGCGCCGCGTCATGGCCCGCTCGGGGTTGCGGCGCGGATTGTAGTAGGTAGGCCCCTTGACCATGCCTACCAGCAGGGCGATCTGGTGCGGCTGCAGTTCGGCCAGCGGCTGACCGAAGAAATACTGGCTGGCCAGACCGAAGCCATGCACTGCACGATTGCCGTCCTGCCCCAGAAACACCTCGTTGAGGTAGGCCTCGAGAATCTCGTCCTTGTCGTAGTGCAGCTCCAGCAGCACGGCCATCATGGCCTCGGTGGCCTTGCGCACCAGGCTGCGCTCGTTGCTCAGGTAGAAGTTCTTCACCAGTTGCTGGGTCAGCGTGCTGCCGCCCTGGACCACTCCGCCCGCCGAGGCATTGACCCATAGGGCACGGACGATGGATTTCGGCGACACCCCGAAATGGCTGAAGAACTCGCGATCCTCGACCGCCACCAGCGTCTCCACCAGATAGGGCGGCAGCTCGTTGCGTTGGACCAGAATGCGGTCCTCGTTGTGCGCAGGATACAGGCCACCAATCAGCAGCGGCTCCATCCGCACGACGGCCAGGTCTTTGCCATCGGCGCCGCTCAGGCCGGCCACGTAGTCGCCGGAGAAACGCACGCGGATCCTCCGTGCCGGCTCGTCACCTTCATAGAAGCGGAAGCCCCGGGTATGCAGATCGATGGTATTGCCGGATACCAAGGCCGAACCCGGCCCGGCAACGGCCTCGCGGCGATAGCCAAGCGCATCGAGCTCGGTGAGAAAGTCCTGTTTCGACAGCTTGAGTCCGGAGAACAGCTCCAGCGGTCGTGCATAGACCTTGGCCGGCAGCGTCCAGCGCTTGCCGGAAAACTTCTCCTGCACCACGGCATCGAGATAGATGGCAAAGCCGGCCAGCACCACCAGACCGACCAAAGCGAGCTTGACGGTCCAGCCCAGCCAGGAACGAAGGGCGCCGGAGCGACGGGGAGGGAGCGATTTGGGAGAGCGGGTACGTGTCATGGCGGCGCATTATACGCACTTTACCCACCCTCGATAGCGCAGCCCGGCGGTTTGCAGGGGCGGTCTCAGCGGCCATAATGCGGGCCTTCGCCCCGACTGCCCCAGCAAGGACTGACCGTGAGCCAAGCCCTGATCAACGCCCTGCAGAACCCTGCGCTCTATCCGCATGCGGTGACTGAGTTCAAGGTCATCGAGACCCACATCTCCTGGGTCCTGCTCACCGGCCCCTATGCCTACAAGTTCAAGAAGGCTGTCGACTTCGGCTTCCTCGACTTCACCGGACTGGCGGCACGCAAGCACTTCTGCGAGGAGGAGGTGCGCCTGAACCAACGCCTGACCCGCAACCTCTACCTCGAGGTGCTGCCGATCACCGGCAGCGAGAACGCCCCGCAGCTGGCGGGCGACGGCCCGGTCATCGAATACGCGGTCAAGATGCGCCAGTTCCCGCAGAGCCAGCTGCTCGGCGAAATGCAGGCCCGCGGCGAGCTCGCCCCCGAGCACATCGATGCCCTTGCGGAGCGGATCGCCGCCTTCCACCTGCAGGCGCCGAAGGTACCGGTGGAGCACCCGCTGGGCGGCCCCGAGGCGGTGATGAGCCCGGTGCGGCAGAACTTCGAACAGATCCGCCCGCTGCTCGCCGAGCCGGCCGACCTGCAGCAGCTCGACGCCCTCGAAGCCTGGGCAGAAATCAGCTTCGAGCGCCTGCGGCCGCTGCTCGAACAGCGCAAGGCCGATGGCTTCATCCGCGAATGCCATGGCGATCTGCACCTCGGCAACGCCACCCTGCTCGATGGGCAGGTCGTGCTGTTCGATTGCATCGAGTTCAACGAGCCGTTTCGCCTGATCGATGTCATGTGCGACGCCGCCTTTCTCGCCATGGACCTGGAGGACCGCGGCCTCAAGGGGCTGTCCCGGCGCTTCGTCAGTGCCTGGCTGGAGCTGACCGGCGACTACGCCGCCCTGCCGCTGCTGAACTTCTACAAGGCCTACCGCGCCATGGTGCGCGGCAAGGTCAACCTGTTCCGTCTGGCCCAGGAGGAGAGTGCCGAGCGGCGTGCCGCGATCCTCCAGCAATACCGCAACTACGCCAGCCTGGCGGAACACTACAGCGCCATCCCCTCGTGCTTTCTGGCTATCACCCACGGGGTATCTGCCGTCGGCAAGAGCCATGTCGCCCAGCGCCTGACGGAAGAATTCGGCGCCATCCGCCTACGTTCGGACGTGGAGCGCAAGCGCCTGTTCGGCGAGCAGCAGGCAGCCGACCAGGAACGATTGGCAAGCGGCATCTACAGCATGCAGGCCAGCGTGGCGACCTACGAGCACCTGCACCGGCTGGCTGCCGGTGCCCTGCAGGCCGGCTTTCCGGTGGTGATCGACGCCACTTACCTGAAGCAGGCACAGCGCGCGGCCGCCTGGCAGGTCGCCCAGAACAACGGCGTCCCCTTCCTGATCGTCGACTGCCAGGCCCCCGAAGCCCTGATCGCCGAGTGGCTCGCAGAGCGCCAGGCTGCCGGAAAGGATCCGTCCGACGCCACGCTGGAAGTCATCCGGGCACAACAGGCCAGCCGCGAGTCCCTGACCGAGACCGAACAGCAACGCAGCCGACGGGTCGATACCCACCTTGCCGCCAGTCTCGATGATCTGGTGGCGCGCATGCGCAATCACCTTCCCCACCTCTAGACCAGCCCTCCTCTGCCGAAGGCGCTCAGCGGGCGCCTTCTTTAACCTTGGGTTCCACCAAGAGAGCCGACAGAAAAATTCGCCGCCATCACTTGACCAGCAAATGAGAAGCGTTATTATTTGAACAGCTGATCGCGAGATCAGCGGTAAACTGACAGAGCGGCTACTCTTCAGGTTATCTCCTCATCAGGCTAATTACGGTTTTCGACCCGGCTCTGCCGGGTCTTTTTTTGTCTGCCGCTCGGCAGCCCGCATCTCGGCGCAGTAGTCGCGGGCCAGTGTCTCCGGGGTATACCAGACATAGTCGGCAGCTTTTGCCTCCACTGCATCCCCGGCCTCGGCCAGCAGCAGCACGACACTGCCGCTCGTCCCACCGAGGTCGGCCAGGTGCAGAGGCACGCCCAGATCGCGCCGCACATGGTAGGCGCCAGCCAGCAGCAGGGCCGGCTGCGGGGCGGCCAGCAGTCGCTCGGCCATGCGTCGGTCGCGCTGCTGCTGGACGGCGAGCATCGCCGGCCACTGGGACTCCGGCAACTGGCCGCAGTGGGAGGCGCCAATCTGTTCGAGCAGTGCCTCACGCACCCGCGCATCGGTCGACGCGCGGCCAGGCAGGGTTGGACGCTCGGCATAGATACGGCGCATCTCCTGCTTATCCAGATTGGCTGCCAGCAACGGATAGGGCTGTGCCAGTGCATGGCGTAGCAGCGGACCGTACAGCGTCCAGTCCCAGCCCTGGCGCCAGGCCAGCGCCGCGGGCAGATCCTCCGGCGCACGGCCCGCGGCGAACGCGGCCTGGGTCGCCCCCACCCGCGCCTGCTGGTCGGGCTCGAGCATCTCCAGCAGCAGACTGCCCTGCGCCCGTCGCCCGGCAAGGGCCTCGAGCAGCCATAACTGCAGGGCATGATGATCTGGGTTGTCGTGCTTCTCGCCGACCAGCAGCCGTGGCGCCACGGCCAGCCGCTCGACCAGTTGCTCCGGCGTCAGGCTGGCGCCACTGCGCAGATCGAGGATGGTGCCGGGGCCGGTGCCCTGCCGTTCACCATCCACCTGCCAGGCGGGCAACGGCGGCAGCGCCTGACAGGCAGCCAGCAGGATCAGGCCGACGAACAACAATGAACGCATGAATCCTCCTCAGCGCGCCACGATCAGCGGATGCCCCCGCTCCGGATGGCGCTGCACCAATACATCGAGACCGAAGACCGCCTTCAGCGGTCCGGCACGTAGAATCTCCTCGGGACTGCCGAGCGCCTGCATGCGGCCATCGGCCAGCAACAGCAGGCGATCACAGTAGCGCGCCGCCAGATTCAGGTCGTGGAGTATCGCCAGCACAGCCGTGCCCTGCCCTGCGAAGCCCCGAACCGCCTGCAGAATGCTGTGCTGGTGCAGGGGATCGAGCATCGAGGTCGGCTCGTCGAGCAGCAGCACCCGCTCGCCCCCCCCCGGCCAGAGTTGCGCCAACACCCGCGCCAGATGAACCCGCTGACGCTCGCCCCCCGACAGGGTCAGGTAGCTGCGCCCGACCAGATGGGCGGCGTCGGCCGCCGCCAGGGCACGGGCGACGATCTCGGCATCGCACTGCCGGCCGCTGGCATGGGGCAGACGCCCGAAGCCGACCACCTCCTCGACGCGAAAGGCAAACTCCAGCGCCGGGCTCTGCGGCAGCACCGCCAGCCGACGCGCCCGCTCCGGCCCTCGCCAGCAGGCCAGCGCGCGACCATCCAGGCGGACCTGCCCCTCCTCCGGGCGCAGCTCGCCGGAAAGCGCCGCTAGCAGCGAAGACTTGCCCGCCCCGTTCGGTCCCAGCACACCGAGCAGCTCACCGGGCCTCAGCTCGAGGTCGATCCCCCGCAACACCTGCCGGCCGCCACGCCGCACGGCCAGCCGCTCGGCCCGCAGCATCAGAGTGGCTCCCGCCGCAGCAGCCAGAGGAAGAAAGGCGCGCCGAGCAGCGCTGTGACAATGCCGAGCGGCAACTCGGCCGGCGCCAGCAGCAGACGCGCCAGCAGGTCGGCGAACAGCAGCAGGCTGGCGCCGGCGAGCATTGCCGCCGGCAGCAGCAGGCGATGATCCGGCCCGCAGATCAGGCGCAGCAGATGCGGCACCAGGAGGCCGACGAAGCCGATCAGCCCGGCCGCCGCCACCGCCGCCCCCACGCCCAGGGCCGTGCAGAGCACCAGTTCGCGCTTCAGCCGCTCCACGTCGAAGCCGAGATGGCGCGCCTCCGACTCGCCCAGCAACAGGGCGTTCAGCGCTCCCGCACGGCGCGGCAGCCAGAACGCCACCCCCAGGGTCGCCAGCAGCAATGGCCAGAGCCGGGCATAGCTGGCGCCGCTCAGGCTGCCCAGATTCCAGAAGGTCAACCGGCGCAGCGCGGCGTCGTCGGCCAGATAGCCGAACAGACCGACCGCCGCGCCAGCCAGGCTGCTGAGGGCGAGCCCGGCGAGCAGCATGGTGGCCACCCGGGTCTGGCCGTCGCGACGCCCCAATCGATAGACCAGCGCGGTCACCACCAAGCCTCCGACGAAGGCGCTCGCCGACAGCAGATAGGGCGACACCTCGGGCAGGGCATCGGCACCGAACAGCGAGCCGCCGACGATCGCCAGCGCCGCCCCCAGCGCGGCGCCGCTGGACACCCCGATCAGCCCGGGATCGGCCAGCGGATTGCGGAACAACGCCTGCATCGCCACCCCGCTCAGCGCCAGCACGCTGCCTACCGCCAGGCCGAGCAGGGTTCTCGGCAGGCGGATCTGCCCAACGATCAGCTCGGCCCTTTCGAGGCCCTCCCCGGACAACGGCAAGCCGGCCAGGCGCAGCAGCGCCAGCAGGGAATCGGCCAGGGGCAGCCGCAGCGGCCCCAGCGCCAGCGACAGCCAGAAGGCGAGCAGCAGCAGTAGCCCCAGGCTCATCAGCAGGACGCGGGAACGACGGTCACAGACAGTCATGAAAGGCTCTGGAAGTGAAGGTGGCGGCAAGCATAAGAGGCGCTCCGGCCAATCACCAGCCCATGGCTTCCGCCATCTCCCGTCGGCATGGATAATCGCGGGCTTTTCGGGAGGCGCCATGAAGTTTCTCTGTGCCGGGGACGCCCTCGGCGAAGGACAAAGCCGCGGTTTCCTGCTCGAAGACCGCAAACTCCTCGCGATCCGCAAGGACGGCCGGGTTTTCGTCTACCGCAACGTCTGTCCACATCTGGGCATTCCGCTGGAATGGCAACCCGACCGGTTTCTCGACGCCAGCGGCAGCCTGATCCAGTGCGCCACCCACGGTGCGCTGTTCCTGATCGACAGCGGCGAATGCGTGGCCGGCCCATGTGCCGGTGAGCACCTGCCACGCATCGCCTGCCGCGAAGACGGAGCCGGTATCTGGGTAGACCTGTAACCGCCGCCTCGCCGCCCTACAGGCACATCTCGAGTCGGTGCGTCAGCCGGATCGCCGCGGACGACAGCTCGGCACCATAGGCGAGCACCTCGACGCCCGCCGCCACGGCTTCGCGCAGCGCCTGCGCATAGCACGGATCGACCTCCGCCGCCGGGCGCACCGCCGTGATGCCGGACAGGTTCACGCAGTACAGCTGCACCGTACGCACGCCCTGTCGCGCCAAGGCCGCCAGCTCGCGCAGGTGCCTGGCGCCGCGCTCGGTGCGGGCATCGGGGAAGGCAGCGACCGGGCTGTCGGCAAAGCCCAGGGTGACGCTCTTCACCTCGACGAACGCCATCCCATCCGGGTAGTCGAGGCAGAAATCCACCCGGCTGTTCTCCACCCCGTAGCGAACCTCCCGGCGCAACGCAGCAAACCCTGCCAATTCGGGGATCAGCCCGGCACGCAGTGCCTCCTCCACCAGTGGATTAGCCCGTGCGGTATTCACGCAGGCCAGCCGCCCCTGCGGCGTCTCGCTCAGTTCCCAGGTGCCCGGCAGCTTGCGCCGGGGATCGCTCGAGCGGCTGAACCAGATGCGTCCGCCCTCGGCCATGCAGTTGAGCATGGAGCCGGTATTGGGGCAGTGGATGCACAGTACTTCGCCGGCCGGCGTCTCGATATCGGCAAGAAAGCGCTTGTAGCGGCGCAGCAGACGCCCCTCCTCCAGCGGCGGATCAAAGCGCATCGGGCTGCCAGCTCTTCAGACCGCGGGCGATGCGCTCAACCGCCTGCTCCAGGCGCGGCAGGCTCTGGGTGTAGGCGAAGCGCACATGCCGGTCGGCCAGGTGATGGCCGAAATCGATGCCCGGCGTGATGGCGACGAACTCGCGCTCGAGGAAGTGCCGGCAGAAGGCGAAGGCATCGCCGCCGAAGGCGCCGATGTCGGCATACAGATAGAAGGCCCCCTCGGGCTCCACGGCGATGCCGAAGCCCAGTTCGCGCAACGCCGGCAGCAGGTAGTCGCGGCGCCGGGCGAACTCCGTGCGGCGCGCCTCGAGGATCTCCAGGGTCTCCTCCTCGAAGCAGGCCAGCGCGGCATGCTGGGCCAGGGTCGAGGCGCTGATGTAGAGGTTCTGTGCCAGCTTCTCCAGTTCGGGCACCGCCGCCTCGGGCGCCACCAGCCAGCCGAGCCGCCAGCCGGTCATGCCGAAATATTTGGAGAAGCTGTTGAGCACGAAAGCATCGTCGTCCACCTCCAGCACGCTGGAGGCGTCCACGCCGTAGGTCAGACCGTGGTAGATCTCGTCCACCAGCAGATGGCCGCCGCGCGCATGCAGGGCGGCGGACAGCGCCGCCAGCTCGTCGCGCCGCAGCAGCGTTCCGGTGGGGTTGGCCGGCGAGGCGACCAGGGCCCCGACGCTCTCCGTGTGCCAGTAACGCGCAACCAGCTCCGGCGTCAATTGGTAACGCTGCTCCGGCCCGACCGGGACCAGTTGCGCGCCCCCCTCGACCAGACGCAGGAAGTGGCGGTTGCAGGGATAGCCGGGATCGGCCAGCAGCCAGTGCCGACCCGGGTCGACCAGCAGGCTCGTAGCCAGCAGCAGGGCACCCGAGCCGCCAGGCGTGATGAGGATGCGCTCGGGGTCTATAGTCAAGCGGTAACGCTGCTCGTAGAACCGGGCGATGGCCTCGCGCAGCTGCGGCAGGCCGCGCGCGGCGGTATAGCGAGTATGTCCGGCCGCCAGCGCCGCCTGCCCGGCAGCAACGATGGGCGCCGCTGTGGTGAAGTCCGGCTCGCCGATCTCCAGGTGGATCACGTCGTGGCCCAGGGCCTGGAGTTCGTTGGCACGGGCCAGCAGGGCCATGACATGAAAAGGTTCGATGGCACGACTGCGCGCACTGTAGGGCATGGGCCTTCCATCAGGACGGGGCGGAAGGTGGATTCTACCCCTCCGGGACCGCTCTGGCAGCTGCCATGGCCAGCGCTGGGGAGTAGCGCGGCCCGATGGCTTCTGGTAAGTTCGGCCGCTTGCGGTCGCAGGGCCGACGCCGTCGGCAGGGAAATGTGCCTGCGTGTATGGATTAGAGAGAGCGAGGCGGTCATCCATGCCCACCAAAGCAAAGCAGAACAATCTGGTTCGCGGTTTCGAGCCTTACCCGGAAACTCCGGGCGAAGAATACATGAGCGAGAACATGCGCGCCCATTTCACCGATATCCTCAACAAGTGGAAGCAGGAGTTGATGGAAGAGGTCGACCGCACCGTGCACCACATGCAGGACGAGGCCGCCAACTTCCCCGACCCCGCCGATCGGGCCAGCCAGGAAGAGGAGTTCAGCCTGGAACTGCGCGCCCGCGATCGCGAGCGCAAGCTGATCAAGAAGATCGACGAAACCCTGCAGCTGATCGAGGACAACGAATACGGCTGGTGCGACTCCTGCGGCGTGGAGATCGGCATTCGCCGCCTCGAGGCGCGCCCCACCGCCACCCTGTGCATCGACTGCAAGACCCTGGCGGAAATCAAGGAAAAGCAGATCGGCAGTTGATCCTGCATGCGGGGCGCCTCGGCGCCCCGCTTCGCGTCCGCAGCCCGGCAGGCTGCCACTGTCGATCATCAGCTCCGCCGAACGCCGCATGATTGCCTCCCCGCCCCTTCCCTACGTCGGCCGCTTCGCCCCCACCCCCAGTGGCTCCCTGCATTTCGGTTCGCTGATCGCCGCCCTGGCATCCTATCTGGATGCACGCCATGCCGGCGGTCGCTGGCTGCTGCGCATGGAGGACCTCGACCCACCCCGTGAGGTGCCAGGCGCCCAGGCGGTCATCCTCCGGACCCTGGAAGACTACGGTTTTGAGTGGGACGGCGAGGTCGTGCGCCAGAGCGAACGCCTGGCGTTGTACGGCGAAGTGGTCGAGCGCCTGCTCGAACGGGGCCTGGCCTACGCCTGCACCTGTTCGCGCAAGCAGCTGGAGGGATTTTCCGGAATCTACCCGGGCTTCTGCCGGGAGGCCGGGCGCCCTCCACGAGATGCCGCCATCCGCCTGCGCGTGCCGGAGCGCGAATACGCCTTCGTCGACCGGGTGCAGGGCCCCTTCGTCCAGCACCTCGCCCGCGAAGTCGGCGACTTCGTAATCCGTCGCCGCGATGGCCTCTACGCCTACCAGCTGGCGGTGATCCTCGACGATGCCTGGCAGGGCATGACCGACGTGGTACGCGGCGCCGACCTGCTCGACTCGACTCCGCGCCAGCTCTACCTGCAGGAACTGCTCGGCCTGCCCCATCCGCGCTACCTGCATGTACCGCTGATCGTCCAGCCGGACGGCCACAAGCTCGGCAAATCCTACCGCTCGCCCCCGCTCCCCGCCGACCGGGCCGGCCCGCTGCTGCTGCGCGCCCTGCGTGCGCTCGGCCAGCGCCCGCCGGCGGAGCTGGGGCGCACCTGTCCGCGGGAGCTGCTCGCCTGGGGCATCGCCCACTGGGATGCCGGGCGCATCCCGCGCTGCCGGACCCTGGCCGAGGCCGCGCTCGACTGAGCGGTCGGTCGGCAAGGATGCCGCCACGTTTGCGCCGGCGCGCGCTTCCATTACCATCGCCGACGCCATTGCCCATCCACATGGAGGCACACCATGTACATCTACCGGCTGGTCCTGCTGCTGGTGGTGGGAATCTATCTGTTCTCCCCCGCCATCATGGACTGGTGGATCGACCCCAACGGCGCCTGGTACCGCCCGTACCTGCTGTGGCTGATCCTCATCGTGGTGACCTTCATCCTGCAGAGCCAGCCCGACGCCGATGAGCTTTAGCCTGAGTGAATTGCTGCTGATCAGCGCCGCCTATCTGCTGACCCTGTTCGGCGTCGCCTGGCTCAGCGAGCAGGGCCTGATCCCGCAGCGGCTGATCCGCCACCCGCTGGTCTACACCCTGTCCCTCGGCGTGTACGCCAGTGCCTGGGCCTTTTACGGCGCGGTCGGCATGGCCTACCAGTACGGCTACGGCTTTCTCGCCTGCTACCTGGGGGTTTCCGGTGCCTTCATGCTGGCGCCGGTGTTGCTCTACCCGATCCTGCGCCTGACCCGCACCTACCAACTCTCCTCCCTGGCCGACCTGTTCGCCTTCCGCTTCCGCAGCACCTGGGCCGGTGCACTGACCACGCTGTTCATGCTGGTTTCGGTGCTGCCGCTGCTGGCCCTGCAGATCCAGGCGGTCACCGACTCGGTGGGCATCCTCACCCAGCAGCCGGTGAAGGCACGCGTGGCGCTGGGCTTCTGCGCCCTGATCATTCTCTTCACCATCCTCTTCGGCTCGCGACATATCGCCACCCGCGAGAAGCACCAGGGTCTGGTCTGCGCCATCGCCTTCGAGTCGCTGGTCAAGCTGGTCGCCCTCGGCGGCATCGGGATCTACACCCTGTACCGGGTGTTCGACGGCCCCCAGGGCCTGGAGCAGTGGCTGCTGCACCAGCGGGAAGTGCTGGGCACGCTGCACACGCCGCTGCAGGAGGGGCCCTGGCGCACCCTGCTGCTGCTGTTCTTCGCCTCGGCCATCGTCATGCCGCACATGTACCACATGGCCTTCACCGAGAACCTCAACCCCCGCGGCCTGGCCAGCGCCAGCTGGGGCCTGCCGCTGTTCCTCCTGCTGATGAGCCTGGCCGTCCCGCTGATCCTCTGGGCCGGCATGCGCCTCGAGGTCGCCACCGGTCCGGAATACTTCACCCTGGGCGTGGGTCTGGCACTGGAAAACGCGCCCCTCACCCTGCTGGCCTATGTCGGGGGACTGTCCGCCTCCAGCGGGTTGATCATCGTCCTGACCCTCGCCCTGTCCGGGATGACCCTCAACCACCTGGTGCTGCCCCTGTACCAGCCGCCGGCCGAGGGCAACATCTACCGCTGGCTGAAGTGGACGCGGCGCACGCTGATCATCGCCATCATCGCCGCCGGCTACGCCTTCTACCGGCTGCTGGATGCCAGCCAGAACCTGTCCAACCTCGGCGTCACCGCCTTCGTCGCCACCCTGCAGTTCCTTCCCGGCGTGCTCTCGACCCTCTACTGGCAGACCGCCAACCGTCGCGGCTTCATCGCCGGCCTCCTAGTCGGCATGACGGTATGGCTGGGCGGCATGATGCTGCCCATGCTGGGCAACCTGCAGGACGTGCACCTGCCGCTGCTGAATTTCGTCTATGCACTGGACGACACCAGCTGGCACCTGGCGGCGATCACCTCGCTGGCCGCCAACGTGCTGGTGTTCTCCCTGGTATCGATATTCACCGAGCCGAGCCCCGAGGAGCGCAGCGCCGGCGAGGCCTGCGCCGTGGACAACGTGCGCCGGCCGCAGCGCCGCGAGCTGCTGGCCACCTCCGCCCAGGAGTTCGCCGCCCAGTTGGCCCGCCCCCTCGGCGCCAGGACCGCTCAGCGCGAGGTGAAGCAGGCCCTGCGCGACCTGCACCTGCCGTTCGACGAAAGCCGCCCCTTCGCCCTGCGCCGCCTGCGCGACCGCATCGAGGCCAACCTGTCCGGCCTGATGGGGCCGAGCGTGGCGCAGGACATCGTCGAGACCTTCTTGCCCTACAAGACCGCCAGCGAAGACTACGTCACCGAGGACATCCACTTCATCGAGAGCCGCCTGGAGGACTACCGCTCGCGCCTGACCGGCCTGGCCGCCGAGCTCGACGCGCTGCGCCGCTATCACCGCCAGACCCTGCAGGAGCTGCCGATGGGCGTCTGCTCGCTGTCCAAGGACAAGGAGATCCTCATGTGGAACCGGGCCATGGAGGAACTCACCGGCATCTCCGCCGAGCGCGTGGTCGGCTCCTGCCTGGCGACCCTCGATGCCCCCTGGCGGGGCCAGCTGGAAGACTTCATCCAACGCTCCGACGAGCACCTGTACAAGCAGCGGCTGTCGCTGGACGGCCAGATGCGCTGGCTCAACCTGCACAAGGCGGCGATCGACGAACCCCTGGCGCCGGGCAGCAGCGGCCTGGTCCTGCTGGTCGAGGACCTCACCGAAACCCAGCTGCTGGAAAACAAGCTGGCGCACTCCGAGCGCCTGGCCAGCATCGGCCGCCTGGCTGCCGGCGTGGCCCATGAGATCGGCAACCCGATCACCGGCATTGCCTGCCTGGCGCAGAACCTGCGCGAGGAGCACGAGGACGACGCCGAGCTGGGCGAGATCAGCAGCCAGATCATCGACCAGACCAAACGGGTGACACGCATCGTCCGCTCGCTGATGAGCTTCGCC
This sequence comes from Azotobacter salinestris, assembly GCF_009363155.1. Classification (NCBI taxonomy): domain Bacteria; kingdom Pseudomonadati; phylum Pseudomonadota; class Gammaproteobacteria; order Pseudomonadales; family Pseudomonadaceae; genus Azotobacter; species Azotobacter salinestris. The sequence continues at coordinate 1,784,860 of NZ_CP045302.1, forward strand.
CATGCCGGCAGTCACAAGCAGGCCAGCGAAGCGGTATGCCTGGCCGACATCGCCCGCGAGGCGATCGGCCTGCTGTCGCTCAACCGCGAAGGCGTCGAAGTCCAGTTTCTCAACCTTTGCGATCCCGCCCACTGCGTGGTCGGGGATCCCCAGCGACTGGTCCAGGTACTGGTCAACCTGCTCTCCAACGCCCGCGACGCCTCTCCTCCCGGCGGCTTCATCCGCGTGCGCAGCGAGGCCGTGGAGCACAGCATCGATCTGATCGTCGAGGACGAGGGCAGCGGCATTCCCAAGGCCATCGCCGGACGCCTGTTCGAACCCTTCTTCACCACCAAGGACCCAGGCAAGGGGACCGGCCTCGGCCTTGCACTGGTCTATTCGATCGTGGAAGAGCATTATGGCCGGATCACCGTCGACAGCCCGGCCGACCCCGCGCGGCAACGCGGGACCCGAATCCGGGTCACCCTGCCACGGCATGTCGACATAGCGCCGGTGCCGTGAGACCGTCGAGAGAGCCCGTCCGATGCCACATATTCTGATCGTCGAAGACGAAACCATCATCCGCTCCGCCCTGCGCCGTCTGCTGGAACGCAACCACTACCAGGTCAGCGAGGCCGGCTCGGTGCAGGAAGCCCAGGAGCGCTACAGCCTTCCCGGCTTCGACCTGATCATCAGCGATCTGCGCCTGCCCGGTGCGCCCGGCACCGAACTGATCCGCCTGGCCGAGGGTACGCCGGTGTTGATCATGACCAGCTATGCGAGCCTGCGCTCGGCGGTGGACTCGATGAAGATGGGCGCGATGGACTACATTGCCAAGCCCTTCGACCACGACGAGATGCTCCAGACCGTGGCGCGCATTCTCAGCGAGCGGCGCCAGGCGCCGCCACCGACCGTGCCCGCCGAAGCGGCGCCCCTGGCTCCTGCCCCGGCCAGCGGCGAGATCGGCATCATCGGCTCCTGTCCGGCCATGCAGGACCTGTTCAACAAGATCCGCAAGGTCGCCCCGACCGACTCCACGGTGCTGATCCAGGGTGAATCCGGCACCGGCAAGGAGCTGGTCGCCCGCGCCCTGCACAATCTGTCGAAGCGCGCCAAGGCGCCGCTGATCTCGGTGAACTGCGCGGCGATTCCGGAAACCCTCATCGAGTCCGAACTCTTCGGCCACGAAAAAGGCGCCTTCACCGGCGCCGTCGCCGGCCGTACCGGCTTGGTCGAGGCCGCCGACGGCGGCACCCTGTTCCTCGACGAGATCGGCGAGCTGCCTCTGGAGGCCCAGGCCCGCCTGCTGCGCGTGCTGCAGGAGGGCGAGATCCGCCGGGTCGGCTCGGTGCAGTCGCAGAAGGTCGATGTCCGCCTGATCGCCGCCACCCACCGCGACCTCAAGACACTGGCCAAGACCGGCCAGTTCCGCGAGGACCTGTTCTACCGACTCAACGTCATCTCGCTGAAGCTGCCGGCCCTGCGCGACCGTGAAGACGATGTCCTGCTGATCGCCCGGGCCTTCCTCAAGCGCCAGAGCCAGCGCATGGGCCGCGGCGAAATGCGCTTCTCCCCCGAGGCCGAGCGGACCATCGGCCAGTACACCTGGCCGGGCAACGTGCGCGAGCTGGAAAACGCCATCGAGCGCGCGGTGATTCTCTGTGAGGGCCAGTCGATACCCGCCGACCTTCTGGGCATCGACCTCGAACTGGAGGACCTGGAGGACGAGGGCTTCGCCGAACTACCCGGTCCGGAGGTCGGTGGCAGCCACGAGCCCACCGAGGATCTCTCGCTGGAGGACTACTTCCAGCACTTCGTCCTGGAGCATCAGGACCACATGACCGAGACCGAACTGGCCCGCAAGCTCGGCATCAGCCGCAAGTGCCTGTGGGAACGCCGCCAGCGCCTCGGTATCCCGCGCCGCAAGTCGGGAGCGCCCAGCGGCTCCTGAGTGCCATCAGGGTAACAGCCGGCTGCCAGCAGGCTGTTACCCCCGACAAAGGTGGTAACAGAAACCGGGTCGACAAGTAACCAAAGCCCAGCTAACCCTTTCCCAACGCCACACAAAAATAAAGCTAATTAATTGATTAAAAAGAAATTTTTAATTCATGGCATGACATCTGCTTCTTAATTCGCACAACAACAATAACAAGACGTACCACACCTAATAAGAACGACTGACACGACTCCAGCCCAACAAGAACAACGACGCGGAGACGGGGCCAACCGATTTTTTTGGAGTAGCGCATGCCCGCCGGGCCAAGCCCGCAGCCAGGCCGAGAACAACAAAACTGCCTTGAGGCAGCACCCGAACTGGTGGATCCGCAGGATCCAGGCAATACCTGCGACCAAAGAAATCCGTTTGCTATTGGCTCCCCTGTTGGGGGCCATCCCGGAGCCAACGAGCCAACCGGGACGGGCACACAACAAGAACAACAAGCCCGAAACAGAACAAGAACAACGCACGCACCTCGATTTGAAAGGGAGCTTCGGCTCCCTTTCTGCGCTCGTGAGCCATTCCGGCTTCGTATATCCTCCGGTGCCGATGCTAGAATCCGCAGTCATTCCGCGGTCAAGCTCGTGTCTGGCCGGTCACTCCGTCAAGCAGTCCATCTCCAATGCTGAAGAAGCTGTTCAAGTCCTTTCGCCTATCCCTGAACCGCCCCCATCCGCGCAGCACGCCGGAGGTCCTTGGCAGCCAGCAGCATCCGCTGCGCCGTGCCGACATCAGCCGCCATGCCGTCAGCGTGGTGGAGCGCCTGCAGAATGCCGGCTACCAGGCCTACGTCGTCGGCGGCTGCGTTCGGGACCTGCTGCTCGACATCGAGCCGAAGGACTTTGACGTCGCCACCAGCGCCACGCCCGAACAGGTCCGCGCGGAGTTCCGCAATGCGCGGGTGATCGGCCGCCGCTTCAAGCTGGTCCACGTGCAGTTCGGCCGGGAGATCATCGAGGTCGCCACCTTCCGTGCCCACCACCCGGACGATGAGGACGACGACGAGGACAACCACCTGGCAGCGCGCCACGAAAGCGGCCGGATCCTGCGCGACAACGTCTACGGCACCCTGGAAGAGGATGCCCAACGCCGCGACTTCACCATCAACGCCCTGTATTTCGACGTCACCCATGAGCGCATCCTCGACTACGCCCACGGCGTACACGACATCCGCAACCACCTGGTCCGCCTGATCGGCGATCCCGAACAGCGCTACCTGGAGGATCCGGTGCGCATGCTGCGTGCCGTGCGCTTCGCCGCCAAGCTCGACTTCGACATCGAGCATCACAGCGCCGCGCCGATCCGCCGGCTCGCCCCGCTGCTGCGCGACATCCCTGCCCCCCGCCTGTTCGACGAGGTGCTCAAGCTGTTCCTGTCCGGTTATGCCGAGGACACCTTCGAACTGCTGCTCGAATACGACCTGTTTGCCCCCCTGTTCCCCGCCACGGCCGAGGCTCTGGAGCGCAACCCAGGGTATGCCAGTCGACTGATTCGCCAGGCCCTGGCCAATACCGACGAGCGAATCGTGCAGGGCAAGCCGGTGACGCCCGCCTTCCTGTTCGCCGCCCTGCTCTGGCCAGCCCTGCCGCCCCGGGCCCTGGCGCTGCAGGAGCGCGGCATGCCGCCGCTCCCGGCACTGCAGGAGGCGGCCCACCTGGTGATCACCGAACAGTGCCGGCGAACCGCGATTCCCAAGCGCTTCACCATACCGGCCCGGGAAATCTGGGACCTGCAGGAGCGCCTGCCGCGCCGTCAGGGCAAGCGAGCCGATCTGCTGCTCGAGCACCCGCGCTTCCGCGCCGGCTACGACTTCCTTCTCTTGCGCGAGGAGGCTGGCGAGCAGACCGGCGGACTGGGCGACTGGTGGACCGATTACCAGGAGGCCAGCGACAGCGAAAGGCGCAACATGATCCGCGCCCTCGGCAACAAGGAAGAGGCCGGCGCCGCCCCGCGCAAGCGCCGCCGCAGCGGCGGCCGGCGACGCCGCGGCTCGGACGCTGCACCGGAGCGGGATTGAACGTGGAGCGCGTCTATATAGGTTTGGGCAGCAACCTGGCCGATCCCGCCGCGCAGCTGCGCGCCGCCCTCGCCGCCCTGCAGGCCCTGCCCCGCACCCGCCTGGTGGCGGTTTCCTCCTTCTATGACAGCGACCCCCTGGGGCCCGCCGACCAGCCGTGTTACGTGAATGCCGTCGCCGCACTGGACTCTGCGCTGGCCCCCCTCGAACTGCTCGATGCCCTGCAGGCGATCGAACGGGAGCAGGGCCGGGTACGCAAGGCGGAGCGCTGGGGCCCGCGCACCCTGGATCTGGACATCCTGCTGTTCGGCGACCGTCAACTGCACGAAGAGCGCCTGACCGTTCCCCACTACCACCTCCATGCGCGCCCCTTCGTGGTCTATCCACTGGCCGAGATCGCTCCCGGGCTGCACCTGCCGGACGGCCGCTCACTCGATGAGCTGCTCGCCACCTGCCCGGCACAGGGGTTGCGTCGCCGCACCGAACCGGAGCCGGACGCCCAAAGCGCCAATTGACTTGAAGCCCCCCCATCTGGACTATAGGCCTCCCATTGCTCCGCATCGGTGTCCGCCGATGCCGACCAGGACGAAACCGACATGCCTGATGTAACCCTGACCACCCTGCAAGGCCTCAAGCAGCGCGGCGAAAAAATCGCCATGCTGACCTGCTATGACGCCACCTTCGCCCAGACCGCCTGCCAGGCAGGCATCGAGGTGCTGCTGGTCGGCGACTCCCTGGGCATGGTCCTGCAAGGTCATGACAGCACTCTGCCAACCAGCGTGGCCGAGATGGCCTACCACACTGCCTGCGTCAAACGCGGCAACCGCGGCGCACTGATCGTTACCGACCTGCCGTTCATGGCCTACGCCACCCTCGATCAGGCCTTGGAAAGCAGCGCCCAGGTCATGCGTGCCGGAGCCCACATGGTCAAGCTGGAAGGCGGAGCCTGGCTGTGCGAGACCGTGACGCGCCTGGCCGAGAACGGCATCCCGACCTGCGTGCATCTGGGCCTGACCCCGCAGTCGGTGAACCTGTTCGGCGGCTACAAGGTGCAGGGTCGCGACGAGGGCCGGGCACAGCAGCTGCGTGCCGATGCCGAAGCCCTGGAGCGGGCCGGTGCAGCCATGCTGCTGCTGGAGTGCGTGCCCAGCCCGCTGGCAGAACAGATCACCCGGGCGGCGGGCGTGCCGGTCATCGGCATCGGCGCCGGCGCCGCCACCGACGGCCAGGTACTGGTCATGCACGACATGCTCGGGCTGTCCCTGAGCGGGCGCACGCCGAAGTTCGTGAAAAACTTCATGGCCGGCCAGGACAACATCCAGGCAGCCTTTGCCGCCTACGCCAACGCAGTCAAGCAAGGCGAATTCCCCACAGCCGAACATGGATTTTCAGCATGATCACCTTCAAGACCGTCCGCGAACTGCGTGCCGCCATCGCCCGGGCCCGTGGCGAAGGCAAGCGCATCGCCCTGGTGCCGACCATGGGCAACCTGCACGCCGGCCACATCGCCTTGGTTGACAAGGCCCGCCAGCGCGCCGACTTCGTGGTCGCCAGCATCTTCGTCAACCCCCTGCAGTTCGGCCCCACCGAGGATCTGGATAAATATCCGCGCACCCTCGCCGCCGACCAGGAAAAGCTGCTCGAGGGCGGTTGCAACCTGCTGTTCGCCCCCAGCGCCGAGGAGATGTATCCGGGCGGCATGCAGGGGCAGACGCGCATTGCCGTTCCTGGCGTCTCCGAGGGACTCTGCGGCGCAACGCGTCCCGGCCACTTCGAGGGGGTCGCCACCGTGGTGACCAAGCTGTTCAATATCGCCCAGCCCGACATCGCCCTGTTCGGCGAGAAGGACTACCAGCAGCTGGCGGTGATCCGCGCCCTGGTGCGCGACCTCAACATGCCGATCCAGATCTTCGGCGAGCCCACCGTGCGCGCCGCCGACGGCCTGGCGCTGTCTTCGCGCAACGGCTACCTGAACGACGAGCAGCGGAGCGTGGCGCCGGCGTTGTACCGCACCCTGTGCGATATCGGCACAGCCATCCAGGCAGGCGAGCGGGACTTCACCACACTCTGCGCCCGGGGACTGGAAACGCTGCGGCAGTCCGGCTTCCGCCCCGACTACCTGGAGATCCGCGAAGCCGCCAGCCTGCGCCCGGCGAACCCCGGGGACCACCGGCTGGTCGTGCTCGGAGCAGCCTATCTGGGCACCACCCGCCTGATCGACAACCTGAGCGTCGATATCAGCGGCGACTGAACAATGACGAAGGCTCGCCGGGACGGTCCGCAGGTCGGTCCCGGCGGGCCGTTTTCTTGATCCCCCCTGACGGTTAAGGCAAACTCAGCCGCCGCCAGTGGAACCTGAAGAGGAATCGCCATGCATGCCATCATGCTCAAGGCCAAACTGCACCGTGCCGAGGTGACCCACTCGGTGCTCGATTACGAAGGCTCCTGCGCCATTGATGGGGAATGGCTGGATCTGGCAGGTATCCATGAATACGAGCAGATCCAGATCTACAATGTCGACAACGGCGAGCGTTTCACCACCTACGCAATCCGCGCCGAGGACGGCTCGAAGATGATCTCGGTGAACGGCGCCGCCGCGCACAAGGCGCAGAAGGGCGACCGCGTGATCATCTGCGCCTATGCCCATTACAGCGAGGCGGAGCTGGCCACGCACAAGCCGCGCATGCTGTACATGGCGCCCGGCAACGTGCTCAGCCATACCAGCAACGCGATCCCGGTCCAGGTTGCCTGAGTCGCTCACCCACGCCACCGGCCCCTCCGCCTTTTGCCATGTGCGCTGCAGGCGTCCCTCCCGAAAAGCCCGGAATACTCCGGGCTTTTTGCTATCCGCACAGCCCCACAGGAAGCAGAATCCCATGCCGCACTACCAGCAACCTCTCGATGTGACTACCCTGAGTTCCTGGGAGGCGCTCCGCCAGCATCGCGAAGTCATGCAGTCCTTCAGCATGCGCGAGGCCTTCCAGAACGATCCGCAGCGCTTCGCCGAGTTCTCCCTGAGCAGCAGCGGTCTGTTTCTCGACTACTCGAAGAACCTGCTGACCCAGGAGACCCGCAGTCTGCTGATGCGCCTGGCACGGGAAGCCGGGCTGGAAAGAGCCATCCATGCGCTGTTCGAAGGCGAAGCGGTGAACGCCTCCGAAGGCCGTCCGGCGCTGCACACCGCGCTGCGCCGGCCGGTCGGCGACCGCCTGGTGGTCGACGGCGTGAACCTGATTCCCCAGGTTCATCGGGTACTCAACCAGATGACCGAACTGGTCGGCCGCATCCATGACGGCCTGTGGCGCGGCTACTCGGAAAAACCCATCACCGATGTGGTGAACATTGGCATCGGCGGCTCCTTCCTGGGCCCCCAACTGGTCTCCGAGGCCCTGCTGCCCTTCGCCCAGCGCGGTGTGCGCTGCCACTACCTGGCGAACATCGACGGCAGCGAGTTCCATGAACTGTCCACCCGCCTGCGTGCCGAGACCACCCTGTTCATCGTCTCCTCGAAGTCCTTCGGCACCCTGGAGACTCTGAAGAACGCCCAGGCAGCACGCACCTGGTACCTGGCCCAGGGCGGCACGGAAAGCGAGCTGCACCGCCATTTCATCGCCGTCTCCAGCAACATCGAGGCAGCGGTGGCCTTCGGCATCCGCGAGGAGAACATCTTTCCCATGTGGGACTGGGTCGGCGGACGCTATTCGCTGTGGTCGGCCATCGGCCTGCCGATCGCCCTGGCCATCGGCATGGCCAATTTCAAGGATCTGCTCTCCGGCGCCTACGCCATGGACCAGCACTTCCTGAACGCGCCCTTCGAAGGCAACATGCCGGTGCTGCTGGCCATGCTCGGCGTCTGGTACGGCAATTTCTGGGGCGCGCAGAGCCACGCCATCCTGCCCTACGACCACTACCTGCGGAACATCACCCAGCACCTGCAGCAGCTGGACATGGAGTCCAACGGCAAGAGCGTTCGCCAGGACGGCAGCCCGGTTTCCTGCAATACCGGTCCGGTGATCTGGGGCGGCGTCGGTTGCAACGGCCAGCACGCCTACCATCAGCTGCTGCACCAGGGCACCCTGCTGATTCCGGCGGACTTCATCGTGCCGGTGGTCAGCCACAACCCGGTGGCCGACCACCATCAGTGGCTGTACGCCAACTGCCTGTCGCAGAGCCAGGCCCTGATGTGCGGCAAGAACCGCGCGGAAGCCGAGGCCGAACTGCGCGCCAGGGGCATGAGCGAGGAGCAGGTGCAGCGCCTGGCGCCGCACAAGGTGATCCCCGGCAACCGGCCGAGCAACACCCTGGTGATGGAGCGCGTCAGCCCGCGCCGCCTCGGCGCGCTGGTCGCCCTCTACGAACACAAGGTGTTCGCACAGAGCGTCATCTGGGGCATCAACGCCTTCGACCAGTGGGGCGTCGAGCTCGGCAAGGAGCTCGGCAAGAGCGTCTATCCGCGACTGACCGGCCATGACGAGTCAGTGGCCGAGGATGCCTCGACCCAAGGCCTGATCGACTACTTCCGCGGCCGCCACCGCGGCTGAATCCACCCGGCGCGCAGGCCCCGTCCGGCCTGCACGCCCCCTCCTGCGCCCCCCCCCTTGCGAAACTTGAACCCGGCGGTCCGTGGGTCCACGATTACGTCACCCGCGGACACACAACAACAAGGAGCCGCCATGTTCAAGATCGCCAACCATCCCGTCAGCGAAGCATCGCGCCAGCACAGCTGGCTGGACAATGACGACTATCTGCGCCTGTATCGGCAATCGGTCGAACAACCGGACAGCTTCTGGGCCGAACAGGCCAAGGCCTTCCTAGACTGGTTCGAGCCTTGGCAGAACGTCCATCGCGGGGACATGAACAAGGGCCAGACCAGTTGGTTCGAGGGCGGCCAGTTGAACGTCGCCCACAACTGCATCGACCGGCACCTGAAGCAGCGCGGCGATCAGGTGGCGATCATCTGGGAAGGCGACAATCCAGCCGATTCCGCACGGATCACCTACCGCCAGCTGCACGAGCAGGTCTGCCGCCTGGCCAATCTGCTGAAAAACCGCGGCGTCGGCAAGGGCGACCGGGTCTGCATCTATATGCCGATGATTCCCGAGGCCGCCTATGCCATGCTCGCCTGCGCCCGCATCGGCGCCGTCCATTCGGTGGTGTTCGGCGGCTTCTCCCCGGAGGCCCTGCGCGACCGCATCCTCGACGCCGATTGCCGCCTGCTGATCACCGCCGACGAGAGCGTGCGCGGCGGCAAGGTCGTGCCCCTCAAGCGCAATGCCGACAAGGCCCTGCAGAGCTGCCCGAACCTCTCCACCATGGTGGTGGTACGCCATACCGGCGGCAACATCGACTGGAGCGAAGGCCGCGATCTCTGGTACCACGAGGCCGTACCGGGCTGCAGCGCCGACTGCCCGGCCGAGCCGATGGACGCCGAGGCACCGCTGTTCATCCTCTACACCTCGGGCAGCACCGGCAAGCCGAAGGGCGTGCTGCACACCACCGGCGGCTACCTGCTGCAGGCGGCGATGACCCACAAGTACGTGTTCGACTACCACGACGGCGACATCTACTGGTGCAGCGCCGACATCGGCTGGATCACCGGACACAGCTACATCGTCTACGGCCCACTGGCCAACGGCGCCACCACCCTGATCTTCGAGGGCGTCCCCAACCATCCGGACGCCTCGCGCTTCTGGCAAGTCGTCGACAAGCACCAGGTCAACATCTTCTATACCGCACCCACCGCACTGCGCTCGCTGATGCGCGAAGGCGAAGGCCCGGTCAGGAAGACCTCGCGCGCCAGCCTGCGCCTGCTCGGCTCGGTGGGCGAGCCGATCAACCCGGAAGCCTGGGAGTGGTACTTCCACGTGGTCGGCGAAGGCCGCTGCCCGATCGTCGACACCTGGTGGCAGACCGAAACCGGCGCCATCATGATCACCCCCCTGCCCGGCGCCACCCTGCTCAAGCCCGGCTCGGCAACCCGTCCATTCTTCGGCGTGCAACCGGCGCTGCTCGACGAGAAGGGCAAGGAGATCGAAGGCCCCGGCGCCGGCGTGCTGGTGATCAAGGCCAGCTGGCCGAGCCAGATCCGCAGCATCTACGGCGATCACCAGCGCCTGATCGACACCTATTTCAAGCCCTACCGCGGCTACTACTTCACCGGCGACGGCGCGCGTCGGGACGAGGATGGCGACTACTGGATCACCGGCCGGGTCGACGATGTAATCAATGTCTCCGGCCACCGCATCGGCACCGCCGAAGTGGAAAGCGCCCTGGTGCTCCACGACTGCGTCGCCGAAGCCGCCGTGGTGAGCTGTCCCCACGACGTCAAGGGCCAGTGCGTCTACGCCTTCGTCACCCTAGTGACCGGCAGCCAGCCCAGCGATCAGCTCAAGCGGGAACTGATCGATCAGGTCAGCCGAGAAATCGGCAGCTTCGCCAAGCCGGACTTCCTGCAATGGGCACCGCGCCTGCCGAAGACCCGCTCGGGCAAGATCATGCGGCGCATCCTGCGCAAGATCGCCTGCAACGAACTGGACAATCTGGGCGATACCTCGACACTGTCCGATCCCTCGGTGCTCCAAGAGCTGATCGACAGTCGCCTGAACCACTGAGGCCGGCGCAAGGAAAGGCAGGAAGCAGGGGGAGAGACACCTCTGCCCCGCTTCCTTCCCAGTCCCTCCCGATGGAACAACGCGCGGCCGGCTTGGCTTCGGGGAACAGGGCTCCCATGCCATACTCCCAGCCATGTATTGCCGGAAAAGATGCACCTCCATGCCCAAAGGACTGAAGCCCACCCTCGCCACCCTGGCAATCGCGCCCGCCCTCTACAGCCTGCTCGGCTTCCTCGTTCTCCCAGGCGTTGCCCAGCAGGCGATCAACCGGCAACTGCCCCGCTTCGTCACCCAGCCCGCCAGCCTCGAGCGCCTGGAATTCAACCCTTTCACTCTGGAGCTGACCCTGCACCGATTGCGCCTCGGCGAAACGGGCCGCGAACAATTGGCCTTCGAACGCCTGTACGGCAAGCTGGAGTGGGACAGCCTGTGGCGCGGCCACTTGCATCTGGCCGAGATACAACTGGAACGCCCGCAGGTGGAAGTGCTGTTCGACAAGCAGGGCACGCTCAATCTGGCCCGCCTGTTCAAGCTTCCGGCGCCCTCTCCGGAGAAGGCGGAAGAGTCCGCTGGAGCCCCCTTTCCAGTACGCCTCGACCACTTCCTGCTGACGGGCGGCCAGTTGCACTTTCAGGACCGACGGCCGAGCGAGCCGGTCGAGGCCCGCTATAACGACCTCGCCCTCGAGCTGCGCCATCTCGGCACCCTGCCGAACGACACAGCCGAGCTGAATCTGCAGGCCAGCGACCGGAATGCCGGGCGGATCGACTGGCGCGGGCAGCTCAGCCTGATTCCGCTGCGCTCCAGCGGCAAACTGGGCATCGATCAGGCCAGCCTGCGTCCCTGGTGGCCCTATGTGCGGGATGCCGCGCCCCTGGTGCTGGAGAAGGGCATGTTCAGCCTGAGCAGCGACTACCGGCTGGACCTGGCGGAAGGCGTCCAGCTGCAACTGCAGAATGCAGTCCTCAAGCTCGCCCCGTTTGCCCTCGCGGCGCCGGATGGCCGTCCCCTGGCACGCCTGAAGAGCCTGGAGATCGGCAAGACCTCGCTCGATCTGACTAGGCGCCAGGTGTCGATCGGCCAGTTGCAGGGCCAGGGACTGGAAACCTGGGCGGCCCGCGAGGCCGATGGCGAGCTGGACTGGCAGAAACTGCTCGCCCCCAGCACGTCCGGACAGCAGAGCGACGCCAAAACCAAGGATAAACAGCCCGACAAACCCGACAAAGAACCCGGCAAGCCTTGGCAGATCCTGTTGGCGGATGTCCGCCTGCGCGGCAGTCGCCTGCATCTGGCCGACCGGGTGCCGGAACAGGACGTGGAGCTCCAGGTCGGCCCGCTGGATCTCGCCCTGCGCGACTTCGACAGCCTCGGCCAGACCCCCTTCCGTCTCGAACTGGATAGCGGTATCGACCGAGAGGGCCACCTCAAGGCCGCCGGCCAAGTACGGCTGAGCCCTCTCGCCGCGCAACTGCAGGTCGACAGCCGCGATCTAGACCTACGCCCGGCGCAGGCCTATCTCGCCCCGTTCATTCACCTGGAACTGCGCAGCGGGCAACTCGACAGCGCCCTGAAAATCGACCTGAAAGGCGGCGAAAAGCTGGCCCTGCAGGTCGACGGCCGTGCCACCGTCAAACAATTGCATACCCTCGATACCCTGAAGAACCGCGACTTCGTCAAGTGGCGACAGCTGACCCTCGAGAACCTCCGCTACCGTCATGGCGAGCAGCTGGGTATCGAGCGGATCGTGCTCGAGCAGCCCTATGCCCGCTTCATCGTCAACGAGGACCTGAGCACCAACGTCAGCGAACTGCTTATTCCCCAAGGGGAAAAGCAACCAGCCCAGGTGACACAAAAAGGCACGAAGTACCCCACGGAGAAAACGGCTGCCCAGCCGCTGGGCATCCACATTGGTGCGGTGGAGATCAAGGACGGCTCGGCCAACTTCGCCGACTTCAGCCTGAAACCCAACTTCGCCACCGCCATCCAGCAGCTCAACGGGCGCATCGGCAGCCTGGACAATCGCCGGCAGAAGCCGGCCACGGTGGACGTCAAGGGCAAGGTGGACCGCTACGCTCCGGTCAGCATCAAAGGCAGTCTGACCCCCTTCGATCCGCTCGAAAGCCTGGACATCACGACCCGCTTCCAGCGCGTCGAGCTGACCACCCTGACCCCCTACTCCGGCAAGTTCGCCGGCTATCGCATCCGCAAGGGCCGGCTCAACCTGGACCTGCGCTACCGCATCGACAAGGGCCAGCTGAATGCCGAGAACCGCCTGGTCCTGGAGCAGCTGCAACTGGGCGAGCAGGTCGACAGCCCGGATGCGGTGGACCTGCCGATCCGCCTGGCGGTAGCCCTGCTGAAGGACAGCCGGGGACGGATCGCCATCGACCTGCCGGTCAAGGGCGATCTGAACAACCCCGAGTTCAGGGTCATGCCCATCGTCTGGCAAACCCTGCGCAATCTGGTACTGCGCACGGCACAAGCGCCGTTCAAGTTCATTGCCGGGCTCGTCGACGGCGAAGCCGATCTCAGTCAGGTCGAGTTCAGGCCAGGCAGTAGCGAACTGGATGCTACCGCGCAGCGCAACCTGGATGCCCTCGGCAAGGCCCTGAAGGAGCGTCCGCAGCTGCGCCTGGAGGTCGAAGGCATGAGCGCTCAGGCCAGCGACGGCCCCCTGCTGGCAGAACAGCGCCTGGAGCGCGAATACCGGGAGCTCTACTACAGCATTCTGCAGCGGCGGGGCGAGCGCGTGCCGGCCAGCGCCGATGGGCTGAAGGTACCCGAGGGAAAGAAAGGGCCACTGCTGGAGGGCATCTACCGCAGCCGCCTGAAACGACAGCCGCCGGAGGAATGGAGCGGGCTGGACAAGAAGCGGCGCGCCGCCCGGCTGCGCGAAGCCGTGCTGACCGACTGGGCTGACAGCACGCTGCTGCTTCGCCAGCTGGCCCAGGCGCGCGCCACCAGCATCAAGGCCTACCTGGTCGAACAGGTCGGCCTGGACGACCAGCGCATCTACCAGTTGGATGTCGGCGTCAGCGAGGCGCCCGCCGGCGAGCGCGTCAGTGTCCCTCTGCAACTGGCCAGCGAATAGGTGCGCGAATGAATCTCCTGCGCCTGCTCGCCGCACTGCTCGGCCTGGCACCGACGCTGCTCCTGGCCGCCACCCTGCGCTGCGACAACCGGCTGATCAGCACCGGCGACTCCATCCACGAAGTCCTGACCAAATGCGGCGAACCGGTCAGCCGCGATCTGCTCGGCTATCGCGAGCGGCGCGACGACTGGGGTTTTCGTCATGAGCTGGTAGTGGAGGAATGGGTATACGGCCCGCGCAACGGCATGTACTACTTTCTACGCTTCGAAGGCAACCGTCTGGTCGACATCGACAGCCGTCGCGTCCAGTAGGGAACGTCCTGTACCGAAACGAACGAGGGCCCCGCAGGGCCCTCGTCTTTTCCACTTGGAGGCGATGGCGTCAGACGCCAGAAGCTTCGGCAGCGGCGACGTCCTTGATCGACAGCTTGATGCGACCACGGTTGTCCACATCGAGAACCAGCACCTTCACCTCCTGGCCTTCCTTGAGCACGTCGGTGACCTTCTCGATACGCTGGTCGCTGATCTGCGAGATGTGCACCAGACCATCCTTGCCCGGCAGGATGTTGACGAAGGCACCGAAGTCGACGATGCGCTCGACCTTGCCGACGTAGATCTTGCCGATCTCGGCCTCGGCGGTAATGGACAGCACGCGCTGCTTGGCCGCCTCTGCTGCCTCGCGGGTCTCGCCGAAGATCTTGATCGAGCCGTCGTCCTCGATGTCGATCGAGGCCTTGGTTTCCTCGCAGATGGCACGGATGGTGGCGCCACCCTTGCCGATCACGTCGCGGATCTTGTCCTGATCGATCTTCATCGCCAGCATGGTCGGGGCGTTGACCGACAGCTCGCTGCGCGACTGGCCGATCACCTGGCTCATCTGACCGAGGATGTTCAGGCGGGCTTCCAGCGCCTGGTTCAGGGCGATCTCCATGATCTCCTCGGTGATGCCCTGGATCTTGATGTCCATCTGCAGCGCGGTAACGCCCTTGGCGGTACCGGCCACCTTGAAGTCCATGTCGCCCAGGTGGTCCTCGTCGCCGAGGATGTCGGTCAGCACGGCGAACCGCTCGCCTTCCTTGACCAGACCCATGGCGATACCGGCTACCGGCGCCTTCATCGGCACGCCGGCATCCATCAGCGCCAGGGAGGCACCGCAGACCGAAGCCATGGAGCTGGAGCCGTTGGACTCAGTGATTTCCGAGACCACACGCACGGTATAGGGGAACTCGTCGCCCTTCGGCAGCATGGCCTGCACACCGCGGCGGGCCAGGCGGCCATGGCCGATCTCGCGACGGCCGGCACTGCCCATGCGGCCGCACTCACCCACCGAGAACGGCGGGAAGTTGTAGTGCAGCATGAAGCTGTCCTTGCGCTCGCCTTCCAAGGTGTCGAGCACCTGGGCATCACGCGCGGTACCCAGAGTGGCCACCACCAGCGCCTGAGTCTCACCGCGGGTGAACAGGGCTGAACCGTGGGTCTTCGGCAGCACGCCGACCTCGATCTTCAGCGGGCGCACGGTGCGGTTGTCGCGACCGTCGATGCGCGGTTTGCCGTCGACGATGTTCTCGCGCACAGTGCGGTATTCGATCAGGCCGAAGGCATCCTTGACCTCGCCGACGGACGGCTGGCCCTCGGCTTCGCCGGCCAGGCTAGCCACGGCCTGGGCGCGCAGCTCGTCAAGGCGATTGTAGCGCTCCTGCTTGACGGTGATGGTATAGGCCTGCGAGATCGCCTCGCCGAACCCGGCGCGAATGGCCTCGAGCAGCGCGCTCGGCTCGGTCGGCGGCTCCCAGCTCCAGGCCGGACGGGCAGCCTCGGCGGCGAATTCCTTGATCGCCTGGATGACCGCCTGGAACTCCTCGTGGGCGTACAGCACGGCGCCCAGCATCTGGTCCTCGGTCAACTCCTCGGCTTCGGACTCGACCATCAGCACAGCAGATTCCGTACCGGCCACCACCATGTCCAGGCGCGAGGCCTTGAGCTGCTCGTAGGTGGGGTTCAGCAGGTAGCCGGTCTCCTCGTGATAACCCACGCGGGCGGCGCCGATCGGGCCGCTGAAGGGAATCCCGGAGACCGCCAGGGCGGCGGAGGTGCCAATCATCGAAGCGATGTCCGGATCGGTCCTCTTACTGGTGGAAAGCACGGTGCAGATCACCTGCACCTCGTTCATGAAGCCTTCCGGGAACAGCGGGCGGATCGGCCGGTCGATCAGCCGCGAGGTCAGAGTTTCCTTCTCGCTGGGGCGGCCTTCGCGCTTGAAGAAACCACCCGGGATTCGGCCGGCGGCGTAGGTCTTCTCTTGATAATGCACGGACAGCGGGAAGAAACCCTTGCCCGGATCGGCCTGCTTGGCGCCGACCACGGTGACCAGTACAGTCACGTCCTCGTCGACGGTGACCAATACGGCGCCGGAGGCCTGGCGGGCGATGCGGCCGGTCTCCAGGGTGACGGTCGACTGACCGAACTGGAATGTCTTGATAACCGGATTCACGGTATTTTCCTTCTCTTTGTTGCTCGGGGGAAATCCTCAGGAAGGTGGGAGTCGGACCCAGAGAGCTTCCTGAAAAGGGAGAAGCCGAAAGCAAAAGGCTGGAAGCAAGCACGATGTCTCACTTCCAGCCTCCCGCTTCCAGCTTGGCGCGCGTCTTAACGACGCAGGCCCAGGCGACCGATCAGGGCGCTGTAACGAGTGGTGTCCTTACCCTTCAGGTAATCCAGCAGCTTGCGGCGCTGGTTGACCATGCGGATCAGGCCACGACGGGAGTGGTGATCCTTGCCGTTGGCCTTGAAGTGATCCTGCAGCTTGTTGATGTTGAAGGTCAGCAAGGCAACCTGCACTTCCGGGGAGCCGGTATCGCCTTCAGCTTGCTTGTACTCGTTGACGATCTGGGCTTTTTCTTCAACGGTGAGTGCCATGATGGGCATCCTCTCTGTCGGGAAACCATTCAGGCCGTGGCACCGAATGATTTCAGCAGGCCGGGAACATCTTCCCGTGTTTGAGAAAGAGGTATGACCGTGCCTGCTAACAGCCACCCTCGCATCGGTCATTCCGACCGAATCAATCGACGCGGCGCGATGCGCCCGTCGTCGCCGACCTCACCGATGCCGATGAAGCGGCCTGTGTGATCCTGCACTCGCACCATACCGAACTTCGGCGACTGGGGCGCGCGCACCGGCTGCCCGTGCAACCAGTAGTAACTGCTGTGCTCGGAAAGCTGCAGCAACGGCCAATGCTCCAGGCCGCTGTCTGCCGGCAGCAGGAACTGGTCCAGTGCCTCGCTGCCGCCTTGGGCGTGGGCCTGCTCCAGAGCCTCGAGACTAACCGTCTGGACCAGGCCGAAGGGGCCGGCCTGGGTCCGGCGCAACTCCGCGACATGCGCGCCGAGCTCGAGCGTCCGGCCAATGTCCTCGACCAGGGAGCGAATGTAGGTTCCCTTGCTGCAGGCCACCGCCAGCCGTACGAACGGCGGCTCGAAGGCCAGCAGATCCAGGCGCGCAATAGTAACAGAACGTGCCTCGCGCTCCACCACCTCTCCGGCCCTAGCCAGCTTGTAGAGCGGCTGTCCGTCGCGCTTGAGGGCCGAGTACATGGGCGGCACCTGGCTGATCTCGCCACGGAAATCCGCCAGCGCCGCCTCCAGCGCATCCCGTCCGAGCAGCACCTCGCGCCGCTCGAGCACCTCGCCCTCGGCGTCCCCCGTGGTCGTGGCCACGCCGAGATGCATCAGAGTTTCGTAGCCCTTGTCGGCATCCAGCAGGTACTGGGAAAACTTGGTCGCCTCGCCGAAGCACAACGGCAGCACGCCGGTGGCCAGCGGATCGAGACTGCCGGTATGCCCGGCCTTCTCGGCATTCAACAGCCAGCGGACCTTCTGCAGTGCGGCGTTGGAGGTCAGCCCGCGCGGCTTGTCGAGAATCAGGATGCCATCGACCTTGCGGCGGATACGTTTGCCCTGAGCCACGCCTTACTCCTCGTCCTTGCCGGCATGTAGCCGGTCTTCAGCGACCGCGCGCTCGATCAAAGCCGACAACTCGACACCCCGACGAATGCTCGCATCATAACTGAAGTGCAGCTGCGGCACGCTGCGCAGCTTCATCACCTTGCCCAGATGCATGCGCAGGAAACCGGCCGCCTCGTTGAGAATCTCGAGGTTTCGGTTGACCTCCTCGACGCTGTCTTCCTTGCCCATGACGGTGATGAACACCTTGGCATGGGACAGATCGCGAGCGACCTCGAC
This sequence comes from Azotobacter salinestris, assembly GCF_009363155.1. Classification (NCBI taxonomy): domain Bacteria; kingdom Pseudomonadati; phylum Pseudomonadota; class Gammaproteobacteria; order Pseudomonadales; family Pseudomonadaceae; genus Azotobacter; species Azotobacter salinestris. The sequence goes on from NZ_CP045302.1 coordinate 1,802,791, forward strand.
AGCAGTAATGGTGACCATGCCGAGGCGCGGATCCTTGATCTCGCGCTGGATCAGCTGGGACAGCTCACGCTGCATCTGATCACCGATGCGCTGGGTGCGACTGTAGTCTTTGGCCATATTTCGCCTCTCAATAAGCCAAAAGCTGGAAGCCGAAGCCGGGAGCCTTCCGGCCTCCGGCTTCGTGCTTCCAGCTTCGTGCTTGCACGCGCATCAAAGCGAGCGCGCCACCTGGACCTTCTCGTACACTTCGATCTTGTCGCCGACCTTGACGTCGTTGTAGCTCTTCACGCCGATACCGCACTCCATGCCGGCCCGGACTTCAGAGACGTCGTCCTTGAAGCGGCGCAGGGACTCCAGCTCGCCCTCGAAGATCACCACGTCGTCGCGCAGCACGCGGATCGGACGGTTGCGATGGACGTTGCCCTCGACCACCATGCAGCCGGCGACGGCGCCGAACTTCGGCGAGCGAAACACGTCGCGCACCTCGGCGATGCCCAGGATGTTCTCCCGCACCTCGCTGCCCAGCATGCCCGACAGCGCCTTCTTGACATCCTCGATGATGTCGTAGATGACGTTGTAGTAGCGCAGGTCCAGACCTTCCTGCTCGACGATCTTGCGCGCACCGGCGTCGGCGCGCACGTTGAAGCCGAACAGCACGGCATTGGAGGCCAGTGCCAGGTTGGCATCGCTCTCGGTGATGCCGCCGACGCCGCCACCGACCACGCGGACCTGGACCTCCTCGTTGCCGAGCTCGCCCAGAGCGCCCTGCAAGGCCTCCAAGGAACCGCGCACGTCGGACTTGAGGACGATGTTGAGGGTCTTCTTCTCGTCCTGGCCCATGGTCTCGAAGATGTTTTCCAGCTTGGCCGAATGCTGACGAGCCAGCTTGACCTCGCGGAACTTGCCCTGACGGAACAGCGCCACTTCGCGCGCCTTCTTCTCGTCGGTGACCACGGTCAGCTCGTCGCCCGCATCCGGCGTGGAATCCAGGCCGAGAATTTCCACCGGAATCGACGGACCGGCCTCCTTGAGGGGCTGGCCGTTCTCGTCCAGCATGGCCCGCACACGGCCGAAGTTGACACCGGCAAGAACGACATCGCCCTGGCGCAGGGTACCGTTCTGGACCAGCACGGTCGCCACCGGACCACGCCCCTTATCCAGACGCGACTCGATCACCACACCGCGCCCCGGAGCACTCGGCGTAGCGGTCAGCTCAAGCACCTCGGCCTGCAGCAGCACCGCTTCCAGCAACTCGTCGATACCGGTACCGACCTTTGCCGAAACCGGGACGAACTGGGTGGTACCACCCCACTCTTCCGGGATCACGTCGCGTGCGGCCAGATCGTTCTTGATCCGGTCCAGATCGGCTGCCGGCTTGTCGATCTTGTTGACCGCGACGACGATCGGCACACCGGCCGCCTTGGCATGCTGGATGGCCTCCTCGGTCTGCGGCATCACGCCATCGTCGGCTGCCACCACGAGGATGACGATGTCGGTGGCCTTGGCACCCCGGGCACGCATCGCGGTGAACGCAGCGTGGCCGGGGGTGTCGAGGAAGGTGACCATGCCGCGATCGGTTTCCACATGGTAGGCACCGATGTGCTGGGTAATGCCACCTGCCTCGCCGGTCGCCACCTTGGTGCGACGGATGTAGTCGAGCAGCGAGGTCTTGCCATGGTCGACATGACCCATGACGGTGACCACCGGTGCGCGCGCCACGGCTTCGCCCTCGAACTTGAGGGACTCGGCCAGCTGTTCTTCCAGCGCATTCTCGCTGACCAGCTTGACCTTGTGCCCCAGTTCCTCGGCCACCAGTTGCGCGGTTTCCTGGTCGAGCACCTGGTTGATGGTCACCGGCGTGCCCATCTTGAACATGAACTTGATGACCTCGGCCGCCTTGACCGACATCTGCTGGGCCAGTTCGGCGACCGTGATGGTCTCGCCGATGGTCACCTCGCGCACGACAGGGCCGGTCGGACTCTGGAAGCCATGCTGGTTGCGCTTCTTCAGCTTCGACCTGCCACCGCGACCACCGCGACGACCGAAGCCCTCGCCCTCTTCGTCGACGGTGCGTACCGACGCACGGGCAGCGGGAGCCTTGTCCTTGATGGAAGGGCGATGCTGGGCATTCTTGCGCTCACGCCGCTCATCATCGACATTGCGCACCTTCTCCTTCTCGGTACGACGAGGCTCTTCCCGCTTGCGCTCTTCGCTGGCGGCCGGGACGGCAACGGGCTCGGACGCAACACTGAGTGCCGGCTCCCGCTCCTTCGCCGAGGACGCTGCCGCAGCAGCAGCCTCCTCGGCCTGACGCTGCGCCTCCTGCTCGGCAGCACGGCGCTTGGCCTCTTCCTCTGCCTTCTGGCGCGCGGTGGTCTCCTCGGCAGCGCGCTGCTCCTCAAGCTCGCGCTGCTTCTCGGCCTCGAGTTCGTCAGGGCTGCGCTTGACATAGGTCTTCTTCTTGCGCACCTCGACGCTGATGGTCTTGCTACCGGCGACCCTCAAGGTAGTCGTGGTCTTGCGTTGCAAGGTAATCTTTCGCGGCTCCTCCAGCTTCACACCGTGGCTGCTCTTGAGGTGAGCCAACAGGGCCTGCTTTTCATTATCGGTCACTACCTGCTCGGCGCTGGTATGCGACAGCCCTGCCTCGCGCATCTGCTGCAGCAGGCGCTCGACCGGTGTATCGACCACCAGGGCCAGTTCTTTCACCGTGACTTGCGTCATGCATCTCTCTCCTCAGGCCGCTAATGCTTACTCGAACCAATGGGCTCGGGCGGCCATGATCAGCTTGCCGGCACGCTCTTCATCCATGCCGTCGATGTCGAGCAGGTCGTCGATCGACTGCTCGGCCAGGTCTTCGCGGGTAATCACTCCACGCATCGCCAGCTCAACCGCCAGCTCCTTGTCCATGCCCTCAAGCGAGAGCAAGTCTTCGGCCGGATGGGCTTCCGCCAGCTTTTCTTCAGTAGCAATGGCCTTGGTCAGCAGGCGATCCTTGGCGCGTGCGCGCAATTCGTTGACGACTTCCTCGTCGAAGCCATCGATGGCGAGCATCTCCTCCATCGGCACATAAGCAATCTCTTCCAGACTGGTGAAGCCTTCCTCCACCAACACCTGCGCCAGTTCCTCGTCGACTTCCAACTCATCAACAAAGGAGCGCAGAATGCTGCCAGTCTCGGCCTGTTGCTTGGCCTGGATATCAGCCTCGGTCATTACGTTCAGGGTCCAGCCGGTCAGTTGGCTGGCCAGCCGCACATTCTGCCCGCCGCGGCCAATGGCCTGGGCCAGATTGTCATCGGCCACGGCGACATCCATTGCGTGGGCATCCTCATCAACAATGATTGCCGCCACTTCGGCGGGGGCCATTGCGTTGATCACGAACTGAGCCGGATTATCGTCCCACAGCACGATATCGACACGCTCGCCACCCAGTTCCCCGGAAACGGCCTGCACACGAGAGCCACGCATGCCGATGCAGGCACCTTGCGGGTCGATGCGCTTGTCCTTGGAGCGCACGGCAATCTTGGCGCGCGATCCCGGGTCGCGGGAAGCCGCCTTCACCTCGATCAACCCCTCGGCGATCTCCGGCACCTCGATGCGGAACAGCTCGATGAGCATGCCCGGCGCGGTGCGCGAGAGGATCAGTTGCGGGCCGCGGTTCTCCGGGCGGATCTCCTTCAGCAGCGCCCGTACCCGTGCGCCTACCCGGAAGGTCTCGCGTGGAATGATATCCTCTCTCGCCAGCAGCGCTTCGGCGTTGTTGCCGAGATCGACGATGACATTGTCCCGCGTCACCTTTTTAACGGTGCCGGAAATGATTTCACCTACACGCTCGCGATAGGCATCCACCACTTGGGCACGCTCGGCCTCCCGCACTTTCTGCACAATCACCTGCTTGGCGGTCTGAGCAGCGATGCGCCCGAACTCGATGGACTCGATCTTTTCCTCGATTACATCACCTACCCGGGCATCGGGCTCACGCTCGCGGGCCTCGTCGAGCGTCAACTCGGCAGCCGGATTTTCCAGCAGATCGTCCTCGACAACGGTCCAGCGACGGAAGGTGTCGTACGCACCGCTCTGGCGATTGATCTGCACACGCAGATCGACTTCGCCCTCGTAGCGCTTCTTGGTGGCAGTGGCCAGCGCCAGTTCCAGGGCTTCGAAAATCACACCAGCCGGAACGCCCTTTTCGTTGGACACCGACTCAACTACCAGCAGTACTTCTTTGCTCATCGTACGCTCGCCTTTCGCAATCCATTGGGACCCGCGGGATCCGCGTCTCAGTCAAAACGGGGAATGATATTGGCTTTATCGATCAGATCGATCGGCAACAGGTATTCATGATCGTCCACCAGCACGACCACATCCTGATCCTCGATGCCACGCAGAAGCCCCTGAAAGTTGCGCCGTCCCTCAAAGGGGGAGCGCAGCCTGATCTTCACCTGCTCGCCGGCGCAGCGGGCAAACTGCTCCAGAGTGAACAGGGGCCGGTCCATGCCTGGAGAGGAAACCTCAAGGGTATATTCATTGCTGATCGGATCTTCCACATCGAGTACGCCGCTGATCTGACGACTGACCTTTTCGCAATCATCGATGAGAATACCGTTGGCGTGATCGATATAGACCCGCAGTAGCGAGTGCCGCCCCTGCGACAGGAACTCAATGCCCCAACATTCATAGCCGAGCGCCTCGACTACCGGGGCCAACAAGGCCTGCAACTGTTCTAGCTTGCTCGACACCTGAACCCCTCGCGCATGCTGTGCAAATAAAAAATGGGCGAAACGCCCATTCCCTTCATCATCTTCGCCATGTGCGCCGCTTGCCGGCACTTGCTTTCAACTAGCAAAAAGCCCCTTGGAAAGGGGCTTCTGCGACAACTGGTTGCGGGGGCTGGATTTGAACCAACGACCTTCGGGTTATGAGCCCGACGAGCTACCAGACTGCTCCACCCCGCGTCAAAAGCTGGAGCGAAAGTATACGCACGACCTCTACTTCTGGTCAACCTAACTTTCACCGACAAGAAAGCCCGCTGATTAGCGGGCCTCTTGATTTGGTACCGAGGAGGGGACTCGAACCCCTACAGCCTATGGCCACTACCACCTCAAGGTAGCGTGTCTACCAATTCCACCACCTCGGCAAAAACCTTTATTTTTGCTCCGGGGCCTGCGGAACATCTGCGGCACCGCCCGCAGCACCCTGCCCCTCAAGCACCGGCACATCCTCCGCCGCCGGCTTCTTCAGCTGAACTTCGAGCGCCGCCGGATCCGGCAGACCAGCCCCACTCAGCAAGTCAGCCTTTTCCTTGGCCAAAAACCCCAATCCGAGGCTGGTCAGGAAAAAAGCGGTGGCGAGTATAGCAGTAACGCGACTCAAAAAGGTAGAGGAACCTTGGCTACCAAAAACAGTGGCCGATGCACCAGAACCAAAAGAAGCGCCTGCTTCCGCCCCCTTACCCTGCTGGATCAGAACCAGCACGACCACACCCAGCGCAGCCAGCAGGTGAAAGACGACAACGATCGTTTCCGTTTCCAGCATCTTCAATTACCCGCGGCGCGACAGATCGCACCAAACTCATCCGCATTGAGGGAAGCCCTACCAACCAGCCCCCCATCGATATCAGGCATGCAAAACAGCTCAGCCGCGTTTTCCGGCCTGATGCTCCCACCACACAGAATCCGTAGATCCTGCCCGATCAGCACATCAACCAAAGGGCGACGCATGCTTGCCTCATCCATCAAAGTGGGCGCAGATGTTATACGAACAAAAGTCGACCTGCAAGCGAATCAAGCACATACATCTGAAACAATCTTTGCCAGGTTATCCGCGTGGAGCCGTACTTGGCTTTCGTCATCACCCTCGACCATCACCCGCACCAAGGGCTCGGTACCCGACTTGCGCAATAGCACCCGCCCTCGCCCCGCCATCTGCTCGGTCACGCGCTCGCAGGCTTCCTGCACGGCAGGATGCCCGACGGGATCCTTGTCACCCGCATAACGTACGTTGACCAATACCTGCGGAAATTTGCGCACCCCTTGGCGTGCCTCTGCAAGCCTCTGCCCGCGATGCTTCAAGGCCATCAGCACTTGCAGCGCTGCGATGATTCCATCACCCGTCGTCGAGTGATGGCAGCAGACGATATGTCCGGAGCTTTCGCCACCCAATTGCCAATCCCGGGCCAGCAGCTCAGCCATGACATAACGGTCACCGACCTTGGCCCGCTCGAAGGGGATCCCTATATCCTGCAGAGCCAGCTCCAATCCCAGATTGCTCATCAGGGTACCGACGACGCCCCCCTGCAGCCTGCCCTGCTCGTGCATGTCGCGCGCGATAAGAAAGAGCAGTTCATCGCCATCGACCACTGCACCGGTATGATCAACCATCAGCACGCGGTCGCCGTCGCCATCGAAGGCAATACCAAGATCGGCACGCTGCATGAGCACTTCGGCCTGCAAGGCGACGATATCGGTGGAGCCGCAACGGTCATTTATATTCAGGCCGTTGGGCTGGGCCGCCAGCACTGCCACCTCGGCCCCCAGCTCGCGGAACACACTGGGGGCGACCTTGTAGGTCGCTCCATGAGCGCAGTCCACGACCATCTTGAGGCCGGCAAAGCTGGTGCCGGTCGGCACACTGCTCTTACAGAACTCGATGTAGCGACCAGCTGCATCGTTGATCCGGGAAACCTTGCCCAACTGGGCCGAGTCGACCACCGTCATCGGAGTATCGAGCAACTCCTCAATGACCAGCTCGAGCTCGTCTGGCAACTTGGTCCCCTGTCCGGAAAAGAACTTGATGCCATTGTCGTAATGGGGATTGTGCGAGGCGCTGATGACAATGCCGGCCTCGGCATGGAAGGTTCGCGTCAGATAGGCGATAGCCGGTGTCGGCATGGGCCCGAGCAGCAGCACATCGGCGCCAGCGGCAGAGAGCCCCGCCTCCAATACCGACTCGAACATGTAACCGGATATGCGGGTATCCTTGCCGACCAGCACGCGACATATGCCTTGGCGACGAAAGGCCTTGCCGGCAGCCCAGCCCAGCCTGAGCATGAAGTCCGGCGTAATGGGATACTCGCCTACCCGGCCACGAATGCCATCGGTGCCGAAATATTTTTTACTCAATGCTTCCCCCTATTCTGCCGTCTCCACGGCATCGATCATTCGTATCACCTCGACCGTTTCCGCCACGTCGTGCGCTCGCACGATACGTGCCCCCTTGGCTACTGCCAGTGCTGCCAGGGCCAGGCTGCCGCTCAGGCGCTGACCGACCTCGCGTCCCAGGACTTGGCCGATCATGCTTTTACGGGATACGCCAACCAATAGTGGACGACCGAGTTCGTGCAGTATTTCCAGACGCCTGAACAGCAGCAGGTTGTGCTGCAATGTCTTGGCAAATCCAAAACCCGGGTCCAGCAGCAAGCGCTCGCCCGGAATTCCCGCCGCCGCACAGGCCTGCATGCGCTCAAACAGAAAGCCGCGCACCTCACCCAGCAAATCTTCATACCGAGGATCCTGCTGCATGGTGCCCGGCTCTCCCAACATGTGCATCAGACAGACAGGCAGCCTCGTTTCTGCGGCCGCTTCCAGAGCACCATCCCGCTGCAGCGCGCGAACGTCATTGATCAGACCAGCGCCCAGCCGGGCAGCTTCGCGCATCACCAGGGGAGTCGAGGTATCTACCGAAATAATGACATCCAGCTCGGCCGCAATGACTTCGACGACAGGCGCGACCCGATCCAGTTCCTCGTCTGCCGATACTGCAGCAGCACCGGGGCGGGTCGATTCCCCCCCGACATCGATCAGCGCAGCTCCGGCAGCAACCATGCTCTGTGCGTGCCTCAACGCCGCATCGAGCCCACGGAAGCGCCCTCCGTCCGAAAAAGAGTCAGGCGTCACATTGAGAATCCCCATCACCTGGGGATGCGATAAATCAAGAACCCGGTTGCCACAAGGCAACCGGGTTGGGGACAACAAGGTCATCTTCAAGCCTTAATGTTCGCCAGCTGGCCCTCCGATTGGAGCCTCTGGCCGGCTGGCCCCATGGGAGGCCGGCGTTCCGGAGGCACCAGAACCACCCTGCCAGTCCTTCGGCTCGCGAACCGTGCGCCCGGCCATGATGTCGTCGATCTGATCGGCATCGATGGTTTCATACTTCATCAATGCCTCTGCCATCATGTCCAGCTTGTCGCGGTTATCCTTCAATAATCTGGTAGCCGTGGCATAGCACTGATCGATGACGCTGCGCACTTCCTGATCGATCAGCCTGGCAGTTTCCGCCGAGACGTTGGAGTGCTGGGCCCCTGCGGTGCGACCAAGGAACACCTCCCCCTCCTCCTCCGCATACATCAACGGTCCCAGCTTCTCCGAGAGCCCCCACTTGGTCACCATGTTCCGGGCAATCTGGGTAGCGCGCATGATGTCGTTGGATGCCCCCGTGGTGACCCCTTCGAAGCCCAGGGTCATCTCCTCGGCAATACGCCCGCCAAACAATGAGCAGATCTGACTGACCAATGCCCGCTTGGACAGGCTATAGCGATCTTCTTCCGGTAGGAACATGGTCACGCCCAAGGCACGCCCACGCGGAATGATCGATACCTTGTAGACAGGATCGTGCTCGGGCACCAGCCGCCCAACGATTGCGTGCCCCGCCTCGTGGTAGGCCGTATTGAGCTTTTCCTTCTCGGACATGACCATGGTCTTGCGCTCGGCGCCCATCATGATCTTGTCCTTGGCCAGCTCGAACTCGCGCATCTCCACGATGCGCTTGTTGGCACGCGCGGCGAACAATGAAGCCTCGTTTACCAGGTTAGCCAGGTCGGCGCCGGAGAAGCCGGGAGTACCGCGGGCAATGACTGCCGGATTGACATCCTCGCTCACCGGAACCTTGCGCATGTGCACCTTGAGGATCTGCTCGCGACCACGGATATCCGGCAGGCCAACCACCACCTGGCGATCGAAGCGACCAGGACGCAGCAGTGCCGGATCGAGCACATCGGGACGGTTGGTCGCCGCGATGACGATGATGCCATCGTTCATCTCGAAGCCATCCATTTCCACCAGCAACTGGTTGAGGGTTTGCTCCCGCTCGTCATGACCACCGCCGAGCCCGGCACCACGATGCCGACCGACGGCGTCGATTTCGTCGATGAAGATGATGCAGGGAGCATGCTTCTTCGCCTGATCGAACATATCCCGTACGCGCGAGGCGCCAACCCCGACGAACATCTCGACGAAGTCCGAACCGGAGATGGTGAAGAACGGAACCTTGGCCTCGCCGGCAATCGCCTTGGCCAGCAGCGTCTTGCCGGTGCCGGGCGGACCGACCATCAGCACGCCGCGGGGAATGCGTCCGCCGAGACGCTGGAACTTGCCCGGATCACGGAGGAACTCGACCAGCTCGCTGACCTCCTCCTTGGCCTCGTCACAGCCGGCGACATCGGCAAAGGTGGTCTTGACCTGATCCTCCGAGAGCAGACGCGCCTTGCTCTTGCCAAAGCTCATCGGACCGCCCTTGCCGCCCGCACCACCCTGCATCTGGCGCATGAAGAACATGAACACGGCAATAATCACCAGAATCGGGAAGCTGGCCACCAGCAGCTGCGACCAAATGCTCTGCTGCTCTGGCTGCTTGCCCTCGATCTGGACATTGTTGTCGATCAGATCGCCTATCAGGCCGCCATCCTGGATCGCCGGACGGATCGTCTTGAAGTTGTCGCCGTCTATCCGCTGGCCGGTGATGATGTAGCCATCCACGGTCACGCGCTCGACCTTGCCATCCTTGACCTGCTGGATGAAGTCCGAATAATTCAGCGTCTGCGGCTCGCTCGGATTGGTAAAGTTGTTCATCACGGTCACCAGAACGGCCGCGATGATCAACCACAGAATCAGGTTCTTTGCCATGTCGTTCAATTAACTACCCTCTGGGACGGAGCCAGTCCCTGTATGACGGCCGGTACAGCTACCCGCCTAACTTAATACACAACCCCCGACCCCGGCAGGCCTCTCTGTAACCCTTTGTGTGCCAGTCCCTCGGGCACGTGCATGGTCCATCAGCAGTCTAGGCTCCATGAAAGCCACGCGCGAGCAGATATTGTTCGCGAGAGCGGTCACGTGAGGAAAGTGGCTTGCGCATCTGCACCTTGTCGAAACTTTCGCGCACTTGTCGCAGATACTGGTCGAAACCTTCGCCCTGGAAGATCTTGATCAGAAAGTCGCCTCCCGGCCGCAGAACTCGTCCGGCCAGATCCAGCGCCAGCTCGCAGAGGTACATGGCCCGCGGCTGATCAGCCGCCTTCACCCCACTCATATTGGGGGCCATGTCGGAAATCACAAGATCGACCGGTTGCTCGCCAATCGCCTCGAGGAGTTGGGCAAACACCGCGTCATCGGTGAAGTCCCCCTGAATGAAGGTCACATCCGGGATGCTGTCCATTGACAGGATATCCGAGGCGATCAGGCGTCCCCGGTCGCCAATGACCCGACTGGTCACCTGCGACCAGCCGCCCGGCGCAGCCCCCAGATCGACCACGGTCATACCCGGCCGCAGAATGCGGTCCCTTTCCTGAATCTCCAGCAATTTGTAGCTGGCGCGCGAGCGGTAGCCGTCTCTTTGCGCCATCTTCACATAGGGATCATCGAAATGCTCTTTCAACCAACGATGACTAGTCTTGGATCGGGCCACGGGCACCTCGCGTTTGGCTGGGCGGCCCCGGGTCGCTCGGGTAGACTAGGCCGCTTTTCAACAAGATCGGACGCAGGGGTCAGATTATGGCGCTCACTCAGGAGCAGAAGAAACATTTCAAATCCATCGGCCATCACCTGAAGCCTGTTTTGATCGTGGCCGAAAATGGCGTGACCGAAGGCGTTCTGGCCGAGCTGGAGCGGGCCCTGAACGATCACGAATTGATCAAGGTGAAGATCAACCTCGCCGAGCGGGAAGATCGCCAGACGGTGATCGCCGAACTCTGCGCGGCGTCCGGAAGCGAACTCGCCCAAGTGATCGGCAAGGTTGCCCTGCTCTACCGCAAGAACCCGAAGCCGAACAAGAACCTCTCGAACATCAGTCGCTTCCTTCAGGCTTGATGTGAAGGGCGGGCCACCCCTCCGGCTTGCATACCGAAAGGGTGGCCATCCAGTACCAGACTGACGCTGCATCCCCAAGAGGCCAGCTCGAAAGCCCCCTTGGTACAGGGGCTCCGACTCAGATGTGACGGACCTCAATGATTTCGTATTCGACGGTACCGCTTGGCGTCTTAACCACCACCACGTCGCCCTCCTCCTTGCCTACCAGGGCACGGGCGATGGGCGAGCTGACCGACAGCTTGCCCTGCTTGATGTCGGCCTCATCGTCACCCACGATCTGGTAGACCACGGTTTCGTCGGTCTCGACGTTGGCAATCTCCACAGTAACGCCAAAAATCACCTTCCCGGAATGGGGAATGGTCGTCACATCGATGATCTGCGCATTCTGCAGACGTCCCTCGATATCGCGTATCCGCGCCTCGACCATGCCCTGCTGCTCCCGGGCAGCGTGGTATTCGGCGTTCTCCTTGAGGTCGCCCAACTCGCGCGCCTCGGCGATCGCCTGGGTGATCTGCGGACGCAGCTCGGTTTTCAGATGCTTGAGTTCTTCCTCCAGGGCGCGTGCGCCCTGGACAGTCATCGGAAATTTGGTCATGCGTTGATTCCTGCATGGAGATCCTGCAGACGGCGCACGGTCTTCTCGGGACCGAACTTGAGCGCTTCACAGATCGCCTGGCCACCGGCGATGGTGGTGGTGATGCAGATCTTGTGCTGCAGAGCGTTGCGACGGATCGAGAAGGAGTCGGCGATCGACTGACGTCCCTCGGTGGTGTTGATGATCAGGGTGACCTCGTCATTCTTGATCATGTCGACCACATGGGGGCGGCCCTCGGTCACCTTGTTCACCCGGCGGACCGGCAGGCCGGCAGCCTCGATCATTCGAGCGGTACCGGCAGTGGCCACCACTTCAAAGCCGAGGGCAACCAGATTGCGCGCCACGTCAGCGACGAACGGCTTGTCATCCTCTCGCACGCTGATGAAGGCACAGCCACCGGTCGGCAGGGTCTCGCTGGCGCCCAGTTGGGCCTTGGCAAACGCCTCGGCAAAACTGTCGCCGACTCCCATCACTTCGCCGGTGGACTTCATTTCCGGGCCGAGAATGGGATCGACGCCGGGGAACTTGGCAAACGGGAACACCGCCTCCTTGACGCTGAAGAACGGCGGAATGATTTCCTCGGTAAAACCGATTTCCCTGAGCGTCTTGCCAGCCATCACGCGGGCCGCAACCTTGGCCAGGGACTCGCCGATGCACTTGGAAACGAAGGGCACGGTGCGCGAGGCACGCGGGTTCACTTCCAGCACGTAGATGTCCTCTCCCTGCACGGCCATCTGCACGTTCATCAGACCGACCACGCCGAGTTCCAGGGCCATTTTCTTGACCTGCTCGCGAATATCGTCCTGGATGCGTGCCGGCAGCGAATAGGGCGGCAGCGAGCAGGCCGAATCGCCGGAGTGTACGCCGGCCTGCTCGATGTGCTGCATGATCGCGCCGATCACCACGTCCTTGCCGTCACAGACCGCATCGACGTCGACCTCGATGGCGCAATTGAGGAAGTGATCAAGCAGCACCGGGCTGTCGTTGGAGACCTGCACGGCTTCGCGCATGTAGCGCTTGAGCTCGTCCTCCTCATAGACGATCTCCATGGCTCGGCCGCCCAACACATAGGATGGACGCACCACCAGCGGATAGCCGATCACCTTCGAGGCGGCGATGGCCTCGTCCTCGCTGCGGGCGGTAGCGTTCGGCGGCTGGCGCAGGCTGAGGCGCTCGACCATGTGCTGGAAGCGCTCGCGGTCCTCGGCGCGGTCGATGGCGTCCGGGCTGGTACCGATGATCGGCACGCCAGCCTCTTCCAGGGCACGACAGATCTTCAGCGGAGTCTGGCCGCCGTACTGCACGATGACGCCCTTGGGCTGCTCGACACGGACGATCTCCAGCACATCCTCCAGGGTCACCGGCTCGAAATACAGGCGGTCGGAAGTGTCGTAGTCGGTGGAGACGGTTTCCGGGTTGCAGTTGACCATGATGGTCTCGTAACCGTCCTCGCGCATGGCCAGCGCAGCATGCACGCAGCAGTAATCGAACTCGATGCCCTGGCCGATGCGGTTCGGACCGCCGCCGATGACCATGATCTTGTCGCGGGACGACGGATTGGCCTCGCACTCTTCCTCGTAGGTCGAGTACATGTAGGCGGTGTCGGTGGCGAACTCGGCGGCGCAGGTATCGACACGCTTGTACACCGGCTGCACCTTGAGCTTCTGCCGGTGGCTGCGCAGGTTCTTCTCGGTCACGCCGAGCAGCTTGGCCAGGCGGGCGTCGGAAAACCCCTTGCGCTTGAGCTTCCACATCAGGTTGCGATCGATGCTGGAGAGACCGAGCGTCTTGACCTGCTCCTCTTCCTTGACCAGATCCTCGATCTGCACCAGGAACCAGGGATCGATCTTGGTCAATGCGAAGACATCATCGACGCTCTTGCCGGCGCGGAAAGCGTCAGCCACATACCAGATGCGCTCGGCACCCGGCACAGTCAGCTCGCGCCGGAGAATGCTCTCGGCCTCCGGATTGCCCAGATCCAGCTTGGGATCGAATCCGCTGACGCCCACCTCGAGGCCGCGCAGGGCCTTCTGCACCGACTCCTGGAAGGTGCGCCCGATAGCCATGACCTCGCCCACGGACTTCATCTGGGTGGTCAGGCGGGCGTCGGCCTTGGGAAACTTCTCGAAGGCGAAGCGAGGCACCTTGGTGACCACATAGTCGATGGCTGGCTCGAAGGAAGCGGGAGTACGGCCGCCGGTGATGTCGTTGGACAGCTCGTCGAGGGTATAGCCCACCGCCAGCTTGGCGGCGATCTTGGCGATCGGGAAGCCGGTGGCCTTGGAGGCCAGTGCCGAGGAGCGCGACACGCGCGGGTTCATCTCGATCACCACCATGCGGCCGTCGACCGGATTGATGCCGAACTGCACGTTGGAGCCGCCGGTTTCCACGCCGATCTCGCGCAGCACCGCAAGCGATGCATTGCGCATGATCTGGTATTCCTTGTCGGTCAGGGTCTGCGCCGGAGCCACGGTGATCGAGTCGCCGGTATGCACGCCCATCGGATCGAAGTTCTCGATCGAGCAGACGATGATGCAGTTGTCCTTCTTGTCGCGGACCACTTCCATCTCGTACTCCTTCCAGCCGATCAGCGACTCGTCGATCAAGAGCTCGCTGGTTGGCGAAAGGTCGAGACCCCGGGTGCAGATTTCCTCGAACTCTTCGCGGTTGTAGGCGATGCCGCCACCGGTGCCGCCCATGGTGAAGGACGGACGGATGATGCAGGGGAAGCCGACCTTGTCGAGCACGCCATAGGCCTCGTCCATGCTGTGGGCGATGCCGGAGCGCGGGCACTCCAGACCGATGGAGCGCATGGCCTTGTCGAAGCGCGAGCGGTCCTCGGCCTTGTCGATGGTATCGGCATTGGCGCCGATCATTTCGACGCCGAACTTGGCCAGCACGCCGTGCTTTTCCAGCGCCAGGGCGCAGTTCAGCGCGGTCTGGCCGCCCATGGTCGGCAGCAGGGCGTCGGGACGCTCCTTCTCGATGATCTTGGCCACGGTCTGCCACTTGATCGGCTCGATGTAGGTGGCGTCGGCCATGGCCGGGTCGGTCATGATGGTGGCCGGGTTGGAATTCACCAGAATGACGCGAAAGCCTTCTTCCTTCAGCGCCTTGCACGCCTGGGCGCCCGAGTAGTCGAACTCGCAGGCCTGACCGATGACGATGGGGCCGGCGCCGAGGATCAGGATGCTTTTAATATCTGTACGTTTTGGCATGGTCTCTCACACGAATCCGTTGATCTGTCGGCAGGCTCAGCGACGCTTGGCCATCTCGGCGATGAAGCGGTCGAACAGCGGCGCCACATCATGCGGGCCCGGGCTGGCTTCCGGGTGGCCCTGGAAGCTGAAGGCCGCCTTGTCGGTGCGCTCGATACCCTGCAGGGTGCCGTCGAACAGCGATTTATGGATCGCCCGCAGATTGGCCGGCAGCGTGCTCTCCTCCACGGCGAAGCCATGGTTCTGGCTGGTGATCATCACGGCGCCGGTGTCGAGGTCCTGTACCGGGTGGTTGGCGCCGTGATGGCCATGGCCCATCTTCACGGTCTTGGCCCCCGAGGCCAGGGCCAGCAACTGATGACCGAGGCAGATGCCGAATACCGGAATATCGGTCTCGAGGATTTCCTTGATCGCCTGGACCGCATAGTCGCACGGCTCGGGATCGCCCGGGCCGTTGGACAGGAACACACCGTCCGGATTCAGCGCCAACACCTCGCGGGCCGAGGTCTGTGCCGGCACCACGGTGAGGCGGCAACCGCGCGCCACCAGCATGCGCAGAATGTTCAGCTTGACGCCGAAGTCGTAGGCCACCACATGGTAGGGCAGCTTGCCGGCCGGAATTTCCGGGTGGTTGTCGGTCGCCAGCTCCCAGACGCTGGAGCGCCATTCGTAGGGCTCGGTGCAGCTGACCACCTTGGCCAGGTCCATGCCCTTGAGGCCGGGGAAGCTGCGCGCCAGTTCCAGGGCTCTTTCCTCGGTGGCGTCGTCACCCACCAGGATGCAGCCGCTCTGCGAGCCCTTCTCGCGCAGGATGCGGGTCAGGCGGCGGGTATCGATGTCGGCGATGGCCACGCAGCCGTTTTCTTTGAGGTAGTCCGGCAGCGACTGCTTGCTGCGCCAGTTGCTGGCCAGCAGCGGCAGATCGCGGATGATCAGGCCGGCCGCCCACACGCGATCGGATTCGGCATCTTCCGGCGTAGTGCCGGTGTTGCCGATGTGCGGATAGGTCAGGGTGACGATCTGCTGCGCATACGAAGGATCGGTGAGGATTTCCTGATAGCCGGTCATGGCAGTGTTGAACACCACCTCGCCGATGGTCTGTCCATCAGCGCCGATGGATTCGCCACGAAAGATGCTGCCATCAGCAAGGGCGAGAATGGCTGGCTTAGTCAAGAAGACCTCCGTAAATCAAGCCTGAAGGGCATACGCAGGTTGTAAAAAAGCGGAATGACGTGTAAACACATCATCCCGCTCTTTTTCAAATTGTCTGCGTGCTTTTAGTAGACACATTGGAATCCTAGGGTACAGGAAAAGGCTTTTCCGGTCCAGCAACCCACCATTCCACTCAGTCTTTTCAACGTCAACGCAGCGCGAGCACGTCCTGCATGTCGTACAGTGCCGGGCTGCGTTCCTCCAGCCAGAGCGCGGCGCGTACCGCTCCCTTGGCGAAGGTCATGCGGCTGGACGCCTTGTGGGTGATCTCGACCCGCTCCCCCTCAGCGGCGAACAGGACCGTGTGATCGCCGACGATATCGCCGGCACGCACCGTGGCGAAGCCGATGGTTTCCCGCGCCCGGGCCCCGGTCTGACCTTCGCGGCCGTATACCGCCACCTTCTGCAGGTCGCGCCCCAAGGCGCTGGCCACCACCTCTCCCATACGCAGGGCGGTGCCGGACGGTGCATCGACCTTGTGCCGATGATGGGCTTCGATGATTTCGATATCGACCTCGTCGCCCAAGACCCGCGCCGCAGTATCCAGCAACTTCAGACACAGGTTGACACCGACGCTGAAGTTGGCGGCAAAGACGATCGGAATCTCCCGGGCCGCCTCGCTCAGCAATTGCCGCTCGTCGGCCGAAAAGCCGGTGGTACCGATCACCATGGCCTTGCCGGCCTGGCGGCAGATTTCCAGGTTCTTCAGGGTCACGGTCGGATGGGTGAAATCGATCAGCACATCGAACTCGTCCAGCACCGCGGTCAGATCGCCCGACAAGGGCACGCCGATCCGCCCCAGACCGGCCAGCTCGCCAGCATCCCCCCCCACCAGGGTGCTGTCCGGCCGCCCGACGGCCGCCGCCAGGCAGGCTCCCGGGGCTTGCCGCACCGCCTCGATCAAGGCCTTGCCCATGCGCCCGGCGGCGCCCATCACTGCAATACGTCGCATAACATCAGCCTCAAGCTACAAGCCCAAACCTGCAGGCCGGCGGCAGCCTCATCGAATTTGCCGCCAGCCCGCAGCCAGGAGTTACAAATCGTCGAAAAAGCGCTTCACGCCCTCGAACCAGCCGCTGGCCCTGGGCGAATGGCTGCTGTTGCCCTGCAAACTGCCGCGGAACTCCTCGAGCAGTTCGCGCTGGCGCTTGCTCAGATTGACCGGCGTTTCCACCACCACCCGGCACATCAGGTCGCCAGCCGCGCCGCCGCGTACCGGCGCCACCCCCTTGCCGCGCAGACGGAACAGCTTGCTGGTCTGGGTGCCCTCCGGGATCTTCAGCTTGACCCGGCCATCAAGGGTCGGCACCTCCAACTCGCCGCCGAGCGCCGCATCGGCGAAGCTGATCGGCACCTCACAGTACAGGTGCTTGCCGTCGCGCTGGAAGATCGGGTGTTCGCGGACACTGACCACCACATAGAGATCGCCGGGCGGTCCGCCCAGGGTACCGGCCTCGCCCTCGCCGGCCAGACGGATGCGATCGCCGCTGTCGACCCCGGCCGGCACCTTCACCGACAGAGTCTTGTGCTCCTCCACACGCCCCTGGCCATGACAGTCCGGACAGGGATCGGCAATCATCTTGCCGCTGCCGTGGCAGCGCGGGCAGGTCTGCTGCACCGAGAAGAAGCCCTGCTGCATGCGCACCTGACCGATGCCGCCGCAGGTCGTACAGGTGACCGGCGTGGTGCCCTTCTTCGCACCGCTGCCATCGCAGGTCTTGCAGTGCACCAGGGTCGGCACGCGGATGGTCACCGTGGTGCCGCGGACCGCCTCCTCCAGGTTGAGCTCAAGGGTGTAGCGCAGATCGCTGCCGCGCTGCGGCCCGCCACGGGCACCGCCGCGTCCGCCCCCGAAGAAATCGCTGAACACGTCACCGAAGATATCGGAGAAGTTGGCTCCACCGGCACCGAAACCGGCGCCTCCCCCCATGCTCTGATCGACCCCGGCATGACCGTACTGGTCGTAGGCCATCCGCTTGCCTGAATCGGAGAGCACCTCGTAGGCCTCGTTGACCTCCTTGAACTTCTCCTCGGCCGACTTGTTGTCGGGATTGCGATCAGGGTGGTACTTCATCGCCAGACGGCGGTAAGCCTTCTTCAGCTCCGCTTCGTCAGCCCCCCGCTCGACCCCCAGCACCTCGTAATAGTCACGCTTCGCCATAAATCTCATGAACTCCGGATTCGTCTGCCCCAGACACGCCGACGCGGGAGCAAGCCCCCGCGTGGCGGTTCAGGCCCCCCGCAGGCGACGGGCCGGGACGAAAGCAAGCGTGCTGCTTACTTGTTGCCCTTGCTGTCCTTGACCTCTTCGAACTCGGCGTCCACCACGTCGTCCGCCGAGGCCTTGGCCTTCTCGCCGCCTTGGGCAGCCGCCTCGCCGGACTCGGCCTGCTCGGCATACATCTTCTGCGCCAGCGGAGTGGTGGCCTGGGACAGAGCGTTCATCTGGGACTCGATCCGGGACTTGTCGTCGCCCTTGAGCGCCGCCTCCAGATCAGCGATCGCTTTTTCGATGCCAACCTTCTCGTCCGCGCCGACCTTGTCACCTGCCTCGGAGATCATCTTGCGGGTGGCATGTACCAGCTGATCGCCCTGGTTACGCGCGGAAACCAGCTCCTCGAACTTGCGGTCTTCCTCGGCATTGGCCTCGGCGTCACGCACCATCTGCTGGATCTCATCCTCGGACAGGCCGGAGTTGGCCTTGATCACGATGGACTGATGCTTGCCGGTGGCCTTGTCCTTGGCGGACACGTGCAGGATACCGTTGGCGTCGATGTCGAAGGTGACCTCGATCTGTGGCACGCCGCGCGGTGCCGGCGGAATGTCGGCCAGGTCGAAACGGCCCAGCGACTTGTTCTGCGCGGCCTGCTTGCGCTCGCCCTGCAGCACGTGAATGGTCACGGCGCTCTGGTTGTCATCCGCGGTGGAGAACACCTGCGACTTCTTGGTCGGAATGGTGGTGTTCTTCTCGATCAGCGGCGTCATCACGCCACCCAGGGTCTCGATGCCCAGGGTCAGCGGAGACACGTCGAGCAGCAGCACGTCCTTCACGTCACCGGCCAGCACCGCACCCTGGATGGCGGCGCCCATGGCCACGGCCTCGTCCGGGTTGACGTCCTTGCGCGGCTCCTTGCCGAAGAACTCGGCAACCTTCTGCTGCACCAGCGGCATGCGGGTCTGACCGCCGACCAGGATCACCTCGTCGATCTTGCTCACGTCAATGCCGGCGTCCTTCAGGGCAATGCGGCACGGCTCGATGGTGCGCTGCACCAACTCCTCGACCAGGGATTCCAGCTTGGCACGGGTCACCTTGACGTTGAGGTGCTTCGGACCGGTCTGATCGGCGGTGATGTACGGCAGGTTGACGTCGGTCTGCTGGCTGGAGGACAGCTCGATCTTGGCCTTCTCAGCGGCCTCCTTCAGGCGCTGCATGGCCAGCGGGTCGCCCTTGAGGTCGATGCCGCTCTCCTTCTTGAATTCGTCGACGAGGTAGTCGATCAGGCGGATGTCGAAGTCCTCACCACCCAGGAAGGTGTCGCCGTTGGTGGCCAGCACCTCGAACTGGTGCTCGCCGTCGACCTCGGCGATTTCGATCACCGACACGTCGAAGGTACCGCCGCCCAAGTCATAGACGATGATGGTGTGATCGCCCTTGGCCTTGTCCATGCCGTAGGCCAGCGCTGCGGCAGTCGGCTCGTTGATGATGCGCTTGACGTCCAGACCGGCGATGCGGCCGGCGTCCTTGGTGGCCTGACGCTGGCTGTCGTTGAAGTAGGCCGGCACGGTGATCACCGCCTCGGTGACCGGCTCGCCGAGATAGTCCTCGGCGGTCTTCTTCATCTTCTTCAGCACTTCGGCGCTGATCTGCGGCGGAGCCATCTTCTGGCCCTTCACTTCGACCCAGGCATCACCGTTGTCGGCCTTGACGATCTTGTACGGGACCAGCTTGATGTCCTTCTGCACCACATCTTCTTCGAAGCGGCGGCCGATCAGGCGCTTGACCGCATACAGGGTGTTCTGCGGGTTGGTCACCGCCTGGCGCTTGGCCGACTGACCGACCAGGGTTTCGCCGTCATTGCTGTAGGCGATGATCGACGGTGTGGTGCGCGCACCTTCCGCGTTTTCGATGACCTTGGCCGTCCCGTTCTCCAGCACAGCCACGCAGGAGTTGGTGGTGCCCAGGTCGATACCGATGATTTTTCCCATGTTCATTCTCCGAAACTTGATTCAACAGGCCACCGAAAGGCCCCTGCGCTAATCGTTCCACTGGCTCGCCGCCGTGCCGCAAAGGCCAGGCGCGAAAACCGATAAATACATGCCCCTACAGATGGGGGCGGGCTGCCCCATTTCAAGCCTGCTCGTCGTTCGAAGGCACCGGCGCCTTGCTGACCACCACCATCGCCGGACGCAGCAGGCGACCGCTGAGCAGATAGCCCTTCTGGAACACCTTGAGCACACTGCCTGGCTCGGCGCTGTCGCTTTCCTCCATGGCCATCGCCTGATGGTGCTCGGGATTGAAGGGCTCACCGTGTGGATCGAGCTGCTCGAGCTGATAGCGCTTGAGAACGTCATGGAACA
Organism: Azotobacter salinestris; assembly: GCF_009363155.1. Taxonomy (NCBI): domain Bacteria; kingdom Pseudomonadati; phylum Pseudomonadota; class Gammaproteobacteria; order Pseudomonadales; family Pseudomonadaceae; genus Azotobacter; species Azotobacter salinestris. Next base: position 1,823,475 of record NZ_CP045302.1, read on the forward strand.
TCTTCAGGGTCAGCTCCATGCCTTCACGCATCGGTCGAATCGACTCGTCGGACGGATCGGACAGCTCGATACCGCGCTCGAGACTGTCGACCACCCCCAGCAGATCCTGGGCAAAACGCTCGAGAGCGAACTTGTGTGCCTTCTCCACATCCTGCTCGGCACGCCGACGCACGTTCTGCAGCTCCGCCGCGGCGCGCAAGGCCTGATCCTGGGCAGCAGCCAGCTGCTCTTCCAGCGCCTGCACGCGAGCAACCAGGTCCTCGCCGGCAGGGACACCCTCGGCGGCCGGCGTCTCCGGTGCCTGGTTATCGAGGTTCTGTTCGTCAGCCATGCATCTCTCCTTTCAAACAAAAAGCAGCCACGGGCGCGGCTCGTGTTTCTGCCGCCCTATATGGGGATGCAATCCGGCGCTTCAAGAGGCCTTGTGCAGTCCATCCGCATTTCGCGCACGGGCATGTTGTCGGCACAAAACCGACTACTGTATATATGCACAGAAAACGCATCCCGGGAGCCTTGCCATGCTGGTGCACCTGTCGATCCACAACTACGCCATCGTCGAACACCTGGACCTCGAACTGGACGCGGGCATGACCGTCATCACCGGCGAGACCGGCGCCGGCAAGTCGATCATGCTCGATGCCCTCGGCCTGGCCCTGGGCGATCGGGCCGACAGCGGCGCCGTGCGGCCCGGTGCGGACAAGGCTGACATCCTCGCCAGTTTCGATCTGACGACGATCCCCGAAGCACAGACCTGGCTCGCAGAGCGAGACCTAGAGCGCGGAAGCCCGTGCATCCTGCGCCGGGTGATCACCGCCGAAGGCCGCTCGCGCGCCTATATCAACGGCACACCCTGCCCGCAGGGCGACCTCAGGGCACTCGGCGAACTGCTGATCGACGTCCATAGCCAGCACGAACACCAGTCCCTGCTGAAGAACGACATTCAGAGGCGCCTGCTCGACGAATACGCCGGCGCCAGCGACCTCGCCCGCCAGGTACGACTGGCCGCACAGCGCTGGCGACAGACCCGCCAGGAGCTGGAAAGACTGAGCAGCGCCGGCGACGAGCAGCGCGCCCGCCAGCAACTGCTCAGCTACCAGTTGGAGGAGTTGGAGAACCTCGCCCTCGGCGACCATGAGCTGGAAGAGCTGGAGCAGGAACACAAGGCCCAGACCAATGCAGAGCATCTGCTCGGCAGCTGCCGCCAGGTCATCGACCTGTGCAGCGAGAACGATGCCGGCAACGTGCTCTCCGCCCTGACCGCCAGCCTGCAGCGCCTGACCGGCCTACAGGCCCAACCCGGCCCGCTCGGCGAGGCGATCAACCTGCTGGCCAGCGCGCAGATCCAGGTCGAGGAGGCCGTCGGCGAGCTGAACCGCTTTCTCGATCACTTCGACATCGACCCGCAGCGCCAGCAACGCATCGAGGAGCGTCTCGATGCCATCTACAGCCTGGCACGCAAGCACCGCATCCAGCCGTACGAGCTGATCCCCCTGCAGCAACGGCTGCTGGATGAGCTGTCCGGATTGAACGCGGACGACGAAACCCTCGAGCGACTCGCACAGGAGCTGGCAGCCTACGAACGGCATTATCAGGAAAAGGCCGTGGAGCTCGGCGAGCTTCGACGGCAGGCGGCTACCCGCCTGGGCATGGCCGTCGAGCAGCAGATGCAGCGCCTGGGCATGCCTGGCGGGCGCTTTGCCATCGAGCTATCCCCATCCACCTCGAGCGAGCCTCATCCCCACGGACTCGAGCAGGCCGAATTCCTGGTCAGCGCCAACCCCGGCCAACCCTTGAAACCCCTGGCCAGGGTCGCCTCGGGCGGCGAGCTGTCGCGCATCAGCCTGGCGATCCAGGTGATCACCGCCCAGACTTCGCGCACGCCGACCCTGGTCTTCGACGAGGTCGACGTCGGCATCGGCGGCCCGACCGCCGAAGTGGTCGGCCAGCTCCTGCGCCAGCTCGGCGAGCTCGGCCAGGTGCTGACCGTCACCCACCTGCCCCAGGTGGCCGCCCAGGGCCATCGCCACCTCTTCGTGCACAAGGCGCGCGGAGTCGACGAAACCCGCACGGCAGTCACCCTTCTCGAGGGCGATCCTCGCATCGAAGAGCTGGCCCGCATGCTGGGCGGGCTCGAGCTGACCGAGGAGTCCCTGGCCCACGCACGCCGCATGATCGGCAGCGCCCAGGCCTGAGCAACACTGCCTGCCGGCCGATGCAAAAAAGGCGACCAACCGGTCGCCTTTCCACTGATGAAAGAGGCTGTCCGACCTCAGGATTTCTTGCGCACGTAGAGCACCAGGTTGTGGTCGACCAGCTCGAAGCCGTGTCGCTTGACGATTTCCCGCTGCAGCTTTTCGATATCCGGATCGTAGAACTCGATCACCTCGCCGGAATCCACGCACACCATGTGGTCGTGGTGACCGCTGTCGGCCAGCTCGAACACCGCATGTCCGCCATCGAAATTATGGCGCACCACCAGCCCAGCCGCCTCGAACTGGGTCAGCACCCGATAGACCGTCGCCAGCCCCACGTCTTCTCCGGCCTCCATCAACGCCTTGTAGACATCCTCCGCACTCATGTGGCGATGCCCGGCGGAATCGAGCATCTGCAGGATCTTGACGCGCGGCAGGGTAACTTTCAGACCGGCTTTACGCAGTTCGTTATTTTCAACCATGGTCGGCTTTCTTGCTGCTGCTTCGCAGCCTCCTTCAATGCGGGTATTATCAGGGATTCGTTGCCCCAGCAGATAGCGGAACTCTCCCAGCAATGCAAAACACCAAGCTCATGCTGACCAGTCTACCCCTCGTGGGCCTGCTCGCTCTTGCCGGCTGCACGATTCCCGGGGTGTACAAAATCGACATTCAGCAGGGCAATGTCGTGACGCAGGACATGATAGACCAGTTGCGCCCCGGAATGACCCGCCGGCAAGTCCGGTTTGTCATGGGAAGCCCGCTGATCACCGATACCTTCCATCCGAATCGCTGGGATTATCTGTACAGCATCAAACCCGGCGGCGGCCAGCGGCTGCAGGAGCGGGTCAGCCTGGTGTTCGACAGCAACGACCTGCTGGTCGGCCTGGCCGGCGACTTCCTCCCCGGCGTCACACGCGAAGAAGAGATCATGGGAGGCAGTGGCGGCACTGTCATCAGAAGGGCGCCGAGCGGGGAGGGCGAAAAGCCGATCAAGCCCGGCTCCCTGCTCGAGGAGATCCAGCGCGAAGTGGACGAGGCGGAAAGCGAACCCGTACCGACGCCGGAACCCTTGGACCCCAGCCCGCAATAGGCCGACCGGTCCGCAGGCCTCCAGAAGCCCCTACTCTGGCGCTCCCTCGTCCGCCTTGACCCTGGCGGCCTTGGCAGCCCGCAGCTTGCGCACCTCCTTGGGATCGGCGATCAGCGGACGATAGACTTCCACCCGCTCGCCCTCCTCCAGCACACGCTCCTCCGGCCTGGGCACCACCTTGCCGAAGACTCCCAGAGGACTGTTCGCCAGGTCCAGGCCGGGAAACTCCCGGTCGAGCCCGGAGCGCAAGGCCGCTTCGCGCACCGTGGTACCACGCGGCACGCTCAGGCAGACGAGTCTCTGCCGATCCGCCAGGGCATAAACCACTTCCACGGCGATGCTCTGCCTATCCATACAGTTGCTTGGCCCGTTCGCAGAAGGCATCCACCAGGGTATTGGCCGCCTGGTTGAACAGCGGCCCGAGGGTCGCCTTGACCAGTGGCCCGGAGTAGTCGAAGGTCAGATCAAGGCTGATCTTGCAGGCTTTCTCGCCGAGCGCCTTGAACTCCCAGAGACCATGCAGATGGGTGAAGGGCCCCTCCTCCAGATTCATCTCGATGCTCCGCCCCGGCTGCAGGGCGTTGCGGGTGAGAAAGCGCTGACTCAAGCCCCCCTTGGCCACTTCCAGCCTGGCGCGCATATGCGTCTCGCTGACCTCCAGCACCTCGGTGGCGCTGCACCAGGGGAGAAAATCCGGATAGTGCGCCACGTCGTTGACCAGGTCATAAAGGACACGCGCCGGAAAAGGCAGCAGTGCCGAGCGGTGTATGCGCGTCGCCATTCAATGCACTCTCGGTTACTTCGTCAATTCGCCGGCAAACACGGCAGCACGCCTGGCACCTGCAGCCCCTGCGAGGAGATGCCAGAAGCTCAGACAAGGGCACAGCCGGCGGACCCCAGGTACGCCCCGGCCGCAGCCGCATGCAGCAGCGATTGGGCATTGTCCGAAATTAACCGCCCCCCCTCAAGCTCGGTGTCGCCAGCCCGCCCGCAACTGCCTATAATGCGCGCCCTATGGCTAAGCAAAAGAAACACCCTCAGGGCAACATCGCGCAAAACAAGAAGGCGCTGCACGACTATTTCATCGAGCAGAAGTTCGAGGCCGGCCTGGCCTTGTCCGGCTGGGAAGTGAAGAGCCTGCGTGCCGGCAAGGCACAGCTGGTCGACAGCTACGTACTGCTGAAGGATGGCGAGGCCTGGCTGATGGGCAGCCACATCACACCCCTGACGACGGCCAGCACCCACGTGATCGCCGACCCCACCCGCACACGCAAACTGCTGCTGCACAAGCGCGAGCTCGGCAAGCTGTTCGGCGCCGTCCAGCAGAAGGGCTACGCCTGCGTCGCCCTCTCGCTGTACTGGAAGAAGCATCTGATCAAGTGCGAGATCGCCCTGGCCAAGGGCAAGAAGGAGTACGACAAGCGCGACACCGAGAAGGCGCGCGACTCAGACCGGGAAATCCAGCGCGCCATACGCAGCAAGGGCAAGGAAGATTGAACCACGGGGCGACGCCACCCTGGCGCCGCCCCGCCCCGTCAGCCCTCGGCCAACCCTTGGCGTCGCCGCGCCCGCGCCTCGCGCTGCGCCTCCTGCCGCACCTCGGCCAGCACCTCCTGCACATAATGAATGTGCCGACTGGATACCACTCGCGCCTCTTCGGCCCGCCCGCCGACGATCGCCTCGTACAGCTCGCGATGCTGCTGCATCAGCATGTCGCGGGTCTCTCCGCGCTGGGCATACATGCCGCCGATATTGGTCACTACGTTGCGCTGAAGCAGATCGAACAGCCCCTTGATGGTATGCAGCAGCACGGCATTGTGGCTGGCCTCGGCGATCGCCAGATGAAAGTGCGCATCGGCCAGGCCCTCCTCGGTGCTGCCACCGGGCACCGAGGCTTCGTAGCAGCGCTGCAGCCGTTGGAAGGCGGCACGCAGGCGCTCGTGATCCAGGGGCGTGGCGCGCTGCGCCGCATAAAAGGCGCAGGCGCCCTCCAGTGTATGCCGGAACTCCAGCAGGTCGCGCTGCGCCTCGGTGCTGCTTTCCAGCAACTGCACCAGCGGGTCGCTGAAGGTCGAACCCAGCGCCTCGGCCACATAGGTGCCGCCTCCCTGGCGGCTGACCAGCAGGCCACGTGCCGCCAGCCGCTGAATCGCCTCGCGCAGCGAGGGGCGCGACACGCCGAACTGCTCGGCCAGCACACGCTCCGCCGGCAGGCGCTCGCCCGCCTTGAGCGAGCCTTCGAGAATCATTGCCTCCAGACGCTCGACGATGTCATCCGACAGACGACGCTGCCGAACCGGACCGAATCCCATTCCTTCCTCTCCAGTGGTTTGACCGCTCAAGCTCCTGCCGGAGCACGCAGCCGGCAAGCCTAACGCCTGGACGGAAAGCCTCACAAGCCATAGTCGAGCGACTAAAGTCAAAGCAGGGGCGATTGACAGACGTCAATTTCAACTTTTACCCTGAGCCTCGCCATTTGTAAATTGGTATTACCAATTTAGGCCAACAAATCCAATAACCGGCCACGAGGTCCAGCCATGCCTGCTCCGCTTGCCTGCCATCCCCTGTCCACCTGCCCGCGCGTCGCGCCCTGATCCGAGGTACAGCCCATGCAACCCGGAATCCTCGCGCTTCTCGCCTTTTCCCCGATCCTGCTCGCTGCCGCCCTGCTGGTCGGCCTGCGCTGGCCGGCCAAGCGCGCCATGCCGCTGGTCTACCTGCTCACCGCCGGCATCGGCCTGTACGTCTGGGACATGAGCCTCAACCGCGTGCTCGCCTCCACCCTGCAGGGTCTGGTCATCACCATCGGCGTGCTGTGGATCATCTTCGGCGCCATCCTGCTGCTCAACACCCTCAAGCACTCCGGCGCCATCGCCGTGATCCGCGCCGGCTTCACCACCATCAGCCCCGACCGGCGCATCCAAGCGATCATCATCGCCTGGCTGTTCGGCTGCTTCATCGAAGGCGCCTCCGGCTTCGGCACCCCGGCGGCCATCGCCGCCCCGCTGCTGGTGGCCATCGGCTTTCCGGCGCTGGCCGCGGTGCTGATGGGCATGCTGGTACAGAGCACCCCGGTGTCCTTCGGTGCGGTCGGCACGCCGATCATCATCGGCGTCAACAGCGGCCTGGACAGCGCCAGCCTGGGCGCCCGCCTGAGCGCCGAAGGCTCCAGCTGGGAGGTGTTCCTGCAACTGATCACCAGCAACGTGGCGATCATCCACGCCATCGTCGGCACTCTGATGCCGCTGATCATGGTGCTGATGCTGACCCGCTTCTTCGGCAAGGAGAAGAGTTGGAAGGCCGGCTTCGAGGTGCTGCCGTTCGCCATTTTCGGCGGCCTGGCCTTCACCCTGCCCTACGTCGCCACCGGCGTGTTCCTCGGTCCGGAGTTCCCCTCGCTGGCCGGCGGGCTGATTGGTCTGGCCATTGTCACCAGCGCCGCGCACTACGGCTTCCTGGTACCGAAGAAGACCTGGGACTTCGCCGACGCCAAGGACTGGCCGAACGAATGGCTGGGCAGCGTGGAGATGAAGCTCGATGCGCTCACCCAGCGGCCGATGAGCACCCTGCGCGCCTGGCTGCCCTATGTGCTGGTCGGCCTGCTGCTGGTGATCAGCCGGGTGTTCCCGGAAGTCGGCAGCGCCCTGAAATCGGTGATCGTGGTGTTCCCCGACCTGCTCGGCGAAACCGGGATCAAGGCCGACTTCATGCCGCTGTACCTGCCGGGCGGCATCCTGGTCGCCGTGGTCATCGCCACCTTCTTCCTGCATGGCATGAAGACCCGCGAACTGGCAGCGGCAGTTGGCGAATCGAGCAAGGTGCTGCTCGGCGCCGGCTTCGTCCTGCTGTTCACCGTGCCGATGGTGCGCATCCTGATCAACTCCGGCGTCAATACCGGCGGGCTGCCGAGCATGCCGATCGCCATGGCGCAATGGGTGGCCGACAGCGTCGGCAGCATCTATCCGCTGCTGGCGCCGAGCATAGGCGCCCTGGGCGCCTTCATCGCCGGCTCCAACACGGTGAGCAACATGATGCTCAGCCAGTTCCAGTTCGGCGTCGCCGAGAACCTCGGCATCTCCGGCGCGCTGATCGTCGCCGCGCAGGCCATCGGTGCCGCTGCCGGCAACATGGTGGCGATCCACAACGTGGTCGCCGCCTCCGCCACCGTCGGCCTGCTCGGACGCGAAGGCAGCACCCTGCGCAAGACCGTGTGGCCGACCTTCTACTACGTGCTGTTCACCGGCCTGATCGCCCTGCTCGCGATCTATGTCCTCGGTGTCAGCGATCCGCTGGTGAACGCCCGCTGACGGCCGCTGCCGACCGTGCGAAACCCGCCTCGTGCGGGTTTCGCCGATGCCGTGACAACCAGGCCAATGGATGATCGGAGATCCCGATGAGCGAACTCTTCTACAATGCCGCGCCCAACGCCACCCGCGTGGCGCCGCCCCTGCCCGAACCGCGCCAGTACCCGGCGCAGAAACCGGGCAACGCCTACCTGTTCGGCACCTGCGTGCTCGACCTGTTCTTCCCCGAGGCCGGCCTCGACGCCATCCGCCTGCTCGAGCGCGAAGGCATCCAGGTGCACTTCCCGCAGGAACAGAGCTGCTGCGGCCAGCCGGCCTACACCTCGGGCTACACCGACGAGGCGCGGGAGGTCGCCCGCGCCCAGCTGGCGCTGTTTGCCGAGGACTGGCCGCTGGTCGTGCCGTCCGGCTCCTGCGCCGGGATGATCCGCCATCACTATTGCGAGCTGTTCAAGGACGAGCCGGCCACCCTGCGCCAGGTGCAGGCCCTGGCCGCACGGACCTTCGAGCTGGCCGAGTTCCTCCTGCACATCTGCAAGGTCGAGTTCAAGGACCGGGGCCAGCCGACCCGCATCGCCCTGCACACCTCCTGCTCGGCGCGCCGCGAGATGAACACCCACCTGCACGGCCGTGCCCTGCTCGCCCAACTGGAGCGGGTCGAGCGCGTCGAGCACGACCACGAGGGCGAGTGCTGCGGCTTCGGCGGCACCTTCAGCGTGCGCATGCCTGACATCTCCGGCGCCATGGTCGCCGACAAGACCCGCGCTCTGCAGGACTCCGGCGCCGCCGAGGTGGTCAGCGCCGACGGCGGCTGCCTGCTCAACATCAACGGCGCGCTGGAGAAGCAGCACGCGCCGCTGCGCGGCCAGCACCTGGCCAGCTTCCTCTGGAAACGCACCGGAGGCGCCCGATGAACAGCCAGGCCCGCATCCCGGCGGTGGAGCTCTCCAGCCGCGACCTCAAGCACAACGCCCACAATGCCCTCGGCGACGCCCAGTTGCGCGGCAACATGCGCAAGGCCATGGATTCGCTGATGGCCAAGCGCCTGGCCTCGATGCCGGACGAGTATGAGCGCGAGCACCTGCGCGAGATGGGCAACCACGTGCGCGCCCGCGCCCTGTCCAGGCTGCCGGAACTGCTCGAGCGGCTGGAAGCCAACCTGACCCGCAACGGCGTGAAGGTGCACTGGGCGGAAACCACCGAGGAGGCCAATCGCATCGTGCTGGAGATCGCCGAGCGCCATCAGGCCAAACAGGTGATCAAGGGCAAGTCGATGGTCAGCGAAGAAATGGAAATGAACCATTTCCTCGAACGCCACGGCATCGAGGCCCTGGAATCCGACATGGGCGAGTACATCATCCAGCTCGACCACGAGAAGCCCACCCACATCATCATGCCGGCGATCCACAAGAACGCCCGGCAGGTCGCCGACCTGTTCCACGACCGGCTCGGCGAACCCTATACCGAAGACGTCGATGCGCTGATCCAGACCGGTCGGCGTGTGCTGCGCAAGAAGTTCCTCGAGGCCGACATCGGCGTCTCCGGGGTCAACTTCGCGGTGGCCGAGACCGGCACCCTGCTGCTGGTGGAGAACGAGGGCAACGGCCGCATGTCGACCACGGTGCCGCCGGTGCACATCGCCGTCACCGGCATCGAGAAGGTGGTGGAGAACCTGCGCGATGTGGTGCCGCTGCTCTCCCTGCTGACCCGCTCGGCGCTCGGCCAGGGCATCACCACCTACGTCAACATGATCTCCGGGCCGCGCAAGGCCGACGAGCTGGACGGCCCGCAGGAAGTCCACCTGGTGCTGCTCGACAACGGCCGCAGCCAGGCCTTCGCCGACGGCGAGCTGCGCCAGACCCTCAACTGCATCCGCTGCGGCGCCTGCATGAACCACTGCCCGGTGTACACCCGGATCGGCGGCCAGGCCTACGGCACCGTCTATCCCGGGCCGATCGGCAAGATTATCTCGCCGCACCTGATGGGCCTCGAGAACACCCCCGACCACCCCAGCGCCTCCTCGCTGTGCGGCGCCTGCGGCGAAGTCTGCCCGGTGAAGATCCCGATCCCCTCGCTCTTGCGCCGCCTGCGCGAGGAGAACGTCAAAGCCCCGGACGACCCGCACAAGGTCATGCGCGGCCAGGGCAGCAAGTACTCGCCGCGCGAACGCCTGTTGTGGAAGGGCTGGCGCCTGCTCAACCGCTCGCCATGGCTGTATCGCGTCTTCGGCTTTTTCGCCACCCGCCTGCGCGGCCTGACGCCAAGCAACCTCGGCCCCTGGACGCAGAACCACAGCGCACCGAAACCGGCCGCCCGCTCGCTGCACGAGCTGGCCCGCGAGCACCTGGAGGGCAAATGATGTCGGCCAAAGCCAATATCCTCGCCAAGCTGAGAAAGAGCCTCGAAGGCACCGCACCGGTGGCCGACGACTACGACGTGGACCTGGTGACCCGGCCCTGGAGCTACCCGGCCGCCGAGCGCATCTCGCGCCTGCGCCAACTGATGGAAGCGGTGCACACCGAAACCCACCTGACCACCGCGGCCGACTGGCCGGCGCTGCTGGAAAAGCTGCTGGCCGACAAGCAACTCCCCAGCCTGCTGATTGCCCCGAGCACCGCCCACGGCGCGCAGCTCGCCGCACACTTCGCCGGACGCGAGGGCCTGCCGCGGCTCAAGGCCTACGACCGGCCGGTCGAGGAATGGAAGGCCGAGCTGTTCGACGACACCCCGGCCAGCCTGACCGGCACCCTCGGCGCCATCGCCGCCACCGGCAGCCTGATCCTCTGGCCGACCCGCGAGGAGCCGCGGCTGATGAGCCTGGTGCCGCCGGTGCATTTCGCCCTGCTCAAGGCCAGCGAGGTCTACGACAACTTCCACGAGGTGCAGCAGAAGCAGCGCTGGGCCGCCGGCATGCCGACCAACGCCCTGCTGGTGTCCGGCCCGTCGAAGACCGCCGACATCGAGCAGGTGCTGGCCTACGGTGCCCACGGCCCCAAGGATCTGGTCGTGTTGATCCTGGAGGATGCATGAGTCTGCCCGCTTCCTTTATGAGCGCCGTCGAACGCCTGATTCCCCGCGAGCGGCGCTTCGACGATCCGCTGTCGACGCTGGCCTTCGGCACCGACGCCAGCTTCTACCGGCTGATTCCCAAGCTGGTGCTGCGCGTCGAGACCGAGGCCGAAGTGGTCAAGCTGCTGCGCCTGGCCTCTACCTCCCGCGTGCCGGTGACCTTCCGCGCCGCCGGCACCAGCCTCTCCGGCCAGTCGGTGACCGACTCGGTGCTGATCGTCCTCGGCGAGCAGTGGAACGGCCGCGACATCCGCAACGGCGGCGCGCAGATCCGCCTGCAGCCCGGCGTCATCGGCGCCCACGCCAACGCCGTGCTGGCTCCGCTGGGACGCAAGATCGGCCCGGACCCGGCGTCGATCAACGCGGCGAAGATCGGCGGCATCGTCGCCAACAACTCCAGCGGCATGTGCTGCGGCACCGCGCAGAACAGCTACCACACCCTCGCCGCCCTGCGTCTGGTGCTGGCCGATGGTACCGTGCTGGACACCGAGGACCCGCTCAGCGTGGCGAGCTTCCAGGCCAGCCACGGCGAGCTGCTCGAGCAGCTCGCCGAACTGGGCCGGCAGACCCGCGCCGACGAGACGCTGGCGGCGAAGATCCGCCACAAGTACCGGCTGAAGAACACCACCGGCCTGTCGCTCAACGCCCTGGTCGACTACGACCAGCCGCTGGACATCCTCACCCACCTGATGGTCGGCTCCGAGGGCACCCTGGGCTTCATCAGCGCGGTGACCTACCACACGGTGCCCGAGCACCCGCACAAGGCCAGCGCGCTGATCGTCTTCCCCGACGTGGAGACCTGCTGCAACGCCGTGCCGGTGCTCAAGCAGCAGCCGGTCTCGGCGGTGGAACTGCTCGACCGGCGCAGCCTGCGCTCGGTGCAGGACAAGCCGGGCATGCCGGAGTGGGTCAAGGCACTTTCCGCCGGTGCCTGCGCCCTGCTGATCGAAACCCGCGCCTCCGGCCTCTCGCTGCTGGAGGAGCAGATCGAGCGGATCACGGCGTCCATCGCCGGCTTCCCGGTGGAGAAGCAGGTCGACTTCAGCAGCGACCCGGCCGTCTACAACCAGCTGTGGAAGATCCGCAAGGACACCTTCCCGGCGGTCGGCGCGGTGCGCCAGACCGGCACCACGGTGATCATCGAGGACGTCACCTTCCCGATCGAACGCCTGGCCGAAGGCGTTAACCGGCTGATCCAGCTGCTGGAGAAGCACCGCTACGACGAGGCGATCCTGTTCGGCCACGCCCTGGAGGGCAACCTGCACTTCGTCTTCACCCAGGGCTTCGACGAGCCGGCCCAGGTCGCCCGCTACGAGGCCTTCATGCAGGAGGTCGCGCAGCTGGTGGCGGTGGAGTTCGGCGGCTCGCTGAAGGCCGAGCATGGCACCGGGCGCAACATGGCGCCCTTCGTCGAGCTGGAATGGGGCCAGGATGCCTACCAGCTGATGTGGAGAATCAAGCGCCTGCTCGATCCCCAGGGCATCCTCAACCCCGACGTGGTGCTCTCGGAAGATCCCGAGATCCACCTGAAGAACCTCAAGCCGCTGCCGGCCGCCGACGAGATCGTCGACAAGTGTATCGAGTGCGGCTTCTGCGAGCCGGTCTGCCCGTCCCGCGGCCTGACCCTGACGCCGCGCCAGCGCATCGTCATGTGGCGCGACATCCAGGCCAGACGGCGCAACGGCACGGCCAGCGACACTCTGGAGAAGGCCTACCGCTACCAGGGCATCGACACCTGCGCGGCCACCGGCCTGTGCGCCCAGCGCTGCCCGGTGGGGATCAACACCGGCGACCTGGTGCGCAAGCTGCGCGGTCTGGACGCCGGCCGCAACGGCACCGCCGACTGGCTGGCAGAACACTTCGCCGCTGCCGTGCGCGCCTCTCGCCTGGTGCTGGTCGCCGCCGACGGCGCGCGCCGCCTGCTCGGCGCGCCGCGCCTGGCGAAGTTCAGCAGCGCCCTGTCCCGAATCAGCGGCGGGCACCTGCCGCAGTGGACGCCGGCCATGCCGCAACCGGTGCGACTGAAGCGGCCTGCCGCAGCGCAGCCCGACGAGCGGCCACGGGTGGTCTACCTCGCCGCCTGCGTATCGCGCGCCATGGGGCCGGCCGGCGACGACAAGGAGCAGGTGCCGCTGATCGACAAGACCCGTGCCCTGCTGGAGAAGGCCGGCTACCAGGTAGTCTTCCCGGAAGGGCTGGACAAGCTCTGCTGCGGCCAGCCGTTCGCCTCCAAGGGCTATGCCGGACAGGCCGAGCGCAAGCGCCGGGAAACCCTCGACGCCCTGCTCGAGGCCAGTCGCGGCGGGCTCGATCCGATCTACTGCGACACCAGCCCCTGCACCCTGCGCCTGGTCAAGGAGCAGCCCGATCCGCGCCTGCAGATCTTCGATCCGGTGAGATTCATCCGCACCTTCCTGCTCGAGCGGCTGGACTTCGAGCCGCAGGAGGCGCCGGTCGCCGTGCACGTCACCTGCAGCACCCAGCACCTGGGCGAAGCCGAGGCGCTGATCGACATCGCCCGGCGCTGCGCCAGGGAAGTGGTGGTTCCGGAGGGCATCCACTGCTGCGGTTTCGCCGGCGACAAGGGCTTCACCACCCCCGAGCTGAACGCCAACGCCCTGCGCAGCCTGAAGGACGCAGTGCAGTACTGCGAGGAGGGCATCTCCACCAGCCGCACCTGCGAGATCGGCCTCAGCCGGTACAGCGGGCTGGACTACCACGGACTGGTCTACCTGGTCGACCGGGTCAGCCGCGCCAAGGGCCGCCCGGCCTGATCCCTTCGGGGCAGGGACGCCCCACCCGTCAGTCACGCTTCAGGAATCGTCCTCGACCCACTCGACCTGTCCGGCCGACGGGCCGTTGCCGAATGCCGCCTGCTGCTCCTCGGGCGAGGCCGCTCCCGGCAGATCGATCCAGAAACAGCAGCCCTGGCCGAGCTCGCTGTGAAAGCCGAGGCTGCCGTTCATCATGCCGGCCAGCTCATAACACAGCACCAGACCGATGCCGGAGCCGGGAATGTTCGAGCTTTCCCGCCCCAGGCGCTGGAAGGGCTGGAACAGCTGCTTCTGCTGGTCGGCATCGAGCCCCGGCCCTGTGTCCTTGACCCAGAGACGCACGCAGTCCGGACGTACCTCGTGGCCGAGCGTGACGGTGCCCTGCGGGCGGTTGTACTTGATCGCATTGGACAAAAGGTTCAGCAGGATCTGCCGCAGGCGACGGGAGTCGGCCTGCACGTAGAGGGGCAGGCGCCCGGACACGAGCGTCAACTGCAGTCGAAGGTCGCGGGCCTGCGGCTGAACCAGCTCCACACAGCTGGCCAGCATGGCCCCCACCTCGACCGGCCGGATCTGCAGATGCTGACGGCGCCCCTCGAGCGTGGAGAGGTCGAGAATGTCATCCACCAGTGCGGTGAGATGCCGGCTGGCCTTGACGATTTCCCGCGCATACTCGCCAACCGGCTGCGTCTCGGACTTGCCCTCCACTTCCAGCTCGATCAGTTGGGCGAAGCCCTGCACCGCATTGAGCGGGGTACGCAGCTCGTGGCTCATGCTGGACAGGAAGCGGCTCTTCGCCCGGCTGGCGTCCTGGGCTTCCAGGGTGGCGCGACGCAGATCCTCCTCCACCGCCTTCAGCCGAGAGATATCCACATGGGTGCCCGCCGAGTGCAGCACCCGGCCATTGGCATCCCATTCCAGGGCCTGGCCGCGGGACAACAGCCAGACGTACTGGCCGGCACGGTCGATACAGCGGTACTCCACCTCGTAGACGCCGTCGGCGCCGCTGAAGAAGCTCTCGCGCCGCAGCTTGAGACGCTCCATGTCGTCCGGATGGACGAGCCGGTTGAATTCCTCGATGGTCACGCATTCGGAGTCCAGGGCGAAACGCCGGGCGAAGCGGCTGCTCACCCGGATCAGGCTCTTTTCCGCGACGATTTCCCAAAGACTCTCGGTGGTGTTCTCCATCACCACCTCCAGCAGGCGCTGGGCCCTGGAGCGCTCGGCCTCGCTGGCCTGCAATTGGCGGTCGCTGCTGCGTACCGCATCGGCCATCGCATTCAGCTCCTCGATCCGGCTGGCCCGCAGCGGCGAGAGCTGCACGGTTCCCGGCTGCCACTCGCTCTGGCCCAGATGCCGAAGCATGTCGACGATACCGCTGATCGGCAGCTCCAGCTCGCGGCTCAGACGCCGCAAGCGTCGCCACCAGAGCATCAGTAACAGCACATGGAACAGCAGCAGACCGGCGATCAGCAGATAACCCATCTTCTGGTAGTGGGCAGCCAGGGCACGGGTCGGCTGGAGAATCCGGTCCTTGTCCGCGACCAGCAGCAGACGCCAGCCGGTCTGGGAAATCCCCTGCCAGGCCAGCAGATGCTCGCGGCCATCGAACACCGCCGTCTGCACCTCCCCTTCGGCTCCGACCGCCGGCAGCAGATGTTTCACCTCGCGCAGATACCGCGGCGCATTGACAATGGAGTCGCCCGGGCTCCTGTGCTGACCCGGCAAGAGCATGACGTTGCCGCCCGCGTCGATCAGCACGGCATGGCCCTGCCAGGGCACGCCCAGCTCGCCGATGTCGGCGAGCAGGCGCTCGAGATCGATCTCCAGGCCGACCACCCCCTCCAGGAAATCGCCGTGGTAGACCGGGGCGAGCGTCGACATGCGCCAGCGCCCGTTCGCGTCGGGATAGGGATCGGTCCACACCGGCTCGCGCCCCGGGTTGTGGGCCTGGTCGGCCCGGGAATAGAAGCCGTACGCGGGAGACGGCCTGCCGGCAAGATCCCGCTGCAGTACGTCGAAGAACGGATAACTGCGGATATAGCCGTCCCAACTGCGGAAATGGACGGCAACCACCAGGGGGCCGGCCTCCTCGATCGAACGCATCAGGAAGTCGAGGTGCGATAGACGCAGGGCCTTGGCATGATCCTGCCGTTCCGGTGGCGTGTCCTTCACATAGAAGGAGACGGCGCGGCCATCGCCGCTGCGGCTGTAGAACAGTCCGTCCGGACCGACCACGTGCCTGGCCCGCTCCACGGCATCCGGCCGGAAGCTCCGCTCCTGCAGGGCATGGGCGACGGCACCGCGGAAAATCCGAGTCTGCTTCTCTATACTTTGCAGATCCCAGCCGATGATCTCTGCCTCGCGCCGCACGGTACCAGCCAGGCTCTGCTGCGCCCGCTCCTCGAGATGTGCGAGCTGCGCATCGCGCATCGCCGCGTTGCTCAGTAAATAGGCTCCGATCAGCACGAGTTCCACCAGGAACAACGGAATCAGGGCGCACTGCATGAAGACGCGCCAGATCCACTGGCGCAGGGAATATCGCATTGCCCGGGGCATAGAAGGTCTCGTCACCCAGTGACGTCAGAAAGACCATCATATAGCAGCCCACTGGCGATTTTTGCCAGCCTCGACAGTCGACGTGCCGAGCTATTTGCCGTAAACTTGACTTACCACCTAAGGTTTTGGGGCCGATTAGGATTCGACGCCGGTAACGAAACTTGAGGGGCATGCCGAGTTGGTAACAGAACTCGTAAATCCACTGTTGCAAACCTATAGTTGCCAACGATGACAACTTCGAAGGGTACGCGCTAGCCGCCTAACCTTCATCTGGTCGCTTCGGCGCCAGCGATCATCAGGGGATGCCTGTAAACCCGAAGTGATCGTCAGACAGAACAGGATCGCCGCCAAGTTCGCTGTAGACGTAACGGCTAAAACCCATACAGCTCGCTCCAAGCACCCTGCCACTCGGGCGGCGCGGAGTTAACTCAGTAGAGCTGGCTAAGCATGTAGAACCGATAGCGGAGAGCTGGCGGACGGGGGTTCAAATCCCCCCGGCTCCACCAGATACAAGCACAGAGCCCCGTTTTACGGGGCTTTTTGCTGTCCATACCTGCTATTTTCGGCAAATGCGACACCGAGCGGTCCCACGCGCATGGGACACCACTGCAGGCGTTCGGCGCTCCCCCTCCTGCCTCTTTCTCCCTATCACGCACCGTACGAAAGCGCCAACGCTGGATGCCCATCCTTGCCGACCGCCGTTTGGCTCCGCCGGGAACAGACCTCTAGCCTTGATTGCTTGGGGCGTTTTCGGGCCCCTTGTTCCCCTTGCATGCCGATTCGCTGTTCTGGAGGGGTGTCCATGAATGTATTCGCAATCAGCCGACGGGCCAAGGACGAAGGCATCGCCCTGGCCCTGAGAGACGACTGCCTGCATGTGCAGGCAGGCCACCTGCCAGCCCTTGATCTGCTGGCCGGGTCGAGGACGGACAAGGCAACGAGCCTCGAGATCCCGGGCACTGCCGAGGATCGTCGCCGGTATGGCGCCCGGATGGCTCCTGGTCGATGGCTCATTCCTATCAGCCCTCCGTAAGCCGCAATCCAGCCTTGACCATTGCTCGCTGGCGGTGAGGCGATGTCGATATCGCCGACCGGACATTACGGGAAAACAGAAAGGGCTACAGATTCAATTCCCTGATCGCTTGCCGAGGACCGGGGATGGGAGCGGAACATGGAAAACAATCACGACGGCCTGACCGGCCTGCTGGCTCACTACGGCGGGGTCCATGAAGAAATCAAACGAACAGCCGCGGAGTTTGCCGCGGAAATCGATCAACGCCACCGTCTCATCGACCTGGCGGACCAGCTCGAGCAGGAGTTCGGCCCAGCCCTCCTGACACGCGAGGAACTACTCGCGTGGCTGGCTGAGCAGGTCGAGGCGATCAAGGCAGCCGGCGTCACGGATGGCAACTCGGCGACCGAGATGATCGACAACGCCTATCTGGAACTGCTGATCGATGATGCCTACCTGGGACCGATGCTTGGATGGCCTTCGATCCATTGATGACAGACGCGAGGCCGTTCACGATCTCTCCCAGACGCGGCGGGGTGCCCCGGAAAAAGATCGTGAACAGCCTCCAGGAGTTCCTGTAGGCGACGCCGATCGACGGCTGTAGCCTGCCAATGGAATGCCCCCGTGCATGCCAGTCCGGCACGGACCCCGCTGCTCTCCGCCACGGCCTGCTCTCTGCGGGCTTGCCTGTTTCTGACGCCCCCTCTCCCGGATGCATGCCGCTTTCCGAGAAGCGCCCTCTCCTGCCGGCACCTGCCCCCATGTACTGCCAGCGCCGGACGGGGCAACGCGAAAACAATCGATAAATACGATCGATTCATCCAGAAAGCCGCGTTTTTCTTTCACTTCGGCGAAGACTAGCCTTGCTGACAGCAAAGCCCCTTCAACTTTTGGAGAGACTCGATGATCACTCTGCGCCCGGCCGCCGAACGCGGGCATGCCAGCCTTGGCTGGCTGGACAGCTACCATACCTTTTCCTTCGCCGACTACCACGATCCGCGCCACATGGGAGTCTCGCGGCTGCGGGTGATCAACGACGACCGCATCGCACCGCGGACCGGCTTCGATGCCCATCCGCATCGCGACATGGAGATCATCACCTACATGCTGGAAGGCACCATCGAGCACAAGGACAGCATGGGCAACAACAGCCGGCTGAAAGCCGGGGAGGTGCAGGTGATGAGCGCCGGCAGCGGCATCGTGCACAGCGAGTACAACCCGTCCGCCAGCGAGCCGCTGCACCTTCTGCAGATCTGGATCCAGCCGCAGGAAAGCCGGGTACCACCGCACTATGCGCAGAAGGACTTTTCCGCCGTGCAGGGGCTCGGCCTGGTGGTCTCACCGGACGGTCGCGAGGGCTCGCTGCCGATCCATCAGGACGCCTGCCTGTACCTGGCCCGCCTGGACGAGCACCAGCAGGTCAGCCAGCCGACTCGCGCCGGCCGCACCTACTACCTGCATGTCGCCAGCGGAAACCTGCAGGTCAACGGCGTGCCCCTGGAGGCCGGCGACGGCGCCACGCTGGTCGGCGAGCCGGCCATCGCTCTGGAAGCCCGAGGGAAAGCCGAGGCACTGCTGTTCGAACTGCCCTGAGCCGCCCGCTCAGAAGCGGAATACCTCGACGTTGTTGCGGGTCGGACTGACGATAGGGATATCCGGCGCCTGCGGCGGTTTTGCCTCCACCTTGGGCGTCGCCACGCGCGTGCTCCTGCGCGATTCCGCCACCGGGGCCTGTCTCTGCTGCTTGGCCAGCGGCAGGATCGACGTCGCCAGTTGCTCCGCCAGGCGCTGCAACACCACACTCTGTGCCCGCACCTGATCGGCGCTGGAGCCCAGGTGCGGCTCCTCCAGCCGGATCAGGCGGCTCTCGCCGAGCTGGCCCCGGCGATCCAGCAGGCGCCATTGCGCCTCCAGCACGGCAGGCTGCTTCGGCCCCGAATCCAGGCGGGTGATGTTCAGCTGAACCTGGACATCCGGCTTGAAGCCGGGCGTGCCCGGCTCGGGAACCAGGCGGTGGCTGTCCAGGCGCCAGGCCAGATGGCGCAGCAGCAGTTGGTCGATGTCGGCCTTCAGGTCGCCGGCCCAGCGAGCGTCGCGGGCGGAAGTGAAGCTGCCGTCTTCGTGACGCTGCACCAGGGCGGCGCCCTGTCTCAGATAGTCGGCCACGGTCACCGGGCCTAGCAGAACGGCCAGACCATTGCGTTCGGGAAGGGAGGGATTACCGCCGTCCAACCTGTAGAGAGTGGACGTCGGACGCAGGGTGCACGCACCCAGCAGCGACAGGACGCCCAGCAGGACAAGCAAACGAAAGCGCGGAAGATTCATCAATGTTCACCCAGAAGGTTGCCGGCAGGCAGTCCTAGTCCATTACCAAACCCTTGCTCGGCGAGCTGCGCAGGCAGCACGCACCGAGGGGATCAATCGGCCATGCCCGAGGTGGCCGGATTCCTTGTACCGGGGCGCTCCACGCCCCGAACCAAGGCCGGCCCGGACATGGCCAATACGTCAATCCCTTGCAGGCCGACCTGTGTGATGCGTTGAAAAGCCGCGGAAAGCTGGCTGCAGGTTGCTGTGCCAGCGCCCTGCGACGCGCTCGGGCGACATTCTGCCATCAGGCCGGCTCTTCGACCAATAGCGCATCGACTCGCTGAAAACCGCGTGGCAGCTTGTTGCCGCGCCCGCCACGCTCGCCCCGGTAATGCTCCAGGTCGGCCGGCTTCAGCGACAGGGTCCGCTTGCCGGCCTGCAGCTGCAGAGTCGCCTGGGCGGACAGCACGGCGAAGTCGCTGAGATACTCCTCGCGGCTGGCGACCCGCGCTCCCGGGATGGCGATGATCCGGTTGCCCTTGCCCTTGGCCAGCTGCGGCAGATCGGCGACCCTGAACAGCAGCAGGCGCCCTTCCGTGGTAACCGCCGCCAACCAGTCGTTCTGCGCATCGCCCAGCGGCCGCGGCGCCATGACCCTGGCCCCGGCCGGCAGGCTCAGCAGGGCCTTGCCCGCCTTGTTCTTCGCCTGCAGATCCTCGCCCTTCACCACGAAGCCATAACCGGCATCGGACGCCAGCACGTAGAGCGCCTCGTCGTCCGGCAGCAGTACGCATTCGAAACTCGCCCCTGGCGGTGGCGCCAGGCGCCCGGTCAGAGGCTCGCCCTGACCGCGCGCCGAGGGCAGCGAATGTGCCGCCAGGGAATAGCTGCGCCCGCTGGAGTCGATGAGCACGGCATATTGATTGGAGCGCCCCTGGGCCGCCGCCTTGAAATTGTCACCGGCTTTGTAGGAGAGCGCCGCCGGGTCGATGTCGTGGCCCTTGGCGCAGCGCACCCAGCCCTTCTCGGAAAGCACCACGGTCACCGGCTCGGTGGGCAGCAGTTCGGTTTCCGACAGCGCCCTGGCCTCGGCCCGCTCGACGATCGGTGAGCGGCGCGCGTCGCCGTAGGTCTCGGCGTCCGCCAGGAGCTCCTTGCGCACCAGCCTCTTCAGCCTGGCCTCGCTGCCGAGCAGGGCAAGGAGCTTGTCGCGCTCCTTGGCCAGCGCGTCCTGCTCGCCGCGGATCTTCATCTCTTCCAGCCGCGCCAGCTGGCGCAGGCGGGTGTCGAGGATGTAGTCGGCCTGCACCTCGCTGAGGGCGAAGCGCTCGATCAGCACAGGCTTCGGCTGGTCTTCGGTGCGGATGATGCGGATCACCTCGTCGAGATTGAGGAAAGCGATCAGCAGGCCCTCGAGCAGGTGCAGACGCCTTTCCACCTTGTCGAGGCGGAACTGCAGGCGCCGGCGCACCGTCCGCACGCGGAACTCCAGCCACTCGGCGAGCAGCGTGCGCAGGTTCTTCACCTGCGGCCGGCCGTCCAGGCCGATGATGTTGACGTTGACCCGGTAGCTGGATTCCAGATCAGTAGTGGCGAACAGATGCTGCATCAGCCCTTCCACGTCAACCCGATTGGAGCGCGGGATGACGACGATGCGGCAGGGATTCTCGTGGTCGGACTCGTCACGCAGGTCGGCGACCATCGGCAGCTTCTTGGCCTGCATCTGCGCGGCTATCTGCTCCAGCACCTTGGCCCCGGAGACCTGATGCGGCAGCGCAGTGATCACCACGTCGCCGTCCTCGACCCGGTACAGCGCGCGCATGCGCACCGATCCGCGGCCGCTCTCGTAGATCTTCAGCAGCTCGGCGCGCGGGGTGACGATCTCCGCCTCGGTGGGAAAATCCGGTCCCGGGATGTGCTCGCAGAGCTGCGCCACCGTCGCCTGCGGCTCGTCCAGCAGGCGCACGCAGGCGGCCGCCACCTCGCGCAGATTGTGCGGCGGCACATCGGTGGCCATGCCCACGGCGATCCCGGTGGTGCCGTTGAGCAAGAGGTTGGGCAGCCGCGCCGGCAGCACCGCCGGCTCGTCCAGGGTGCCATCGAAGTTCGGCACCCAGTCGGCGGTACCCTGGCCCAGCTCGGCCAGCAGCACTTCCGAGTAGCGCGACAGACGCGCCTCGGTGTAGCGCATGGCGGCGAACGACTTGGGATCGTCCGGCGCGCCCCAGTTGCCCTGGCCGTCGATCAGCGGGTAGCGGTAGCTGAACGGCTGGGCCATCAGCACCATGGCCTCGTAGCAGGCCGAGTCGCCGTGGGGGTGGAACTTGCCGAGCACGTCGCCGACGGTGCGCGCCGACTTCTTGTGCTTGGCGTCGGCATCCAGGCCCAGTTCGCTCATCGCGTAGACGATGCGCCGCTGCACGGGTTTCAGGCCGTCGCCGATGTGCGGCAGGGCGCGGTCCATGATCACGTACATGGAATAGTTGAGGTAGGCCTGCTCGGTGAACTCCGCAAGGGAGCGGCGCTCCACGCCGTCCAGGCCGGGATCGAAGGATTCGTTCATGGGTCAGTCCCTAGGGTGTGTCATCGATTATTTCCCCGATTGCGGGAAATAATCGATGACACACCCCCTATGTTGCGGCGCGGCGGCAGGTGGCCGGCGCCGGAAGACAATGAATGCGGTGTCGTGGCCAGGCTTCAAGGCGCGCCGTTCCAGCCTTCGGCCGGTGCGGCGAAATGCCAGAGCATCGGCCGCGTCTCGCCGTCGCCGCGGGCAAGGGTTCCGTTGTCGGTGCCGATCCAGGCGCCGTCGTCGTCGATCCACAGGGCCTCGGCGCTGCCCCAGGGCTGTGCGTAGCGGCGCGCGTCGGTGAGCAGCTCGTCGGCGAACGACCAGCAGCGTTCGACCTCGCCGGTGTTCGGGCTGTGCCGGCAGATCTGGTGCGCCAGGCGCTCCAGGCTGAACAGCTTGCCGGCGTGGAAGGCCAGGTCGGAGAAACTCTTCGCCCAGCTGCGCGAGCTCTCCAGCTGGGCCGGCGGCAGCGCCAGGCCGTCCTCGCTGAGCAGCACGCAGCTCCCGCTGCACTGCCAGCTGCTGCGCACGCGGTGCGCCACCAGCAGTCCGCGGCGCTCCCGCTCGGCGGCCAGCCAGAGGCGTTCGCCGGGCGGATCGACGGCGACCCCCTCGAACATGGCGTTGAACTTCAGCAGCATGCCGCTGGCGCGGGCCTGACGCAGCAGCGGCGCCGGCAGCGCCAGCCACTGCGGATCACCGACCTCCGGCAGCTGCAGCACGGCGGCGTAGGCCTCGCTGACCAGATAGCGGTTGCCCTGGTCGTCGCAGCTCAGCCCCTCGAAATCCATCTCGCCGCCGCGCAGCTTGCCCATCAGCCTGGAGCGCGCCCGCACGCCCCAGGGCAGCCCGCTGTCGGGCCGCGGCGGCAGGACGAAGGTCCGCGCCTCCGCCAGCCAGGCCTGCTCGCCGGGCTGCAGGCGGTAGAGACGATCGTCGTCGCGGTCGGAGACCGCCCACAGCGCGTCCCCGCAGCGGGCCAGCCCGGAGAGGTTGCCGCTCGGCATGCCGTCGAGCGGATGCTCGCCGAGCAGGCGCAAAGGCTCCACCGGCAGCGCGGCGTGCAGCGCCGTGCTGAACAGCAGGCACAGGCCCGGCAACCAGCACCGCATCAGACCAACACCTCGGCCAGGTTGCCCTTGGTCTCCAGCCAGGACTTGCGGTCGCCGGCGCGCTTCTTCGCCAGCAGCATGTCCATGACCTCGCGGGTGCTGTCGAAATCGTCCAGGGTCAGCTGCACCAGACGGCGGGTGTTGGGGTCCATGGTGGTCTCGCGCAGCTGCAGCGGGTTCATCTCGCCGAGGCCCTTGAAACGGGTGACCTGCGGCTTGCCGCGCTTCTTCTCGGCGACCAGGCGCTCGAGGATGCCGTCGCGCTCGGCCTCGTCGAGGGCATAGTGGACCTCCTTGCCGAGGTCGATGCGGTACAGCGGCGGCATGGCCACGTACACGTGGCCGGCCTCCACCAGCGGCCGGAAATGGCGGACGAACAGCGCGCACAGCAGGGTGGCGATGTGCAGGCCGTCGGAGTCGGCGTCGGCGAGGATGCAGATCTTGCCGTAGCGCAGCTGGGAAAGGTCCGCCGAGCCGGGATCGATGCCGATGGCCACGGCGATGTCGTGCACCTCCTGACTGGCCAGCACCTCGCCGCCGTCCACCTCCCAGGTGTTCAGGATCTTGCCGCGCAGCGGCATGATCGCCTGGAACTCCTTGTCGCGCGCCTGCTTGGCGCTGCCACCGGCGGAATCGCCCTCGACCAGGAACAGCTCGGCGCGCAGCGGGTCCTGGCCGGCGCAGTCGGCCAGCTTGCCGGGCAGCGCCGGGCCCTGGGTGATCTTCTTGCGCTCGACCTTGCGTCCGGCCTTGAGGCGGCGCCCGGCGTTGCTGATCGCCAACTCGGCCAGCTGCAGACCCAGCTCGGGATGCTCGTTGAGCCACAGGCTGAAGGCGTCCTTCACCACGCCGGAAACGAAGGCCGCCGCCTCGCGGGACGACAGGCGCTCCTTGGTCTGCCCGGAGAACTGCGGCTCGGCGAGCTTCATCGAGAGGACGAAGACGATGCGCTCCCAGACGTCCTCCGGCGCCAGCTTGACGCCGCGCGGCAGCAGGTTGCGGAATTCGCAGAACTCGCGCATGGCGTCCAGCAGGCCCTGGCGCAGACCATTGACGTGGGTACCGCCCTGGGCGGTGGGGATCAGGTTGACGTAGCTTTCCTGCACGCTCTCGCCGCCCTCGGGCAGCCACAGCAGCGCCCAGTCCACCGCCTCGCGGCTGGCGGCGAAGCTGCCGGTGAAGGGCTCCTCGGGCAGGCGGGCGAAGCCGCTGACCGCATCCGCCAGGTAGGAGCGCAGGCCGTCCTCGTAGTGCCACTCGACCTTCTCGCCGGTGCTCCGGCCCTCGAAGCTCACGGAAAGGCCCGGACAGAGCACCGCCTTGGCCTTGAGCACATGCTTGAGGCGGCTGACGGAGAACTTCGGCGAATCGAAGTACCTGGGGTCAGGCCAGAAATGCACGCTGGTGCCGGTGTTGCGCCTGCCCACGCTGCCGACGATCTCCAGCTCGCTGGCCTTGAAGCCGTCGGCGAAGGTCATCCGGTATTCTTTGCCGTCGCGCTTGACGCGCACCTCGACGGAGGTCGACAGCGCGTTGACCACCGAGATGCCGACGCCGTGCAGGCCGCCGGAAAACTGGTAGTTCTTGTTGGAGAACTTGCCGCCGGCGTGCAGCTTGGTGAGGATCAGCTCGACTCCCGGCACGCCCTCCTCCGGATGGATGTCCACCGGCATGCCGCGGCCGTCGTCGATCACCTCCAGCGAATTGTCCTCGTGGAGGATCACCTGCACGGATTTCGCGTGGCCGGCCAGAGCCTCGTCGACGCTGTTGTCGATCACTTCCTGGGCCAGGTGGTTGGGACGCGTGGTGTCGGTGTACATGCCCGGGCGCTTGCGCACCGGGTCGAGTCCGGAAAGGACCTCGATGGCATCCGCGTTGTAGGTCTGAGCCATGGTTGCCTTAGTTCAGAGTTCGGAAAAATCGAAATTGCGCCACAGCGCGGCATCGAAGCCGGCGAAGGCGAGCAGCTCCGGCAGGTGCCCGGCGAAACCCTGGAAGCCGTGGTCGCCGCCCGTCTCGACGGCGGGCGCGCAGTGCCGGTAGTAGGTTGCGGCATCCCGCCAGTCGAGCGTCTCGTCGCCGGTCTGCAGCCACACCCGGTAGCGCGCCGGGTCCTGCGGGGGCGGTACCTCCAGGGCGACGAGCGCCGCCAGATGGTCGGCGGTCAGTTCCCAGGTCTCGCCGCTGTGGTGGTTGTGCTGCGTCCCCAGGCGGCCGTCGAACAGCCGGTATGGACGTACCGCGGGGTTGATCAGCACGGCCCGCAGGCCGTGCCGCTCGGCCAGGTGGGTCGCATAGTAGCCGCCCAGGGAGCTGCCGACCAGCGTGGGGCGCCCCAGCTCGGCAAGCGCCGTCTCGAGCTGGGCGATCGCCTGGCGCGGATGATGGTGCAGGTCGGGCGCCCGCAGGCGTGCCCCCAGGCCGAGGGCCTGCATGGCGCGCATCAGCTGCCGGGCCTTGTGGGAGGCGGACGAGCTGTTGAAGCCGTGGATATAGAGGATGGACGGCGCGGCGCTGGGCATGAATCTCGGGCGACAGGGACGGAAGGGTGAAGGCTACAAGCGGAGCGCGACAGTCTCAAGTCGGCCGGCGGATTTGTCGCCGTACGGCGCGGCCCCGCCATCCTGCCGGAGTCAGTAGCCGTCCTTGCCGTAGTCGATCTGGAAACGATAGTCGATCAGGCGCGACACGCCGGTTTCCAGACGGCCATCGGCATGCAGGCGCAGCCAGCGGTAGCCGGGGGCCTGGTCGCTGACCGAGAATTCCTCGCTGCCGGGCGTGAACTGCACGCAGGTCGAGGGCGAGGCCAGCAGACGCACGCCGTGGCGCATGCGGTCGAACTCCTGGTGCACGTGCCCCCAGAGCAGCGCGCGCACCTGCGGGAAGCGATCCAGCACGACGAACAGCGCCTCGGCGTTGCGCAGGCCGATCGACTCCATCCAGTGGCAGCCGATCGATACCGGGTGATGGTGCAGACAGACCAGATGATGGCGCTCGGGCGCCTCCGCAAGGGCCTGCTCGAGGCGGGCCAGCTCGACCGGCTCGAGAAAGCCGGGCACCGCGCCGGGAAGGACCGAGTCGAGCAGCACGATGCGCCAGTTGCCCAGATCGACGACCGGCTGGCGGTATTCGCCGCCGGCACTGGCGCGTGCCATGACCTCGGGCTCGTCATGGTTGCCGGGAATCCAGCGCAGCGGCGCAGCGAGTGGCGCGCAGAGCTGCAGGAAACGGGCATAGGATTCGGCCGAGCCGTCCTGGGAGATATCGCCGCTGGCCACCACCAGGTCGATGCGCGGCTGCTCGCGACGCACCAGCTCGATCACCCGCTGCAGGCTATCCTGGGTCTGCATGCCAAGCAGCCGCGCCTGTGCGTCGGCGAACAGATGACTGTCGGTCAGTTGCACGACCAACAGGGAAGAATCGTCATTGGTGGGGGATGGGCGCGGCAAGACCGTCTCCTGGAGCAGAAGCAGGTTAATTATCGGCTCAGGCAACCGGCCTGGTAAGTCCACACAGCGGACATGGTTCACAGAACCTCCGTGCGCAATCCCCCGTTGCGAAGCGAATCATTGTCGCAGCCCCTGGTGTGCATGCCTGCCACACTCGCCCGGACCGCTGCCTGGCCGGTGTCCCTCAGATGCCGGGAGCGTCCCGCGCCTTACCGGCCCGGCGACATCAAAACATGAAACTCGTATCCGCTCAGCCCGGAAAGTGGAGGTAACAATAGGGGCATGAACTTTCGGGACGTTAAAAAGTATCGGATCTTTATTTCCTGAAGCCGGACTGTGCCTCGCAAATGGCGGGCAGCTTTTGCAGAAGCGCGGACATATACCGGCAGGGCGCCAGCAACTCGCCGAAAACATAAAGATGGAATCAAATATTCGCACCACCCCAGCATGTTCAGGAAACTTCTCCAGCTCCGGACCAAACGATGTCGCACGAAAATATCACTTGAACCAATAAAAGAACTTTCCGAAAAAATTTCCTGATCCTTTCGACCGCGCTCCAGTTTCGGCTCTTGCCAAGGCTCTGCCCAGCGGCATGCAAGCCCCCGGCAGTAGGCACTGTGGAAGCATCCGAGACGTGGACCGGCATGCCGGGCAAAACCGGACAAAAGCAACGAAAATGACGGATACCTCCTTTTCAAAACGGTTACAAAGCGGAAGTCTGTATTCTCTTCCCTTGCCGCTCACAGAACTTACCTGTCCTTCCGGGAGTCCATAGTTACGTTGCCACGCTGTAATTCCCCCAGAAGAGCAGGAGTGAACACCATGAAAAAGCATCCCTGGACTTATATTGCCATCACCGCCACTGCCGCTCTTGGCCTTTCGATGGCCAATGGCGTCCTTGCCGACGAGGCTCGGCAGGACAAGACCCCATCCGTGCTCATGGCTGCCGGCGAAACCATGGACAAGGCCGAAGATGCGGTTTCCGACACCTGGATCACCAGCAAGGTGAAGTCCACCTTCCTGGCCGACAGCGATCTTGACGGCATGGACATCAAGGTGGAAACCAATCAGGGTGTGGTGTCGCTGTCCGGCACGGTCAGCACCGAGGCCGAAAAAGAGCTGGCCATCCAGAAAGCCAGGAGCATCAAGGGCGTGAAGGACGTCTCCGCCGATGCTCTGATGGTGGCCGAATAAGCTGCCGCACACGCTAAACCTGCCTGCAGCCATGGCGGGCTTTGCCGTGACGCCCATTCAGGAGTCGGCTTGCCGGCGCCGCCCTTGGCGCCTGGCGATTACGGGCAAGCCGGCTCCTGGAGTCTTTCCCCGGAAAACGCCGTCCCCCTCCTCCCGCGCAGCGACCCGGGCGAGGCGCTGCCAAGCTCTCGCGCTCTGGCTCAGAGCCGGTCCAGCGCCTGAATGAAATCCTGAACGATATCCCCAGCCTCCTCGATGCCCACGGAGACGCGCACGGTGCCGTCGTGGATGTCCAGTTCGGCGAGGACCTCCGGCGCCAGGCCGCGGTGTGAGGTCTTGCCCGGATGGCTGATGCTGGTCGCCACGCCGGCCAGCGAGGGGGCGAACACCGCGAGCCGCAGGTTATGGATCAGCCGGTCGACCTCGGCCAGCCCGCCCTTGAGGGTGAAGCTCAGCATGCCCGAGCAGCCCCTGGGGAACAGCCGCCGGGCCAGGGCGTGGTCGGGGTGCGAAGGCAGCCCCGGATAGTGGACCCGCGCCACCTGCGGATGGGCCTCGAGCGCCTCGGCCAGCGCCTGGGCGTTGCGCGAGTGGGCCTGCATGCGCAGGGCCAGGGTCTTGGCGCCGCGGAAGGTCAGCCAGGCCTCGACGGGGCTGGCGCTGCCGCCGGCGTTGACCTGGAAGCGCCGCGCCCGGGCCACCCACTCGGCGTCGCCGACGAGGATGCCGCCGGTGGCGTCGCTGTGGCCGTTCAGGTACTTGGTGGTGCTGTGCAGCACCAGGTCGGCACCGTCGTCCAGCGGCCGGTACAGCGCCGGCGAGAGGAAGGTGTTGTCGACCAGCAGCTTGAGGCCGCGCCGCCTGGCCAGCGCGGCCAGCGCCGGCACGTCGCTGACCCGCACCAGCGGGTTGGAGGCGCTTTCCGTGTAGATCAACCGGGTCCGCGGGCCGATCGCCGCCTCCACCGCGGCCAGGTCGCGGATATCGACCAGCGTGGCGGCGATGCCGAAGCGGCCCAGCTCCTTCTCGATCAGGCTCTGGGTGGTGCCGTACAGCTCGCGGCTGGCGATCAGGTGGTCGCCGGCCTCCAGATTGCCGAGCAGCGCCGCGCCGATCGCCGCCATGCCGGAGGCGCCGAACAGCGCCGCCGCGCCGCCCTCCAGGGCGAGGATCAGCTCCTCCAGCGCGGCCGGGTTGGGGTTGCCGATGCGCGTGTACATATAGTTGTCGGGATTGCCGGCGAGGAAGTCGTCGACCTGCGCCAGCGAGTCGTAGACGAACACCGAGGTCTGGTAGATCGGCTGGGCCTTGGGGTGGGTGACCATGTGGCGGTCGACCTCGTTGCCCGCGTGCACGGCGCGGGTGGAGAAACCGGAAAGGGGTTCGGACATGGCGGAATCCTGAGGTGGGCTTGCGAGGGTCTGCCGAAAAGATAGCGCCGCCCCACCTGGCGTGGGGCGGCGAAAGGGATCGCCGGCCAGCCGGCGCCGGCGTTACAGGCCGAACAGCCGCGCGGCGTTGCCGTAGAGCAGCTTGTCCAGCACGTCTTCGCGAAAGCCCAGGGCGAGGAAGTCGTCGATCGACTGGCGGATCGGGCGGAACGGATAGGACGAGCCGAACAGCAGCTGCTCGCCAAGAAAACCGTTGGCCGCCTGCACGAAGGCCGCGCTGCCCGGCAGGAACAGGTACATGTCCGGCACGGCGAGGATGTTCTCGTAGCGGAAGGCCACACCGAGCAACTGGTCCACGTTCGGCCAGTAGCCGTGGTAGCAGACGATCTTCAGGGTCGGGAAGGTCCGCGCGATCTTCGCCAGCCGGCCGGGGTCGTTGAACGCCGGGTCGGGGGTGGTCGGCCCGGACATCAGAAACAGCGGGATGCCGCGCGCCGCCAGGTGCTCGTAGACCGGGAAGTACAGCGGGTCGTCGGGATGGCGGGCCGGCTCGCCGAAGCCCGGCTCCAGGTCTATGCCGGACAGGCCCAGGCGATCGACGGCGCGGTCGATCTCCTCCACCGCGCCCTCGACGCCCTGCAGCGCCGGGTCGATGCCGGCGATGCCGAGCAGTTCGTCGTGGCCGTGGACGATCTGCTGGATGAAATCGTTGGGCAGGTGCTGGGCCGGGGTGTGTCGGCCGACCACCACCGCCTTGCTCAGCCCGGCGTCGCGCACCTCGGCGAGAAAGCCCTCGGGCGTCAAGGAGCGCTCGAAGTGCGCGTCGTCGCCGCGGGTGCCGACCCGCCGGTTCAGCCAGCGGGCCGCCGCGTGGGCGGCATTGCCCGGCGTGGCGCCGAAGAAGTCGTGCAGGTAGGCCGGCCGGCAGCGCATGTCGATAACCTTCATGCCGCGGCCTCGCTCTTGGTGGCGCGCACGTCGAAGGCGCCGCCGGTCAGTTCCTCCTCGACGGTGACTGGCTGCTTGCCCGGCAGCAGCGGGAACACCAGCTCGGCGAAGCGGATCGCCTCCTCCAGGTGCGGATAGCCGGAGAGCACGAAGCTGTCGACGCCGAGGTCGGCGTACTCCTTGAGGCGCGCGGCGACGGTCTGCGGGTCGCCGACCAGCGCGGTGCCGGCGCCGCCGCGCACCAGACCGACCCCGGCCCACAGGTTGGGGCTGACTTCCAGCTGGTCGCGGCGGCCGCCGTGCAGCGCGGCCATCCGGCGCTGGCCCTCGGAGTCCATGCTCGCGTAGTTGGCCTGGGCCTTGGCGATGGTCTCGTCGTCGAGGTGGCTGATCAGCCGCTCGGCGGCGGCCCAGGCTTCCTCGTTGGTCTCGCGTACGATCACGTGCAGGCGCACGCCGAAGCGCACGGTGCGGCCGTATTTCTTTGCCCGCTCGCGCACGTCGGCGATCTTCTCGGCCACCGCCGCCGGCGGCTCGCCCCAGGTGAGGTAGGCGTCGACGTGCTTGGCGGCCAGCTCGTGGGCGGCCGGCGAGGAGCCGCCGAAGTACAGCGGCGGATAGGGCTTCTGCACCGGCGGGAAGAAG
Source organism: Azotobacter salinestris (assembly GCF_009363155.1). Taxonomy (NCBI): domain Bacteria; kingdom Pseudomonadati; phylum Pseudomonadota; class Gammaproteobacteria; order Pseudomonadales; family Pseudomonadaceae; genus Azotobacter; species Azotobacter salinestris. The sequence continues at coordinate 1,854,093 of NZ_CP045302.1, forward strand.
TTCTTCGCGCCCTCGACGGTGATGTGCTTGCCGGCGAAGTCGACGGTCTTGCCCTGCAGCAGGTCGCGCCACACGGTCAGCACCTCGTCGGCCGCCTCGTAGCGCTCGTCGTGGCCGAGGAACACGCCGTCGGCGGCCAGCTCGGTGGCGTCGCCGCCCGGCACCACGTTGAGCAGCAGGCGGCCCTTGAGCGCCTGGTCGAGGGTGGCGGCCTGGCGGGCGGTGGCGGTCGGGCCGCTGACCGAGGTGCGCAGCGCCACCAGCAGCTTGATGCGGCTGGTCACCGGCGCCAGGCTGGCGGCGGTGATCCAGGGGTCCAGGCAGCTCGATCCGGTGGGGATCAAGAGGCCGTCGTAGCCGAGGCTCTCGGCGGTCACGGCGATCTGCCGCATGTATTCGTTGGTCGCCGGGCGACCGGCGGAGGACTTGCCGAGATAGCGGGTGTCGCCGGAAGTGGGAAGGAACCAGAAGATGTCCAGACTCATGGGTGCGTGCCTCAGGATGGATGCGGTGCGGCGATGCGCGGTTTCCCTATAGGGGCAAGCGCCATGCCAGCACGGCCGAGGCAGCCTTTAGCCTTAGGTTATTGCCGCGAAAAACCAGGAAACGGCAGCCAACACACAAAATTCAGCGAGCATCGACAAGCGGGCCGCGGACAAGGCCGGCGATCTCCCCATCCTTTATCCATACCAGCCGACACCGGGCAACTGTTGGCGAATCACCACTTTGCGGGGCAAGTGTTGCCGGCGGAACAGTTGCTCCACCAACAGCGCCCCATCCTGGTGGCGATCGCGGTAAAACCCTTAAGCAAATAACAAAAAGATATTTAATTTAAAATTTTTATATCGCCTAGATTATTTGCAGCGGTCTGCCGCCCCCTGCCGACAACGGGCCGACTGCTGCCGCCGCAACAGCAGGCCCGGTGTTGCTCCGGCAGCAGCGATTCAACAGTGCAGCACCGCAGGCAACAAGGACAGCCGGGCGCCTCTCGCCCAAGCCCCCGATTTCAAAGGGCTCGCTCCCTGGCACAGGGATTGCCCCTGCCAGCGCCAGTCGAACCACAGCCCGAGGAAACAACCTGTGACTGTCATCCAGCAACCCAAGGTACTGCCGCCCCTGGAGACCGCCCGCCAGCTGGCCGCCGAATTCGCCGAAACCGCCGCCGAGCGCGACCAGCACGGCGGCACGCCGAAGGCCCAGCGCGACGCCCTGCGCCGGAGCGGCCTGCTGGCCCTGAGCATCCCCCGGGAATACGGCGGCCTGGGCGCCAGCTGGTGCGAAACCCTGGAGATCGTCCGCGAGTTCGCCCGGGTCGACAGCTCGATCGCCCACGTCTACGGCTTCCAGCACCTGATGCTGGCCACCGTGCGCCTGTTCTCCCGCCCGGACCAGTGGCAACCCTGGTTCGAGCAGACCGCGCGCAACCAGTGGTTCTGGGGCAACGCCCTGAACCCGCTGGACACCCGCACCGTCGCCCGCAAGTTCGACGGCTGGCGCGAATTCTCCGGGCGCAAGAGCTTCTGCTCCGGCTCGGCCGATTCGGAAATGCTGATCGCCTCGGCGCTCGACGAGAGCAACGGCGGCAAGCTGCTGATCGCCGCGCTGCCCAGCGGGCGCAGCGGCATCACCCTGCACGGCGACTGGGACAACATGGGCCAGCGCCAGACCGACAGCGGCAGCGTCACCTTCGAGCGGGTGCGCGTCGAGGAGAACGAGCTGCTGCTGGAGCCCGGCCCGCTGAGCACGCCCTTCGCCTGCCTGCGCCCGCTGATCGCCCAGCTGACCTTCGCCAACCTGTTCCTCGGCATCGCCGAGGGCGCCTTCGCCGAGGCCCGCCACTACACGCTCAAGGAAACCCGCCCGTGGTTCAAGTCCGCTGCCACCCACATCGGCGAGGACCCCTACGTGTTGCGCCACTTCGGCGAGTTCTGGGTCGGCCTGGAGAGCGTGCGCCTGCTCGTCGAGCGGGCCAATGCGCTGCTCGACGACGCCTGGCGCAAGGAGGACGGCCTCGGCGCCGAGGAGCGCGGCCGGCTCGCCGTGGCCATCGCCACCGCCAAGGTCGCCGCCAGCCGCGTCGGCCTCGAGCTGACCGGCCGGCTGTTCGAGGTCACCGGCGCCCGCGCCACCCATGCCGCCCTGCGCCTGGACCGCTACTGGCGCAACCTGCGCACCCAGACCCTGCACGACCCGGTGGACTACAAGCTCCACGAACTGGGCGACTGGGCGCTGAACGGGGCGCTGCCGACTCCCACCTTCTACTCATAGCGATCGCCCATGCAGTTACTCACCCTGCCCCCGTCCCCTGCGCTCGCCACCTCGGTCCGCGCCACCGCGCAGGTCTTCGCCGACCCCAAATCGCAGGCCCTGCTTGACCACCTGCAACAGATCGCGCCGAGCGACGCCAGCGTGCTGATCATCGGCGAAACCGGCACCGGCAAGGAGCTGGTGGCCCGCCACGTGCACAACCTCAGCAAGCGCCGCGGCGGCCCCTTCGTCGCGGTGAATTGCGGCGCCTTCTCGGAAAACCTGGTGGAGGCCGAGCTGTTCGGCCACGAGAAAGGCGCCTTCACCGGCGCCCTCAGCGCCAAGGCCGGCTGGTTCGAGGAGGCCAACGGCGGCACCCTGTTCCTCGACGAGATCGGCGACCTGCCGCTGCCAATCCAGGTCAAACTGCTGCGCGTGCTGCAGGAACGGGAGGTGGTGCGCCTCGGCTCGCGCAAGAGCATCCCCATCGACGTGCGGGTGCTCGCGGCGACCAACGTGCAGCTGGAGAAGGCGATCAACGCCGGCAATTTCCGCGAGGACCTCTACTACCGCCTCAACGTGGTCAGCCTGGAGCTCAGCCCGCTGCGCGAGCGCCCCGGCGACGTGCTGCCGCTGGTCCGCCACTTCATCGGCGAATACAGCCGGCGCCTGGGCTACCGCGAGATCGCCCTGGACCGCGAAGCCGAGGAGAAGCTGCTCGCCTATTCCTGGCCGGGCAACATCCGCGAGCTGGAGAACGTCATCCACCACACCCTGCTGATCTGCCGCAACAACCGGATCCGCGCCGCCGACCTGCACCTCTCCAACCTGCGCCTCGAGCGCCAGGAGGAAGCCGCCGCGCCGGCCGACGAGTCGGCCGAGGCGCTGTTGCAGCGCGCCTTCCACAAGCTCTTCGAGGAGGACGCTGGCGCCCTGCACGAGCGGGTCGAGGCGGCCCTGCTGCGCACCGCCTACCGCTTCTGCCACTGCAATCAGGTGCACACCGCCAACCTGCTCGGCCTCAGCCGCAACGTCACCCGCGCGCAGCTGATCCGCATCGGCGAGTTGGTGGTCAACAAGCGCCGCCGCCCGGTGCCGACAGCGGACAGGAGGCGGATCGACCTGTCGATCTGAGCCATCGGGCAGGAGCGTTGTCAGATGCACGCCATCGGCGCAGGCCATGATGCGCCATGCCATACGTCGCGCCGTCATCTCTGTGACTCATGTCCCGCGGCGATCTTCCGAGCGCAAACACCCCCGGCGAAGAGCAACCCGATGCCTGAAACCCACACCCTGACCCAGCAGCAGTCCCAGCCGGAGCGCGCCTCCGCCAGCCTGAGCCAGGCCCTGCGCTTCTGGCTGAAGCTCGGCTTCATCAGCTTCGGCGGCCCGGCCGGGCAGATCGCCATCCTCCACCAGGAGCTGGTCGAGCGGCGCCGCTGGATCTCCGAACGGCGCTTCCTGCACGCCCTGAACTTCTGCATGCTGCTGCCCGGCCCCGAGGCGCAGCAGCTCGCCACCTACCTCGGCTGGCTGCTGCACGGCACCCGCGGCGGGCTGATCGCCGGGGCGCTGTTCGTGCTGCCCTCGCTGTTCGTCCTGATCGCCCTGTCCTGGATCTACCTCGCCTTCGGCGACGTGCCGCTGGTCGCCGGGCTGTTCTACGGCATCAAGCCGGCGGTGACCGCCATCGTCGTCCACGCCGCCCACCGCATCGGCGCACGCACCCTGCGCAACGCCTGGCTGTGGGCGATCGCCGCGGCGGCCTTCGTGGCGATCTTCGCCCTGGGCGTGCCCTTCCCGCTGATCGTGCTGGGCGCCGCGCTGTTCGGTTACCTGGGCGGACGCCTGGCGCCGGAGAAATTCAGCACCGGCGGCCATGCGGCGGCGCAACAGAGCTACGGCCCGGCGCTGATCGACGACGACACCCCGACGCCCGCCCATGCGCGCTTCAGCCGTGCGCGGCTGGCGCGGCTGCTGCTGGCCGGCGCCCTGCTCTGGCTGCTGCCGATGGGCCTTCTGACCCTGCTGTTCGGCTGGCATGGCACCCTGACGCAGATGGGCTGGTTCTTCACCAAGGCCGCGCTGCTCACCTTCGGCGGCGCCTATGCGGTGCTGCCCTACGTCTACCAGGGCGCGGTCGGCCACTACGGCTGGCTGACCCCGACGCAGATGATCGACGGCCTGGCCCTCGGCGAGACCACCCCGGGGCCGCTGATCATGGTGGTGGCCTTCGTCGGCTTCGTCGGCGGCTACGTCCAGCAACTGTTCGGCGCCGAGCAGGCCTTCCTCGCCGGCGCGCTGGCCGCCTGCCTGGTCACCTGGTTCACCTTCCTGCCGTCGTTCCTCTTCGTCCTCGCCGGCGGCCCGCTGGTGGAGTCCACCCACGGCGAGCTGAAGTTCACCGCCCCGCTGACCGGCGTCACCGCCGCCGTGGTGGGGGTGATCCTCAACCTGGCGCTGTTCTTCGGCTACCACGTGCTCTGGCCCGAAGGCTTCGCCGGCCGCTTCGACTGGCCCTCGGCGCTGATCGCCCTGGCCGCGGCCATCGCGCTGTTCCGCTTCAGGCGCGGGGTGATCGAAGTGCTGGTGGGCTGTGCGCTGGCGGGATTGCTGGTGCACTTGGGGCTGCGCTGAGAGACGAAGAACCTGTGTGAAAGTGGTGGCAGGCGTCGGTCCGATGGGGACGGTGGAAAAGTCGATCGTATCTGTGCTCCTGCGTAGGTACGCCGCCGGGGACGCTCCCGCGTCCCCTGGACACAGAGCGTCGATCAGTCAGGGCTCCACGCAGAAACGTGGAAGCCGTCAGAATCAAGATGTATCTGGCATTTCGCTGGGAGTTGAAAAACGTCAGTGAAATGCGTGACAGAAAACGGCCAGTTCCGGTGATTCGCCGGTCGCCGAAACCAACTTAGGAACGGCGGCTATACCCGGATTCTGTTGAAAAACTCGATTTCCTCGCTCAACCAAGCTGAAAGGAGAGAGTCGGCTTTTCATAAACGGCTGAATAAACAGCGAGTTACCATCAGGGGATAGCTCAATCCTTCTCTCTGAAACTCCTTGAAAATCGGTTTCTGGGAGTTTTTCAGCAGAATCGGCCAGAAGCTGACTTTCGTGACTGCCTACTATCTGGCCAGCATCTGACGCTTGCCAGTTTCGGTTTTCAAGCCGTGGTGGATGGTCATCAGTGCCCTGTGGAGCGATGCTCCTGGAGAGTCATCATATCCAGACGCAAGTTGTCCCAAATGCTCATTGCCAGTGTCACGGCTGCGTCGAGCATCGCATGCGGTACGCCGTCCCGAGCCAGTGGGGACAGTCCCAATAGAAAGCTGTCGAACACAGCAGCAAGCGCCTCTGGAACAACGGTTGATGGCAGCTCCCCTGAGGCGACGGCCCGTTCGATACAGGCCACCATTCCCGCACGGTTCAAGGCTCTTGCTTTGGCGAGGGGCTGGGAGATGATTTTGCTTTCCTCCGAGCAGGCGCTCATCAGTCCCAGCGCCACGAGACAGCCTCTGGGATGACCTGGTTCGCACTGCATTCTTGCTGACCGACGAATCGCGAGCTCAATAGCCTGCCTGGGGGGCAAGGACTCATCGAAAAGGCTTTCTGTCACTCTGCCGTGAGTTGCCAGATAACGATCCATCACCTCAGTGAACAGCGCTTGTTTTGAGCCGAACGCAGCGTAAAAGCTCGGCGCGCTGATTCCTCCACCGATACTAGCCTTGAGTTGGGTAAGCGATGTAGCGTCGTAACCGTGCTCCCAAAACAAGTGCATTGCTTGAGTAATTGCCGCGTCACGGTCAAAGGTGCGCGGACGGCCCATCTGTGCCAATGCATGCCTCCTCTTGAACGAAATACATACTAGTCGATACATAAGTCATTGACTACCGCTGCCACAACAATTTACATTTATACCGATCGGTATATATTAGGTGTTGTAATGACTACGAATGAACCACTGGATGGTAAACTCCCTGTCGGAGCGCTGTTGGCTTTGGCCATGACCGGGTTTATCTGCATCGTGACGGAAACATTACCTGCAGGCCTGCAGCCGGAAATTGGTACAGGATTGGGGGTCTCAGCTTCCTTGGCAGGTCAGATGGTAACCGTGTATGCGCTGGGATCCCTGTTGGCGGCGATACCGCTGACAATTGCTACTCAAAACTGGCGGCGCAGAACGGTGCTGATGCTGACCATCATCGGATTTCTGGTTTTCAACTCCATCACTGCGATATCCACGAACTACTGGGTGACCCTTGTCGCACGCTTCTTTGCCGGTGTTTCTGCCGGTCTGGCATGGAGCCTGATTGCAGGCTACGCACGGCGCATGGTTGTGCCCAAATTGCAGGGACGTGCGTTAGCCATTGCGATGGTAGGAACTCCTATCGCCTTGTCGCTAGGCGTACCTCTAGGAACTTGGCTAGGCGGGGTTATGGGGTGGCGGATGGCGTTTGCGTTGATGTCCGCTTTGACGCTTGTGTTGATCGCATGGGTCTTAATCAAGGTTCCGGACTATCCAGGACAATCGTCATCGCAACGGATGGCCCTGCGTCAGGTTTTCATCTCGCCGGGTGTTCGTCCCGTGCTGGGCGTGGTGATGACTTGGATGTTGGCTCACAACATTCTTTACACCTACATAGCGCCTTTCGTTTCTCAGGCAGGTCTGACTAGTGATGTTGATTTGGTGCTGCTGGTGTTTGGTCTCGCCGCGTTGGGGGGAATCGGGGCAACAGGTCGGCTTGTCGATAGGTATCTTCGCAGCGCAGTCCTTGCCAGCCTCGCAATCTTCACAGCGGTCTCAGCTCTTTTAGGACTATTTCCTCACTCAGCAGTCGCGGTATACGCAGGCGTGTTTCTCTGGGGCCTGAGCTTTGGTGGGGCGGCAACGCTCCTACAAACAGCATTGGCTGATTCCGCCGGCAAGGGGGCAGATGTCGCCCTCTCGATGAACGTTGTTGCCTGGAATAGTGCGATTGCTGGTGGCGGACTAATAGGGGGAGTGTTGCTCGGACAGTGGGGGGCGGCTGTGCTGCCCTGGGTGCTGATATTCCTGCTGCTGGCGAGTCTGGCTATTGCGTTTCGGGCGCGCACGCATGGCTTTCCACAAGGTGAAAGGCGCACCGGTCAAGTGGTGCTGGGACACTAGTGTGGTGAATCACAACTACTCAGGATAAGTCTTGTCTACCGCGGAGCTGGCAGAGTTTTTTCGGAGGGCATGCGATGAAAACAGGCCGCCCAGCCGTTCGGATCGAACTGACCGAACACGAGCATGCCGAACTCACCCGCCGCCGAGCCAGGCACAAGGGGCCTGCCGATATGCAGCTGCGCGCCGAGATCATTCTGTCCTGCGCTCGAGGCGAGTCCGGCTCTTCCATTGCTCGACGGCTCGGCATTACGGCGCAAACCGTTTCGAGGTGGCGCCTTCGCTTCGCCCGTTTGGGCCTGCAAGGCCTCAATGACGAGCCGCGCTCAGGCCGCCCACGCAGCATCAGTGATGAAAAGGTCCAGGAAGTGGTCGACCGGGTGCGGCAGACCCGGCCCGACGATGCCAGCCATTGGAGCTCGCGCCGGATGAGCAAGGCCACCCATATTTCACCGGCGAGCGTACAGCGTATCTGGCGAGCCTTCGGGCTCAAGCCTCACCTGGAGCACACCTTCAAGCTGTCCACCGATCCTGCCTTTGTCGACAAGGTGCAGGATATCGTAGGGCTCTACCTGAATCCGCCGGATAAAGCGCTGGTACTGTGCGTCGATGAGAAAAGCCAGATCCAGGCGCTCAATCGAACACAGCCGGGGCTGCCGCTGGAGCCTGGGTATCCGGCGACCCGTACCCATGATTATCAGCGCCATGGCACGACGTCCTTGTTTGCCGCCCTGGATGTGGCCACCGGCGAGGTGATCGGACGTCTCAAGCGCCGTCACCGCAGCGCAGAATTCCTGGAGTTTCTCAGGGCCATCGAGGAAACGGTCGAGAGCGACAAGGCCATACACCTGATCATGGATAACTATGCCGTGCACAAGACCGACAAGGTGCGTGCCTGGCTTGTCGCACACCCGCGTTATCACGTGCATTTCACCCCGACGTCTGCGTCATGGCTGAATCTGGTGGAGCGCTTTTTCTCGATGCTCACCCAGAAGTGGATAAAGCGCCAGGCCCATACCCGCGTGAAGGATCTCGAGCAGTCCATCGAGTATTACCTGGCGACCTACAACCAGAATCCAAGGCCCTTCCGCTGGCGTAAGGGAGCAGGTGAAATCCTGGCCTCTGTCGGCAGGGCTGCTCGAGCCTTGCAAAGAAATAATGAAGCGAACTTGTGATTCACCACACTAGGCGCAAGGTGTTGCCAGGGCGGACAAGGGCCCCTTGCATATTAATCCGGCAATCCAATACCCCAAATCATGCCGCATAGGCTATTTTGGGGTGCCTGAAGTACGAGCGAATTCGCTCGGGCTTTGATTGCAGGCGGCGCATGACCGAACGAACACGTCCTTCCAGAGCCTCCCGGCTTCTCGCGCTCGGCCCGCTGCGCACCTGCTGCTTGAGGTCGCCATTGAGGTACTCGTCCGGGTTGAGCTCCGGGGCGTACGCAGGCAGAAAGAACACCTCGATCCGCTCTCGTCGCTCGCCCAGCCAGGCTTTCACTGTCTTGCAGTGATGCACGCGCAGGTTGTCCAGGATCAGGAACACCTTGCGCCCTTGGGTGTCCCGGATCAGCCGCCCCAGGAAGCGGATCAACACAGTCGCCGTCATGGTTTCCCGGTACAGCATGAAGCGCAGCTTGCCCCGGTTGGTCACCGTCGAAATCATGTTCGTGGCAAAGCGGCTTCCACTGACCTCGCGTACCGGCGTTCGCCCTGTCGGGGCGTAGCTGCGCCCCGCGTGGCTATCGCTGCGCAAGCCGGTTTCATCGCCCCAGTGAATCTCGCCGCTCTCGGCCTTGGCACGCTGTTCGATCTTCGGGTACTCGGTCTTCAACCAGCGCTGTATCGCCTCGGGCTGCTGCTGATAGGCGCGCTTCAACGGCCGCTGCGGGGTATAGCCCCAACGCTTGAGGTATTCGCCGACCGTCCGGATCGGCATCTGAAAACCACAGTGCAGGGCGATCAGGGCCTGTACCGCCTCCCGAGTCCAGAGCGCGAAAGCGAGCTTCAGCTGGTCTGGCATGGTATCGAGCAGCAACGTGCGAATCAGCGCCTCCTGCTCCGGGCTGAGGCTGCGGCGCTCTCCTGGCAGTGACCCGCGCTGGCCACCCTCGATGGCAGCCGCCTTGCCCTGGCGCTGCGCCACCTCAACCCAGTGCGCCACGGTGCGCAGATGAACGCCAACGGCTTCGCCGATGGCTCGGTAGGTATACCCCTGCTCGCGCATGCGAAGGGCGATGGCGCGTTTTTCGCGCTGTTCCAGGGGGCTGAGGCTTCGGGCGTCACGGGTCATCGGGAAAATGCTGATTATGCCCTATTTTATTGCCGGATTAATAGCGTCGGTGACCGTCCGCTTCTGGCCGATTCTGTTGAAAAACTAGCTACCCCGGCAGACAGCGGCCAGACTCCTCGTGTCGGCAAGCGAGAGGGCACGCAGCATGATGGGGCGGCTATCGAGTGGGCAGGAGCGGCTGTTTTACGCGTTCAACCTGGAAGAGTATGTTCCCTGCCAGCACCTCCTGCGCCGTATCGATCGCGGCCTGGATCTCAGCAACCTGCGCCAGTACCTCAAGGATTTCTACAGTCCCGTCGGGCGTCCCTCGATCGATCCCGAGCTGATGATCCGTATGCTGGTCGTCGGCTACTGCTACGGCATCCGCTCCGAGCGGCGGTTGTGCGAAGAGGTCCATTTGAACCTGGCCTATCGCTGGTTCTGCCGTAACCGTCCGGCCAAGTCATCTGGCTTGAACCCGCCAGGCTAAGAGATGGTGTCCACCTATTTATCGTGGACACCATTTCAAGGCTTTCAAGCGGGGAATCATGCAGCGACGTTCTTATTCCAAGGCCTTCAAGGCGCAGGTCGTGCAGGAGTGCAGCCTGCCCGGCAACTCGGTTGCCAGCGTGGCCCTGAGCCACGGCATCAATACCAATGTGGTTCATCGCTGGAGAAGATTGGCCGCATGCTCCCCGTCGACCGGGACACTGCCCGCCTTTCTTCCGGTGACGCTGGAGCCGCTGGTTCAGTCGGCGACTTCCGACCAGGCGGAGATCCGCATCGAGATTCCCCATCGCCGTACAAGCTTGACCGTGCACTGGCCGGCGGGCGATGCCGAAGGCTGTGCCCGGTTCGTCCGCGAGCTCCTGCAATGATCCGCATCGATGCCATCTGGCTCGCCACCGCGCCGCTGGATATGCGGGCCGGAACGGAAACGGCGCTGGCCAGGGTGGTGGCGGTCTTCGGTGCGGCGAAGCCGCACAACGCCTACCTGTTCGCCAACAAGCGGGCCAACCGCATGAAAGTGCTGGTTCACGATGGTTTCGGTGTCTGGCTGGCCTCGCGCCGGCTGAACCGGGGCCGCTTCGTCTGGCCGGGCAGCTGGCAGGGTGCCCAGTTTGAACTGAGCGCCGAGCAGCTTCAGGCCCTGGTGGTCGGGCTGCCCTGGCAGCGGGTCGGATCGGGGGCCGAAATCCGCCTTTTATAGTTGACCGTCAGGTGCCCCATGCCGCGCAATTGACCGAACGGCCTATCGCCGGGAGCGATCAAGGCAGGCACACTCGGCGCCATGACTTCTGCTTGCTTCGACCATCTGACTCCCGAGCAACTGCGCGAACTGGCGGCGCAGTTGACGCAGCAAGTCCATTACTATTAATCCGGCAATAAAATAGGGCATAATCAGCATTTTCCCGATGACCCGTGACGCCCGAAGCCTCAGCCCCCTGGAACAGCGCGAAAAACGCGCCATCGCCCTTCGCATGCGCGAGCAGGGGTATACCTACCGAGCCATCGGCGAAGCCGTTGGCGTTCATCTGCGCACCGTGGCGCACTGGGTTGAGGTGGCGCAGCGCCAGGGCAAGGCGGCTGCCATCGAGGGTGGCCAGCGCGGGTCACTGCCAGGAGAGCGCCGCAGCCTCAGCCCGGAGCAGGAGGCGCTGATTCGCACGTTGCTGCTCGATACCATGCCAGACCAGCTGAAGCTCGCTTTCGCGCTCTGGACTCGGGAGGCGGTACAGGCCCTGATCGCCCTGCACTGTGGTTTTCAGATGCCGATCCGGACGGTCGGCGAATACCTCAAGCGTTGGGGCTATACCCCGCAGCGGCCGTTGAAGCGCGCCTATCAGCAGCAGCCCGAGGCGATACAGCGCTGGTTGAAGACCGAGTACCCGAAGATCGAACAGCGTGCCAAGGCCGAGAGCGGCGAGATTCACTGGGGCGATGAAACCGGCTTGCGCAGCGATAGCCACGCGGGGCGCAGCTACGCCCCGACAGGGCGAACGCCGGTACGCGAGGTCAGTGGAAGCCGCTTTGCCACGAACATGATTTCGACGGTGACCAACCGGGGCAAGCTGCGCTTCATGCTGTACCGGGAAACCATGACGGCGACTGTGTTGATCCGCTTCCTGGGGCGGCTGATCCGGGACACCCAAGGGCGCAAGGTGTTCCTGATCCTGGACAACCTGCGCGTGCATCACTGCAAGACAGTGAAAGCCTGGCTGGGCGAGCGACGAGAGCGGATCGAGGTGTTCTTTCTGCCTGCGTACGCCCCGGAGCTCAACCCGGACGAGTACCTCAATGGCGACCTCAAGCAGCAGGTGCGCAGCGGGCCGAGCGCGAGAAGCCGGGAGGCTCTGGAAGGACGTGTTCGTTCGGTCATGCGCCGCCTGCAATCAAAGCCCGAGCGAATTCGCTCGTACTTCAGGCACCCCAAAATAGCCTATGCGGCATGATTTGGGGTATTGGATTGCCGGATTAATACAAAACCCGCGGCGAGCAGCTGGCTCACGAAATTGCCGTCCTCAAGCGGCATCGGTTTGCCCGGCGCAGCGAGCAGCTCGGTGCTGCCCAGCTCAGCCTGCTGGACGATCTGCTCGATACCGATATCGCGGCCATCGAAGCCGAGCTCGAGGAACTGGCTCCAGCTCCCGCCGCTGCCGGGCCACGCCGGCAGCCCAGGCGCACGGCCTTGCCGCCGCAGTTCCCCCGCACGCTGATCCATCACGAGCCGGACAACACGCAGTGCTCCTGCGGCTGCCAGCTCAAGCGCATCGGCGAGGATGTCAGCGAAAAGCTCGACTACACCCCGGGCGTCTTCACGGTGGAGCGGCATATCCGCGGCAAGTGGGTCTGCGAGCGGTGCGAAACCCTGATCCAGGCGCCGGTTCCGGCCCAGGTGATCGACAAGGGCATCCCGACCGCCGGGCTGCTGGCCCAGGTCATGGTGGCCAAGTTTGCCGATCATCTGCCCCTGTACCGGCAGGAAAGGATCTTCGCCCGGGCCGGCCTGGCCATCCCGCGCTCGACCCTGGCGCAGTGGGTCGGCCGCTGCGGCGTACAGCTGCAACCGCTGGTCGATGCGCTGCGGGACACAGTCCTGGAGCAGAACGTCGTCCATGCCGACGAGACCCCGGTGCAGATGCTCGCGCCGGGCATGAAGAAGACCCAGCGCGCCTACGTCTGGGCCTACGTTCCCAGCCCGTTCGCCGAGCTGCGCGCAGCCGTCTACGACTTCAGCCCCAGCCGTGCCGGCGAGCATGTCCGCACCTTCCTGGGCGACTGGAAAGGCAAGCTGGTCTGCGACGACTTCGCCGGTTACAAGGCCTGCTTCGAGCAGGGCGTGACCGAGATCGGCTGCATGGCCCATGCCCGACGCAAGTTCTACGACCTGCATGTCGCGAACCAGAGCCAACTGGCTGAACAGGCCCTGCGCCACATCGGTCAGCTGTATGACGTCGAGCGCGAGGTACACGACTTGCTGCCCGATGAGCGACAGCGAATACGCCAGGAAAAAGCCAAGCCCATCGCCGATGCCCTGCACGGCTGGATGCTCGCCCAGCGCCGGTTGGTGCATGAAGGCACGGCCATCGCCAAGGCACTCGACTACAGCCTCAAGCGCTGGGCGGCCCTGGTGCGCTATCTCGATGACGGCATGCTCGCCATCGACAACAACGGGTGTGAAAACCAGATCCGCCCGTGGGCCATCGGCCGTGCGAACTGGCTGTTCGCCGGCTCGCTGCGCAGCGGCAAACGTGCGGCTGCGCTGATGACACTGATCCAGTCAGCGCGGTTGAACGGCCATGATCCGTATGCCTATCTGAAAGATGTGCTGACCCGGCTGCCAACGCAGAAGGCCAGTGGGCTCACCGAGCTGCTGCCGCACAACTGGATGCCTGCCAGCAAGGTGTAATCCCCAGCCGCTTACGTTCTGCCGGTTGGGGCTGGAAGACGAAGTGTCCAATCACTCGACGCTTTCCAAGAACCGGCATGGCCGCTTTCGGGCCAGCGGCCTGTTTCGCTGGCTGTTCAATGAAGTGGTTCGTCGCTGCATGACCGCCGGCCTGGTCAAGGGCGAAGGCTTTGCCGTGGACGCCAGCATCATCAAGGCGGATGCAAACCGGCAGCGTGGCGTCACCGGGGATGAAGCGATCAACTGGGGCGACCCGGCACTCAGCACGCGCGCGGTGCGTGAGTACCTCGAGGCACTCGATGACGAAGCGCTCGCGGAAACGCTACCCAAGCGCTTGTCACTGACCGGCCAGCTGGACGGCTGCGCCGGGCGGGCCGGCGTTCTTCGCCTATTCCACGAACTACCTGATCGATACCGAGCACAGCGTGATCCTGGACGTGGAAGCCACGCCGGCTCACCGCACCGCCGAGGTCGAGTCGACCAAGACCATGGCGGAGCGCGTCGAAGAACGTTTCGACATCACACCGGAACGTCTGATCGGCGACACCGCCTATGGGACAGCGCCCATGCTGGCCTGGATGGTGGAAGAAAAGGGCATCGAACCGCATGTCCCGGTGTGGGACAAAACCGAACACAAGAACGGCACCTTCTCGAGCAATGATTTCCACTGGAATGAAGAGGATGGGGAATACCGCTGCCCGGCCGGACGCCCCCGGCGTAGCGAGTGGCGGGCCTTCAAGCGTCAGCGCTCCCACGTCACGAAAGCCAACACGGTGATCTACCGGTCCAGCCAGGCCGACTGCACAACCTGTCCGATGAAGTCACGGTGTTGCCCGAATACGCCGATGCGCAAGATCGTCCGCAGCGTTCATGAAGCCGCTCGGGAAGTGGCTCGACGCATCGCCACCACAGCGGCGTATCAACGCTCCCGCTGCGAACGCAAAAAGGTCGAGATGCTCTTCGCCCATCTCAAGCGGTTCCTGAAAGTCGATCGCTTGCGGCTACGTGGACTGACTGGCGCAATCGATGAGTTCACACTCGCCGCAGCGGTACAAAATCTGCGGCGATTGGCCAAGTTGGTTCCTCAGGGGCCACCGGTCACAGGATAGGTACGCCTGTTTGAAGCAGAAACCCTCCAAATAACCCCAAAACCCGAGCCTGAAGGCTCAACAGAACATCGAAAGGCCATGAAAAGTGGCGGGCCAGCCCTTCGGTGACCAATCCGAAGGCCAGCATGCCTACTGTAAGTAAAACCACTTTTTCAACAGAATCCCCGGAAAGCTGACCTACAAGGATCGGTCGTCAATTCCTGCTCATCGGTCTAAAGCCGCCAGTGGCTTCCTATTGCGCTAACGACCGCTACAGGCTCATCACCGGCCGTCTCGGCTTCATTTGCTCATGCTGCTGATCATGCAAGCTATCGCCCGAGCCAGGACAGCACGAAGAACGCGACGACGATGGCGATCCGGAGCGTCGATGACCTGAACCGTGGCCAGGAATGTGTCTTGCCGCGCCCGAATTTGTGTAACGTTTCGAGGATTCCGCCAACTAAATTGGTAGGTGGCCGCGCCGGCGACCACTCTTACCTACTCATTTTAGGAGGCTGAGATGGACATACTAAAGACGCACAGATTGACCCACCGCAAGCTCGATGGCCGTGCAGGCGTTTGGGCCGGGGTGATCGCCGGTGTTGCGTTCCTGGCGCTCGAGATGCTGCTGGTGCCGCTGCTGATGGGCGGAAGCCCGTGGGGGCCGCCGCGGATGATCGCGGCGATCGTCATGGGTCGGGATGTGCTGCCACCCCCGGCGACCTTCGACGGTGGTGTCCTGATGGCAGCGCTGCTCGTGCATTTCGCGTTAGCCATTGTGCTGGGATTGATCCTGGGCAAGCTCATCGCCCTATTCAACCTCGATTCCAGCTGGGGATTGACCTTCATTGTCGGGGCGGTGTTCGGGCTGGTGGTCTATGTCGTGAATTTCTACGGGATGACCGTGTTTTTCCCATGGTTCGCCGAGGCTCGTAACTGGCTCAGCATGACGCTGCACGCCGTCTTCGGCGTGATCGCAGCCGAATCCTACTTCGGGCTGGAAAAGCGCCCGGCTGCAGCCTCAGGGCTTGTGTCCTGAGCAAGCTTTCTCGCTGGCGAGAGGGACAAGCGGCAGCCGTCGAGGTTGCCGCTTGCCTGCCTAGTGAGCTGGCAATAATGATGTTCACTGCAACAGCGGCTCCACTTTTGGGAACCGCCGTTTGACTTCTGAGCCGCCGAAGCCGAAGTGGTTCGGAATTCAGTCCATCGCGAAGTCCGAATGTAGCCATTCGGCGCGAGCGTTCCGCCGCTGGCCGGTAAGGCCGCATAGCGGACACGGCAAGGCCGATGGCGAGTCAGATTTCCTCAGCTTTTGGCTACCGAGCAAAAGCCTACGCAGTCCACCCATTCAATCCCCGAATGATCGGACTCATCGCCCACCGCAGACATGCACGCAAAGCCTGAACCCACAAGGCCGGCTCGGGGCCGGGACGGGCCGGTTTCTCCTTGAGGCCGCCATCCGTCCATGACAAGCTGCCGCACCGGTCGCCTCCGCTCCGCATCCTGGCGACGCTCTTCGCGGCGGCGTTGGCTGCCCCGCTCTCCGGCTCACGGCCGCCCTCTTCGTAGAGATGCCCATGAAACGTTTCGTCCTGCTCGACACGGCCTCCATCCCGGAAAACGGCGGTGCGCTGTGCCTGTACGAATATGGCGAGGATTTCGTCATCAAGATCCAGGGCGGCAGCGGCAATCAGCTGATGAATACCCGCATGCACGGATCGGAGGACGCCCTTGGCCAGATCCCCTGCCGCAAAGTCGCGTCGCGCCCGCAGGCGCGCGTGCTGGTCGGGGGCTGGGGATGGGCTTCACCCTGGCCGCGGCGCTCAAGGCGCTGGGTGCCGATGCGGAGGTGCAGGTGGCGGAGCTGGTGCCCGGCGTGATCGAGTGGAACCGCGGCCCTCTGGGCGAGAAGGCCGGCCATCCGCTGAACGACCCGCGCACCACCCTGCTCAACGCGGACGTCGCAGCAGTCCTCAAGCGGGAACCCGGGGGCTATGACGCGATCATGCTGGATGTCGACAACGGGCCCGAGGGGCTGACGCAGAAAGTGAACGGCTGGCTCTACTCGCCGGACGGCCTGAACGCCTGCGCGCAGGCCCTGCGGCCCAGGGGCGTGCTGGCCGTCTGGTCGGCCAGCGCCGATCGGGCCTTTTCTGGACGGCTTGCCAAGGCCGGCTTCCGGGCGGAAGAGGTTCAGGTCTTCGCGCACGGCAACAAGGGCACCCGGCACACCATCTGGATTGCGGAAAAGCTTCGCTCTTGAAGGTGTGCTGCGGACCGCAGCCGAACGAACCCTGGAGCGAGCGTCGATCTTCCTTGGCAGTCCGTCCGTGTCGGTGGAAAAGCATCCCCAGATTCACCGCCCCGCTCTCGCGCTGTTCCGCGCGCTGATCGAGGTGCTGGCTGTGCGCTGGCGGGATTGCGGGTGCATCCGGGGCCGCGCGGAAGCTCGCCCCGGCCGAGGAGAAAGGCACAGCCCGTCGGAATCGCCGGACGCCTGCAGGGGACGATCTAGACTCGGTTTCCCAAGGAAACCCCCAGGGAAATCGAGCATGCCCTTCTGCAGATTCATGGTCGTCGTCCTGGCGCTCGCCGGCGCCGCCTGCAGCAACATCCCCTCCTCCGAAAGCCGCCATTCCGGGTTTCTCGGCGACTACAGCAGGCTGGTCGAGGACCCCTACTGGGACAACAGCGAGTACTGGGTCAAGCCGGACCTGAACCTGCGCCAGAACTACGACAGGCGGATCGCCCTCGAACCGTCCCGCTACTACGTGGACCCCGCTACCCAGACGGTGATCCGCGAGCGCGGCGAGGAAACCGCCAAGGTCCTGGCCCATCTCGACCAGGCCCTGCGCCGCGAGCTGCAGGCCGGCGGCTACCAGTTGGTGAAATCCGGCGATGCGCGCAGCCTGCGCCTGAGTCCGGCGATCACCGGCCTGATCCGCAACGCCCGCGACCTGAAGCCCACCGAGTACATTCCCATCGGCTTTCTGATCGGCGCCGGCATGCAGCTCGGCGGCGTGCGCGACCAGCAGGTACGGATCTTCTTCGAGACCGAAATCCGCAACGCCAGGACCGGAGAACTCCTCGCCCAGTCGGTCAGCGCCGCCAGCGGCAACGAGATCCCGCCTTCGGTCAAGGCCGGCGCCAGCGACACCTACCGGGCCCTGGACGACTGGGCCCGGCAGGTGCGCGAACGCCTGGACCGGGCCTATGACGAGGGCGTCGAGCAGCGGGCCGGACGCTGAGCTCAGGAGCGGACCTAAGCGTGCGGCAGATGGCCGAGGTCGACCGGATCGCCCGGATGCAGCCCCAGCTTGGCGCGGATGTCCCGGAACATGGCGTCGTATTCGCCGTGTTCGCGCAGGACCGGTCCGAAGCGCGGCTGGAAGCCGTTGCGCACGGCGATCTGGGTCAGCGCGTTCATAAAATCGAAGGCCATGTCGCGGTGCAGCTCGCACTCCTCCGCAAAGGGCCGGCCGTCGATCTCGCCCTCCATGCGCAGATGCAGCATCGACCCTTCCCGGGGATCTTCGCGCACGTCGTAGTAGACGTCGCAGACGAAGGCCTGGCGATTGAACTTGTCCACCTTCTGCTCGCGGTGCACATGGCCGGGTGTGAACATGGGATTCTCCTCGCTGTGTGAAAACCCACCCCGGAGTCCCCCTGCCGGCCGGGATGGACTCCGCCCGGACACAGTGTAGGTAGTGCCCCGCGGCCCGCACCGACGGGGCGATGTCCGGCAGGGAGCCGCGGTCATGTGCGCAGATAACCGGCAATGCGCCACGCACCGTCGGTCGGTGGCTGCCGGCCGGCAACACCGCCGGCGACGACTGGCATGGTCAAGGCGATGGCGCCACCTAGACTCTGCCCCGAAACACGACCAAGGCATGAGCATGGACATCGCAGCCCGGCTGGCACGCAGCCAGGCCATTGCCGGCAAGACCCGGCAGCTCCTCGAAAAACGCACCCGGATCGCCCGGGAGCAGTTTCGCGAGCGGCTGCACGAGGCCTGGGAGCGGGAAATGGCCGGCGCGCTGGCCAATCCCCTGGCGCCCTGGGACCAGTGGAACGCCTGGTGGCGCTACGGCCTGGACGTCGCCCAGCGCTCGGTGCTGTTCTGGGACACGCTGCGCCAGCGCGGCGACAACTATCTGGAGCATGTGCGGCAGGGCCAGCCGCCCCTGCTGCACTTCGACCACGAGATGGTGCTGGACGGGCGCACCTTCGCCCGTCCGGTCAACTACGCCCTGCTGCGCATCCTGCTGCCGGCAGGCCAGGAAGTGGACCCCAGGCAGCGCCCCTACCTGATCATCGACCCGCGGGCCGGGCACGGCCCGGGCATCGGCGGCTTCAAGGATGACTCCGAGGTGGGGGTGATCCTGCGCGAACGGCACCCGGTGTACTTCGTGATCTTCTTCCGCCTGCCGGAGCCGGGGCAGACCCTGCTGGACGTGTGCGCCGCCGAGCAGCGCTTCGTGCGCAAGGTGCGCGAACTGCACCCGGACAGCCCCAGGCCGGCGCTGGTCGGCAACTGCCAGGGCGGCTGGGCGACGATGATGCTGGCCGCCACCGACCCGGACAGCACCGGCCCGGTGGTGATCAACGGCGCGCCCATGTCCTACTGGGGCGGCGCCCTGCAGGAGGGCGAAGGCGACAACCCCATGCGCTACGCCGGCGGGCTGCTCGGCGGCAGCTGGCTGGCCTCGTTCGCCGCCGACCTGGGCAACGGCCTGTTCGACGGCGCCCATCTGGTGGAGAACTTCGAGAACCTGAACCCCGCCAACACCTTCTGGGACAAGTACTACCACCTGTTCGCCAACATCGACAGCGAGCCGCCGCGCTTCCTCGAGTTCGAGCGCTGGTGGGGCGGCTACTTCCTGATGAACCGCGAGGAGATCGAGTGGATCACCCGCAACCTGTTCGTCGGCAACAAGCTCTGGTCCGGCGAGACCCGCGCCGGCAAGGGCCGGGCCTTCGACCTGCGGGACATCAAGTCGCCGATCGTCCTGTTCGCCTCCCTGGGCGACAACATCACCCCGCCCCAGCAGGCCTTCAACTGGGTGGCGGACATCTACGGCAGCACCGAGGAAATCAAGGCGCGCGGCCAGGTCATCGTCGGCCTGCTGCACCGGGACATCGGCCACCTGGGGATCTTCGTCTCCGGCCGGGTGGCCAGGAAGGAGCACGCGCAGATCGTCGAGGTGCTGAAATCCATCGAGATGCTGCCGCCAGGCCTGTACGGCATGGCCATCCAGGAGCGCCCGGGCGCCGGCGGCCGGATGGAATACGAGGTGGAGTTCCACGAGCATCGTCTGGAAGAGGTAGCGACCCGCCTCAACCGCCTGCAGCGGGCCGACGAGAAGCCCTTCGAGGCGGTGGTCGCGCTGTCCGAACTCAACCAGCACCGCTACGAACTCTTCGTCCGCCCCTGGGTACAGCTCGTGACCAACGAGCGCTCCGCCGAGCTGCTGCGCCAGCTGCATCCGCTGCGCCTGCAGCGCTGGGGCCTCTCGGCACGCAACCCCTGGCTCTGGTGGCTGGCCCCGACCGCAGCCATGGTCAGGACGCAGCGCCAGGCGCTGAAAGTGGGCAGGGACGACCTGCCCCACCACGGCGAGCGGCTCGCCTCCGAACTGATCAGCGCCTCCCTGGACCATTACCGGGCGCTGCGCGACGCCTGCGGCGAGGCGCTGTTCTTCCAGACCTACGGCAGCCTGTTCTCCCTGCTCCTGGGCGAAAGCCCCGCGGCCACAGCGCCGGCGGCGGCCGAGCCGCAGGAGCTGCCCTTCGTCGAGGAGGCTTTGGCCGCCATCGGCGAAGGCGGCTACGACGAGGCCTGCGCCCGGGTGATGGTGCTGCTCTCGCGCAAGGGCGAGGTGCCCCTGTCGCGGCTGGCGGCCAAGCAGGAGGTCGCCCGCGACCATGCCGACCTGCTGCCCCGGTTGCCGCCCGAGACCTGGCGGCGCATCCGCGGCGAGCAGGAGATCATCGTCCACTACGAGCCCGAACAGGCCCTCGCCACCCTGCCCGCCCTGCTGGGCGAGCCGGCCGATCGCGACCGCCTGCTGACCCTGCTCGAGCGCCTGGTGGCGGACGAGCGCGTCCAGCGCTCCGCACCCACGGCCGAACAGCGCGCCATGCTCGAGCGCATCCGCGCCGTGCTGGGCCGCGAGCCCGCCGCGCCGCAGCCCGTCGCGGCCCAGAGTGCCTGAGCCCCCGAGAACGGAGGTATGCCGATGACCGGCCCCCACGAAAAATACCGGCGCCTGATCGACTACTGCAGCAGCCTGCCGCCGACGCCGACGGCGGTGGCCTGGCCCTGCGACCAGAGCGCCCTCGAGGGCGTGGTGGACGCGACGAAGAGCGACCTCATCGCGCCGATCCTGGTCGGGCCCCGCGCACGGATCGAGGGGCTGGCGGCCCAGCACGGCATCGACATCGCCGGCCTGCCGATCGAGGAGGCGCCCTACAGCCAGGCGGCCGCCGCCCGCGCCGTGGAGCTGATCCGCGAAGGCCGGGCCGAGGCGCTGATGAAGGGCAGCCTGCACACCGACGAGCTGATGGCTGCGGTGGTCAGGCGCGACACCGGGCTGCGCACCGCGCGCCGGGTCAGCCACTGCTTCGTGATGGACGTGCCGGGACACGAGGAGACGCTGATCATCACTGACGCCGCGGTGAACATCGCGCCGACCCTGGCCGAGAAGATGGACATCACCCAGAACGCCATCGACCTGGCCCACGCCCTGCTGCAGGTCAGCCCGGAGAAGAAGGAGGTGCGGGTGGCGATCCTCTCGGCGATGGAAACCGTCAACCCGGCGGTGCCCTCCACCGTCGAGGCGGCCGCCCTGTGCAAGATGGCCGACCGCCGGCAGATCACCGGCGCCATCCTCGACGGCCCGCTGGCCCTGGACAACGCCATCAGCCTGGAGGCGGCGCAGATCAAGAAGATCGACTCGCCGGTGGCGGGCCGCGCCAACGTGCTGGTGGTGCCCGACCTGGAAGCCGGCAACATGCTCGCCAAGAGCCTGTCCTTCCTCGCCGGCGCGGATGCCGCCGGCATCGTGCTGGGTGCGCGGGTGCCGATCATCCTGACCAGCCGCGCCGATTCGCTGACCACCCGCATGGCTTCCTGCGCGGTGGCCACCCTGGTGGCCAAGGCCCGCCGGGAGAGCACCGGCAAGGTGATCGGGTGAAGTCATGCGGAACGTGATCCTGGTTCTCAACGCCGGCTCGTTCAGCCTCAAGTTCTCCTTTTTCGCCGACCATCCCCAGGAGCCGGAACTCTGTCTGCGCGGGCAGATCGAGGGGCTCAACGGCGCACCGCACTTCGTCGCCAAGGACACCACGGGCGCGATCCTCGACGAACGGCGCTGGGCCGACGGCACCCGACTCGGCCACGACGGCGCGGCCCACCATCTGGTCGAGTTCCTGCAGGACTACCGGGACCGCTACCAACTGATAGCGGTGGGCCATCGGGTGGTCCACGGCGGCCAGGAGTTCTCCCGACCCACCCGGGTGGACGGCGAGATGCTGAAGAAGCTCGAGAAGCTGATTCCCCTGGCGCCGCTGCACCAGCCGCACAACCTGGCGCCGATCCGCGCCCTGGCCGAGCGGGCGCCGCACTTGCCGCAGGTGGCCTGCTTCGATACCGCCTTCCATCGCCGACAGCCGGAACTCGCCCAACTGTTCGCCCTGCCACCGGCGATCACCGGGCGCGGCGTGCGCCGCTACGGCTTCCACGGGCTGTCCTACGAATACATCGCCAGCGTGCTGCCGCAATTGGCGCCCGAGGCGGCGGCCGGCCGGGTGGTGGTCGCCCACCTGGGCAACGGCGCCAGCCTGTGCGCCATGCGCGGCGGCCGCAGCCTGGCCAGCACCATGGGCTTCACCGCCGTGGACGGGCTGCCCATGGGCACCCGCTGCGGGACCCTCGACCCCGGGGTGATCCTCTACCTGCTGGACGAGCTGAAGATGGACGCCCGCGCCATCGAGCGGCTGATCTACAAGGAGTCCGGCCTGCTCGGCGTGTCGGGGATCTCCAGCGACATGCGCGAGCTGCTGGCCAGCGATGCGCCCGGCGCCACCCTCGCCGTGGACCTCTTCGTCTACCGCATCGGCCGCGAGCTCGGCTCCCTGGCCGCGGCCCTGGGCGGACTCGACGCCCTGGTGTTCACCGCCGGCATCGGCGAGCACGCCGCGGCCATCCGCGAGCGCGTCTGCCGCGACGCCGCCTGGCTGGGGCTGGAGCTGGACGCCGCCGCCAACGCGGCCGGCGGGCCGCGGATCAGCACGGACGCCAGCCCGGTGTCGGCCTGGGTGGTGCCCACCAACGAGGAGCTGATGATCGCCCGCCACACCCGGCAGGCACTCTCGTCAACCTGAGGACAACGGATATGTCAGAGGAAACTCCCCGTCCGCTGCTGCAGGGCGCCAAGGCCCTGGTCACCGGCATGGCCAACGAACACTCGATCGCCTACGGCTGCGCTAAGGCCTTCGCCGAACTGGGCGCCGAACTGGCCATCACCTATGCCGACGACAAGACCCGCGGCTACGTCGAGCCCCTGGCCCAGGCCCTGAAGGCGCCGATCTTCATGCCGCTGGACGTCACCCGGCCCGAACAGCTCGATGCCGTGTTCGAGGCGATCGAGCGGCAATGGGGCGGCCTGGACATCCTGGTGCACTCCATCGCCTGGGCGCCCAAGTCAGACCTGCAGGGCGGCCTGCTCGACTCCTCGGCGGCCGGCTTCGGCCTGGCCATGGATATCTCCTGCCACTCCTTCGTGCGCATGGCGCGTCTGGCCGCGCCCCTGATGAACAACGGCGGCACCCTGTTCGCCATGAGCTACTACGGCGCCAACAAGGTGGTGCCCAACTACAACCTGATGGGGCCGGTGAAGGCCGCGCTGGAGGCGTGCTGCCGCTACCTGGCCTACGAGCTGGGGCCGAAGGGCATCCGCGTGCACGCCATCTCCCCCGGCCCGCTGAAGACCCGCGCCGCCTCCGGCCTCAAGGACTTCGACCTGATGCTCAACGAGGCCGCGCGGCGCGCGCCGCTGGGAGAGCTGGTGGACATCATGGACGTGGGCTTCACCTGCGCCTACCTGGCCACCCCCTACGCCCGCCGCCTGTCCGGCGAGACGCTGTACGTGGACGGCGGGGTGAACATCATGGCCTGAGAAGCCCACGAACCATGGGTATCCTGAAGGGATGGTCACGCCCGGTGCGTGACTGCGCAGTCGCTGGCCTGCAGACAGGCGAAGCGGTGTATCGAGGAGTCGGCCGGCCAGTCGCCTGGCTGGCCGCAAGCATGGCTCTGCTCGCCGGCTGCGGCGAAGCGCCCGCCCCGCCGCCACGCCCGCCCACCGAAGTGACGGTCCTGACGGTAACGGCGCAGGACACCCCGGTGGTCTTCGAATTCGTCGCCCAGACCCAGAGCTCCCGGGAGGTGGAAATCCGCGCCCGGGTCGAGGGCTTCCTGGAAAAGCGGCTGTACAACGAAGGCGATCTGGTGCAGGCCGGACAGGTGCTGTTCCAGATGGACCCCCGGCCCTTCGAGGCGGCGCTGCAGTCGGCCCGCGGCCAGCTCGCCCAGCAGCAGGCGCGCCTGGAGATGGCCAGGTCCGACCTGGTGCGCATCCGCCCCCTGGTGAAGATCGGTGCGCTGAGCAAGAAGAGCCTCGACGACGCCATCGGCACCGAGCGGCAGGCGCAGGCCGCCGTGCTTTCGGCCGAGGGCGAGGTGCGCACCGCGCAGCTCAACCTCGGCTACACCACCATCGCCTCGCCGCTCACCGGGGTGTCGAGCTTCGCCAAGCTGCAGGAAGGCAGCTACGTGACGCCGGGCGCAGCCGGCCTGCTGACCTACGTGTCGCAGGTGGACCCCATCTACATCAACTTCAGCCTCTCGGAAAACGAGATGCTGAAGTTCCGCAACGAGATCTCCGCCGGCCAGCTCAGGTTTCCGGCGCGCGACGACTTCGAGGTCGAGGTGGTGCTGGCCGACGGCACGCTGGTGCCCGAACGTGGCCACCTCAACTTCGCCGACTTCTCCTTCAGCGAGGAAACCGGCACCTTCCTGATCCGCTCGGTACTACCCAACCCGAAGGGCCTGCTGCGTCCCGGCCAGTTCGTGCGTGCCCACGTCAAGGGCGCAGTCCGGCCCAATGCCCTGCTGGTGCCCCAGCGCGCGGTCCTGCAGGGCTCCAAGAGCCATTACCTGTGGGTGATCGGCGAAGGCGGCAAGCCCGAGCAGCGCATCGTGGAGATGGGCGACTGGCACGGCGACGACTGGTTCGTCGCCCAGGGCCTGCGTGCCGGCGAGCGCATCGTGGTCGACGGCGCGATCCGGGTGGCGCCTGGCATCCCGCTGCAGATCGCCGAAGCCCGCCCTGCGGCGGGCGAAACAGGCAAGCAGCCGCGCCAGAAGGCAGCCGAGACCTGGCACGGCGAGCAGGAGCGGCTGAAGGCCAGTCCGTCCGGCGCAGGCGCGACACCATGAACAGGCCGCCCCGATGAGCATCTCCCACTACTGCATCGACCGGCCGATCTTCGCCTCGGTGATCTCCATCGTCATCACCCTGGCCGGGGCGGTGGCGATGTTCAACCTGCCGGTCGCCCAGTACCCGGACATCACCCCGCCGCAGATCACCGTCTCGGCCACCTACCCCGGTGCCGACGCCGAGGTGGTGGCCAACAACGTGGCGGCGCCCATCGAGCAGCAGGTCAACGGCGCCGACGCCATGATCTACATGAACTCGTCGAGTTCGGCGACCGGCAACATAACCCTCAACGTGTTTTTCGAGATCGGCACCGACCCCTCGCTGGCCCAGGTGGACGTGCAGAACCGCGTCAACCTGGCCCTGCCGCAGCTGCCCTCGGCGGTGCAGGCCCAGGGCATCCAGGTGCAGAAGAAGTCCTCGGCGTTCATGATGGTCATCGCGGTGTACTCCCCGGACAACCGCTACGACAGCACCTACATCGCCAACTACACCAACCTGTACATCCTCGACGCGCTCAAGCGCATCCCCGGCGCCAACCAGGCGAGCATCTTCGGCACCCCCGACTACGCCATGCGCATCTGGCTCAAGCCCGACCGCATGGCCCAGCTGAAGATCACCGCCGCCGACGTGCAGCAGGCGGTGGCCAACCAGAACCAGCAGTTCGCCGTGGGGCGCATCGGCCAGTCGCCGACCGGCGAGGCGGTCGAGCAGTCCTTCGCCGTCACCACCAAGGGCCGGCTGACCGAGCCGGAGGAGTTCGAGAACATCATCGTCCGCGCCGCCAGCGGCGGGGCGGCCATCGTCCGCCTGCGCGACGTCGGCCGCGCCGAGCTGGGTCAGAAGGACTACTCCCTGCGCAGCACCTACCAGGGCAAGCCGGCGACGCTGATGGCCGTCTACCAGCAGCCCGGCGCCAACGCCCTGGACGTATCCAACGCCGTCCGGGCGACCCTGGCGGAGATGGAGAAAAGCTTTCCCGCGGGCATCGAATACAGGATCGTGATGGACACCACCGCCTTCACCCGCGCCTCGATCAGCGAGGTGGTGCACACCTTCTTCGAGGCCCTGGTGCTGGTGGTGGTGGTGGTCTATGTGTTCCTGCAGAGCCTGCGCGCCACCCTGATCCCGGTGCTGGCGGTACCGGTGTCCATCGTCGGCACCTTCATCGGCATGACCGCCCTGGGCTTCTCGATCAACATGCTGACCCTGTTCGGCATGGTGCTGGCGATCGGCATCGTGGTGGACGACGCCATCGTGGTGATCGAGAACGTCGAGCGCAACATGCACGTCCACAAGATGCATCCCAAGGACGCCGCCAAGCAGGCGATGGACGAGGTGGCCGGCCCGGTGGTGGCCATCGTCCTGGTGCTCTGCGCGGTGTTCGTCCCGGTGGCCTTCATGGGCGGCATCACCGGCCAGCTCTACAAGCAGTTCGCTATTACCATCGCCATCTCGGTGGTGATCTCCGGCCTGGTCGCCCTGACCCTGTCGCCGGCCCTGGCCGCCCTGCTCATCAAACCCGCCCACGGGCAGAAGCGCGGCTTCTTCCGCTGGTTCGAGCGCAATTTCGAACGCATGACCGAGGGCTACTCCCGCGCGGTGGCCTTCATGATCAGGCGCTTTCTGCTCGCCCTGCTGCTGTTCGCCGGGATGCTCGTGCTGACCGTGCTGATGGCGCAGCGCATCCCCGGCGCCTTCCTGCCGCCGGAGGACCAGGGCTACTTGCTCGGCGCGGTGATCATGCCCGATGCCGCCAGCCTGGACCGCACCAGCGAGGTGGGCCGGGTGGTCAGCGACTACTTCATGCAGGACGAAGCCGTCGAGGGGGTGGCGGTGGTCAGCGGCTACAGCCTGCTGGACAGCCAGAACAAGAACAACGCCGGGGCCTTCTTCGTCGGCTTCAAGGATTTCGAGGAGCGCTACCAGGACGCGGAAAGCATCCGGGCGCAGAGCGCCCCGGCGGTCATCAAGGCCGCCGGCCAGGCTTTCTCCCGGATACGCGAGGGCCTCGTGGTGCCGGTCAACCCGCCCTCCATTCCCGGCCTGGGCACCACGGGCGGCATGGAGGTGTGGATCCAGAGCAAGGGCGACGGCACCATCGGCCAGCTCGCCGAGCTGGTGAACGACTTCCTGGCCGGGGCCAGGCAGCGCCCGGAACTCGGCGCCATCACCTCCACCTTCAACGCCTTCTCCCGGCAACTGCTCGCCGACGTCGACCGGGAAAAGGCCGAGACCCTCGGCGTGCCGGTGGAGGACGTGTACAGCACCCTGCAGACCATGTTCGGCTCGCTGTACGTGTCGCAGTTCAACAAGTACAGCCGCCTGTGGCAGGTGATCCTGCAGGCCGAGCCGGCCTACCGCCTCAAGGTCGAGGACCTGCAGCAGATCTACGTGCGCAGCCGCAGCGGCGAGATGATCCCGCTCAAGGCCCTGCTGACCACCCGCTACGTCACCGGCCCGGACCTCTTGACCCGCTTCAACAACTTCCCGGCGGTGAAGATCACCGCCAGCGCGGCGCCGGGCTTCAGCTCCGGGCAGGCGCTGGCGGCCCTCGAGGTGGTGGCCGCAGAGAGCATGTCCAGCGACTATGCCCTGGCCCTGAGCGGCGAGGCCTTCGAGGAGAAGAAGGCCGGCGGCACCAGCGCCCAGGTGTTCGTCTTCGGCCTGGTCATGGTGTTTCTGATCCTCGCCGCCCAGTACGAGAAGTGGTCGCTGCCGGTCGGCGTGCTGCTGGCGGTGCCCTTCGCGCTGTTCGGCGCGCTGCTGGCGATCCTCCTGCGCGGCCTGGTCAACGACGTGTACTTCCAGATCGGCCTGACCATGCTGGTGGCCCTGGCGGCGAAGAACGCCATCCTGATCTTCGAGTTCGCCGTGCTGAACCGCGAGAAAGGCATGTCGGTGTTCGACGCGGCGATGACCGCGGCGCGCGAGCGCCTGCGGCCCATCGTGATGACCTCGCTGGCCTTCATCCTCGGCTGCGTGCCCCTGGCCATCGCCGTCGGCGCCTCGGAGAACAGCCGCCACTCGATCGGCACCGGGGTGATCGGCGGCATGCTGGCGGCGACGGTGATCGCGGTGTTCTTCATCCCGCTGTTCTACTACCTGATCGAGCGGATTTCCGAGAAGACCGCGGGCAGGAAGCAGGCGCCGCCCGTCGAGCCGGCGCTGCCGGGCGGCGGCCTGAGCGGCGCGCCGCAAAGCCGGCGCGAGGACGACTGAGATGAGCCTGGCCGAACAGCCCCTGGTCGCCTGCCACGACTGCGACCTGCTGCAGCGCGAGCCGCTCCTGCCCCAGGGCGGCGTGGTGCGCTGCCGGCGCTGCGGGGCGACCCTGCTGCGCAGCCATCCGCGGAGCAGCGAACGCGCCCTGGCCTTCACCCTCGGCGCCCTGTTCCTCTTCATCCTCGCCAACGTCTTTCCCATCGTCGGCCTCAAGCTCAGCGGCGACTACATCCAGACCAACCTGCTCGGCGCGGCGCAGGCCATGTACGACAACGACATGCGCCTGGTCGCCGGATTGGTGCTGATCACCACCTTCGCCGCGCCCCTGGCGCAGATGCTGGCCATGACCTACCTGTTGCTGCCGGCCTGTCTTGGACGCCGGCCGCCGCAGGCCCGGCGCGTGTTCCGCGGCATGACCCTGGTCCAGCCCTGGGGCATGCTGGAGGTGTTCGTGCTCGGCATCCTGGTCTCGTTGGTCAAGCTCGCCCACCTCGCCGCCGTGGTGCCGGGGGTCGCCCTGTGGTCGTTCGGCGGGGTGATGCTGCTGATGGCCGCGGCCACCGCCTCCTTCGACGCCCGCGACCTCTGGGCGCGGCTGGAGGCGGCGCGATGAAGGACCCGGCGAGCACCGCCCGCTGGCACCTGGCGACCTGCCACGGCTGCGGCCTGCTGAGCCGCGCAGGCACAGGCCACGCCGCCCGCTGCCCGCGCTGCGGCACGCCCCTGCACGCGCGCAAGCCGGAGAGCATCGCCCGCACCTGGGCCCTCATCGTCGCCGCGGCGATCCTCTACGTCCCGGCCAACCTGCTGCCGATCATGGAGACCAGCTCCCTGTTCGGCGCCCAGAACGACACCATCATGAGCGGCGTGGTGTACCTGTGGGTGTCGGGCTCCTGGCACCTGGCTCTGGTGGTGTTCATCGCCAGCATCGTGGTGCCGATGGCCAAGCTGATCGCCCTGGTCATCCTGGTGCTGTCGGTGCAGCTGCGCGCCCGCTGGCAGCCGGTGCAGCGCACCCGCCTCTACCGCCTGGTCGAGCTGGTCGGACGCTGGTCGATGCTCGACGTCTACGTGGTGACCCTGCTGGTGGCCCTGGTGCAGCTCGAGGCCCTGGCGACCATCCGCCCCGGCCCCGGCGCCCTGGCCTTCGGCGCCGTGGTGGTGCTGACCATGTTCGCGGCGATGAGCTTCGATCCGCGCCTGATCTGGGACTCCATGGAGAAGAACGATGCCTGATACACCTCCGGCTTCCGATCTGTCCACGCTGCCGGAGGCCGAAACGGCGCCCCGCTCGCGCTGGCGGCCGCAACTGGTCTGGCTGGTGCCGCTGGTGGCGGCCCTGATCGGCGGCTGGCTGGCGATGAAGTCGATCCTCGAGCAGGGGCCGGTCATCGGCATCGTCTTCAAGAATGCCGAAGGCCTGGAGGCGGGCAAGACCAAGGTCAAGTACAAGGACGTGGACATCGGCCTGGTCACCGCCGTGACCCTGTCCAAGGATCTCAGGCAGGTGGAGGCCACCGCGGAGCTGGTCAAGGACTTCCAGCCCCATCTGGTCGAGGACACCCGCTTCTGGCTGGTCACGCCGCGCATCTCCGGCGGCAGCGTCTCGGGGCTCGGCACCGTGCTGTCCGGCGCCTTCATCGGGGTCGACGTGGGCAAGTCGAGCCGCGCGCAGAGGACCTTCACCGCCCTGGAGGTGCCGCCGCTCATCCAGATCGACACCCCGGGTCGGGAGTTCGCCCTGCACAGCGCCGACCTGGGCTCCCTGGCGATGGGTTCGCCGGTATTCTTCCGGCGCCTGCAGGTCGGCCAGGTGGTCGGCTATCAGCTCGACGAGAACGGCCGCGGGGTGAGCCTGAAGATCTTCGTCAATGCGCCCTACGACCGTTTCGTCACCGACAACACCCGCTTCTGGAACGCCAGCGGAATCGACGTCAAGCTCGGAGCCGGCGGCATCGAGGTGGATACCCAGTCGCTGGCCTCGCTGCTGCTGGGCGGCGTGGCCTTCGAAACGCCGGAGGAGGCCGTTGCCCTGCCAGCCGCCGCCCCCGACACCCGCTTCGAGCTGTTCGCCGATCGCACCCGGGCCCTGCGCAATCCCGAACGCGACGTGTTGAAAATGGTCCTGCTCTTCGACGAATCCCTGCGCGGCCTGGAGGTGGGCGCTCCGGTGGACTTCCAGGGCATCGCCCTCGGCGAAGTGTCGGCCATCCGGGTGGAACTGGACCCGGTCAGCCGGCGGATCATCATGCCCGTCGAGATGAACCTCTATCCGCAGCGGTTGCGCCTGCGCTCCAAGGAAAAAGATCAACCCCCGCTGTCGGACGAGGCGCGCAAGCGTTTCCTGGACGACATGGTCGCCACTGGCCTGCGCGCCCAGCTGCGCAGCGGCAACCTGCTCACCGGCCAGCTCTACGTCGGCCTCGACTTCTTCCCCCGGGCGGCCACCGCCAGAATTCAGTGGGACAGCGATCCGCCGCAGCTGCCCACCACGGTGGGCAGCCTGGGCGAACTGCAGGCGTCCCTGCAGCGCGTCGCCGGCAAGCTGGAAAAGCTGCCGCTGGAACAGATCGGCGCCGACCTGCGGCAAACCCTGCAGACCACCAGCCGCCTGCTGCACCGGCTGGACACCCAGGTGGCTCCCGAGGTCGTAGCTACTCTGGGCGAGGCGCGCAAGGCCGTGGACACCGCCCAGGGCATGATGGCCGATGACGAGCCCCTGCAGCAGGACACCCGCGAGGCGATCCGCGAGCTGGGGCGCACCGCCAAGTCCCTGCGTGCCCTGGCCGACTATCTCGAACGCCACCCCGAGGCGCTGCTCTGGGGCAAGAAGAGGAATCAGCAATGAAGCGTCGCGCTCCGCTCCTGCTCGCCGGCCTGGCCCTGGCCGCCCTCGGCGGCTGCGCCAGCGCTCCCGAGGAGCGTTTCTACACCCTCAGCGCCGTGGCCGAACCGGCGACGGCCACGCGGGCCTATACCGTGAGCGTGGGACCGGTCAACGTGCCCGAGATGGTGGACCGGCCGCAGCTGGTGCTGCGGCTCGCCGCCAACCGGGTGGAGATCCTCGAGCAAGCGCGCTGGGCGACCCCGTTGCCGAGCGGCATCGGCCAGGTCGTCGCCGCCAATCTGGCCCGGCTGCTGGGCGGTACCCGGGTGGCCGCCTATCCGCAGAGCGCCGTGTCCGATCCCGACTACCGGGTGGCAGTGGACGTGCAGCGCTTCGAGTCGGCACCCGGCACCGCGGCCAGCCTCGACGCCCTGTGGACGATCCGCAGCGCCAGGGGCGCGCTGGTCAAGGCCGGCCGCTCGACGATCGACGAGCCGGCCAGGGGCGGCGACACCGAAGCCCTGGTGGCAGCCCACGACCGCGCCCTGGCGGCGCTGAGCCGGGACATCGCCCGCGCCCTGCCGGCGATGGCCTCACCCTGAGCGGGATTGACCGCCATCTGGCTTGTCGACTTCGACCTCGGCAGGCTGGTTGTCCACCCACTGCCAGAACAGGCGGTAGCCCACGGCCAGGATGATCGGTCCGATGAACAGGCCGAGAATGCCGCTGGCCACCATGCCGCCGAGCGCGCCGATCAGCACCACCGGCATGGGCACATCCACGCCGCGGCCGAGCAGCAGCGGCTTGAGCACATTGTCCACCAGGCCGGCGAGGACGCTGTAGACGGCGAAGACGATGGTGGCCAGGCTGGCGCCTTCGCTGGAAAAGACGTAGATGATCACCGGCACGGTGATCAGGGTCGCCGGCACCTGGATGATGCCGAGCACCAGGACCGCCAGCGCCAGCAGACCGGCGCCCGGTACCTCCATGAACACGAAGCCGACACCGACCAGCAGCATCTGGATGAAGGCGATGCCGAGCACCCCCTGGGCCACGGTGCGGATGGTGGCGGTGCACAGCTTGACGAACGGCTCGCTCCTTTCCGGGCCGACGATCCGTGCGGCGATGCGATGGGCGCTGCGATGGCCGAGTTCGCCGAAGGCCATGATGATGCCGGCGATGATCAGGGCAGCGATGAAGAGCAGAAAGCCGGCGCCGATGCCGGCGATCCTGCCCAGCAGGCCGAGCAGGAGTTCCCGGATCTGCGGCCTGAACTTCTGGATCGTGCCCGACAGGTCGGAGGCGATCTGCTGCCAGGCGGTGTACAGCGGCTCGCCGATCAGCGGCCAGTCGGCCACGGACTCGGACGGCGGCGGAATGCGTAGGGAGTCGCTCCTGACGGTTTCCATGACCTGCTGCGCCGAGTCGACGAGCGAGATACCGAGCAGGTAGGTCGGCACCATCAGGATCAGCAGGCCGACCCCCACGATGAGGCTGGCCGTCCGGCCCTCGTGGTGGCCCAGGCGGGCGGCGAGCCGGCGCTGCAGCGGATAGAGCATGACGGCGAGGATCAGCGACCAGAGTATCAGCTCGAGAAAGGGCCGGAAGACCAGGTAGCAGTAGATCGTCAGCACGGCGATCAGACCGGCGCGGATCAGCACATCGAGCAGGTTTCCGGACAATTGCTGGTCGGAAGAGGATTTCGGCGACATGAAGGGTCCCTTTCGTGGCTACACGGCGCGTCCTGTCCGGGCGGTCTGGGCGACTCGTCGAAAGTCGGGCCGAATGCTCCCGCCGGGGCTTGCGGGGGCTGATAGAGCATAGTTCAGGGCGGCGCTTGCGCGTGTGCCCGCCAGGGGGCGCCGGCGATTGCCAATCCCGGCGATTCCTGAGAAAAAGCCGCCCACCGGGACGGCCCCTGACGGGCCGCCGACTGAACGAGAGCGAGCGATGAGCAGCGAACTGCAGATCGAAGACATCCAGCCGGGCGACGGCAAGGCAGTGGTCAAGGGCGCCCTGATCACCACCCAGTACAACGGCTTTCTGGAGGACGGCACCAGGTTCGATTCTTCCTACGACCGCGGCAAGCCCTTCCAGTGCGTGATCGGCACCGGCCGGGTGATCAAGGGCTGGGACCAGGGGCTGATGGGCATGAAGGTCGGCGGCAAGCGCAGGCTCTTCGTGCCGGCCCACCTCGCCTACGGCGAGCGGCAGATCGGTGCGCACATCAAGCCGAACTCGAACCTGATCTTCGAGATCGAGCTGCTGGAAGTGCTGACGCGGGACGATTGAACAATCCCCGGCACTTTCGGAGAAAGGAAAGCGGGTATTCCGGGTCCTGCACTTGCAATGCAAGACCCGGCCTCCCGGAACTTTCCCGTTATCCGCCTTTGCTCTTTCGCCGCGTCAAGGGCGATGCCCATCAAATCAAAAACCATGCGTCTTTCCGCAATCGCAAAGTTGTGCGGAGCGTGGCCGGCAGGCAGGCGGGCCGCTGTCTGGCGGAACTTCAGCCGGCCTGTGGCGGCAACTTCGAAACATGCGATTTCCGCTGTTCGTTCATTCGTCACCGCCAATCCGACAGCCTGTCGGATCGACTGCAAAGTTTCCTGAACCAACAAAGCCGGGGCGAACTCTAGTTCCCAGGAGGGCGTGAAACGCTCGGCCGAGCGAAGGATGGGAGACGATGCCTGCAGACGAACCCAAGAGACTGGAAAGCGAGACGATTCCGGTGATGGCCGAGGAGGCCGTCCTGCACAAGCGCCAGGTCGAGTCCGGCCGCGTGCGGATCAGCAAGTCGGTGGAAACCGAGGACTGTCTCCTGGAGGAGTCCTTGCGCCGTGAAGAGGTGCAGGTCGAGCGGGTTCCCTGCGGGACGGAAGTCGATCCGGCCCATCCGCCGCAGGTTCGCCAGGAGGGCGACGTCACCGTCATTCCCGTGCTCGAGGAAGTGCTGGTCGTGGAGAAACGGCTGGTGCTCAAGGAAGAGCTGCATGTCCGGCGAGTCGTGCATGAGGAGCCTCACAGCGTGCCCGTCACGCTGCGGCGCGAGCAGGTGACGGTCGAGCGCACCCCCACGGAAGTCCCGCCCTCCCAAACCCGGTAGACATCTACCGCAGCACCGCTATCGCCTTGCAGCCCAGGCTGCCGAATTTATAGAGGTGGACCATGCAACACATTCTGATTGGCGCATTCGACCACTACGACGAAGCCGAACAGGTCAAGCGCGAGCTGATGAGTAGCGGCGTGTCGCAGACCGATATCCTGCTGGCTGCCTCGAACGATATCAGCATCGGCGAGGACACGGCACTGCGCACCGACACCACCTACGACACGCGCCGGGAGGACCAGTCCCTGGGCGACAGGGTCAGCGAGTTCTTCCATTCGATCTTCAGCGGCGAGGACGCCACCGCCCAGCGCTATGCCGATACCTACCCCGAGGCGGTACGCCACGGCTCCACCGTGGTGACCGTCACCGTCAACGACGACGACCAGGTTCCCGTCGTCGAGGAGATCATGGAGCGCAACGGCGCCATCGACATCGACGAGCGCAGCGCCAGCTGGGGCCTGCAACATACGGAACAGCTCGGCTCGGCCGAAACCGCCAGGACCACTGGCGAAGCTCCCGTCAGCGGGACGGCCGAGCGCACGGCCATTCCGATCATGGAGGAGCAGCTCAAGGTCGGCAAACGGGAGAACGCCCTGGGGCGCATCCGCATCGTGTCGCGGATGAGCGAGCGCCCGGTCGAGGAGACGGTGAACCTGACCGAGCAGCACGCCGTGGTCGAGCGCCGCCCGGTCGAGCGCCCGGCCTCGCAGGAAGAGATGTCCACCTTCCACGAGGGCACCATCGAGATCCAGGAAACCTCCGAAGAGCCCGTGGTCTCCAAGACCGCCCGGGTGGTCGAGGAGGTCACGGTCGGCAAGGAAACCACCCAGCGCGAGGAAACCGTGCACGACACGGTGCGGCGCACCGACGTGGACATCGAGAGGGACAGCGACATCCGCAAGACCCGGCCGACCGCCGGCGACCGGCCGATCGATCCCGACACGCCCTTCCGCGACCGCCCCTGAGCGGCCTGCACGCCCTCCCCTCTCCCGCCCGCGGGAGAGGGGGCCTCTTTCCGCAATCCGCAGGCGCCTGCCTGTCCCTCAGGCCGTGGGCGCGTTGCCGTCCGGCCCGACCGGGGCCCGCTCGCCGAAACGCCAATACTCCTCGCGCGGCCCCTTGATGCGCACCAGCCGTCCCTCCTGCAGGCGCCAGACCTGATCGGCGACGTTGATCAGCGCCGGCCGGTGCGAGACGGCGATGACGGTGATCTCCGGGGTCAGCTGCTTCATGGTCCGGCAGATCGCCTCTTCCGCCTCCGGGTCGAGGGCGCTGGTCGCCTCGTCCAGGATCAGCAGCCGGGGCCGGTGGGCCAGCGCCCGGGCGATGACGATGCGCTGGCGCTGGCCGCCGGACAGCTTGCCGCCGCGCTCGCCCACGATCGTCTGCAGGCCGTGGGAAGTCCTTTCCACGAATTCCCAGGCGCCGGCCTGCCTGAGCGCCCGCTCTGCATCCGCGGCGGTCAGCGCTGGATCGCCGAGGGTCACGTTGGCCAGGATGCTGTCGTGGAGCAGCAGGGTTTCCTGGGGCACGTAGCCGATCAGCCGCCGCCAGCGCCTGCGGTCCAGCGCCTCTAGGGGGACGCCGTCGATCAGTATGCGTCCGGACTGCGGGATCAGCAGCACGCAGAGCAGGTCGAGGAGCGTGGTCTTGCCGGCTCCCGAAGGCCCGACCAGGCTGGTGAAGGTGCCCACCGGGATTGTCAGGTCGACGGCATCGAGGATCGGCCGCTCGCCGTAGCCGAAGGACACGCGCTCGAAGACGATCTCGTCCTGCAGGCTGGGAACCCGCTTGCCGCCGCCGGGCTCGGCATCGGCCAGCGCGGTATCGATCGCCTCCCGCAGCGCCCAGTAAGCGCTTTCCTGGGCGGCCATGCGGTGGTAGCGCTGCTGGGCCTTGTGCAGCAGGCTCAGGATCCGCACCACCAGAAAGATCAGGACCATCACCGACGACAGCGGCAGCCTCCACACCACCAGCCCGACATAGAGCCCGCCCGCCGCGAGGATCGCCAGCATGGGACCCTGCAGCGCCCTGAGGGTCTCGCGGCTCATGACCTCGCGCTCCATGGCCCGGTTGAGTTCGTCGGCCTCGCACCTGAGCAGCGAGTCGGCGATATCCTCGCGGGCCATGGCCTTGAGCGGCTTGACCGAACCCAGGGTGTCGGTCAGGTGCGCCAGCAGCTCGCGCATCAGCCGGGTCTGGCTCTTGCCGGCACGCCGCGAGGTCTTCACCAGCCTCTGCAGGACCAGCAGCAGGAAGACCCCGAGGACCAGCGAGAGGACGGCCGCCTGCCAGGAGACGAACAGGGCGACGACCACGTAGACCATGGCCTGGATGACCAGGGCCAGAGTATTGGCGGCATGCTCGTAGCCAGTGGAGGCCCGGTAGGCCTCGGTGGCGACGGCGTTGGCCAGCGCGCCGGTCGGCTGGCGCAGATAGTATTCCCAGCGACTGCCGAGCAGGGCGCGGATCAGTTCGAGGCGCAGGTCCGTGGCAACATGTGCCACCGTATAGCCGACCTGGCGGTTGCCCAGCAGGACCAGCGCGCTGCTGAGGACCATGCCCAGCACCATCACGCTCAGCATGGTCGTCACGCTCGGTTCCAGACCGAGCTGGCGCAGGATCGCGATGACCTCGAGGGAGAACGCCGAGTGCGTCTCGTCGCCCAGCGCCACCGACAGCAGGGGCAGCAGGGTGGTCAGGCCGATGCCCTCGGCCAGGCCGGCCAGGAGCAGGCTGACGAGCATGAGCAGTGTGCGCGCCGGGTAGGACCGGCCGAAGGCAAGAAGAATCCGCATGGCGATCGCTCAGGGAAACAGGGCCTTCCGGTTGTAGGTGGGCGTCATTCGGCATCCTCCCGCGCCGCCGGCGCTCCCTCAGGCACCGGCCATGGCCTGGCCGGCGGGAGCACGCAACAGGGCGAACGCCTCGATGATCCGCTCGATCTGCTCGGGCGTGTGCGCGGCGCTGACGCTGCAGCGCACCAGCGCCTGACCGCCGGGCGTCGCCAGCGGCGGCACCAGGTTCACGTACACGCCGCGCTCGATCAGGCCCTGCCAGAAGGCCACGCCCTCCTTCGGCGAACCGAGCAGGACCGGAATGACCGGGCTCGGCTGCGGGCCGGTCCGGTAGCCCAGCGCCGCCAGTCCGCGATACAGCCGCCGCGCGTTGGCCCAGAGGCGCTCGCGCAGCTCCGGCCGGCTGCGCAGGGCCTGCAGGGCGGCGCGCACCGAGGCGATGGCGGACGGCGACGGCGAGGCCGTGAAGATGTATGGGCGGCTGGCACAGCGCAGCAGCTCCAGATCCGGGTCATGGCTGGCCGCGAAGCCGCCGATCGCCCCCAGGCTCTTGCTGAAGGTGCCCATGACCACGTCCACGTCCGCCTCGACGCCCAGTTCCTCGGCCAGGCCGCGGCCGCGCCCGCCCAGTACGCCGACCGAGTGGGCCTCGTCGACCAGCAGGTAGCCGCCCAGGCGCCGCTTGACCTCGACGATCTCGCCGAGCGGCGCCTGGTCGCCCAGCATGCTGTAGATGCCCTCCACCAGGATCAGGGCGTGGCGCGCCCGCTCGCCGAGGCGCTGCATGCGCCGCTCCAGGTCGGCGGCATCGTTGTGGCGGAAGCGGATCACCTGGGCGCCGCCCAGCTTGCAGGCGTCGTAGATGCTGGCATGGCAGTCGGCATCGAGCAGCACGATGTCCTCCGGGCCGGCCAGGGCGCCGATGACGCCGAGGTTCACCAGGTAGCCGGTGGAGAAGACGATCACCGAGCGGCGCCCCAGGAAGTCGCCCAGCTCGGCCTCCAGCGACAGGTGGCTGCCATAGCTGCCGTTGGCCATGCGCGAGCCGGTCGTCCCCGTGCCCTGCTGCGCCAGCGCCTGCTGCGCGGCCTGGATGCAGGCGGGGTCGAAGGTCAGCCCCAGGTAGTTGTTGGTGCCGGCGAGGATCACCCGGTAATCGCCGATGCGCCCTTCGGTGGGCGAGAAGATCTCGTCGATGCGCGTGCCGAACGGATTGAGGTGGCCCTGCACCAGCTCGGCGCGTGCCTGCGCCAGACTTGCGAACCTATCGAACAAGGCCATCGGTATGCTCCATCAGCGCGTGGACGGCCCGTGCCAGCTCGGCCGGCGTGTGCACGTCTATCAATACGTTCAGGGGAATGGAGACATCGAATTCGTCCTCGAGCGCCATCAAGAGGTCCATGACCTTGATGGAGTCCAGGCCCAGCTCCTGTTTCAGGTCGATATCCGCATGCAGCGGCGTTCGGGGCGGCA
Organism: Azotobacter salinestris; assembly: GCF_009363155.1. NCBI lineage: Bacteria > Pseudomonadati > Pseudomonadota > Gammaproteobacteria > Pseudomonadales > Pseudomonadaceae > Azotobacter > Azotobacter salinestris. The sequence goes on from NZ_CP045302.1 coordinate 1,892,686, forward strand.
CCAGTGGCCGCAGATGGACGAAAAGCCGCTCCAGTATCTGCTCCTCGGAAATCATGACGGGGGTCCTCCTCTCGTCCTGGAAGTGCCTTTCGTTTAGAACCAGCGCTCCTGCAAGGCCTCCCTCAGCGCTATCCGGGGCTCCCAACCCAGGGCGCTGCGGATCGGCTCGTTGCTGCAGGACCAGTCGGGATGGGTCAGTTCCCCCACCTTCGCCGGCGTCAGCATGGGCGCGCGGCCGGTGAGGTGCGACAGGAGCAGGTTGCCGCGGGCGAGCCCCTTCAGCAGCGGCGCCGGGATCACGATCCGGCGCACTGGCTCGTGGCGGATCTGCGTGGCGATGGCGGCGATGCCGTTCCAGTCGTAGCCGTCCGGCTGGCAGTCGTTCAGCTCGTAGGTGGCGCCCGGCGCCCGCGGCGCCTCCAGCCAGCGCAGCACGGCGCCGGCCAGGTCCTCGACGTGCAGGAAGCTGAGCCGCGCACTGTCCTGCCCCAGGGTGAACAGCCAGCCGCGCAGCAGCCACTCGAACAGCGGACGCATCTCCCGGTCGCCCGGGCCGTACACCGCGGTGGGCCTGAACACCGTCACGGCGATGTCCCCGGCCGCCTGGGCGACCCGGCGCTCGGCCTCGAACTTCGAGGCGGCATACCAGGACAGCTGCGGATGCCGGGCCGCCAGCGACGACATCAGCAGAAAGCGCGTGCAGCGGCCGCCGTTGCGGGCGGCCTCGAGCAGGCGCAGGCTGCCGTCGACATTGATGGCCTGGAAATGCGCGGGGCTGGCGCCGCGCACCGCGCCGGCGCAATGGATGACCGTATCTGCCCCGGCGACCAGCCGTGCCAGGGCCTCCTCGTCCTCGAGGGTGCCGCGTATCCAGACGGTGCCGTCCTCGAAGCCGCTCCGGCGGCGGCCCAAGGCGCGCAGCGGAACGCCCGCCTGGGTCAGGCGCCGGCGCAGGACGCCGCCGATGAAGCCGGTTGCTCCCGTCAGGGCAACGACGGACGCCACGGGCCGCTATCCGCAGACCCGGGACAGTCCGGGGGCGGACTGTGCCAGGAAACGCCTGCGCGCCTCGGCCCGTGAGGGCTTGCCCGACGAGGTGCGCGGCAGGGAATGGGGCGGCACCAGCTCCACCAGGGCGATGAAGCCGAATTCGCTGCTGATCAGCCCGCCCAGCGCGCGCACCAGGCGCTCGCGCCTCTCCGGGTCGATCACCCGGCACTGGACCTGCACCACGACCTGGGGATCGGGCGTCGTGGGAATGAGGAAGGCGATCACGTCGCCCGGACGGATGTCCGGCTGGGACTCGACCAGGTATTCGACGTCCTGCGGCCAGATGTTGCGGCCGCGCACGATCAGAAGATCCTTCTGCCGGCCGGTGATGAACAGCTCGCCGCCGCTCAGGTAGCCGAGATCGCCGGTATCCAGCCAGCCATCCTCCACCAGGACCGCCTGGGTGGACTCCTCGTCGCGGAAATACCCCGACATGGTGCTCGGGCCCTGAACCATCACCCGGCCGATCCGCCGCTCCGCCAGAGGGCGGCCGGCCTCGTCGCGGACCTCCAGGCGGTGTCCCGGCAGCGCGGCGCCGCAGTTGACGAAGGTGCTGGCCCGGCTTTCCTCGCCGCCGAAGGGCACGGCCGCCGACTGCAGCTCCAGGGCCCGGCGCTCGATGCGATCCACCCGGACCCCGGCGCCGCGCCGGCCGAAGCTGACGCCCACGGTGCTTTCCGCCAGGCCGTAGCTGGGCAGGAAGGCCGTGCGCTCGAAGCCGGCCGGGGCGAACTGCTCGGCGAAGCGCTCGAGCACCTCCGCGCGGATCGGCTCCGCGCCGATCCCGGCGACACGCCAGCTGGACAGGTCGAAGCGGACGGCCTCGCCTTCCCGGCTGCGCCGGGTGCAGATGTCGTAGCCGAAGGGCGGGGCGAAGGAGATGGTGCCGCGGTTGCGGCTGATCAGGTTGAGCCACTGCCGCGGGCGCATGGCGAAATCCTGGGTGCGCAGGTAGTCCACCGACAGCTGCGCGGCCATCGGGCCGAGCACGAAGCCGACCAGCCCCATGTCGTGATAGAAGGGCAGCCAGGAGACGCAGCGGTCGTCGGGACGCACGCCCAGCCCCGCGCGAATGATGCCCTGCAGGTTGGCCATGACCGCCCGCTGCGTCACCACCACCCCGCGCGGAAAGCGGGTGCTGCCCGAGGTGTATTGCAGATAGGCGACCTCGTCCGGCCGCGAGGGCTCCAGCGTCACCGGCGGCGCCTCCCGGGTCTTCAGCTCCTCGGTGGAGCCGACGAGCAGCCCGGCAAAGGGCGCGGCCGCCTCCTGCGCGAACGGCAGCCAGGCGGCGGGCGCCAGGACGGCGGCCGGCGCGCAGCTCCTCAGCAGCGCGCCGAGCCTCTCGACATAGGCGGCATGGCCGCCCACCCCGGTGGGAATGGGCAGCGGCACCGGCACGAAGCCGGCGTACTGGCAGCCGTAGAAGGCCTTCATGAATCCCGGCTCGCTGTCGGCGATCAGCGCCACCCGGTCGCCGCGGCGCACGCCCAGCCCGTGAAGGCGCCTGGCCAGGGCCAGCGCCTCCTGGCGCAGTTCGGCATAGGGGACGACCGCCGTCAGGCGGCATTGTCCGTCATGGAAGTTCAGGCCGGTATGTCCCAGTGCCGCATAATCGAGGGCTTCGGCAAGCGTCGAGAAATCGCCTAAACGCGGCGGCAAGATGTTCAGCGTAGGAGTTGCAGGCATAGAGGGTCTGGCCATGATTCCAGTCCTGGTATGTTTTAGCGCAACAACTTATTCCCTTATTTCCCATTTTCCTGCGGCGGACCGAGCAGCAAGGCCGGCAGAAGCATTTCGAAGCACAAAAGACAGATGAAGCGTGGCGGACCACGATCTGGTGAGAGTAGTCCATTTTGCTCGGTCAAGGGGGCCGCGGGGAAAACGGGATGACAGGATGGTTAAAGCCGGCAGGCCGGGCCATGCGCGCCCTGCCGGCGGACTTCCACTATTAAGGTGGCCCTTAAATAGACGTCTAGTTAGACTTCAGGCATGGAAAAGATCGACGCCCGCAAACTGACCGCAGAGAGTCGCAAGCTGCTTCGCCAGATAGTGATTCGCCTGCGCCAGCAGTCCAACATGAAAGTCGAGGAGTTGGCCTCGGTCACCGGTGTGCATCCGACCACCATCAAGACTTGGCTGACCCGTGCCAACCGCGAGGGCGCGCAAGCCCTGGAGGAAAAGCGTCGGGGGCGCCCGGCGGGCGCCTGCCGCAAGCTGACGCCGGCCGACGAGCAGTGGCTGCGCGAGCAAATCGTCGAGCAACCCCCGCAGCAGCTGCAGTTGCCGTTTGCCCTATGGACGCGCCCGGCCATCAAGGCGCTGGCCAGGGAACGCCTCGGGATCGAGCTGCAGGACCGGTTGATCGGCAAGTATCTCAAGCGCTGGGGGTTTACGCCTCAGCGTCCCGTGAAGCGGGCGCAGGAGCAGCGGCCGGAGGACATCGAGCGCTGGCTGAAGCAGACCTACCCCCAGGTCAAGGCGCGCGCCGCTGCCGAAGGAGCGGTGATTCACTGGGGGGACGAAACCGCAGTCAAGGAGGATGCGAACTGGATACGCGGCTACGCCCCCAGGGGCCAGACGCCAGTGCTGGCGACGCCCACTCGCTGGCACAAGCTGTCGATGATCTCCGCAATTTCGCCCCGTGGCGAGGTGGCCTTCCAGATCGTCGAAGGCAGTATCAACGCGCTGCGTTTCATCGACTTCCTGAGCCGCCTCGTTGAAGGGACACCGCAGAAGATCTTCCTGGTGGTCGATAACCTGCGCGTCCACCATGCCAAGGTGGTCAGCGAGTGGCTCAGTGACAAGCAGGACAGGATCGAACTGGTGTTCCTACCACCCTATGCGCCCGAGTCCAATCCCGACGAGTACCTGAATCGGGATTTCAAGACGGCGCTGCGCAGCGGCCCGGTCAGCCATGACAAGGCCAGCCTGCTGGACAAGGCGATGGCTTTCATGAACACACTCGGCAGCTTGCCCGACAAGGTCATGGCCTATTTCCAGCATCCTGCAGCACGCTATGCCATGGCGTGAATTTAAGGGCCTGATTAATAATCTTTTTCATTTGCTCTGGAAAACCGCCCGCCAAATGGCCTTTCCAATAAAAGGGAAATACCCCTCCGCGAACTTCACAGTGATTGCCTCGCGACAACTTCATTGATGGCGAAGTTGCGGCAAGGGGCGAAGCATGGCTGCACCGCCTATAAGTTCAGTGGCCATGTCGGCCATTTGGACGAGAGGACCGTGGATGTGAATCGACCGTTTTCCCCAGGGAATGGAGCGCTCGTCACCAGACCGGTGCAGAGCAGGGCCGATCTCGCCGCCTTCATCGGCCTGCCGGGCCGGCTGCACCGGGACGATCCGCACTGGGTGGAGCCCCTGCACGCCGAGCGCCGCGACCATCTGTCGGCGAAGAATCCGCTCTTCGCCCATCTCGATTGGCAGGCCTGGATCGCCTGGTCGGGCGCCACGCCCGTGGGCCGCATCAGCGCCCAGGTGGACCGCCTGCACCGCCAGTTGCACGGCCCGGACACGGGCCACTTCGGCATGCTGGCGGCAGTCGACGATCCGGCGGTCTTCGAGACGCTGCTGGCGAACGCCGAGCACTGGCTGCTCGAACGGGGCGCCCGGCGGATAACCGGCCCCTTCAGCCTGAACATCAACGAGGAAAGCGGCCTGCTGGTCGAGGGCTTCGACCGGCCGCCGGCGGTCATGATGGGCCACGGCCAGCCCTGGTACGGCGCCCGCATCGAGGCGCTGGGCTACTGCCCGGCCACGGACCTGCTGGCCTACTGGATGCGCACGGACGAGCTGCACTTCCCGCCCCCGCTGCGCCAGCTGATGGAGCGCTGGCGGGACCGCGTGCGCATCCGGCCGCTGGACCGCCGCCGCTTCGCGGCGGAGATGCGGCTTCTGCGGGACATCTTCAACGACGCCTGGGCCAACAACTGGGGCTTCGTCCCCTTCACCGCCGAAGAATTCGAGGCCCTGGGCGACCACCTCAGGCTGCTGGTGCCGGACGACCTGCTGTACATCGCCGAGGTCGACGGCGAACCCGGCGCCTTCATCGTCGCCCTGCCCAACCTCAACGAGGCCATCGCCCCCCTGCAGGGGCGCCTGCTGCCCTTCGGCTGGCTCCGCCTGCTCTGGGGGCTCAAGGTCCGCGGCCTGCGCACCGCCCGCGTGCCGTTGATGGGCGTGCGCCAGGCGCATCAGCGCAGCCGTCTGGGCTCGGCGCTGGCGCTGTACCTGATCGAGGCGCTCAAGCCGCCCTTCGTCCGCCGCGGCCTCCAGGCGCTGGAGATGTCGTGGATTCTGGAAGGCAACCGCGGCATGCGGAACATCCTCGAGCACATCGGGGCCTACCCCTACAAGAGGTACCGGGTCTATGAAAAGCGCATCTGAAGCCGGGTGCTGCAGCGTGCTGGTGCTGGCCGCCGACCGCCATGCGGAGGACGCCGTGGCGAGCGCGGCCGGGGTCGCCTGCAAGGCCCTGGCGCCGGTCGGCGGCGTGCCGATGGTCCACCGGGTGGTGCAAAGCCTGCGCAGGAGCCGCCGGGTCGGCCGCATCACTCTGGTCGGGCCGGCGCACGCCCTGCTCCTCCGGGATGCCGAACTCGCGCGCGAGCTGGCCAGCGACGCCCTGGGCTGGCAGGAGAACGCCGCCTCGCCGAGCGCCAGCGCCGCACGCGCCCTGGAAGGCGAGGACCTGCACCGGCCGGTGCTGTTGACCACGGCCGACCACGCCCTGCTGAGCCCGGCCATGGTCGATCACTTCCTCGAGCAGGCGCTGGCCAGCGGCTGCGACTTCGTGGTCGGCGTCGCCCGGCTGGACACCGTGCGAGCACGCTATCCCGACACCCGGCGCACCGCCATACGGCTGCGTGGTGGGCCGTACTGCGGCTGCAACTTGTTCGCCTTCACGACCGCCCGGGGCCGCCGGCTGGCGTCCTTCTGGCGCGGCGTCGAGCAGGCGCGCAAGCGGCCCTGGCGGGTGATCGGCGGCGCGCTGGGCCCGGCCGCCACCCTGCGCTACCTGCTCGGCCGCCTGACCCTGGAGCAGGCCCTGGCACGGCTGTCGCGGCGGCTCGGGGTGAAGATCGGCGCCGTGGTGCTGCCCTTCGCCGAGGCGGCCATCGACGTCGACACCGCGGCGGATCTCGCCCTGGTCGAGCGCATTCTGGCGCAGTGCCCCGCGGAGCGAGCCGCTCAGCCCTGAGCCACGGCCAGGGGCGTCTCCCAGAGGTGGGCCTTGGCCCTGACCGCCTCCAGATCGGCCGGGAAGTCCAGCTCGCCCCAGCCGAGCCCCTCGATGGACTGCACGAACACCTGGCCGGTGCTCTGCGCCAGCTGGTCGATGATGCTGAGATACCAGCGCTGCAGGGCCTCCGGCCGGCGCATCTGCGCCTCGAGGCTCTGGCGGAACAGCGCCGCGCCCGGCGCCTGGAAGTACATCATGCCGATGGATTCGCCATCGATGCGGGTCAGCGGCAGCGTCTTGCCGACCCGCTCCAGCCGCGTGCCGTCCAGGCAGACCTTCATGTCGTCGCTGTCGTAGCTGGCCTTGCGGTCGACGGCCAGGGTGATGGGCCGTGGCGGCGCCGCCAGCAGGCGCTCGAGGACCGCCGGCTCGAACAGGGTGTCGCCGTTCAGCAGCAGGAAGGCCTCCTGCATTGCGTGCCGGGCCATCCAGCAGCTGGCCAGGTTGTCCGCCACCTCGAAGAAGGGATTGAACAGCGTAGCGATGGCGCCGGTCCCGTAGCGCTCGTCCAGCACGCGCTCGACCTGCTCCGCGCCATAGCCCACGACCACGGTGATGTGGCCGATGCCGGCGGCCAGCAGCGCATCGATCTGGCGCTCGATGACGCTGCGTCCGGCAATGTCGAGCAGGCACTTGGGGCTGCTCTGGGTGAAGGGAAGAAGGCGACGTCCCTGGCCTGCGCTCAGGATTACCGCCCGACGGAGTTCATTCCGCTTGAAAGGGTGCATGCCATCCCCCGCTCTTGATCTGTAAACCCGAGCCACTCCGTTCGGCTAAAGGACTACGCTCCTGAGAATAGATCACGGCTTCAGGGATGGCCTGGCCGGGTGCATGGCACGGGGAAGGTTCAAGCATTCATGCTGCTGATCGAGCGCTACGTCATCACCGAGACACGCCGGCCGCTGCTGGTCATGCTGGGGATTCTCACCTTCATCTTCGCGGCCTACTCCTCCGAGCGCTATCTGGCCGAGGCCGCCAACGGCACCCTGGCCCTCGAGGTGGTGTTCGACATCGTCGTCTACAAGGTGCTGATCGCCCTGGAAGTGCTGGTGCCGGTGGCCCTGTACGTATCGGTGGTCCTCTGTCTGGGGCGCCTGTACCACGACTCGGAGATCACCGCCGTGGCCGCCGCGGGCATGAGCCCGCTGCGGCTCTACAAGGCCGTGGCCATCCTGGCGATCCCGATCGCCCTCGCCGTGGCCGCGCTGTCCCTGTACGGACGGCCCTGGGCCTACGCCAACGCCTACCGGCTCGAGCTGGAGTCGAAGACCGAGCTGGACATCGGCCACCTGCTGGCCGGGCGCTTCAACGTCAATGCGGAGAACGGCCGGATGATCCTGGCCGAGCGCATCGACCGCCGCAGCGGGCGGCTCAGGGACGTGCTGATCTTCGACGGCGGCGAGCGCCGAACCCGCCTGTACCGCTCCCGGGAGGCCTGGATCGCCGATCCCGACCCCGAGGACCCGATCGTCGAGATGACCCACGGCACCGCCTATTCGCTGCAGCACGAGGGCATCAAGGACAAGCGGGTGTTGTTCCAGCGGATGGCCATCCACCTCGAGCCGCTCGAATCGACCGCGGAGTTCCGCAGGAAGGCGGCCCCCCGGCCGGCGCTGCGGGCCTCCGCGGCACTCCCCGACCGGGCGGAGCTGCAATGGCGCGAAACCCGCGGGGTCAGCACCTTCCTCCTGGCCCTGCTGGCCATCCCGCTCAGCCGGACCGCGCCCAGGCGCGGCCGCTTCGCCGCCCTGCTGCCGGTCACGGCGGTCTACGCGGCGATCTTCTACGCCGGCGACATCTGCAAGAGCCTGGTCGGCAACGGCTCCCTGCCCCTGATGCCCGGACTCTGGCTGGTGCCCCTGGCCATGGGGCTCGTCCTGCTGGCGCTGATCGTCCGCGAGCGGGCCATCGTCCGGGTGAAGACCGGATGAGGATTCTCGACCGCTACCTGGTGCGCAGCCTGTTCCTCGGCTTCGCCGCCGCGGCGGCCCTGCTGCTGCCGCTGTTCAGCACCCTGGACCTGGTCGGCGAGCTCGACGACATCGGCGACGCGGAATACCGTCTGCAAGAGGCGCTCGAAGTCGTGCTGATGACCCTGCCGCGCCGCGCCGTGGAGCTGGGCCCCTTCATCGCCCTGCTGGGCGGCATCGCCGCCCTCGGCCAGCTCTCCCTCACCCAGGAGCTCAGCATCCTGCGCACGGCGGGCATCTCCGCCACCCGCATCGGCCTCACCGCCCTGCTGGCCGGGACGACGCTGGCCGTGGCGCTGGGCGCGCTCGACGAATTCGTGGCCTCGCCCCTGCAGCAGCAGGCCATTCAGGTGCGGGCGCACGCCAAGCCGGGCGACGACAAGGACAACAGCATCTGGGCGCGCCGGGACGACCAGGTCGTGCGCATCGGCGGCCTGCGCGCCGGGCGCGTCCCCGACCATCTGGAGATCTTCCGCTTCGACGGGCAGAACCAGCTGCGCGAATACATCCTGGCCGACCACGCCGAGGTCCGCCCCGGCGGCACCTGGCTGCTGCGCGACGTGCGGCTGAAGCGCTGGAGCGACGAGGCGGAAAGCGTCGAGCAGCTCGAGCAGATGCCCTGGCGCGCCATCCTGCCCGACTCGCGCCTGCACGAGGTGTCCCTGCCCCCCGAGAGCCTCTCGGCGCGGCAACTGCGCCGCTACGTGCAGTTTCTGCAAGGCACCGGCCAGCCGGCGCTCCAGTTCGAGATCGCCCTCTGGCAGAAGCTCGGCGTGCCGATCCTGACCCTGGCGATGATCCTGTTCGCGCTGCCCTTCACCTTCGCCCCGGTGCGCTCGACCGGACTCGGCAGCCGGCTGGCGCTCGGCGCGGTCCTCGGGCTGCTGGTGTACATCGGCAACGAGATCCTGATCAGCCTGGGCCAGCTGTTCAAACTGAACGCCATGCTGGTCGGGCTGGCGCCGGCCCTCGTCCTGCTCGGCACGGCCCTGGCCCTGGTGCGCCGGTTCGACCGCGGCAGGCCCTGAGCGACGCCGCCGCCGTGCCGATTGCGCCGGACGTGCTTTCATTAACGAGTCCCGACACATTTCGGTCACTTGGGTCAAGGCAGGGAAACCATGACGACATGCGTCCATCTGCTGGGCGATTGCAGCGTACGCCTGTGGGGATTGACCTCCAGGGAAAGGCTCGGGCGGATGCTCGAAAAGCACCCCGGAGCGCGCCTGTGCGAGGCGCATGAGCCCCTGCCGCCGGCCGGGAGCGTGCTGCTGCTGCGCGAAGACTACCTGTACGACGAGCGGGTGCTGCGCGGGCTGCTGGACACGCCGGACGTCGCCCTGCAGGACCCGCGCGACGGCAGCCTGGTCGCCGCCCGCCTGCCGGCCGGCGAGCTGGCCGGGACGGCCGGCTTCGACGCCCCGGCCATCGGGCGGCTGCGCCGGGTGCGCCCGGATACGGTGGCCTCCGGCCTGCAGGAACAGCTGCGCAAGTTCGACCCGCCCTGGGTCGCGCGCATCGCGGAAGGCGAGCGCGAGGCCCTGGAAAGGTCGCTGTTCGACGGCGCCTACAAGGGCGTCACCGACTTCATCACCCGCGGCGTCTGGCCGGTGCCGGCGCGCCGGGCCACGGCCTGGTGCGTGCGCCTGGGCCTGAGCCCCAACCATGTCACCGCCGCGAGCTACGTTCTGGCGATCCTCGCCGGCTACTGGTTCTGGCAGGGCGCGTACGGCGCGGGCCTGCTCGCCGGCTGGATCATGACCTTCCTCGACACGGTGGACGGCAAGCTGGCGCGGGTCACCGTCACCTCGACCCGCTTCGGCGACCTCTTCGACCACGCCCTGGATCTGGTGCACCCGCCGCTCTGGTACCTCGCCTGGGGAATGGGACTGAGTGCCGGCTGGGATGCCGCCATTCCCCTGGATACGCTGCTGTGGGTCATCTTCGCTGGCTATGTCGCCGGCCGCCTGTGCGAGGGAGCCTTCAAGTTCGCCGCGCCCTTCTCGCTGTTCCTCTGGCGTCCCTTCGACTCGCTCAACCGCCTGGTGACCGCCCGCCGCAACCCCAACCTGCTGATCCTGACCCTGGCCTGGGCGCTGGGCGCCGGCGATACCGGCCTGCTGCTGGTCGCGCTCTGGACGCTGGTCTCCACGCTGGTCCTCGCCGCCCGGGTGTTCTGGGCGCTCCTGCTGCGCCGGCGCGGCGCCGAGCTGCAGCCCTGGCTGAGCCAGATCGACCTGCGAGCCGAGGGCCACCGGCCGATCGTGCGCCTGTTCGCGCCGCGCTCCGGGCTGAGCGATGTCTGAGGCCGGAGCGCGGCCGGCGCGGATCGCCATCCTGCTGAACCCCGGCAGCGGACGCGTCCGCCGCCAGCTGCCGGCGCTGCGCCGGATCGCCGCCACTGTGCCCGGCGCCCTGCTGCAGGAGGTCTGCGACGCCCAGGAGATCGCCCGGGCGCTGCGCCACTGGCGCGCCGGGCCGCAGGACCTGGTGGTGGTGCTGGGCGGGGACGGCACCCTGCAGGCCGTCCTGACCGCCCTCCTGCAACGACCGGCCGCCGGCCTGCCCGGCCTGCTGGTGGTGCCGGGGGGCACCACCAACATGAGCGCGAGCGACCTCGGCGCGCGCCTGAAACCCGAGGCCGCGCTGCGCGCCCTGTGCGCCTGGCTGCGGGGCGCCGGACCGGCGCCGCAGGCGGTGCGGCGCGCCGTGCTGCGGATCGACGGCGAGGCGGACCTGGGGCCGCAGTTCGGCATGTTCTTCGGGACCGGCGCCATCCTCAGCGGAGTGCGCTATTTCCACCGGCACATCCGCCCGACCGGCGTGCGCGGAACCCTGGGGCCGGCGCTGGCCCTCGGCCGCCTGCTGTTCTCGCTGCTCGGCAACCGGCCGCACCCGCTGCTGCCGGCGATGCCGGCCCGGCTCAGCGCGACGGACGCCGACTGGCAGAGCGACTGGCTGCTGGTGCTGGCCTCGACCCTGGACCGCCTGCTGGTCGGCTGCCGGCCCTACTGGGGAGCCGAACCGGCTCCCGTGCACGTCACCGCGGTCCGCCATCGCCCGCGCCGCCTGCTGCGGGTCCTGCCAGCCCTGCTGTGCGGGCGCGGCGCGCGCGTCGCCCGCGAGCAGGACGGCTACCTCAGCCGCAATCTCGAGGCGCTGAGCCTGAGCGGGCCCGACGACTTCCTGCTCGACGGCGAACTGTTCCAGACCCGGGCGCCGATCCGCCTGTCCAGCACACCCCCGCTATGCTTTCTGACCTTCTGAGGCCGGCCGATGCCCGACGTACCGCCCTTGCCCGCACCGCCACCGGACCTGCTCGCCGAGATCGCCGGCCAATGCGCCCGGCCGGTCGCCGGGGAACTGCACCAGCTCTGCGCCGAAGCCCGCGCCCGCTTCGGCGACGCCCTGGTGGCGCTGCTGTTCTACGGCTCCTGCCTGCGCAGCGGCAATCCCGGCGAAGGCCTGGTCGATCTCTATGCGATCGTCGACGACTATTCCCACGCCTACCCCAGCCGCCTGCTGCGGCTGGCGAACGCCTGGCTGCCGCCCAACGTCCTGCTCCTGCGCACGCGCACGGCCGACGGCCGGCTGCTGCAGGCGAAATGCGCGGTGCTGTCGCTGGCGGATCTCGAACGGGGAACCGCCCGCTGGTTCCAGAGCTACCTGTGGGGACGTCTCGCCCAGTCGTCGCGCCTGGTCTACTGCCGGGACGAACGGATCGAGCGACGGGTACAGGAGGCGCTGGCCCGCGCGGTCCTCACCCTGCTCGAGCAGGCCCTGCCGTGCCTGGAGCCGCGCTTCGACAGCGAGACGCTCTGGCAGCGGGCGCTGGCGCGCAGCTACGGCTGCGAGCTGCGCCCGGAGTCGGCCGACCGCCCGGCCCGGCTGGTGCGCCACGACCGGGAGCACTACCGGCGCCTGACCCGGGCCGCCGTCCCGGCGCTCGCCGGCCTGGAGGCCGTCGCCGGCGAGGCCGACCTGTACCGCAACCGCTTGTCCGCCGCCGCCTGCCGGCAGGGCCGCCGGCGCTGGCGGCTGCGGCGCCTGCAGGGACGGCTGCTGAACCTGGCCCGCCTGGCGAAGGCGTCCTTCACCTTCGAGCTGGGTGTGGACTACGTCGTCTGGAAGCTGCAGCGCCACCTGGACCAGCCCGTCGAGATCAGCCCGCGCCTGCGCCGCCATCCGCTGATCTTCGGCTGGCCCCTGCTCTGGCGGCTGCTGCGGGAGCGGCGCCTGCATTAGTTCGACCAACCAATCGTGTGCCGGGCATGCCTGGCCGATCCGGGGGAGTCCCATGGAACAGAGCAACGACGACATCGCGCCGGCGCCCCGGCGCAAACGCAGGCACCGCCCCAGCGTGGCCGTCGGCCTGTGGCTGATCAAGCGTCTGGAACATGCGATCCGCCACTATTCGACCGTGGGCACTACGCCGTTCTTCGATACCCGGCAGTTTCCCTGGGTGCCCGTGCTGGAGGCCAACTGGCAGGCCATCCGCCAGGAGCTGGAGCAGGTCCTGGAGCAGCGCGAGCGGCTGCCGAACTTCCAGGACATCTCCCGGGACCAGTTGAACATCACCCAGGACGACCGCTGGAAGACCTTCTTCCTCTACGGCTACGGCTACAAGATGGAAGGCAACTGTGCACGCTGCCCGGAGACCACGCGGCTGGTCGAGGCCATTCCCGGGATGTACACCGCCTTCTTCTCGATCCTCGCCCCCGGCAAGCACATCCCGCCGCACCGCGGCCCCTACAACGGCCTGCTGCGCGCCCACCTGGCGCTGATCGTGCCCGAGCCGCGGGAGCAGTGCCGGATCCAGGTCGGCGACCAGGTCCGCCACTGGGAGAGCGGCAAGTGCCTGGTGTTCGACGACACCTACCGGCATCAGGTGTGGAACGACACCGACGGCACCCGCGTCGTGCTGTTCCTCGACGTGCAACGGCCTCTGGCCTGGCCGGGGACGCTGCTCAACAGGGCGGTCCTCCGGCTGATCCGCTGGTCGCCCTTCATCCAGGACGCGCGGCGCAACCACCGCGCCTGGGAGCGGGGGCTGGAGCGTTAGGCTTGGCCGGCTGCCGCCTATGCATGCGCCACCGAACGGCCGCCTCGTATGCGATCGGCTATATGGCTATATGAAGACGGCCGGTTATTCACACGGCCCCACAGTGATTGACGAATCCTTCACGGCTACCGCCCATTCGTCGGCGATCGGTGCCGGCAGCCTTCGACGGCATGAACTCCTGGTTTCGACCACCTTCTGACACGTTGACGACGGCTCTTTTTATCCGGGCCTCGCCCGGAAAATCTGTCCGAACGGCAATCACCAGCGCAAAAGCAGGAGGTGCAGGATGACAGAGAAGAAAAAAGGCGACATGAGCGTCAGCGAAGCGGGCCGCAAGGGCGGTGAAAGCACGGCGGCGACCCACGACCACGAGTTCTACGAGGAAATCGGCCACAAGGGTGGCGAGAAAGGCGGCCAGCGGGTCCGCGAACTGGTCGAAGAAGGCAGGAAGTCCGAAGAAACCGGTAAGAAAGGCAAAAAATCCTGAACGTGCGGGAAGCCCGGCCTGACCGGGCGCCTCCCGTCACCCGAGGAGACAGCAGATGGCCAAGACCGAGAAAGGCAGGATGAGCGTCGGTGAAGCCGGCAAGAAAGGTGGCCAGGCCACGTCCGCCACCCATGACCGCGAGTTCTACGAGGAGATCGGTCACAAGGGCGGCGAAGCGGGCGGCAAGAAGGGCGGACAGCGTGTCCGCGAGCTGATCGAGGAAGGCAAGCGCCAGGAAGACAAGTCCTGAGCGGCCGGCGCCGAATGAACATATGCAGCGGCACGCCAGAGGGACCGTCCCCCTGCTCCGTGCCCACCCTATGGAGGTGCATCATGACCAGAGGCATGGGTGGTCATTCCCCGTCCAACATCTCCCATCACCTGAAAGGCATCGACTTCCCGGCGCAAAAGAACGACCTGCTGAAGCAGGCCGAACAGAATGGCGCCGACGAAGAGGTGCTGGATACCCTCAAGCGCATGCCGGACGAGCGCTACGAAAACATGGCGGACGTCATGAAGGGCTACGGCTCGGTGCACTGAGCCGATCGCACGGAGCGGGCCCTCGGCCCGCTTCCTCTTTCCTGTTCCCGGCCGCTCAATCGTCCAGCAATTTGTGCGCCTCGTCCCAGGCCGCCAGGTTGCGCCGCGCCTCCTGAACGAACGGGCTATGCCGCACCGCGCCGAGAAACAGGTCGCCCAGCAGGCGCCCGGGCAGGCGCAGCGGGCGCTTGAACTGGATCAGCAGCACCACGCGGGTCTGCTCGGTGTCGTTCCACACCTCGTGGGGATAGGTGTCGTCGAAGACCAGGCACTGGCCGTCGCCCCAGCAGGCCGTCTGGTCGCCGACCTGGATGCGGCAGCGCTCGGCCGGCGTCGGCGTCATCACCCCCAGGTGGCAGGTCATGATGCGCTTGGTCACGCCGGTGTGCCGCGGGATATGCGCGCCAGGCGCGAGGATCGAGAAGAAGGCGCTGTTGAGCCCGGGCACCACCGACAGCAGCCGCGCCGTCTCCGGGCACTGGCGGCAGCCGTTGTCGATCCGGTAGCCATAGCCCCAGAGAAAGAACGACTGCCAGGCGTTGCCCGCGGCGATGCGCCGGTGGTCCGGGGAAATGTCGCGCAGGGCCGGTATCGGGGTGCGCTGCTCGAGCAGTCGGTCGAGTTCGGCGCGCACGACCGGCCAGGCGGCCTCCAGCTTCGCGGTCCAGGGGAACAGCCGCTTGTCGAAGACCGGCGGATCGCCCACCAGGGAATTGCGCGCCAGGTAGCGGTTGAGCAGCGGCCGCAGTTTCTTGCCGGTCCGGTACAGGGCGCTGCGCTTGACCTTGTCCCTGGCCACCTCGGCCGAAGCCATCTCCTTCATTCGGACACTCCCGGTTGCCGGCTGCGGATGCCGGGGCAGCGGCGCTGCCCGGAGGACGTTGGTCGTCCGCCGCTCATGGCACGGGCCGCTCCGCCACCATCACCTCGCGGATCGCCTGCAGGGCACGGTCGCGGGAAGCGGCGAGCAGGGCCGGCGAGAGTCCCGGCGGGTGGTCCAGCCCTTCCGGCAGGGGCGCCACGCCCAGGGACAGGTGCACCTGCTCCATGCGCCGCTCGCGACTGATCCAGCCCGCCTCGACCACCCGGTCGTAGAAGCGCCCGAGCCGGTTCTGCTGCCGGGGCACGCCGCGACTGCCGGCGACCCGCTCGACCACGCCCATCCGCCGCTCCAGCAGGTGGCGCAGCCGCTCCTTGCGCTGCCGGCGCACCGGCAGGGGGAACACCGCCACCGGCCGGCCGGTCATGCAGGCCTCGGTCAGCATGGAGACGCTCTCGCCGGTGACGATGAAGGCATCGGCCAGCGCCAGCAGGGCCCGGTAGGGATTGTCGCCCGGACTGCCGAAGCGGTAGCTCCACAGCGGCGTGTCGATGGCCGCCAGCAGGGCATCGATCGCGCTGCCGGAGGTACGCGGGCTGGTCGAGAGAAGCAGCGATCCGCCGCGGGCCCTGGCCGCGACGCCGGCCTCCCGGCCCAGCGCCGCGGCGGTCTGCGCATCGAGCCGGTAGGGGATGCTGTCGCCGCCCACCAGCAGCGCGATCCAGGGCCGCGGCAGAGGGGCGAAGCGCTGCCGCCAGGCTTCCAGCGCCGCCTCGTCGAGCGGACGCTCGCCGATGAAGGGCGCCGGCAGATCGACGACGTTGGCGCGCAGCGGCAAGCCGTACTGCGGGGTCGTCACCACCCGGTCGAAGCGGGCCAGCGGCGCGCGCGGGCGCCCCAGCACCACCAGCCGCGTGCGGCCCTGCGAGCGGCGCTGTATCCGGCGGGCCAGCGGTGCGGTACGCCGTCCTGCGCTGAGCACCAGGTCCGGCCAGGGCGGCGCCAGGCCGGCCTCGGCGGCGCCCGGACGCTTGATCTCGCAGGGCCAGCCCAGGGCCTCGGCGATGTCGGTCAGCTGCGCATTGTCGCCGGCATGCTCGCCCTGCAGCACCCAGACCCTGGGCAGCCCCCGGCCATCCCGGCTGCGCTGGGCGAAGTCCGCCCGGAAGCGCTGCGTCCGCCCCTGGCGGTCCAGGCAGTCGAGCTGCCAGCAGCGGTCCGGATAACGCTGCGCCACCCGGCGCAGCAGCGTCCGCCAGCCGTCCGGGCTGCCGATCGTCGAGTCCTCGGCGCCGAGCGCCGCCCGGACGAACACCCAGCGGCGGCCGAGCCGGAACAGCCGGTCCACCACCCAGGGCAAATCCTCCACCGGCAGCCGTTCGAGGCCGGTCGCGGCGATCGCATCCCGGGGCACCGGGTCGTCGCTTCCGATCCGCTCCAGCGGCCAGAGCGGCAAGGACAGCTCGGCGGCCTCCGCCGCGCTCCAGGGCCCGGCCAGCGCCAGCTGCGTGGCATCTGCCGCCCGCGCCCGGCGCTGAAACTCCGCCGGCGACGCGGCCGGCATCCGGGCCGCCTGTTCGCAGCCAGCGACGAAGCCGGGACTGGGATGCGCCGCCGTGTAGATTTCGTAGCCCTCGCGGTCGGCCGCCTGCTCCAGGCTGAGGAAATGCTCGGCGAGGGGATGGATCTGGTAGGAGTACTGCCCGGGCGTCGGGCGCCAGGGCTGCAGGTGCAAAGCCGTGTAGTGCAGCAGCCGGGATTCGCCCGGCCGGTACTCGAAGTCCCGGGCGTGCCAGCGGGGATCGAGCGCGCCCCAGCGCCCCGGCTCGGCGGCCGCCTCCGCGCACAGGGCCTTCTTCGGCTCGCGGCAGGCCCTGGCGAAGGTCCAGCAGCGGGCCATGCGCGCGCAATCGATCAGCATCACCGCGGTGTCCTCGGGACGCAGCGCCAGATAGCCGTGCTCGCCCATCGGCTGGTCGAACAGTTCGGCGGGATCGGCGGTGTAGATCTGGTCGACGTCGTTGTAGATCGCCCGCCCCTGGCGTCCGGCGAGGTCGGGAATGGCGAAGCGGTAGTTGGTGAAGCCGGTGCGCCAGCCCCGTTGCGCGAAGCCCGGCAGGCCGGTCATGCGGTAGACCTCGTAGCGGCGCTGCGGATCGCGCACCTGCTCCAGCGAATAGAAGAAGATGCGCTCGGCCCGGTGCTGCGCCGGCTCGGTGCCGAGGAAGATCCGCACGGCCGGCGCCTGTGGCGCGCCGGGCCGGGCCTCCAGCACGACGGGGACGATCTCCGGCACCGCCGGCGCCTCGTCCGGGCGATCCCGCGCCGCGGCGGCGCCCGGCCGGGGCGCGGCCCAGGCCTGGAAGGCCGGCGACTGCTGGTGAAGCGCAAGAAGTTTCCGTACTGCCTCGTTGATTTTCAGGGCAAAGAAAGTCATGCGTCCGCTCATCCCTTGCGAGTACGGCAGTTGAACCTTGGCCAGGCCGGCCCCGCTGAATATATAGTTCATCCATTGCGCACACGCGTGGCTCATGGTCAGGACGCTTCCACCCGAAGTGCGGGCCAATGCCCCGGCCGGCGCGCTCGTCGACTCCTTCGCACAGAGGCGGTTCCCGGCAGCATGACGCGCATCCTGCACATCTCCGACACCCATTTCGGCACCGAACAGCCGCCGGTCATGGCGGCCCTGGAAGCGCACGTGCGCGAACGCGGCGCCGACCTGCTGGTGCTGTCGGGGGACATCACCCAGCGTGCCCGGCGCGACCAGTTCGACGCGGCGCAGGCCTTCGTCCGGCGCCTGGAGGACTGCGGCATCCCGCGAACCCTGGTGATCCCCGGCAACCACGACCTGCCGCTGTACAACCTGCTGTCGCGCTTCCTGTCCCCCTACGGCAACTACTGCCGGCACTTCGGCCGGGAGCTGGAGCCGGCCTTCGAGAACGACGAGCTGCTGGTCATCGGCCTGAACACCACCCATCCCTGGCGCCGCAAGGACGGCCGGGTGTCGAGCGAGCAGGTGCAGGCGGTCTGCGAGCGCCTGCGCCGCTGCGATCCGGACAAGCTGCGCATCGTCGTGGCCCATCAGCCGTTCGGCTCCATCGTGCCCGCGGACCTGAGCAACCTGCAGCACGGCGCCCAGGAGGCGCTGACGCGCTGGGCCGAGGCCGGCCTGGACATCGTCATGGGCGGGCACATCCACCTGCCCTACGTGCTGCCGCTCAGCGGCCAGTACCCCGAGCTGGCGCGGGAGATCTGGACGGTGCAGGCGGGCACCGCCGTGTCGGCGCGGATCCGCGGCACCGCGCCGAACTCGTTCAACCGGCTGCATCTGAGCCAGCAGCCGGAGAAGCGGGTGGAGGTCGAGCGCTGGGACTACCAGACCCACAGCGGCCGCTTCGTGCCCGGCGGGCATTTCTACCTGAACTGGCCGGCCCGCTGAGCCTGCGCTTCGCTCAGCGAGGCACGGCCAGCAGGTCCTCGAGGGCGGCGATCAGCTGCCGCTCCTCCCGCGCGCCGTCGGCGGGCGCCGCACTCGCCCCGTGCGAAGGCGGCCGGCGCTGCCCCAGCCTCTGCAGCTGGCGCTCGAGGGCGGCAGGCTCGGGACGGCTTTCCAGCAGGCGCCGCCGCGAGAACGGCCGCTTGGTCGAATAGCCCACCAGGAGCGGCAACAGCCGCTCGGCCTCGGCGAGGCCGGCCCCAGCGCCCGAGATCTGCCGCAACAGCCGGCAGGCGGCCTCCGCCAGCCGCGGCGAGGGTGCACTGCGCTTGCCGTTGAGCTCGTGCAGGAGCACCCCCAAGTGCAGCGCCGCCGAGACGGCGGAATCGGCGTCCAGGCACATCTGCCCGCAGTCGATCACCCGCAGCGGCGCCCGCGCATCGGGCGCGACCATGAGGTTGGCCGGATGCAGGTCGAGATGGCTGATGCCGGCCTCGCGCAGCGCCGTCAGCACGTCCAGCGCCTGCCAGAGCAGCGCCCGGCGGCGCGCGGCATCCTGCTCGTGCTGCCGCCAGGCGGTGCCGAACGGCTGCCAGCCGGCCAGATACTCCTGCAGCAGCACCTGCCGTACCGGCAGGCCGCAGCGGAAGTACTCGCCGAAGGCCAGGGTCCTGACCCCGTGCCGGGTGCGCTCGGCCAGCGCCAGGTTGTGCGCCAGCTCGGCGGTCCCGTGACTGACGCCCAGCAGCGGGCCGCTGCAACCAAGCAGCGCGCCGAGGCGCTTGCGCGGGCCCAGGGCCATCTGCTTGACGAAATAGCCGGGCGCCTCCGGCCGTTCCGGCGGTACCAGCCGGTAGATGCGCCGCGCCTTCCCGGCCTTCTCGCGCAGCAGCGCCATCCCGGCCGCCTCGCCCGTCGCCAGGTAGTGGTCGACGATCCGGGCCGCCGCCTGCGCCTCCGCGTCGGCCAGCCACCAGCGCCAGCCCGAGCCGGACAGGGCCAGCGGACCGACGAACCGGGCGCTGAGAAACCCGGGCCTCGGCCAGCCCGTGCCAAAACCCGCTGCACGAAGGCTCATCCGCTCGCTCCCGCTGCCATGGACCCGATTGAGAATAAGCTGCCCGGGGCCATCCTGCCGGCCCGTTGCACTACGCTGAGGATGTTCGCAGCGTCAGGCGCTTCGGCAGCAGCGCCCTTGCCCGGGAAATCTCGCCATGACTCGACCACCGCGCGTGACGGTCTTCATTCCGGTCCACAACCGGCAGCATTACATCTCCACCGCCGTCGACAGCGTGCTGGCGCAGACCTTCGGGGACTTCGAGCTGCTGGTCGTCGACGACGGCTCGACCGACGCCACCCTCGAGGTGCTGTCGCGCTACCGCGACCCGCGCCTGCGCGTGGAATGCAATCCGCGCAACCTGGGCATTCCGGCGACGCGCAACCGCGGCCTGGAGCTGGCGCGCGGCAAGTACATCGCCCTGCTCGACAGCGACGACAAGGCCTGGCCGACCCGCCTCGCCCGCCAGGTCGAGGCCCTCGACCGTCATCCCGAGCTGGCCCAGATCGGCAGCGCCTGCGACTTCATGGATGCCGACGGCCGGCGCCTGAAGAAAGTCCGCCGCCAGCCGCTCGATCCCGACGAGGTGGCCGCCAGCCTGGCGTTCTACTGCGCCCTGACCAACCGCACCATCATGGCGCGCACCGCCGTCCTGCGCGCGCATGGCTACCGCGAGGACTTCCCGCGCTGCCAGGACTACGAGCTGCACCAGCGCCTGTCGCGGACGCAGCGGATGGCCAATCTGGGCGAGGTGCTGGTCTGCGGGCGCGAGCACGACGGCCGCTTCACCAAACAGACCGACACCCTGGGCCGCGAGCGCAAGCGCGAGATCTGCCGCCGTGCGCTGGGCGAGCTGGGCATCGAGCCGAGCGAGGACGACCTCGACCGCCACTATGCCCTGGCGCGCCCCCGGCGGCTCGGCGCCGCCCTGGACGAGGACTATCTCGACTGGGCCGACCGCTGGCTGGCCCGGCTCGAGGCCGCCAACCGGCGCACGCGGCGCCATGCGCCCGAAGCGCTCCTGCGCGTCATGACCGAGCGCTGGGTGCAGCTGTGCTGGCAGGCGCGCCGGCCGCTCGGCCCCAACGCCTGCCTGCGCCTGCTGCGCTCGCCGCTGGCCCGCCGCCTGCCTTCGGCATTGCTGCGCTTCCTGCGCACGCCCCGCCCGCTGGCCGGCTGAGTCCCTCCTCCCACCACGCGCCAGAAGGAGCACGACATGCGCTATCTGGATCTCGAGGCCCTGGAGCGCATGGACGCCCGGGCATTCCAGCGGCAGCAACCCTATCCCTGGGCCAATCCGGCCGGCCTGCTGACCGCCGAGGGCTATGCGGCGCTGCGCGACAGCCTGCCCCCGGTGGAAAGCTTCACGGCGGTCTTCGGCAAGGCGCGCCGCCACGGCCAGCAGTCCCATGACCGCCTGGCGCTGGAGTATTCGCCCGGACTCGCGCTCTCGCCGCACTGGCAGGCCTTCGTGGACGAGCTGAGCGGCCCGCACTACCGGCAGTTCATGACCCGCATGCTGGGCACCCGCGCCTTCCGGCTGCGCTTTCACTGGCACTACACGCCGGCGCGCTGCTCGGTCTCGCCGCACTGCGACGCCCGCGAAAAGCTCGGATCGCACATCTTCTACTTCAACACCGAGGACGACTGGCGGGCCGAATGGGGCGGGCAGACCCTGGTGCTCGACGACGGCGGCCGCTTCGACAGCAGGAGCGCGCCGGCCTTCGAGGACTTCGAGCGCATCATCGAGTCCCGGGCGCTGGGCAATTACAGCCTGCTGTTCCGCCGGCGCGGCAACTCCTGGCACGGGGTGCGCGAGCTGAGCTGCCCGCCGGGCCACTACCGCAAGGTCTTCATCGTGGTCATCGACGAGCGCCAACCGCTCCGCCAGCTGTCCCGGCGGATCAAGGGGCTGTTCGGGCGTGCCGCCTGAGAGCCGGCCTCAGACGCTCGCCGCCTGCCCCGCCCCGAAGATCCGGTAGCAGGCCTTGCCTGCGTGCTTGGCCTCGTACATGGCGTGATCGGCCTCGCGGATCAGGCTGTTGGCATCGCTGTGCTCGCCGGCGAAGGCCACGCCGATGCTCGCCGAGACAGCGATGGGGGATTGTCCGCCGCCCAATGCCATGGGCCGGCTCACCTGCTCGATCAGCCGCTTCAGGATGCCGTCGAGGATGGTCCCATCGTTCACCCCCGGCAGCACCAGCACGAACTCGTCGCCGCCGAAGCGGGCGAGCGTGTCGGAGGGGCGCAGCACGGCCTGCATGCGCTGCGCGACCTCCTTGAGGAGCAGGTCGCCGGTCTGATGGCCGAAGCGGTCGTTGACCGCCTTGAAACCGTCCAGATCGAGCACGCAGACCGCCAGCCGGCCGCCCTGCCGGCGCTGCTGACCGAAGGCCATGTGGATGCGGTCGAACAGCAGCCGGCGGTTGGGCAGGCCGGTCAGGGCGTCGTAGTAGACCAGGCCGTCGAGCTCCCTCTGCCGGCTCAGCAGCTCGCGGTTGAGCCGCGCCAGGGCGATGGCGCCGCGCCAGGAGCGGTCGAGAAAGAGCAGCAGGACCAGGGTCAGTGCCAGCAGCGACAGCATCAGCAGCAGGGGCAGGACACTGACCGACAGGCCGCCGAGGCCTTGCGGGGCGACGAACTCGATGAGCCACTCCCGGCCGGGAATGCTCAGCCGGCCCTGGACCACAGCATCTCCGGGCTCGCGGGGCACCGCGCCGCGCGGGTGGATGGCCAGCGGCTGCCCGTTCTCCAGGTCGTAGAGACGCACGGCCACCCGCTGCTGCCCGAACGACAGGCTCCTGAGCAGTACGGTGGGCTGCAGCATCAGGATCAGATGGCCCGCAAGGGCCTGCCAGCGCTGCCCGTCGCTCACCACCGGCATGCCCTTGCGATACAGCGGCTGATAGATGGCGACCGCCGGCGGCCCGTCCGGGTCCTGCAGCAGCGAGAAGACCGGGGTGGTCCGCTGCAGGCCCAGGCGGGCCGAGGCGAGCGCCACCTCCCGGTTGTGGGGGCGCGTCAGGATGTCGAGCCCGAGCCCCCGGCGGTTCGCCTCGAGCGGCTCGATGTACCAGATCGGCAGATACTCCTCGCGCGCGGGCGCCGGCACCGGGAGCCGGCCATCGGCGCTCACGTCGAAGATGCCGAGCGGGCGCTCCTGCAGGGACAACAGCTTCCACTCGAATGTGGCGCGCTGGTCATGGGCGATCTTCGGCGCCCAGTGCATGGCCAGGATTTCCGGGTAATTCGGCAGCACCTCCCGGGCGAAGCGGGCAAACTCCTCGCGTTCCACCGTCTCGGCCGCCATGAACAGGCCGCGAAAGGCCATCAGGACCTGCGGCGAATGGTCCAGCAAATTCTGGACACTGCGGAGCTGGACGTGCGCCAGGCGCTGGAACTCGGCGGCCTGCACGCGCCGCTCCAGCGCGGAGCTGTACAGGTAGGCGATCACCGAGATCAGCCCGCCGAGTCCTCCCACCGCCAGCAATCTGGCCCAATGCCCGCGCCGTGCGCGTCGATCCGCCCCCATCATTCATGCCTTCGCCTGGAGCCGCTACCCTTCAAGGCTGTGAATTATATGGGTGAATGCCTGCCTGCACCGCTCGCCGATCGCATTAGGCACGAGGATATCCGACCTGCACACGGCCCAACCTGCCCGGGCCGGGGACGCAAAAGGATAAGCGGGCCCCCTCAGGTGTAGTTCGCCGGATCGGGCGCCTCGTCCTTGAGCGCCCAGCGGCCGAGCATGTTCAGCTTGTAGTCGATCGGGTCGTGCAGGGTGTGGGTGCGCACGTTGCGCCAGTAGCGGTCGAAGCCGAGCGAGGCGCGGGTGCCGCGGGCGCCGACCACCTCGAACAGCTCCTGGCTGGCGAACAGCCCGGCGCGATGGGCCAGCACCTTGGCCTCGGCCACCGCGACCGCCACCCGGGCGCGCTCCGCGGCGGTCAACGCGGGCCCGCGGGAAAACGCCCGGTCGATCAGCTCGGCGGCGCGCTCGGCCAGGGCGCGGCCGGCGGCGATCTGCACGTGCATCTCGCCGAAGCGGTTCTGGGTGAAGGGATCGTCCACCGCCTGTGCGGCCGGCGAGGTCAGCCAGGGCCGCGCCTGGCCGTGGGCGTAGTCGCGGGCCTCGGCGAAGGCGCCCTCGGCGATGCCCAGGTAGAGGTTGGTCAGCACCAGCTGGCCGAAGCAGTTGCGCAGGGTGTGGAAGGCGCTCGGCGTGGCGTCCGCCGGGCGCAGCACATCGCGCGCCTCCAGCGGCACCCGGGTGAAGCGGATCGAGTTGCTGTCGGTCTGGCGCTGACCGATGGGCTCCCAGTCGTCGAGCACCTGCACGCCGGAATGCTCGGTGGAAACCACCCCGAGCAGCGGCTGGGCGTGCTCGCCGAGCACCGCCGAGAGGGTCATGAAGTGCGCGCCGACGGTGCCCGAGCAGAAGGACTTGGTGCCGTCGAGCAGAAAGCCGCCGGCCGTGGGTTCGGCGACCAGGCGGCGGTCCAGCGGGTTCATGCCGTTGCCCCACCAGCACTGGTGCTCGGCGGTGTGGCCGAGCAGACGCGTCTGCTGCTCCTCGCTGCCGTAGATCAGCACGGTGGCGACCTGCAGCTGGTGGAAGGCCAGGATGTGGGCCAGGGAGCTGTCGACGGCGGCCAGCCGGCGCACCAGGGCGAAGATCTCCTGCCAGTTGCGCTCCAGGCCGCCCAGGGCGCGGGGAATGGCCAGCAGCAGCAGGCCGGCGTCGCGCAGCAGCGCCTTCTCCGCGGCGGCATGGCCGCCCCGGGCATCGCGCTCGACGGCGCTGGCCTTGATGTGTTCGAACAGGGTGTGCAGATCGTGGGACATGTCGGTCAATCGGTCGTGTGGAAAATTCAGTGGCAGATCAGCCCTTGCTCGAGCTTCAGCACGTCGAAGGCCAGCTCGCCGGTGCGCTGTGCCAGCACGGCGTCCAGCGCGCCACGGCGCTGCCAGTCGCCCAGGACCGCGGCGAGCCAGGCCTGCGCCTGCGGCTCGGCGTCCGCCAGGCGCACGTGGCCACTGGCCGGCGCCTGCAACTCGAATGGCAGGCGCCGGTAGAAACGCCAGTCGGGCTGCTGCAGCAGCCAGTCGACCAGGCTGCGCGCCTCGACCAGCGCCTGGCACTCGCCGGCCATGAAGGCGGCGATGGCGTGGACCGCCGAGGGATACTCGCGCAGCCGGGCGCCGTGGCGCTCCGCCAGCGGACGGCGGTACGGGCTGCCTTCGGCCAGGCACAGGCTGCGGCCGCGCAGGCCCTCGCCAGCGTGGATGTCGAGCCCGCGCAGGACGACCAGCGCGCCCTCCCCCTGCCGCCTCGACGGCGGGATTGCCGCGCCACTGTCCGCGGCGGCGCCGGCGACCAGCAGGTCGACCCGCCCTTCGCGCAGCGCGGCCTCGCGCCGCTCGGGCGAAAGGCCGAGGGTTTCCACCGGCACCCCCAGATAATCGCCGAGGGCCCGCGCCAGGGCCGCATCGAAGGGATCGGGCTCGGCCACCACGGGCAGGCCGGGCAGCGCCGGACGCGGATAGGCGCGCACGCCGACGATCAGCCGGCCGCGCGCCCTGGCCTGCTCGAAGTATGGGCCGGGCGACAGTCGATCGGGATGCGCCGTGTCCTCGCGCCCGGCCACACCGAAGCCGGCGAGCAGCACCGCCAGCAGCAGGAGTGCCATGCCAGGCCAGAGCCCCGGGCGCCGCGCCGGCAGCGTCTCGCGCAGCGGGCGAAGCTCGCCGAGCCAGGCCGGCACCAGCGCGTCAGGCATTGTGGGTCAGCCCCTTGCGCCAGCGGGTGAGGCGCCGCTCGATCAGGGCGAGCACGACGTTGAGCAGCAGCCCCACCAGCGCCAGCAGCAGGATCCCGGCGTACATGCTCGGCACCTGGAAGACTTCCTGGGAGTTGAGGGTGAGGAAGCCCAGTCCGGAATGCGCGCCGATCATCTCGGCGGCCACCAGCGCGGTGACGCAGTAGGCGCCGGCCAGACGGATGCCGGTGAAGATCGACGGCGCGGCGGCCGGCAGCACCACCTTGCAGAACAGGAAAGCCTGCGAGGCGCCCATCGAGCGGGCCGAGTCGATCAGCAGCCGGTCCACCTGCTTCACCCCGCTGATGGTGCTGAGCAGGATCGGCCAGAACGACGCCCAGAAGATGATCGCCACCTTGGACGACTCGCCGATGCCGAAGAACAGGATGAACACCGGGAACAGCGCCAGCGCCGAGGTCTGCCGGAACAGTTGCAGCAGCGGATCGACCAGCGCCTCGAGACGCCTGAAGCCACCCATCAGCAGGCCGAGGCCCACTCCGCTGGCGGTCGCCAGCAGCAGGCCGGACAGCGAGCGGTAGAGGCTGGCCTCGAGGTGCTTGAGCAACAGGCCCGACGCGGCCAGCTCCGCGATGGCCTGCAGGACCGCCGAGGGCGGGCTGAGATAGGCCGCACTGACCAGGCCGCTACGCGGCAGCAGCTCCCAGAGCAGGACGAAGACGAGAATGCCCAGGCTGCGCTGGAACAGGCTGGAGAGCTTGCCGTAAAAATTCATGGCGCCTCCCTATCCCTTGGCCAGTTGCCGACCGGCCTGCGCGCTCGCCGGCCAGTCGGCCGCACGCACGGAGGTCGGCGCCGGCACCGGGGCCGTGGCGAAGCGCACCTCGTCCTTGAGCACCTCCCAGGCACGCTGGCGCAGGTGCACGAAATCCTCGGAGTTGCGCAGCTCGGCGAGCCGCGGGCGCGGCAGCGACACCTCGATGATTTCCTTGACCCGTCCCGGCCGGTGGGTCATCACCGCGATGCGGTCGGACAGGAAGATCGCCTCGTCGAGGCTGTGGGTGATGAACACGATGGTCTTCTTGTGGGCGTCCCAGATGCGCAGCAGTTCGCCCTGGAGGATCTCGCGGGTCTGGGCGTCCAGGGCGGCGAAAGGCTCGTCCATGAGCAGGACCTCGGGCTCGTAGACCAGCGCGCGGGCGATGGCCACACGCTGGCGCATGCCGCCGGAAATCTCGTGGGGATAGCGCGCGCCGAAGCCGCTCAGGCCCACCAGCTCCAGGTACTCGCGGGCCCGCTCGCGGCGCTCGGCCTTGCCGACGCCGCGGATCTCCAGACCCACCTCGATGTTTTCCAGCACGGTGCGCCAGGGAAACAGGGCATAGCCCTGGAACACCACGCCCTGCCGGGCATTGATGCCCTCCAGGGGCTGCCCGTCGATCAACAGGCTGCCGCCGCTCTTCTGCGCCAGCCCGGCGAGGATGCTCAGGAAGGTCGACTTGCCGCAGCCGGAGGGGCCGAGCACCGAGAGGAACTCGCCGGCGCGCACTTCCAGGTCGAAGTGCTCCAGGGCGACGATCCGTTCGGCCCGGCCACCCTCGTCCCGGGCGGTGAACTCCATGCGCAGGTCGCGCGCGGCTATGCGGCTGCTCACGCGGGCGCCTCCGGGCTGACGAAGGGGTTGAATTCGTTGGTGTAGACGTCCTTCACCCGCACCTTGCCGGGCGGGATCTTGCCTTCGGCCTCGAGGATGTCGATGTAGTACTGGATCGGCGGCTCGGTGATCACCAGGTTCTCGACATAGGCGTAGCGCTCGACCAGGCGCAATTCCATGCCGATGCGCTGGGCGGTGATCTTGCGCGCCTCATCCGGATTGGCGTTGACCCAGTTGGCTGCCCGGGCGATGGCCCTGACCACGTCGCGGGTGGCCTCGGGATGCTCGCGGATGAAGCGGCCGTGCGCGCTGTAGGGCGCCATGCCGCCCAGGCCTCGGTCGAGGTCGTAGTCGCTCCACAGCCGGAGCAGCGCCGGATTGTGCTCGGCGCCGCCGGAATGCGGCGGATGGATGATCGCCAGGTCGATGTTGCCGGTCGCCAGGGTTTGCTCGCTCTGGTTGTCCGGCACCACCAGCCAGTTGATCCTGTTCACGTCCACGCCATGCTGGCGCAGGTAGGTCTTGGTGACGAACTCGGCGCAGGCGCCGAAGCTGTTGAAACCGATGGTCTTGCCTTCGAGATCCTTGGGCGTGCGGATGCCCGAGTCGCGGCGCACGAAGTACTTCATGTGCGGCGCCTCTTCCAGGGTCTTGCCGCCGGCGGACACCACCTTCAGATCCAGGCCGCTGGCAATGGCCGAGATCACCAGCGGCACCATGCGCATGCCGAAGTCGATCTCGCCGGTACCGACCAGCGGAATGATCTGCGGTGCGGCAATCTTGCCGACATATTTGGGTCGTGCGCGAGTGCCCTCGAAATAGCCCAGCGACTCGGCCAGATAGATCAGGTCGAACGCCGGATTGTCGGGATACTTGAACTCCACCACCGGATCGCCGGCACTCTTCACCACGGCCGGCGCGCTCGCCGCCTTGGCAGCGCCCTTCTCTTCCTGCTTCCAGCATCCGGGCAGCAGGAGGCTGGCGGCGCCCGCCGATCCGAGCAGGGCGAGCGTCTTGAGTGCCGATCGACGGCTGGCATTTACAGGCATGGCGATTTCCCTCTTGCGGTGGGCGGGCGCGAAGGCGGCCCGTTCCGATGTGCTGAAGGCCATTCAGCAAGAGCCGCGCCATGACTCTGGAAATTCGAGCAAGCCTTTGATTTATAAGATTTTTACTCCGAACACCAAAGGCTTTCGGAAAAGGTGCAAGTCCCTCGGCTGCGCGAATCGCAGCAGCGAGCCGCGCCAACTGCGCGAAATCGCGCAGCGGCGGGAGTCGAGCACGGCACAAGCCCCGGAGCAGCGGCCCGGCGTGGGGGAAGAGCGGAGAAGATTCGGACCGGAGACATCCCGGTCCCGACGAGCGGTCGTCGCCTCAGGGCGATGGAAAATGCCGGTGGAACGACCGGCGCCCGGTCAGACGACCGGCTCCACTTCGTGTCCGCAGGACAGGCAGTGGCTCAGCCATTCGCCGAGGAACAGGTTGAGCTGACTCTTCTCGTCCGGCTGGTGCATCGCCGCATTGGGGTAGACGTAGCGGCTGCGCAGGCGCCGGGCCTGCTCCGCGCCGACCACCTCGGCCATGCGTGCATCGTGATAGACCCGCACCTCCATCCGCGGCGCCGGCAGCCACGGCAGGCTGTGCTCCTGGCAGACCTTGAGGGTGGTGGTGTAGGGGCAATCCTCCAGCACCTCCAGTGCCAGCACGCCGAGCAGCCGCTCGCCCTGGCTCACCCCCACCCGTCGCGCCGCCGCGGGCACGCTGCGCATCTCCGGCAGCAGGCGCATCAGCCGCGCATAATTGGCCTCGCAGGTCGCCTGCAGGTCGACCAGGTCGACCCGGTAACGCTCGCGCATCAGACTTACGCCCACAATCCTCGTACCTCGACACGGTTCAGCGCCAGCCACTGCAGGGCAATGATGCTGGCGGCATTGTTGATCCTGCCATCCCTGACCGCCTGCAGCGCGTCCTCGAAAGGCAGCACGTGCACGCGGATGTCCTCCCCCTCCTCGGGCAATCCATAAACGCCGCCGGCCCCCTGGCTGTCGCAGCGACCGACATAAAGGTAGACCTTCTCGTTGCTGCCGCCGGGCGAAGGGTAATAAACGGTCACCGGCCACAGCGCCTGGAGCCTGAGCCCCGCCTCCTCGAGGGCCTCGCGGTGGGCGACCTCCTCGGGCTCCTCGTCCTTGTCGATCAGCCCGGCGACCATCTCGAGCAGCCAGGGATTGTCCGACTTGTCCATCGCCCCGACGCGGAACTGCTCGTTCAGCACCACGCAGTCGTGCTGCGGATCGTAGGGCAGTACGCAGACCGCATCGTGACGCACGAACAGCTCGCGGCTGAGCACCGGGCCCATCTCGCCGGAAAACTGGCGGTGGCGCAGGTGCACGCGCTCGAGTCGGTAGAAACCGCTGAAACAGGGCTCGCGCCGCACGATTTCCACGGCATCCGCATCCGGCTTGAAGAATTCGCTCATCCTGCACACTCACTCGTCTAGTGAACCGAAGTCGGTGCCATCCTAACCCGCCCTTTCGAGCGGCGCAGCCCCTTTGCAGAAGGCCGAGGACCTGCGACCCTAGCCAGTCCGCCGGCGACCGATCCGGGTGTCCGGCGGAGTCTCCCTCAACGACGCCGAAAGCCCCGATGAATGCTGTCTCGCCCCTGAAATCGCTCGTCCTCGCCGCTCTCGTCCTGCTCCTGGGCGCCTGCCAGAGCCTGTCTTCCTCGAGCCGGCCGGCCGTCTACCAGCGCACGGCCTGGGAACATCTGCAAGCCGGATGCCAGGGCAGCGAGTGCCCGCTGGTGAACATCGACACCCTGCACTTTCCCGACGAGCCGGAGCTGAACCGGCTGATCGATCGCGGTCTGCTGGAGCTGACCCGCGACGCCGAGGGCATGCCGCTGCCGGCCTCGCTGGAGAGCCACGAACGGGACTTCCTGGCCAGCGCCAAGCGCGGCTGGAGCAGCTACCTGCAGGCCAAGGTGCTGGAGCAGAACGGCGGGCGCATTCTCGTGGAGCTGTCGAGCTACCGCTTCACCGGCGGCGCCCACGGCATGCCGCGGCGCGCCTTCATCGACTTCGACCGCAGCCGGCAGAAGGCCCTGGAGCTGCGCGATCTGCTGCTGCCGGGTCAGGAGGAAGCCTTCTGGACGAAGGCCAGACAGGCGCACCAGCGCTGGCTGGTGGCCCAGGGTGTCGGCGAGGACCCGGAGTTCATCGACACCTGGCCGTTCCAGCAGACCCGCCACATCGCCCTGGCGAAGGTCGGCGTGCTGCTGATGTACGACACCTACCGCATCGCCCCCTATGCCATGGGGCATCCGCTGGTGGTGGTGCCCTACCCGCAGCTCAACGGCATCCTCAAGCCGGAATTCTTCCCGCGCAGCAGGTAGGAGCCAGGGGGACGCGCCCCGACGAGGTGGACATGAGGGCCGCTGCCGCTCCCGTGTAGCCAGCTCGCTGGTGGTCGGTGGTCGGTAGGGTGGACAACGCCGCAGGCTTGTCCACCATGGTGGATGGCTGCGGCCATCCACCTTACAGCCTGCGCCGGTCACCCCTGCGGACCGCATGCCCGGCCCCGGGAAGAGCCGGGCGGCGCTTCAGACCTGCTTGTAGATCACCGAACCCTCTTCGCGGAAGCGCTCGGCCTGCTCCTTGAAGCCGGCCTCGACGGCCTGGCTTTCCTCGGACAGGCCGTGCTCGGCGGCGTAGTCGCGCACTTCCTGGGTGATCTTCATCGAGCAGAACTTCGGTCCGCACATCGAGCAGAAGTGCGCCACCTTGGCCGAGTCCTTGGGCAGGGTCTCGTCGTGGAAGGCCCGCGCGGTGTCCGGGTCGAGGCCGAGGTTGAACTGGTCCTCCCAGCGGAACTCGAAGCGCGCCTTGGACAGGGCATTGTCGCGGATCTGCGCACCCGGATGGCCCTTGGCCAGATCGGCGGCATGCGCGGCGATCTTGTAGGTGATGATGCCGGTCTTCACATCGTCCTTGTTGGGCAGGCCGAGGTGCTCCTTGGGCGTCACGTAGCAGAGCATGGCGCAGCCGAACCAGCCGATCATCGCCGCGCCGATGCCGGAGGTGATGTGGTCGTAGCCGGGCGCGATGTCGGTGGTCAGCGGGCCGAGGGTGTAGAACGGCGCCTCGTCGCAGCATTCCAGCTGCTTGTCCATGTTCTCCTTGATCATGTGCATCGGCACGTGGCCGGGGCCTTCGATCATGGTCTGCACGTCGTGCTTCCAGGCGATCCTGGTCAGCTCGCCAAGGGTTTCCAGCTCGCCGAACTGGGCGGCGTCGTTGGCATCGGCAATCGAGCCCGGGCGCAGGCCGTCGCCCAGCGAGAAGGCGACGTCGTAGGCCTTCATGATCTCGCAGATTTCCTCGAAGTGGCTGTAGAGGAAATTCTCCTGGTGATGCGCCAGGCACCACTTGGCCATGATCGAGCCACCGCGGCTGACGATGCCGGTGACGCGCTTGGCGGTCAGCGGCACATAGCGCAGGAGCACGCCGGCGTGGATGGTGAAGTAGTCCACGCCCTGCTCGGCCTGCTCGATCAGGGTGTCGCGGAACAGCTCCCAAGTCAGGTCCTCGGCGATGCCGCCGACCTTCTCCAGCGCCTGGTAGATCGGCACGGTGCCGATCGGCACCGGCGAGTTGCGGATGATCCACTCGCGGGTCTCGTGGATGTGCTTGCCGGTGGACAGGTCCATGACGGTGTCGGAGCCCCAGCGGATGCCCCAGGTCAGCTTGGCGACTTCTTCCTCGATGCTCGATCCCAGCGCCGAGTTGCCGATGTTGCCGTTGATCTTCACCAGGAAGTTGCGGCCGATGATCATCGGCTCCAGCTCCACGTGGTTGATGTTGGCCGGAATGATGGCGCGGCCGCGGGCGACCTCCTGGCGGACGAACTCGGGGGTGATCTCCTTGGGGATCGCCGCACCGAAGCTCTGCCCCGGATGCTGCTCGGCGAGCAGGCCGGCTTCGCGCGCCTCGGCGAGCTTCATGTTCTCGCGGATGGCGACGTATTCCATCTCGGGGGTGACGATGCCCTTCTTGGCGTAGTGCATCTGGGTGACGTTGTGACCGGCGCGGGCTCTGCGCGGGTTGCGCACGTGGGCGAAGCGCATGGCGGCCAGCTCGGGGTCGGAGAGACGGCGCTGGCCGAACTCCGAGGACAGCCCCGGCAGCTTCTCGGTGTCGCCGCGGTCCTCTATCCAGGCGCTGCGCACGTCGGCCAGGCCCTGGCGCACGTCGATGGCGACGCTCGGGTCGGTGTAGGGACCGGAGGTGTCGTAGACGGTGACCGGCGGGTTGATCTCGCCGCCGAAGGCGGTGGGCGTCACGTCCAGGCTGATCTCGCGCATCGGCACGCGGATGTCCGGGCGCGAGCCGGTGACGTAGATCTTCCGCGAGCGCGGGAAGGGCTGTACGGACTGCTGGTCGACCTGGGCGGACTCGCTCAGGTTCTTATGTTGTTCTGTCACGCTCATCAAGGCACTCCATTTCGTCCGGGGCATGAATTGTCGGAGTCGATCGGAGCGGGCGCAGGCATGCCGAGGCATGGAGAAATCCCCGCCGAACGGCGAGGACGTCTTGTTCCCTACGCAGGCGTCACCCTGATCAGGTTCAACGGGACCCGGCCTCAGCCGATCTCAGCCCCCCACTGGGGCACCCCG
The DNA here is from genome assembly GCF_009363155.1 of Azotobacter salinestris. Lineage (NCBI taxonomy): Bacteria > Pseudomonadati > Pseudomonadota > Gammaproteobacteria > Pseudomonadales > Pseudomonadaceae > Azotobacter > Azotobacter salinestris. The sequence continues at coordinate 1,925,472 of NZ_CP045302.1, forward strand.
ACAAGTACCGGCTGAGTCTAAACAAGCTGTGCGCAGAATACCAACGGGCATGTGCCGCCTCGTCGGAAAAAGCGATCAGGGTTTCGCCAGCAGCCGCTCCAGCCCGTCCAGCAGCCGCGTCAGCGCGCCCTGGTTGGCCTCAAGTACCGCTTTGCCGGCCGCGCCGGCCTGCGCGGCGCTCGCCGGCTCGCGCCAGAAGGCGCCGACCGCCGCGGCCAGCGAGCCGGCGTCGGTCACCTGACGCAGGGCACCCGCCTCGGCGAGCCGCGCGGCGATCTCGAGGAAGTTGAACAGGTGCGGCCCGCTCAGCAGCGGCTTGCCCAGTGCCGCCGGCTCCAGCAGATTGTGTCCGCCGCTTTGTACCAGGCTGCCGCCGACGAAGGCGCAGTCGGCCAGGGCATAGAGGAACAGCAACTCGCCCATCGTGTCGCCGAGCAGCACCTGGGTCTGCGCCGCGACCGCCTCGCCGCCGGAGCGCCGCACGGTGGCGAAGCCTTCGCGGCGGCACAGCTCGAAGACCTGGGCGAAACGCTCGGGATGGCGCGGCACCAGGATCAAGAGCGCCTCGGGAAAGCGCGCCAGCAGCTGACGATGGGCCGCCAGGATGATCTCGTCCTCGCCGGCATGGGTGCTGGCGGCGATCCACACCGGGCGATCCGCCGCGTCCCACTGCGCGCGCAGCGCCGCCGCCCGTGCCGGCAGCTCGGGATCGACGGCCAGGTCGAACTTGATCGAACCGGTCACCGCCACCGCCTCGCGACCGGCGCCCAGCGCGCGGAAGCGCTCGGCCTCGGCCTCGCTCTGCACCGCCAGCCAGCGCATCTCGGCGAGCATCGGGCCGGTGAGCCGGGCGAAGCGTCCGTAGCCGCGCGCCGAGCGCGCCGACAGCCGGCCGTTGGCCAGTGCCACCGGAATGCCGCGCCGCGCGCACTGGTGCACATGGTTGGGCCACAGCTCGGTCTCCATGATCACCGCCAGGCGCGGCTGCAGCCGGTCGAGAAAGCGTGCCGCCGCCCAGGGCAGGTCGTAGGGCAGGTAGCAGTGCTGCACGCTGTCGCCGAACAGCGCGCGGATGCGCTCGGAGCCGGTCGGCGTCATGCAGGTGACGGTCAGCGGCAGCTCCGGATGGCGCGCCTGCAGGGCGCGGATCAGCGGCGCGGCGGCGATGCTCTCGCCGACCGATACCGCATGCACCCAGATGCCGCCCGGGCGCAGCGCCGGCAGGCCGAGGGCGAAGCGCTCGCCGACGCGGTGCGCATAGGCCGGCGCGCGCCAGGCACGCCAGGCCAGGCGCAGGAGAATCACGGGAAGGGCGAGATGCAGCAGAAGGGTATAGAGGGTTCGGTTCATGGCGGCGCAGCTTAACAAAGCGCCCGGCGGCTGCAAGGTGGCTGATAGCGGGCTGCCTACACGACTAAGGTCGTGATCGACTCGACAGAAAAAGCCCGACGAATGGCATGCTTCATGCTGACCGGGATCAATAAACTGGCGCCCCTTTATCTCCTATGGTCCCAGTCCGAGCACATCGGATAACCGGGACCCATGACATCAAGTCAGCCGCTATAATCCGACTCTTTTACTCAACGAGACGAGCCATGTTCCCAACCCTCAGCACGGACGTCCTGATCGTTGGCGGCGGTATCGCCGGCCTCTGGCTGAATGCACGCCTGCGCCAGGCAGGCTACGCCACCCTGCTGCTGGAGAGCGCCAGCCTCGGCGGCGGACAAAGCGTCAAGTCACAGGGAATCATCCACGGTGGCACCAAGTACGCACTGCACGGCGCGCTGACCGGCGCCTCCGAGGCCATCGCCGACATGCCGCGGCGCTGGCGCCAGGCGCTTGCCGGCGACGGCGAGCTGGATCTCTCCGGTGTGCGCCTGCTGTCCGATGCCCACTATCTATGGTCGCCCGGCACCCTGGCCGGCAAGCTGACCAGTTTCTTCGCCAGCAAGGCGGTACGCGCGCGAGTCGAGCCGGTGAAGGGCGAGGCCCTGCCCGCGGCGCTGCAGCATCCGGCTTTCCGCGGCAGCGTCTATCGCCTGGACGAGCTGGTGCTAGACGTGCCCAGCCTGATCGGCCGCCTCGCCGAGCTGGCCGGCGAGGGCCTGCTGGCCGCCCGCGAGATCGCCCCGCTGCGCGAAGCCGGCGAACTGGTCGGCCTGAGCGTCGACGGCCGGGAAATCCGCGCCCAGCGCATCGTCCTCTGCGCCGGCGCCGGCAACGCCGCATTGCTGGCCGCGCTCGGGCTGAGCCAGCCGGCCATGCAGCGGCGCCCGCTGCACATGGTCATGCTCAAGGCACCGCCCCTCAAGCCGCTCTACGCCCATTGCCTGGGCGGCGGACCCAAGCCACGGATCACCGTCACCAGCCATCCGGCCGCCGACGGCCAGTGGGTCTGGTACCTGGGCGGCGACCTGGCCGAGGCCGACGGCGTGGCCCGCGACGAGGCCCGGCAGATCGACATGGCCCGCCACGAACTGAACGACCTGCTGCCCTGGATCGATCTGAGCCAGGCGCGCTGGGCGACCCTGCGGGTGGACCGCGCCGAGCCGGCGCAGTCGGCCCTGGCGCGCCCGGACAACGCCTTCCTCGCCGAGCAGGGCCGCCTGCTGGTCGGCTGGCCGACCAAGCTGGCCCTGGCCCCGGATCTGACCGACCGGATCTTCGCCGCCCTCGAGCGGGACACCGTGCGCCCGGCGGCGCATCCGCCGCTGCCCGCCCTGCCCCGCCCGCCGCTGGCGCGCCCGGCCTGGGAGGAGCTGCTGCCATGAGTGTCGCGACCCTCCACGATCTGCAGCGTCCGCTGGGCAGCACCGGCCTGACGGTCTCGCCGCTGGGCCTTGGCACCGTCAAGCTGGGCCGCGACCAAGGCGTGAAATACCCGACCGGCTTTCGCATCCCGGACGACGCCGAGGCCCGCCAGTTGCTCGCCCTGGCCCGCGAGCTGGGCATCAATCTGATCGACACCGCGCCGGCCTACGGGGTCAGCGAAGCGCGCCTCGGCCCGCTGCTGCGCGGCCAGCGCGATGCCTGGGTGATCGTCAGCAAGGTCGGCGAGGAGTTCGAGAACGGCCAGTCGCGCTTCGACTTCTCGCCGGCGCACACCCGCTTCTCCGTCGAGCGCAGCCTCAAGCGCCTGGAGACCGACCGCATCGATCTGCTCCTGGTGCACTCGGACGGCAACGACGTCGCCATCCTGCAGGACAGCGGCGTCTACCCGACCCTCGCCGAGCTCAAGCGCGAAGGCAAGATCCGCGCCTTCGGCCTGTCCGGCAAGACCGTCGAGGGCGGCCTGCTGGCCCTCGAGCAGGGCGACTGCGCCATGATCACCCTGAATCTGAACGACCAGCGCGAACGGCCGGTGGCCGACTACGCCGCCGCCCACGGCAAGGGCATTCTTGTCAAGAAGGCCCTGGCCAGCGGTCATGTCTGCCTGGACGGCGGCATCGACCCGGTTCGCGCCAGCTTCGAGCTGCTGTTCCACCACCCCGGTGTCGGCAGCGCGATCATCGGAACCATCAACCCGCTGCACCTGTCGCATAATGTCTCGGCAGCTGCAGCCGTCATCCGCCAACAAAGACAATAAGGACCTGCCGCTTCTGCGGCAGGCCAGGACCAAGGAGCCGCCATGTCGACCATCATCGCCAAGCGCAATCCGCGCGCCTTCAAGACCCTTCCGCTGTTCGTGGAAGCCGCCCCCGAAGGCCTCAGCTACCAGGCTCTCGGTCAGCCACTGAACTTCAGCCAGATGCTCGAACGGCGCCGTCCGGTCGAGGTCACCGACAGCCAGCGCTTCGCGCTGGAACTGGCCAACCTGGGCGTCTCCGTGCGCCTGACCCTCTCTTGGCAGGGCCGCGACTACTGGCTGCTGGTACGCCAGCAGCGTCAGGATCGCGGCGACGTGGTGCTCAAGCCGATCTCCGGCTACGTGCCGGCCCACGAGCTGAACCTGCCGCTGCTCACGGCGATCCAGGAGGTCGCCGAGGAATGCCTGCTGCAGACCCCGCAGTGCTGGCTAACCGGGCGCTTCGGCGACACCTGGCTGCCGGCACCCTACGAGAACGTCCTGCACTACTGCGACAACACCACCTTCCGCCTGAGCCCGCTCTCCGGCGCGGCCCGCCCGGTGTACTGCGGCAACATGCCCCTGCTGGAGCGCCCGCGGGCCTACGTGCACCTGCCCACCGCCTCGCTGCAACTGGTCTACGACATGCGCCTGGAGGTCCCGGAGAACCTGCGCCAGCTGAGCCTGCTGCACGCCGACGACTATCTGGAGGACGACACCCTGATCGCCCGCATCGACCACGACAGCCCGGACATCTACCTGCTGCCCTTCGACCAGGACCGGCGCCCGGCGGACGAGCTCTACACCCTGCAGCAGGGCTTCCTGCGCCCGGTCGACACCCGCGGCCTCTGGCTGGCCGAAAGCTTTGCCCCGCAGGACGGCTGGGTGGTACGCGAAGAGCGGATCAGCTGGCGCGACTGGCAGGCTCTGTGGGACACCCCGGAGCAGAAGGTCGCCAGGCCGGCTCCGCAGCGCAGCGGGGCGATGGGCTGAGAGGAGCCCCCAGGAGGAAATTCCCCCCGGCCGCCGCTCACCGAGGGCACGCCAGTGCCCTTACCTGGCCACATCCTTCCGCCGATGTGCCAAGGCCTCGCCGGCGTCCTGCATGGATGCGAAAGCCTTGGCAAACATCGGCACCAGCAGGCGGTTGCCGAACTCGCTCAGATGATCGTCGTCCGCATACAGCGGGATTCCATTCCTGCTGCCGTGACAGACCTTGCCGTCGCACAGATAAGGCAGGGGGTCGAGAATCCGGGCGCCGCATTGCTCGCGGGCCTCGTCCTGAAGGCGCCAGACGAAGGCATGGCGCTTGTGGTAGTCCGCCAGTGTGATCGAGATCTCCCTCTGGGCGCCTATCAGCATCGCCTTGGCCATGGCATGGGGCACATCTATCGCCATCTCGGGTATGGGCCGCATCAGGAATAACGGCCGATGCCTGGCGATGTCGCAAGCGCTCGCCAGATAGTGCCGGCGAAACTCCTCCAGATACTCGGGCGAAGCCCTGTCGGCAGGCGAGGAAAAAAACACCAGGGGCCGGCCGGTCTCCTTGCCCTCGAATTTTTCGTTGTAGCCCATGGCATACACGGAGGTCCGATTTATCACGATGACCGGCAGGCTGGAGGAAGCATCGGCCAACTCTGCTTCCAGGTCCCTCTTCAAGGCCAGACAAGGCGCCGCATTCTTCCTCTCGACATCGTGCGCACCGAACACCAGCAGACACAGGGGAGCCGCTCGAAACTGGATGCCCTGTTGCGAACCGGGCAGCGCGGCCTGTGCCGCCATGACCAACGCATCGGCATGACTGTCGCCCACCATCAGCGCCCTGATCGAAGGGCCACCGAAAGTGCAGGCAGCTCCCTTGTCCAGGCATTCTTCCTGCCGGGGATTGCGATTGTCGGCCTGAGCCTCGATCTCGCCCACGGCCGCGGGCAGACGCTGCGGGAAACCATCGGCTTCACGTATCCAGGCGGCTGCCAGCGCTGGCGGAACAACCGCCAGTAGCAGAGCGGCCGCCGCCCAACGAGGCGCCAATCCGTGCAAGCCACGCCGTGCCGGAACCTCGACCAAGGCATAGGAGAGCTGGCCAAGCAACAGGGTCGCGAAGAGAGCAGACAGGACCCAGGCCGGGCTTTCCAGCCTCTCGCAATAGGCAAGGCCGGCGACCAGCGGCCAATGCCACAGGTAGATGGAGTACGAGCGAGTGCCAAGCCACTGGGCTACAGCGCTGCAGGTCCAGGGTGAATTTCCGCGCTGTGCCAGCAGTACCGACAGGGCCCCGATGCAGGGCACCAGTGCCAGCCAGCCCGGCCAGAGACTCGACGAGTCGAGAAAGACTACGGCAGAGACAATCGAGAGCAGGCCAAGCCACTCCAAACCGAGCCTGGTGCGCGCGGAAAGCCTCAGGTTCTCGCCAAACAGGAAAAGCAGACCTCCGGCCAGGAACTCCCATGCCCGCGACTGCAGCAGGTAGAAGGCTTTGGGCGGCTCGCTCAGAGTCAGTACGACACAGACGCCAAAGGAGGCAAGCAATAACGGGACATGGACCAGGAGCATTGCCCGCCGGCCCGGAAACAACCGCCAGACGGCCAGCAGGAGTACGGGCAGCAGAAGATAGAACTGCCACTCCACGGACAGCGACCAGCTATGCAGAAGCCACTTTTCGTGGGCGTCGTCATCGAAATAGCCGGACTCCTGCAGGTAACGCAGGTTGGATGCAAAGAGCAGGGTTCGCCGGGCATGCCCACCGAGCGTCTCGTACTCCTTGGGCATCAGGAAGAACCAACCGACCGCCAGCAGCACCGCCGCCAGCACGATCAGGGCCGGAAGAATCCGCCGGGCCCGGGCCAGGTAGAAATCCCACAGGGAAAAATCTCCCCGCTGCAGGCCCTTGCCGATGATGCCGGTCATCAGGAATCCGGAGATGACGAAGAACACATCGACACCGACAAAACCGCCCGCGAAACCGGCGATGCCGAAGTGATACAACACCACGGCCATCACCGCCCAGGCGCGTAGTCCATTGATGTCACGGCGGAACTCATTGGCTCCGGTGGTCGATGCAGAAATGCTGTGCGACACCCTCTTCCCCACAGGAATTTGCGGATCGCAATACCCAGGCGAAGCAGTGCAGGCGCTTGGGTGCGACGGATTTGAAGGACGAATTTTCCGCGCTTATGGCTGCCGGCGGATTTTCTCGACGATGCCGGTAGTGGAGCTGTTCTCCACCAGCCCCAGCACCCGCACCTCGCCGCCATGGGTGCGGACGATATCGGCACCGACCACCTGATCGACGCCATAGTCGCCGCCCTTGACCAGCACGTCCGGACGGACCTGCTCGAGCAGGTGCTCGGGGGTGTCCTCGGCGAAGCTCACCACCCAGTCCACCGCGCCGAGCCCGGCGAGCACCGCCATGCGCCGGTCCACCGTGTTGATCGGCCGGCCCGGCCCCTTCAGGCGGGTGACCGAAGCGTCGTCGTTGACCGCCACGATCAGCCGGTCGCCCTGGGCGCGGGCCTGGTCCAGGTAGGTGACGTGGCCGGCGTGGAGGATGTCGAAGCAGCCATTGGTGAAGACGATCTTCTCGCCCTGGGCGCGGGCGTCCTCGATGGCCAGCAGGAGCTGCTCGAGACTCAGCACGCCGCGCTCCGAGCCCTGTTCGCGCTGCACCGCGCGGCGCAGTTCGGGGGCGCTGATCGCCGCGGTGCCCAGCTTGCCGACCACGATGCCGGCCGCCAGGTTGGCCAGCGCCACCGCCTGCGGCAGTTCCTCGCCGGCGGCCAGCGCTGCGGCCAGGGTGGAGATCACGGTGTCGCCGGCGCCGGTGACGTCGAACACCTCGCGGGCCCGCGCCGGCAGGTGCAGCGCCGGATGGCCGGGGCGCAGCAGGGTCATGCCATGCTCGCCGCGGGTCACCAGCAGCGCGCCGAGCTCGAGCTCGGCCATCAGCCGGGCGCCCTTGGCCACCAGCTCGGCTTCGTCGGCGCAGCGGCCGACGATGTTCTCGAACTCGGCCAGGTTCGGCGTGATCAGGTCCGCGCCGCGGTAGATGCTGAAGTCCTTGCCCTTGGGATCGGCCAGCACCGGAATGCCGCGGGCGCGCGCCGCCTGGATCAGCACCTGCTGGTTCTTGAGCGCACCCTTGCCGTAGTCGGAGAGCACCAGCACCCGGACGCCCGCGAGCAGCCCCTTGACTTCGCTGGCCAGGGCCGAAGCATCGGTGGCGAAAGGTTCTTCGAAATCCATGCGCAGCAGCTGCTGATGGCGGCTCAAGACCCTGAGCTTGACGATGGTCGGCTGACTGGCGATGCGCTGGAAATGCACGTCGACACCGGCCGACGTCAGACTCTGGGCCAGGCTGTCGGCCGCCTCGTCGGCGCCGGTCACCCCGACCAGGGTGGCCGCAGCACCGAGGGCGGCGATGTTCAGCGCGACGTTGGCCGCGCCGCCCGGGCGGTCCTCCATCTGCTCGACCTTCACCACCGGTACCGGCGCCTCCGGGGAAATCCGCGTGGTGCAGCCATGCCAGTAGCGGTCGAGCATGACATCGCCGACCACCAGCACGGGGGAGCGATCGAAACGGGGCATGGAAAGCTTCATACTGTACCGAAGAGTAGAAAAAAATATTGAAAATTCTACAATAGTCCCACCAACAGAGATACCCCTTCCTTAATAGTGTCTTGAAACAATATGCCTTCGCTAGCCTACCTAAAAAAAGCATTTCCCATAAAACTACAAAACGACGGCTTTCACTATTACCTGACCGAACCATTGGACATCGGCAACCTGAGACGAAACGTAATAAGCACTGGAGGCGAGCGCACCCTGATACTCGCCACACACCCACACAACAAAAGCAATTATTTCATCAAGAGATCGCTGCTGACGGGCCTCTCGTCCAAGCTCAGAATTACTTTTGGGCTACCCAGGAAGAACGCCGGACCTGACTGGGAGGTCGAAGAATTGATCAACAATTTGAATGCCCTACAGAAGAATATCGATAGCCCCAGGATTCTGGGCTTCGGTTATCGAAAGAGACTTGGACTGATCAATGACTTCGAAATAATATCAGAACACTTGGGCACCCATACGGATGCCGCGACATGGCTCTCGACCAACCCCAAAAAGAAAGAAATCCAAGAGTTCGCCCGCTGTATCCAAGAACTGATAATGAAACTCCACCAAAGAGAGGCCTATCACCTTGACATGTGGGCAGGCAACTTGATGCTACCGCCAGACAGAAAGACACCCAAGTTAATCGACTTTGAAAACTACCAGTTTGGCAGAACCGCATACAGCCATGAGCTTCTTGGCTTCCTGTTTGGCTTTTTCTTTCACAGAGAACTCGGGAAGCACCTAACCAGCCAAGAGTACGACAAGATTACGGAGCACACGCTAGAGAACCATCCCGAGATTGATACAGGCCGATTCGCCAGGCTCTATGAAGTGAGCAAGTATCTGAAAATAGGCCGCAAGGAGCGCCGCGAGATTTTTCATAGCGGCACAGTCGTTACAGGATAAGCTCTGGCCAAACGGGCTGGATGGTCATGCATCCTGCTCAGCAACGGATACTATTAATCCGGCAATACAATAGGGCACTTTCTGTATTTTGGTTTCTCCTTGAAAATCAAGGATATATGCCGATACTGGTATGAGCCTTATTTGTGCTTTCGTATTGCCGGATTAATACCCAGCTTCCATTAAGCAGGAATCGTCATGATTCCTCAGCTACTTGTGCGCTCGCCTGTGGCAACCGCCCGCACCCAGAACAGCTCATGCCGGCGCACCGCCTTGCGGAAGAACTCGTCGGCCCCGGTGGCCGGCCAGCGGCGCCCGGCCAGCAATTGCTGGATCAGCCGGCGCAGACGCTTCTTCGCCGGCAGGGGCGCCTGCAGGTCATGCTGCATGGCGAGGGCCGCGGCCTTGTCCAACCGGGTCTCGGCATCAAGGCCGGGGCTCCACAGGCCGTCGGCCGGCAGCGGCTCGATGGCCGGCGGCAGGGCGATACCACCCTCGGCCGGGCCCATCGGCCAGCGGTCGTTGTCGTGCAGATGGTTGGCGTAGAGCAGCAGGGTCTCGGGACGCCAGGCGCTGTCGGCAACCGCCTCGCGCAGGGCACGGGTGGCGGCCACGTGGTCGGCATGCGGATCCAGCTCGGGATGCGGCGTCACCACCACCTCGGGACGGAAGTGCTCGAGCAGCGCACCCAGGTCGGCGACCAGGTTGCGCCAGCTCGGCGCACCGTCGGCATCGCCGGGGAGGGGCAACGGATTGTGCCGGCGGGCGTTGCGGATGTCCGTCTCGCCGGACTCCCGCGAGCCGAACGGTCGCGGCGGCTCGGCGGCCATCGTCGGCAGTTGCAGGCAGTAGTAGCCGAGCTGCACGCAGCGGCTCTGCGGCACGCCCCCCCACAGCGGCACCGCCAGGCTGTCCCAGGTGCGCAGGCGGCCCTTGAAACGCGCCGCGGCAGCCGCGTCGAGTAGACCCCAGCCTCGATCTCGCCCTGGGTCAGTGTGACGATGGCGACGTCCCGTGCCCGGCTGTAGAGGCCGAAGGCGGCCAGTTCGGCGTCGTCGGCATGCGGGGCGACGATCAGCAGGCGCCGTTCGGCATAGTCCGGGTTGCTCAGCGCATGCAGGGTGGCACTGCCGGCCAGGCTGCAGAAGCGCCCGTGAAGGCGCAGGCTCCCGTCACGCAGCGCCTCCTGCTGACCGGACAGGTTCAGGTAGCGCCGCCCGTCGACGCCGCGCTCGAAATCCTGGCGGTCGTCGCCGATCCACACCTGCGGATCGAACAGCCGGCCGAGCCGGCCGGCGCTGACGCGCACCTCGAGGATCAGGGTCTCGGCCGCACCGATATCGCCCTCAACCACCAGCCTGCCCTCCTCCAGGCGCGCCGGCAGGGCCAGGGCATCGGGCGGAAAAGCGTAGCGGTAATCATCCTGCGGACGATAGAACAGATGATCGGCGAACCAGGCCTCGTGGGCGACCCAGCCCAGCACCAGCGCCAGCGGCACCAGCCACCAGGCGACCAGCAGGCCGAGCAGGACCAGCGCCACCAGGGCGACCAGCATGAAGAAGCGCTTGTTGCGGCGATGGCGCTTCAGCAACTGCTGCTTGCGGGCTGTCATGGCGTCAAACCTGATAGACCGGCACCCGGTGGCACCACAGATCCTTGTATTCGCGGTCGGCACGCCCGAAGGAATAGCGCAGCTGCTTGTCCTTCGCCCGCGCCTCGGCCCAGGCGTCCTGGGTGTTGACGAAGGTGAGCACGCTGCCCGGGGCCAGCTTGTCGCAGTCGGGATCGAAGCCGCCGTTGATGTACTCGTAGGAGACCCACTTGGGCGACTCGACCCGATAGAGGATTTGGATGGCGATGGGGCGCTCCTCGAGAAACACCACCTGGCCGGCCATGAACTCGTTCATCAGCTCGAACACCTCGGCCAGGCGGGGCTTGCCCGGCACTTCGAACTTCCAGCGGCGCTCGAACAGCTCCGAGTAGATGGAAGCGCGCTCGGCAGGCGTCACCTCGCCGATCGGCCGCAGATGACCGCCGGCCTCCTGCAACAGGCGCAGGTCGCGGCGCAGGTTGTAGCGATAGCGGCCCTTGTAGTTCTCCGGCGGGCGGGCCATGGCCAACTGCTCGGGCTGCTCGCGCAGATTCTCGATGCGCCCGTGGTTCAGCTCGGAGACGTAGCTCATCTGCTGACGCACGGGGACGCAGGCGTTCTCGGCGATCGGCAGGATCACCTCGGCATTGCCCAGATCGAACAGCCGGCGCTTGCCGGCCTGCTTCAGCACGTCCTTGGACAGTGCCAGATGGCGCCCCCAGCAGGGCACGGCAGCCAGCAGCTCGCCATCCTGCTCCCAGCCCAGGTAACGGACAGGCATGTCCGCCAGGGCGGACAGCCGCTCGACGAACTCGGGATGGGTCGCCACGCTGCCGCCATGGCGGTGCCAGGCCGCGGCATAGGCCGCCCGATCGATGACATTCCAGCCGCGCTCACGCCAGCCACGCAACAACTGCAGCATCAGGCATCCCCTGTTACAGAAAGCATTTCATCGGTTTCCTTGAATTGTCTGGCGTGCAGACGCGCGTAGTGCCCGCCGAGCGCCAGCAGCTCGGCGTGGGTGCCGCGCTCGACGATGTGCCCTTCGTCCATCACCAGGATCAGGTCGGCCTTCTCGATGGTCGACAGACGGTGGGCAATGACCAGCGTGGTGCGCCCCTGCATGACGCGATCCAGGGCGGCCTGGATATGTCGCTCGGACTCGGTGTCCAGCGCCGAGGTGGCCTCGTCGAGAATCAGCAGCGGCGCGTCCTTGAGCAGCGCCCGGGCGATCGCCAGGCGCTGGCGCTGGCCGCCGGAAAGGGTCACGCCGTTCTCGCCCACCTCGGTGTCGAAGCCCTGCGGCAGCTTGTCGACGAACTCCCGGGCGTAGGCGGCCTCGGCAGCCTGCTCGATGGCCTCGCGAGGCGCTCCAACCAGGTCGCCATAGGCGATGTTGTTGGCCACGCTGTCGTTGAACAGGGTGACCTGCTGGGTCACCAGGGCGATGTGCCGGCGCAGGTTGCGCAGGCTGTAGTCCTCGATGGGGACGCCGTCGAGCAGGATCTGTCCCTGTCGATGCTGGTAGAAGCGCGGGATCAGGTTGGCCAGGGTCGACTTGCCGCTGCCGGAACGGCCGACCAGGGCGACCATCTGTCCGGGTTCGGCGCTGAAACTGATGCCCTCCAGCACCGGACGCTCGCTGCCGGGGTAGCCGAAGTTCAGGTCGCGCACCTCGAGACGCCCGGCGACCCGCTCGCGCTCGACACGCCCCTGGTCGAGCTCGGGCTCCTCGTCGAGCTGGGCGAAGATGCTGTCGGCCGCCGCCAGACCCTTCTGAATCGTGGCGCTGACCTCGGACAGCTGGCGGATCGGCTTGGGCAGCATGCCGGCCGCGGTGATGTAGGCGATCAGGTCGCCCGCCGAGGCATCGCCGCGCAGATAGAGCACCATGTACATGAGTACGGCCATGCCGCTGTAGATGACCAGCTGCAGCAGCGGCGTATAGACCGCCTGGGTACGGGTCATGCTCAGGCTGCGGTTCATGTTGAGGGCGCTGGCCTTGTGGAAGCGCCCCCGCTCGTAGGTCTCGCCGCCAAAGCTGCGCACCACCCGGTAGCCCTGAATGGTTTCCGAGGCGACATGGGTGACGTCGCCCATGGCATCCTGGATCTTCCGGCTCTGCTTGCGAAAGCGCTTGCTGGCCGCGGTCACCATCAGCGCGATGATCGGCAGCAGCACCACCAGCAGCAGGGTCAGCTTCCAGTTGCTGAGGAGCAGATAGCCGAACAGGAAAACGACGGTGAGCCCCTCGCGGATCACCACCTTGATCGCATCGGTCGCCGCGCCCGTCACCATGGTCACGTTGTAGGTGATCCGCGAAATCAGGTGGCCCGAGTTGTGGGTATCGAAATAACGGTTGGGCAGAGTCAGCAGGTTGTCGAAGAGGGCGCAGCGCAGGTCGTGCACCACGCCGCGGGCGACTTTCGCCAGGTAGTAGTTGCCGAGAAACGAGCCTATGCCCTGATAGAGGGCAATGAGTACAATCAGCAGCGGCACGCCATAGAGCAGCGGCACGCCCAGCAGCCTGGCGTCGCCCGCCCCCTCCAGGCCATCCAGGAAGTACTTGAGCATTTCCGCCAGCAGCGGCTGGCTCGATGCGAACAACAGGAACCCCACGATGCTCAAGGCGAAAGCCTTCGTATAGGGCAGAACATACCTCAGCAACCGCAAATAGACTTTCAGGCTGGATTGCTGGACAGGGTTGGCCATGCGGCGAGCCTCGGACATCGATTGAGGAACAGGATGCGGATTGTATCAGCGCAGCAGCTGGAAGAATGGCTGGGAAACGGCCGGGTCCTGGAAAAGGACGGACGCGGCCCCAAGGTCGTCGCCCTGGACGACGGGCGCTTCCTGAAAATCTTCCATACCCGCCGCCATCCCCTGCTCGCCCGCCTGCAGCCCGCCGCGCGGCGCTTCTCCCGCAATGCCGGGCAGCTCGCAGAGCGCGGCATCCGCACGCCACAGGTCATCGAGACCTTCTGGCTGGACCGTGCGGCGGGCCTGAGCGGCTGTCTCTACCACCCGCTTCCGGGAGCCTCCGTGGAGCAGCTGTATCGCCAGAAGCCGCAGCAGATCGCCGAACTGCTGCCGGCCCTGGCGGACTTCATCCGTCACCTGCACGAGCGCGGGGTCTACTTCCGCTCCCTGCACCTGGGCAACATCATCCGCATGCCCGACGGCCAGTTCGGCCTGATCGACATCCTCGACCTGCGCTGCCGGCAGGGTGCGCTCGGCGCCTGGCAGGTCAGGCGCAACCTCGGTCATCTGCGCCGCTATCTGGAGCGGCGCAAGCTGACCGACTTCCCCTTCGACGCGCTGTGCGAACTGTATCGCCATGCGGCCCACAGCCAGGCCAGCCGCACGGCCCTCGCAGGTCCAGGCAAGACGAAGTGACGGCAGCGGCTGCGGATATGCACCAAGTCTGGCTGGCTCAGGCCGTTTCGCCCTCGGAGGACGAACACCGCACCCCGAGCAGGATGCCGACCGGAAACCAGAACACCACCCAATAGGGACTCGGGCGATGGAAGACGGCATAGACGTCCGAAACCATTGCCACCATGGCAAATGTCAGCAAGGCCAGCCCCAACCGGGCCAGAGGCTCCGCCCTGCACGTCCAGCCCTTCCAGAGCAGACTCGCGAGCAAGGCGACGAACAACAGGAAGCCGACGATGCCGTATTCGTACCAGAGCTGCAGGTAAAGGCTATGCGCGTGCTTGACGCTCCAGTTGGCGGGCGGCGGAAAGGTAAAATCGAAGTCCGCTCCGGCCCCTGCTCCCAGCAACCAGAATGAAGGAAGGCGCTCGCCCCACTCGTCCCAGATCAAGCCACGGCTGCTCAATCCCACCTGGCGCTCGTGCTGGACCTCCGGCCAGAACGCAAACAGCACGACCGGCAGCAGGAGAGCCCCTGCCCCGAGCAGGCTTCTCGATTTGACATTGGGTAGCAGCAGGAGCATGACAAAACAGCCGGCCGCCGTGGCAAACCAGGCACCACGGGAGAAGGTCAGCAGGATGTAGGTGGACAATCCAAGCATGCCCAAGGCCAACAGGCCGGCCTGCCAGAAACGGACATGAAGCCCGACGAGAAGCCTGGTCGCCAGCACCATGAAAACACCGTAATACAGGCCGGCGACAATGGGATGATCCAGATCGGCAAAACCCTTCCAGCCCAGTTCGCTCAGGCGGCCGGAAAAGCGCAACGCCTGATAGTCCAGCGGTTTGCCGAGCACGCCAAACTGATAGTAGAGCGTCAGCCAGGCAAAAATCGCCGCCATGGCCACGGCCATGGCCGACAGCCCGGTGAAGAGCCGCGCATGCTCGACCAGGCTGGCCACTGCGAATACGTAGAGAAGGACGAGCAGGACGATCTTGAGCCAATGGGCCGGCTCGCCGGCGGAGCCCGGATTCAGCCATCCCCCCAGCAGAACCCAGACGCACAGTCCGAGCAGAACCCCTCCGGGCAACTGCCGCCAGAGCCCCACGGACAGACGCCGGGATACCAATAGAAAGAGCGCCGGAACAAACAGCAACAGATGGGTCTGGGTGGCATAACGACTACCGTCGTTGTTGAACAGCAGACCGGTCAACTGAACGAAAAGTCCGACGCCCAGAATATACAGGCAAGCATTGGAAAATCGTGACGCCTGGGCCAAGCGCTGAATGGAACTCACTTCAACTCCTTTTATTATCGGGAAACCCTTCCTCGCATACAGACCACCCCGTGCGGGCCAATGATCCGGATATGTTTCAGCTCCAAAAGTGGCGACAAAAATCAAGGCCACTACGAACCTCTCCCTTATCAGGACAGCATGTTCGGCATCCTTGCTGCCATGCCCTCCGAATACGGAAAGGCCGGGATCTCGGCAGGAAAACCGTCAAGCACAATGCCCCGGGAGTTTTCTGCATCAGCGGCAACGAAAGACGGATCATCCTTCGTAGCCATGCGGATTCATCGACAGCCAGCGCCAGGTATCGACCATCATGTCGGAAAGGCTTCTCCGTGCCTTCCAGCCCAGTTCCCGCTCCGCCTTGAGAGGGTCTGCCCAACACGTGGCAACATCACCGGGACGACGCCCCACGATGCGATACGGGATGGGGCAACCGCTGGCGCACTCGAAGGCGCGGATCATCTCCAGCACGCTGTAACCTCGCCCCGTGCCGAGATTCCACACCCCAAGCCCCGTCCTGTCGCTGATTGCCTGCAATGCCTTCAGGTGTCCCTCTGCCAAGTCGACCACGTGGATATAATCACGTACGCCCGTGCCATCCCGGGTGGGATAATCCCCCCCGAAAACGGCAAGCTCCTTGCGCCTGCCGATGGCGACCTGCCCGATGAAAGGCAGCAGGTTGTTGGGAGTGCCGCAGGGATCCTCCCCGATCAGCCCGCTGTCATGCGCCCCCACCGGATTGAAATAGCGCAGCAGTGCAATGCCCCAGCGCGGATCTGAAGCCGCCAGATCACGTAGAAGCTCCTCGACCATCAGCTTCGAGCGAGCATAGGGGCTGGCTGGCGAACCGGTCGGACAGGCCTCGGACAGCGGTACCTTGCGCGGCTGTCCATAGACGGTCGCAGAGGAGCTGAAGACCAGCCGAAAGACACCGGCACGCGCCATCGCCCGGCACAGCTGCACGGTGCCGGCCACGTTGTTTTCATAGTATTCCAGCGGATTGCGCACACTCTCACCGACGGCCTTGAGTCCGGCGAAATGCAGCACGGCCGTTATCTCGTGCGCGGCGAAAAGAGCCTCCAGCAAGCGGGCGTCGCGAATATCGCCCTTGATGAGCGTCGGCGCCCTGCCGCAAATCCTGGCTACCCGGACCAGGGACTCGGCCGAGCTGTTGCACAGGTTGTCCAGCACCATGACCTCGAAACCCGCGGCCAGCAGAGTCATCACCGTGTGAGAGCCGATATAGCCGGCACCGCCGGTGATCAATAGTGTTTCCGTCAAGAGCGACTGCCATTCACACGCGATGGGACAGCGGCCAGATGCACTGGCCGTGAATCTTTCCAGAACGGCAAAACCACTAGCCCGTCATATACTTCTTGTGCAGGAACTTGCCGTACCATAACAACCCGCTCAGCCAGCGCCCCTGTTGAAACATGAGCCGGTACATGAACCGCGAGTAGACATAGATCTCTCGAGGGGTAAAGCTGTCATCCAGAGACTCCCCGGCCCAGGGCGACAGAGCCTGATACTTGAGGAACAACTCCTTCGACTGATGAGGGTTCCAGTTGCG
Source organism: Azotobacter salinestris (assembly GCF_009363155.1). Taxonomy (NCBI): domain Bacteria; kingdom Pseudomonadati; phylum Pseudomonadota; class Gammaproteobacteria; order Pseudomonadales; family Pseudomonadaceae; genus Azotobacter; species Azotobacter salinestris. The sequence continues at coordinate 1,942,381 of NZ_CP045302.1, forward strand.
CCAGGGCTTCATCGGACCGATGAAGTGGACGAACCTGGTATCCGGCGGAACATCCATGTCGACCTTGCCCTTTTTCAGCTTGCCGGTCAGACCATATTGATGGTTCCAGACCCTGTCGGCTATTCGCACGTCGCCATCGAGCACCAGGTTGAGAGCATCCTGATCGGAATATCGGAGATTCAGGACAGGATCGGCTATCTTCTCCAGAGCCTGGCGTGATACGTCCCTGGCAATCCAGCGGGGGATGTTGATATACAGAACGCCGGAGTTGAAATAGTTGCCCAGTATCTGCCCCTTCTTGGCCAATCCGGCCCGCTTCGACTCTGCACCGGTATCGCGGACCACGGCAGCAGTCTGCTGGCTGATATCCAGTTGCAATAAGCCGGAAATATCACCAACGCACAGAATATCCGCGTCGAGATAAAGCACCCTGTCGGCTACATCCTTGAGTGCCTCGGGAATCAGCAGCCGAATGTAGGCCGCCTTTGAAATATGGGCCTGTCCCTTGGCCGCTGCCGGGTCTTTGACATTCATCAGCTCATCGACCAGGTGCAGCTTGACCGGCCTCTCGAAAGTCCGCTCCAGTTGCTCCAGACACGCACGACTGTTCGGCGAAATCCTGGAAATGAAAACATGGAAGACCAGATTCAGCCCGGGGTTGTTTTCAACAATGGAGGCAATGGTTACCCCCATGGGGTGCAGATACTTTTCGTCCACACCAAAGGCAATATGCAGAAGATCGGTACTTTTTATAGTGGTGACGGACATGATTTCCCCCGAATCGAAACGCACTCGAGCAGGACGAACCGCTCGCAGGCAAGCTGCTGCCAATACTCATGAGAACCAAGGCAGGTCCCTGCGTCCATTCGCCCAGTGATGGGGGGCCTGACCCGACAGCTTCCGGGCAGTGCATGAAAAGTTGGTAACGCTCTTTCAGACAAGATGTAAGAGCCCTCAGGCTTGCATTCTGCGTGCAACTTCCTGCAAATGCTCGATATCGGCATCCTGCCAGCGTCCCGGCACACAGTACACATTCCTCAAATAGAGCAGGAAGCTTTTTCGCAAGCCATCGTCGATGGGCCAGTCGGGAAACTGCCTGGCGATACGCACGAGTTCGTCGGCCGAGTCCGCATGCATGACCACGCCCTCGACGTTGAAGAATGCCTGCCCCAGCGTTACCACCGGCTTGCCGAGGAGAATGCTTTCCAGCCCTACGGTGGAGTTCAGAGTGACCACGAACTGGCTGCCCTCGATCAACTCCTGGGTACTGTTGCCGTTGGCGAACAGCAGGCGCTCATGGGTGCGACGATGCAATTCGGGATAGGACTCGCGGCTGGAGGGGTGCTCCTTGAAAACCACGGACAGGCCCGTTTCGGCGGCCAGCCGCTCGCCCAGGGCGAAGAGTTCGCGCATGTTGCCTACCCAGGGCGAGAACAGGCGCACCTGGGTATCGCGGTCGTCCTGGAAGGGTATGAATATGTACCGCTGGGGCAGTGCGATAGGCTGCAAGCCGGTATTGCGCGGCTTGCGCGGCACCAGGACGATCTCGCCGCCCGGCTCGTCGCCCAGAGTGGCCGCATAGCGCCGATAGAAATCGGCATCCCGCGGTACGGAGTTGTGGAAGTTGACCCCCCGGAAATCGAGCGTCGTGGTGTTGGGCAACAGGCCATTCTCGAAGAAGAAGGTGCGACAGCCCTCCGGCAGCAGAGCCCTCAGCAGCTGGCAATAGCGATGAGAGCCGTTCCACATGACCAGCGCCGCGGGATGCTCACGGTCCAGCAGTGCCTGGATGCTCAGTGCCGTCCAGAGCAGCTCCAGGCGCAGCAGCAGCCGATAGAACGGGCCCTCCGGCTTGCGCTTGACACGGCGCTCCTGACATTTCTCGTCGATCAGCCGCGCCCAGTCGATGCGCTTGACAATGGCCGGCAACCGCCAGGGGCGCGGCCAAGGCAGATCCGCCGGAGTCACCACCCTGCCACGGAGTTCGGTCGCATCCAGAAGCTTCTGGAAATAAATGCTCTGATGCTTGGCCAGAGAAAAAAACAAGAAATGCCCCATAAACGAATTCCGCAGCCCCTGCTCCATCATGCCAATCATTGATGCCATGAAAGCTCCGCAAGCCAGCCCTTGCATGGCGCCACCGCGCGCTCAGGGGAGAACTCCGGTCCGACTTTCGACAGCCTGCTCATTACACTCTTCGCAAGTGAGCTGCCCCCATGGGCGGCTTCCATCCGCTCGAGTCACTTTTCACCCATACCGGATTCTGGCCAGCAGACGCTCCAGAAACTGGCGGGATTTGAACCTGGGTTTGCGCATTACCTGCTCGATGTCGCTCAGGTCCATGAGCCGCTGACGCGCCAAGGTGGGCTTCACCATGAGCCCACGAACTTCCGGCAGCAGCACCTCGGAGTAGTACCAGTCGAGCGGCAGCCCGGACAGGGGCGCCTCGGCGAGAATCCGCTCGTAGAGCTCCGCCTTGACCATGTAGGCATGGGTCAAACGCATGCGCGTCACCGACAGCAGGTTCGCCGCGACCTTCCGCTTCGCCCCGCCCTTCTTGAAGGTGCCGCCGAGATACAGCATGTCCCACCCTTTTCCCTGCAGCTGGGCCTGCACGCGCCTGAGTACGGCCTGGGCATAGGGCTCGAATTCGCAGTCATCCTCCATGATCAGCACCGCCGGCCAGCCGTTGTCCCTGGCCTTGGCGATCACGCCGAGATGACTGCGCATGCAGGCCCAGGTCCCCAGCAGCTTGCGCTCGAACCCGGGACTCTCGCCATCGGCGCGCAGCAGGAACTCCCGCAACGCCGTGGATGGCGGGTCGCCCTCCAGATTGTGCAGGGAAACCGCGGGAAAACGCTCCGCCTGCACACCCATGTCACGTAAAGACGCCTCCATGCGAGCCCAACGGTCCGGCCTGCCGTCCAGATTGATGACGCAGGCAAAATCAAACGGCCAGCTCACTGTGTGATCCTCGATTAAGTCCGGTAAAACCCGCTCATGAGACGGAGCCGTCGAGCGGCTGGCCCGGGACAGCGTCCCCCTGAAGGAGACGGCCAAGCAGTTCGATGGTCTGCTCCAGACCGCAAACCCCATGGGCCAGGTGATATTCGGCGAATTCCCGCGCCTTTTCGAGGCTTGCAAGGTAATGCTCCTCGATCCAGGCCACACGCTGCGTCAAGGCCGCGAGGGAGTCGATCCGCCCGCCGAAGAAACGCTCCTGGGCGAAGATGTCCCGATCGTCGCCGGCATTGACATAGATGACCGGCCGCCGCGCCAGCGCCGCCTCGACCACCGCATTGGACATGATGTTGACCACCACACCGGCTCGCCCGAGGGCCTCGGCCAGAGTGCAGCCGGCCGGCAGGACCTCGATATGGGCGTGCTGCGCGGCCGCTTCCTGCCAGAACGGCACCTTGCTGCGCGGATGGGCCTTGACCAGCACCCGGTAGTGCGGATTGTCCGCGGCCCAGTCCCTGAGCAGCGCATAGGTGCGCTGGTAGCCGGCCTCCTTCTCCTTGTCGGGGCCGACCCCAAGAATCAGCAGGGTACGCAGCGCCGCATCGGCCGGCGGCAGATCGTAGGCGCGGTCGATCATGTGCGAGCCGGACAGCACCGCCCGGGTGTCGCCGAAGCGCAGGGGCCGCTCGCGCAGCGCGTCCAGCGAACTCTGGCCGAACAGGAAGTAGTAGTCGTAATCGGTCATGCCCAGGCGCCGCGAGTCTTCCAGAGTGGTGGCATGGGCCAGGTGTACCAGCGGACGGCCAAGACGGTTGAGCGACAGGCGTAGGAACGGGCTGTACAGACTGCCGTTACGGTCGTTGATCAGCAGCTTGGGATCGTGGCGCTCGATCAGCCATTCGGCGTAGGCGGCGTAGCCGAAATAGCGCAGCGGCACCGGCTGCGGCGGACGCGCCAGCATGTGTCCGGCGATGACCGCCCGCGGATCTTCCTGGGCGATCTCGACCAAGTGGTGACCGGCACCGCGCAAGGCCGCGATCAGGTGTTTCTTGCGCTGCAGCGGAATCACCTTGGGCGCCCCCTGCAACAGCAGGAAGTCGCAGGACTCGCTTTCACGGCTAGCTTTCGACAGGCCAAGGTGTGCCCGTATGCCGAATATCAGGTCGAGCAGCGCCTCGCGGCCAAAACGCAGCGCAGCACCCGGCCAGGCGTGGCGCTCGCGCAGCAGCCGCCAGCGATAGCGATCCAGCATGCGGGCCCTGCGCGCCCAGGCACCTTCGCCCGGCGGAGCGATACGAATGGGTTCGGCCATGAGGTCAGTCCAGCACGAAGGGGGCGGTCATCGGCAGCGCCCAGAAGCGCCGGGCCACCGCCTGGTCGGAGAAGCGCTCCTGCAGCCGTCGCTCCATGGCCTGCTCGCAGGCGGCGCGGGCGGCCTCGTCGAGGCCGGCGAGACGCACCAGGCCCGCGGCCAGCGCCGCCGCATCGCCCAGCGGAAACAGCGTACCGGCGCCCTCGACCACTTCCTTGCCGCCGCCGCAGTCGGTGGCGATCAGCGGCACGCCGGCGGCCATCGCTTCCAGCAGCACCATGCCGAACGGCTCGTGGTCGGAACTCAGCGCGAAGACGTCGAAGGCCCTGAAGTAGCGCCGGGCCTCGGGAACCTGCCCGAGAAAGCGCACCTGGCGGTCGATGCCCAGCGTGCCGGCCAGGGTTTTCAGCTCGGCCTCCAGCCGGCCACTGCCGAGGATCGCCAGCAGGCTGCCTGCAGGCAGCTGCGGCAGCGCTTCAGCGAAGCCGCGCAACAGGGTGGCCTGGTCCTTGTCCGGATGCAGCCGGCCGACGTTGCCGACGACCCAGGCCTCCTCCGGCAGCTCCAGCGCCTGGCGGGCCACCCGACGCTCCAGCTGCACGGCCTTGAGGGCCGCCACATCGATGCGGTTGTACAGGGTCTCGATACGCTCGGCCGGCCAGGATGGCAGGCAGGCGCGCATGTCGTCGCGCACCGCGTCCGACACGCCGAGCAGGCTCAGGCGCCCGCGGAAGAAATGGGCGAACAGCCGCCGCGACAACCGCCGGTAGTCGTCGAAGGCATGATGCACGGCGATCACCGGCAGGCCGCTGGCCAGCAGGGCGACGTAGGCCGGCTTGAAGCGATGGGCGATGCACAGGCGGAAATCGCGCCCGCGCAGGATGCGCTTCAGCTCGCGGATGGCGGCGAGCTTGAGGCCGCGCACATCCCTGCTGTCATAGCCGAGGAAGACCACCTCGTCGGAGGCGCTGCCCTGCGCCGCCTCGATGCTGGGCTCGCCAGTCAGGTAGACGGTGGTGACCTTGTACGGGGTGCCGGCGAACAGCTGCGCGTACTGCCGGGCGCAGTCGAGGAAAGGCCCGTCGTAGCCGTGGCAGAACTGCAGGACCCGCGGCCCCTCAGATGGCGTCATACCAGTCCATCCCGTCCTTGACCACCAGGATGTCTTCCATGATCAGGTAGCGCAGGTCCGATCCGTAGAACATGTTCAGGGCGTCGGTCGGCGAACAGATCATGGGCTCGCCGCGGCGGTTCAGCGAGGTGTTGAGCGACACGCCGTTGCCGGTGAGGTTTTCCAGCTCCTTCATCAGGTCGTACCAGCGCGGGTTGAACTCGCGCCTGAGCACCTGGGCGCGGGACGTGCCGTCCTCATGGACGACTTCCGGCACGCGGGTCTTCCACTCCTCGTTGACCTCGAAGGTGAAGGTCATGAACGGCGACGGATGATCGACCTTGAGCATCTGCGCGGCGACGGTGTCGAGCATCGACGGGCAGAACGGCCGCCAGCGCTCGCGGAACTTGATCTGCTCGTTGATCCGGTCGGCGACGCCCGGCACGCTCGGGCAGCCGATGATCGAGCGCCCGCCGAGGGCGCGCGGGCCGAACTCCATGCGGCCCTGGAACCAGGCCACCGGATGGCCGTCGACCATGATCCGGGCGATGCGCTGCTCGACGTTGTCGATTCTCTTCCAGACGGGCTTCTGCGGGTGCCTGGCGCAGGCGGCGATCACCTCCTCGTTGGAGTAGGACGGGCCGAGATAGACATGTTCCATCTTCTCCACCGGCACGCCGCGCTGGTGCGAGACGTAGGCGGCGGCGCCGACCGCGGTGCCGGCATCGCCGGACGCCGGCTGGACGAACAGCTCCTTCACCTCCGGGCGGGCGATGATCTTCTGGTTCAGCTTGACGTTCAGCGCGCAGCCGCCGGAGAAAGCGATCCGTCCGGTCTCGCGGATGATGTCGCCGAGGTAGTAGTCCATCATCTCCAGCGCCAGCTTCTCGAACAGCGCCTGCATGCTGGCGGCGTAGTGGATGTAGGGTTCGTCGGCGACATCGCCTTCGCGCCTGGGCCCCAGCCACTCGACCAGCTTGGGCGAGAAGTAGTAGCCCTTGCCCTTGTCCTTGTAGCGGCGGAAGCCGATGACGTTGGCGTAGTCGGTGTTGATGGTCAGCTCGCCGTTCTCGAATTTGGCCAGCCGCGAGAAGTCGTAGCGGGCGGCGTCGCCATAGGGCGCCATGCCCATCACCTTGAACTCGCCGTCGAGCATCTCGAAGCCGAGGTACTCGGTGATGGCGCCGTACAGGCCGCCGAGCGAGTCGGGGTCGTAGAACTCCTTGATCTTGTGGATCTGGCCGTTCTCGCCCCAGCCGAAGAAGGTGGTGGCGTACTCGCCCTTGCCGTCGATGCCGAGGATCGCGGTCTTTTCGGTGAAGCCCGCGCAGTGGTAGGCGCTGGATGCGTGGGCCAGGTGGTGCTCGACCGCCTCGATCCGCACCTTCTTGAGATCGAAGCCGAGCTGCTGCAGGCACCACTGGATGCGTGTGCGGTAGCGCTTGTAGCGGCGGTTGCCCATCAGGATGGCGTCCAGCGCCCGGTCCGGGGCGTACCAGTAGCGCCCGGCATAGTGCCAGCGGGCCTTGTCGAACAGGCTGATCGGTGCGAAGGGAATGGCCACCACGTCGACATCGGAGGGCTTGATCCCGGCCTGCTCCAGGCAGAACTTGGCCGACTCGTAGGGCATGCGGTTCTTCGCGTGCTTGTCGCGCACGAAGCGCTCTTCTTCGGCGGCCGCGACCAGCCTGCCGTCGATGTACAGGGCGGCGGAGGGATCGTGACTGAGGGCGCCGGAAAGGCCGAGAATCGTCAGTGCCACAGGGTCTAGCCTCTTTACTCTTCGGTGGTGCGGGCATCCGCTGCCCGCGGTAAGCGTTGATCGAGCAGCCGGAACAGCGCCGAGTCGGCCGGCCAGTTGCGCAGGAAGCGGGCGCGGTCCTCGGCGAAGGCGCGCTCGAAACGGGCAGTGCTGTGATGCTGCTCCAGTGCATCCAGGTCGATCAGCAGCCAGTGGCCATCCTGCCAGAGCAGGTTGTTGCCCTTCAGATCGCCATGGCTGATGCGCTCGCGCAGCAGGGCGGCGAACAGCCGTTCCAGCGCCAGCAGCTCCTCTTCCGGCGGCATGCCGTCCAGATACGGCTGAAAGCGCGCGAGTATATCCTGCCCGCCGCAGTATTCGGTAATCAGGTAGGCACGCCCGCGCAGCCCGCAGAAGCGCCGCTCGAGCACCGCCAGGGGGCGCGGCGTGGGGATGCCGAGAAAGGCCAGGCGATTGCCAGCGACCCAGCTGTGCCAGCCGCGACTGGGCCGCCAGAAGCGTTTGAGCCAGTGGGCGAAGCCCTTGATGTTGTAGCGTTTGACGACCAGTATCCGGCCGCACAGCTCGACCCGCGCCACGGTGGCGGCCCCGCCGGTCTTGTAGATGTGCCCCCGTTCGATGAGCGCATCCGGCGTGGCCAGGAGCGGACGCAGCAGCGCCTCGCTATCGCGCCGCTGCGCACACAGCCCCATGGGCCCGCGCCGCACGCTGAACAGGGTGCAGTCGCGACCGACCTTGGCGAGAAAGTCGCGCAGGCGCCAGCGCCGCACCCGGGCCACCTCCTTGAGCAGCGCTTCCAGCGGCAGGGCATGCTCGCCGTTGACCAGCAGGTAATGGACCAGGAGTTCCTCGATGAACGGCTCGAGTGCGACCGGGAACTGGGCGAAGAAGGCGCCGAGGTTCTCCAGCACCCGCTCGCGGGACAGCGGCCGACCCGGCTCCTCGGCATGTACCGCGCCGCCGTCGACCAGATACAGCCGCCCCTCGTGGCGCAACAGGTTGTCCAGGTGCATATCGGCCTGCCAGAGTCCCTTGGCATGCAGGCCGGCGATGGCGGTCAGGGCTTCGCCGAGTACCGCCTGCTGGCCGTCGGACAGCAGCGGCTCGCCCTCCACCTGCTGCCAGGCCTCGTTCAGGCCGTGGGCCTCCTCGAGATACTCGAACAGCAGCCAGCCGCCCTCCCCCTCGATCAGGCCCTCGGCGCGCAGGTGCGGCGTCGTCTGCTGCTGGCCGGCGAGCAGATGCACGCCCTTCAGCTCGCGCTGGAAGTGCCGCGACGCCTTGTCGCCGACCAGCAGCTTGGCGAGCACTCTCTGGCCGCGCCACTCGCCACGACCGACGTAGCGCTGCCCCGGCAGCACGCGCAGCAGGCTGTCGAGGCGCAGGGTGGCCGACCCGTCGGCATCGGCCAGCTCGACGAGCAGCGGCAGCTCCGGCTGGCGGCCGGCCTTTTTCAACTGACGCAGATTCATGCGAGATACTCCTTTCCGTGCTGTCGCCTCGACAGCCGTCCATGTCCTGTGTGCGGCATGCTGGGGATGCACACGCTCATTCGCGCCCCTCGAAATACTTCAGGATCTGCCGGATGCGCACCTTGTCGCTGGCATTCAGCCTGCTGCGCCGGCGGTACTGCAGATAGAAGCGCAGGCGCTGGGTGCGCGACAGCGTGTACTTGGCTACCTTGTCCAGGCAGGCCAGATCCTTGACGATTCGCCAGCGCAGCCAGTGGCCCCACCAGAAGCCGCCCACCGGGCAGTCGATGAGAAACAGCCGACCCTCGTCGTCGACCAGCAGGTTGCGCCACTTCAGGTCGTTGTGGACGAAGTGGTGATCGTGCATGGTCCGGGTCGCCCGGGCCAGTTGACGGCTGACGGCGTCCACCCAGTGCGGATCGGACAGGCGCGAATCGTTGTCCTTGGCCAGCCGGGCCAGATCCTTGGTGCCGGGCAGTTCGCGGGTGATCAGCGCGCCGCGCAGGAAGGCCCCGGCGCTGCGCTCCAGGCCCCAGGCGGCCAGGGAGGCGGTCGGAATGCCCCACTTGGCGAAGCACTTGAGGTTCTGCCATTCGGCCTTGACCCGCGGCCGCCCCAGATAGCGGCGCAGGCCCTTGCCCGCCGAGCGGTAGCGCTTGACGTAGTAGCGCACGCCGGCGAGCTCGACGCGGATCACGTCGGACAGCGGATCCCGGGACACCCGCTCGCCCTCGAGGGCGAAGACCGCATCCAGGCTGACGAAGGCTTCGGCCGCCGCCGGCTCCAGGTCGGGGGCCAATTGCCAGGAGCTCATAGCGGGTTGCCCTCCGCCGCCCTGCGCTGGAAGCGTGCCAGCAGCCGTCCGGCTCGAGCCTCGAGACGGGCGATCAGCCGGGCTTCCTCATGCAGTATCTGGCGCAGCGGCCGGCGGAAGTAGCCGCGCAGGAAGCGCAGCTTGTCGCGCCGGGTCAGGCCGATGTCCAGCGCCGAGAAATACAGCGCGGCCAGGTCCTTGTCGCGCCAGCGCCGCGGCGTGCGCGCCCGGGTCTGCGCACGGTGCAGGTCGATCAGCGACAGGCGCAGGCTGTCGGGCTCGATCGGCCGGTCGGTGTGCAGCAGGAAATGGCAGATGTAGCAATCGCGGTGGTTCACCCCGGCGCGGTGCATGTCGCCGGTCAGCCGCGCCACCTCGGCGATCAGCGCGCGCTTCAGGCGCGGCGCCGGCGGCCGGCTCGGCCAGTCGAGGCAGAAATCCTCCAGGCTGAGGGTCGGCGCCAGCTCCTCGGTGATCAGGAAGGAGTGCTGGTGCGCCGGGTTGCTGCCACGCTCGCCGAAGGCCACGGGATGCATGGTCGGAACCCCCGCCTCGGTCAGACGCCGGAGTGCCGTCCACTCCTGGGCGGCACCGAGCACCGGAGCCTTGGCGGTCAGCAGGTTCTTGAGGATCTCGGCCCAGCCGATGCCGCGGTGGATCTTGACGAAGTAGCCGCGCCCGGCCACCTCGATGCGCAGGGTGCGGCGAGCCTCCAGCTCGCGGTAGACCCGGCCCTGCAGGCGCTCGACCTCGGCGAAGGCATCGCGCCCGGCCCAGAGGGACTTGAAGGGTTCGGAGAGAATCAACTGCATGGACATACATCCCTGTAGGAGCCAGTGTGCTGGCGATCTTCAGCGAACCACGATATCGCAAGCATGCTGGCGCCTGCACCCGGCAAGAGGCTCACGCGTCCTGCCCCGTCAGGATCAGGTCGGCGGCCCGCTGCGGCATGGAGTAGAGATCGGCGGTTGCGGCGTAGGCCAGACCGTTGCGCCGATGGAGCGCCCGCTGTCCCTCGTCCTCGAGCATCCCGGCGAGCACCCGGCTCAGGCGCTCCTGCTCGAAGGGGCTGGGCAGCACCTGCCCGCAGCCTGCCTCGGCGATGTAGTGAGCATAGCCACAGACATCGGTGACCAGCACCGGCAGCCCGGCGACCAGTGCCTCGAGCAGCACGGTGCCGGTGTTCTCGTTGTAGGCCGGATGGATCAGCAGGTCGGCGCCGAGCAGAAAGCGCGGAATGTCGTTGCGCCCCTTGAGGATCTCGACCCGTCCGGACAGGCCGAGCGTCCTGACCTGCAGCTGGAAAGGCCGGGGGTCGTCCTGGCCGATGGCGATCAGCCGGGTGCGCCGTTTCAGCGCTGCCGGCAGCGCGGCGAGCGCCTTGAGGCTGCGGTCCAGCCCCTTGGTCTTGAAGCCGGAACCGATCTGCACCAACAGGAGGTCGTCGTCGCCCAGGCCGAACTCGCGGCGGAAGTCGGCGCGGATCTCACCCGCGTCGGCCGGCGCGCGGCGATCGCTGGAGATTCCCGGGGGCAGCAGATGGAAGCGCTCGGCCGGGGTGCCGTAGTGCTTGACGAACAGCGGCTGCTGTACTTCGGAGATCATCAGGATCCGCGTCCTGGACTGCGGCGCGAACACCGCGCGCTCGTAATCGGCGAAGTGCCGGTAACGTCCCCACAGGCGATAGAGCGGGTTGCGCAGGGTCTGCGCCTTGTCCTCGTAGCAGGGATCGGCGGCGTAGTAGACGTCCAGCCCGGGCATCTTGTTGAAGCCGACCACCCTGTCCACGGGGCGGCGCGCCAGGTCGGCCTGTACCCAGGCGGTGAACCTCTCGTTGCGGCGATGGTTGAACAGCGCCCTGATCGGAGCGATCAGGACCTCGAAGCCCGGCGGAATCTCGCCCTCCCAGATCATGCTGTAGACGCGGATGGCGTGCCCACGCCGCTGGCACTCCAGGGCGATGCGCATGAAGTCGCGCTGCAGCCCGCCGAAGGGGAAGTACTTGTAGAGGATGAAGGCCAGCTGCATCAGGAGATCCTGTCGGCAAAGGCATGGATCGGCGCCGGGCGCACCGGCACGATGAAAAGGGCCGGCCCGTTCAGCATCGGCACGCCGCCTCGTCCAGCAGCGCCTGCAGCTCGCCGGCCACCCGTTGCGGGGCGAGGCGGCTGAAGCACACCGGCTGCTCGCGGCTCAGGTCCAGCCGCTGGCGGTCCTCCTCGGTCGGCCGGTAGCTGCAGGTCTTCTGCAGGCAGGGCACGCAGGCCGGGTAGTCGCTGGTCAGATGGCGCTGGTGGCGGCCATAGGCACCGGTCAGGCGCGGATCGGTCGGCCCATAGAGGGAAATGGTCGGCACGTCCAGCGCTGCCGCCAGGTGGCCGAGACCGGTATCCACCGCCACGCAGGCGCTCGCCCCGGCGAGGATGCCGGCGATGCCGGCGAGGTTGGTCCTGGGCAGCACCTCGACCGCCGCCAGCCCCTCGGCGATACGCTCGGCGCGCGCCTGCTCCGCCGCATTGCCCCAGGGCAGGCGCACCGCCCAGCCCTCCCCGGCCATGCGCTCGGCCAGCCCGCGCCAGTAGCTTTCCGGCCAGTGCTTGCTGTCCCAGGTGGTGCCGTGCAGGAACAGCAGGTAGGGCGCGGCCGCCGGCGTGGCCAGCCGGCTGCGGTCCAGGCCGTAGTCGCCGACCGTCGCCGGCACGGAGTAGCCCAGCGCCTGGGCGAACAGCTGGCGCACCCGCTCCACCGCGTGCTGGCCCCAGGGCACGGGATAGCGGCGCCCATAGAAGAGACTGGCCAGCGGCTCGCGTGCCGAGCGGCGATCCAGCCCGGCCACCGGCGCCCCGCCGAAGCGGGTCAGCCAGGCGCTCTTCAGGAGGCCCTGGGCGTCGATCACCAGGTCGTAACGGCTGTCCCCCAGGCTCTGCCGGAAGCGCCGCCACTCGGCGCGGGTAGTCGTCTGCCAGAGATTGCGGCGCCAGCGGCGAATGGCCACCGGCAGCACCCGCTCCACGGCCGGGTGCCAGGCGGGAATCTCGGCGAAGCCCTCCTCCACCACCCAGTCGAAGCGGATGCCGGGCAGCGCCCGCGCCGCGTCGGTCAGCGCCGGCAGGGTATGGATGACGTCGCCCAGCGAGGAAGTCTTGATCAGCAGTACGCGCACTCAGTGCTCCTGCGGCTGCGGGACGGACAGGGGATCGCCGGCGAGGCGTTGCAGGGCATCCAGCACCCGCTGCGGAGCCAGCTCGCGCAGGCAGTTGTAGTGGCCGAGGGGGCAGGTGCGCTCGAAGCAGGGGCTGCAGTCCAGGCCCAGACGGACGATCTCCACCTGTTCGGCCAGCGGCGGGGTGAACTGCGGCGAGGTGGAGCCGTATACCGCCACCAGCGGGCGGCCCAGCGCGGCGGCCACGTGCATCAGCCCGGAGTCGTTGGACACCACCGCATCGGCGCAGGACAACAGGTCGAGGGCCTCGGCGAGGCTGGTTTCCCCGGCCAGGTTGACCACCGCCTCGCGAAGCTCGGGCGTCAGGGCCGCGCGGATCGCCTCGCCGACCGGGTGGTCGTTCTTCGAGCCGAACAGCCAGACCTGCCAGCCGGCGCGCAGCTTGGCCTCGGCCACCGCGGCGTAGTGCTCGGCCGGCCAGCGCTTGGCCTCGCCGAACTCGGCGCCGGGACAGAGCGCCAGCAGCGGCCGGCCGAGGCGCAGACCGAACTTCTGCAACGCCGCCGCACGGCTCTGCGGCTCGATGCGCAGGGCCGGCCGCGGATAGGGCCGCGGCAGTTCGGCGCCCGGCGCATAGGCCAGGGCCATGAAGCGCTCGATCATCAGCGGATAGCGCGTCTTGTCCAGCCGGCGGATGTCGTTGAGCAGGACGTAACGCATCTCGCCGCGCCAGCCGGTGCGCCTGGGGATGCCGGCGAAGAACGGCACCAGGGCGGACTTCAGCGAATTGGGCAGGAGGATCGCCTGGTCGTACTGTCCGGCCAGCGACTTGCCGATGCGGCGGCGGCCGGCCAGATCGAGCACGCCATGGCCGAACGGAAAGCTCAGCGCGCGGCGCACCTCGGGCATGCGTTCGAGGATCGGCCGGCTCCAGTCGGGCGCCAGCACGTCGATCGCGCAGTCGGGATGGCGCTGCTTCAGGCAGACGAACAGGGTCTGCGCCATCACCATGTCGCCGACCCAGCTCGGGCCGATGATTAGAATATTCATGGGAATTCGACAGCTCGTAGGTTGGGTCGAGCGCCGCAGGAACTGCCGCGGCGCCAGCGGGCAAGCCCCCTGTTGGGTTCCGGGCACCGCCCGCAACCCAACCTACGCGGCATGCGGCTTACTTGACCAGGGTGCGCCACTCGGAATGGGCGTCGGTCTTGCCGGTGACCAGGTCGAAGTAGGCGCGCTGCAGCTTCTCGGTGACCGGACCGCGGCGGCCGATGCCGATCTGCCGGCCGTCCACTTCGCGGATCGGCGTGACTTCGGCGGCGGTGCCGGTGAAGAAGGCCTCGTCGGCGATGTACACCTCGTCGCGGGTGATGCGCTTCTCGACGATCTCGATGCCCATCTCGCGGGCCAGGGTCAGCACGGTGTTGCGGGTGATGCCGTTCAGGCAGGCGGTGACTTCCGGGGTGTAGATCACGCCGTCCTTGACGATGAAGATGTTCTCCCCCGAACCCTCGGCCACATAGCCTTCCGGATCGAGCAGCAGGGCCTCGTCGGCGCCGCCGGAGATCGCCTCCTGCAGGGCCAGCATGGAGTTGACGTAGGCGCCGCTGGACTTGGCGCGGGTCATGGTGATGTTCACATGGTGGCGGGTGAAGGAGCTGGTGCGGATCTTGATGCCCTGCTCCAGCGCGTCCTCGCCCATGTAGGCGCCCCAGTGCCAGGCGGCGACGATGACGCGGACCTTCAGGCCGCTGGCGCGCAGACCCATGCCCTCCGAGCCGTAGAAGGCCAGCGGGCGGATGTAGGCACTGTCCAGCTTGTTCTCGCGCACCGCGGCGCGGGTCGCCTCGTTGATCTCGTCCTTGGTGAAGGGAATCTTCATGCCCATGATGTGCGCCGAATCGAACAGGCGGTCGGTGTGTGCCTGCAGACGGAAGATCGCCGTGCCCTGCGGGGTGTTGTAGGCACGCACGCCCTCGAACACGCCCATCCCGTAGTGCAGGCTGTGGGTCAGCACATGGGTGGTCGCATCGCGCCACTGCACCAGTTCGCCGTCGTACCAGATCACACCATCACGGTCGGCCATCGACATAATTAGCCTGCTCCTCAAGAGAATTCGCTACGTAATACACATCCAGACCGGGCGGCGCCCTTGCGCCACCCCTTTCGGCAGGCCCCCGCAGGCGCCCCGCTCAGCTCAACCCCAGCTCCCGCCAGATCCGCATGACCGCACGACGTTCGTCCTGGAACTGATCGCCGCCCACCACGCCCGGCTGCTTCTGCAGGGCCAGTCGATGGGCTGCGGCGCGATAGGCCTTGTAGGCCTCCTGCAGCAGGCGAACCTCGTCGCACGGCAGCAGGCCGGCCTGCGCGAGGCCGTCCAGAATCCTGATGTTGTCGGTGTAGCGCAACAGCTCTGGATGCTGGTGCGACCAGGCGAGGGCCGCATATTGCACCATAAATTCGATATCGACGATACCGCCGGCATCCTGCTTGAGATTGAAGGGGACCGCCGCCTCGAAGGCGTTCTCCGCGGTGCCGGCGGCCGTGAGTCCAGTGCCCAGGTTGGCGCGCATCTTCGCGCGCATGTCGCCGACCTCGCGGCGCAGGCCGTCCAGCTCGCGCGGACGGGCCAGCACCTGGGTGCGCACCTGGGCGAAGTCGGCGGCCAGCCGCGGGCTGCCGACCAGCACCCGGGCACGCACCAGCGCCTGATGCTCCCAGGTCCAGGCCTCCTGCTCCTGATAGCGCTGGAAGGCGCCGAGCGAACTGACCAGAAGCCCTGCGTTGCCGCTCGGGCGCAGGCGCATGTCCACCTCGTAGAGTTGCCCGGACGGCGTCTGCGCGGTGAGCAGGTGGACGATGCGCTGGCCCAGGCGGGTGAAGAACTGCGCGCCGTCGATCGGCTTGGCGCCGTCGGTTTCGGCCTGCGGATCGCCGTCGTGGATGAATACCAGGTCCAGGTCCGAACCGTGGCCCAGCTCGATGCCGCCGACCTTGCCGTAGCCGACGATGATGAAATCCAGATCGCAGGGGCTGCCGTCGCCGCGCCTGGGGTTGCCATGGCGGGCGACCATCTGCCGCCAGGCGAGGTTCAGCACCTGTTCGAGAATCGCCTCGGCCAGCCAGGTCAGGTAGTCGCTGACCTTCATCAAGGGCAGGGTGCCGGCGATTTCCGAGGCGGCGACACGCAGCCGGTGGGCCAGCTTGAAATGGCGCAGCGCCTCCATCTGCTGCTCCAGGTCGTCCTCGGGAATGCGCAGCAGCAGCTCGCGCAGCTCGGCGGCCAGCTCAGCCTCCTGCGGCGGGCTGTACAGGCGCTCCTCGTTGAGCAACTGGTCGAGCAGCAGGGGGAAGCGGGCGATCTGCTCGGCGATCCAAGGACTGGCCGCACAGAGGACAAGCAGCCGCTGCAGGGCGCCAGGATTTTCCGTGAGCAGCACCAGGTAGGCCGAACGTCGCGCCACCGCCTCGACCAGCGGCAGCACCCGCTCCAGCACCAGATCGGGGTCGCCCTGCTCCACCGCCAGGGCCAGCAGCTGCGGAATGAAGGCATCGAGGCGCTCGCGGCCGAGGCGCTGCATGCTGCGCACCTGAGTGCCGCCGCGCAGCGCCGCGAGGCGCTGGCAGACCTGCTGCGGATCGGCGAAGCCGGCCTCGGCGAGCTGCCGGCAGGCCGACGCCTCGTCCCCGGCACTCTCCCACAACGGCAGCCACTGGGTGTCGACCGGCCGCTCCTCGGGCGTCTCGTCCTCGCCGGGGACGGCAATCACCTGGCGGAAGTGCCAGTCGACCCGCTCGCGCCAGTGCGCCAGCCGGCCGAGGAAGGCCTCCCAGTCGGCGCAGCCGAGCATGCTGGCGACTCGCACCCGGTCGAGCTCGTTGTCGGGGAGCATCTGCGTCTGGCGATCGGCGATGGCCTGCAGGGCATGCTCGGTGTAGCGCAGGAACTCGTAGCCCTCGCGCAGCTCGGCCACCACCGCCGGCGGCAGGTAGCCCTGCCCCTCGAGGGTTGTCAGCACCTTCAGCAGCGGCCGCTGCTGCAGGCTACGGTCGCGGCCGCCGTGGATCAGCTGGAACACCTGGGCGATGAACTCCACTTCGCGGATGCCGCCAGCGCCCAGCTTGACGTTGTCCGCCATGCCCTTGCGGCGCACCTCCTGGCGGATCAGCTGCTTCATATCGCGCAGCGCCTCGATCGCGGAAAAGTCCAGGTAGCGCCGGTAGACGAACGGCTGCAGCATCTCCAGGAGCAGGCGCCCGGCCTCGCGGTCGCCGCCGACCACGCGCGCCTTGATCATCGCATAGCGCTCCCAGTCGCGCCCCTGGTCCTGGTAGTACTGCTCCATGGCGCTGAAGCTGTAGACCAGCGGCCCGCTGGAGCCGTAGGGGCGCAGGCGCATGTCGACGCGAAAGGCCTGGCCGTCCACGGTGATGGCGTCCAGCGCCTTGATCAGCTTCTGGCCGAGGCGGACGAAGAACTCCTGGTTGTCCAGGCTGCGCCGCTCCCCTGCCGTTTCGCCGCCCTCGGGGTAGGCGAAGATCAGGTCGATGTCCGAGGACAGGTTCAGCTCGCCGGCGCCCAGCTTGCCCATGCCGAGCACCACCAGTTGCTGCGGGCGCCCGGAGCGACGCCCGATCGGCGTGCCGAACTGCGCGCAGAGCCGCGTGTGCAGCCAGTGGCAGGCCAGGTCGATGCAGACGTCGGCGAGCTCGGAGAGGTCGCGACAGGTCTCGACCAGATCGGCCTGACGGGTGATGTCGCGCCAGACGATGCGCAGCTGCTGGCGATGGCGGAAGCGCCGCAGCCGCCGGCCCAGCTCCTCCTCGCCCTCGCAGTCGGCGAGCAGCGCCGCCAGCTCTCCGCGCAGTTCGTCCGGCGCCAGGGAACGCTCGAGGGCGCCGCTGTCGGCCAGCTGCAGGAGCGTGGCCGGATCGCGCAGTGCCTGTTCGGCAACGAATTCGCTGTTCGCGCAGACCCGTGCGAAGGCCGCACGACGTATCTGCGGCCAGGCGGGAAAGGGCGTCGCCGGGCTGTCGCCGAGCATGCCGGCGGCCTGCTCGAACGCCTCCAGGGCGCGGTTGGCCAGGGTTTCCAGCGAGGGGGGAAGGGCGATCAGCGTAGGTAGGCTCATGCTCATGTCCTGTATCGGCCAGACTTTCCGCAAGCGGCTGAGTCCGACCCGCGGGGTAATTTTACAAAAATCCGTGGGAGGGGGCTGAAAGCGCCATTGTTTTGTAGTAAAACTACAAGACAGTCGGATCACCCGCCGACCCCACTAACAACAATCCCGCTGCCGCCCATAAGGCCGGCAGCGCATCCAGGCTCCCAACTCAGGGAGGCCTTCCGCTATGGAGCAAGACATGCAAGACATGCAAGACCTTGACCCCATCGAGACCCAGGAGTGGCTGGACTCGCTCGAATCCGTCCTCGATCAAGAAGGCGAAGACCGCGCCCACTATCTGCTGACCCGGATGGGCGAGCTGGCCACCCGCACGGGCGCCCAACTGCCTTACGCGATCACGACGCCCTATCGCAACACCATTCCGGTTACCCATGAAGCGCCCATGCCCGGCGACCTGTTCATGGAGCGCCGCATCCGCTCCCTGGTGCGCTGGAACGCGCTGGCCACGGTCATGCGGGCGAACAAGAAGGACCCGGACCTGGGCGGCCACATCTCCACCTTCGCCTCCAGCGCCACCCTCTACGATATCGGTTTCAACTATTTCTTTCAGGCGCCGACCGCCGAACATGGTGGCGATCTGATCTATTTCCAGGGCCACGCCTCTCCCGGCGTCTACGCCCGCGCCTTCCTCGAAGGCCGCCTCAGCGAGGCACAGCTGGAAAACTACCGGCAGGAAGTCGACGGCAATGGCCTGTCCTCCTACCCGCACCCGCACCTGATGCCGGACTTCTGGCAGTTCCCCACCGTCTCCATGGGCCTGGGCCCGATCCAGGCGATCTACCAGGCGCGCTTCATGAAGTACCTGGAAGACCGTGGCTTCATCGCCCCCGGCAAGCAGAAGGTCTGGTGCTTCATGGGCGACGGCGAGTGCGACGAACCGGAATCCCTCGGCGCCATCGCCCTGGCCGGCCGCGAGAAGCTGGACAACCTGATCTTCGTCATCAACTGCAACCTGCAGCGCCTCGACGGCCCGGTACGCGGCAACGGCAAGATCATCCAGGAACTCGAAGGCGTGTTCCGCGGCGCCCAGTGGAACGTCAACAAGGTGGTCTGGGGCCGCTTCTGGGACCCGCTGTTCGCCAAGGACCATGCCGGCCTGCTGCAGCAGCGCATGGACGAGGTGGTCGACGGCGACTACCAGAACTACAAGGCCAAAGACGGCGCCTTCGTGCGCAAGCATTTCTTCGGCGCGCGCCCCGAGCTGCTGGAGATGGTCAAGGACATGTCCGACGAGGACATCTGGAAGCTCAACCGTGGCGGCCACGACCCCTACAAGGTCTATGCCGCCTATCACCAGGCGGTCAACCACAAGGGCCAGCCGAGCGTGATCCTCGCCAAGACCATCAAGGGCTACGGCACCGGTGCCGGCGAGGCGAAGAACATCGCCCACAACGTGAAGAAGGTCGATGTCGAGAGCCTCAAGCTGTTCCGCGACAAGTTCGACATCCCGCTGAAGGATGAGGAGCTGGAAAGCCTGCCGTTCTACCGGCCGGACGAGAACAGCCCGGAAATGAAGTACCTGTGCAGCCGCCGCGAGGCCCTGGGCGGCTTCGTGCCGCAGCGCCGCAACAAGAGCATCAGCATCCCGACCCCGCCGCTGGACACCCTCAAGGCGATCCTCGACGGCACCGGCGACCGCGAAATCTCCACCACCATGGCCTTCGTGCGGATCCTCGCGCAACTGGTCAAGGACAAGGAGCTGGGCTCGCGCATCGTGCCGATCATCCCCGACGAGGCGCGCACCTTCGGCATGGAGGGCATGTTCCGCCAGCTCGGCATCTACTCCTCGGTCGGCCAGCTCTACGAGCCGGTGGACAAGGACCAGGTGATGTTCTACCGCGAGGACAAGAAGGGCCAGATCCTCGAGGAAGGCATCAACGAGGCCGGCGCCATGTCCAGCTGGATCGCCGCGGCGACCTCGTACAGCAACCACAACCAGCCGATGCTGCCGTTCTACGTCTACTACTCGATGTTCGGCTTCCAGCGCATCGGCGACCTGGCCTGGGCGGCCGGCGACAGCCAGGCGCGCGGCTTCCTGGTCGGCGGCACCGCCGGACGCACCACGCTCAACGGCGAAGGCCTGCAGCACGAGGACGGTCACAGCCACATCCTCGCCTCGACCATCCCCAACTGCCGCAGCTACGATCCGACCTATGCCTACGAGATGGCGGTGATCATCCGCGAAGGCATCCGTCAGATGACCGAGGAGCAGCAGAACGTCTTCTTCTACCTCACCGCGATGAACGAGGCCTACGCCCAGCCGGCCATGCCGGAAGGCGTCGAGGAAGGCATCGTCAAGGGCATGTACCTGCTCGAGGAGGACAAGCGCGACGCCGCGCACCACGTCCAGCTGCTCGGCTGCGGCACCATCCTGCGCGAAGTGCGCGAGGCGGCGAAGATCCTCCGCGAGGACTACAACATCGCCGCCGACGTGTGGAGCGTGACCAGCTTCAACGAGCTGCGCCGCAACGGCCTGGCCGTCGAGCGCCACAACCGCCTGCACCCGGAACAGAAGCCGGAGCTGAGCTACGTCGAGCAGTGCCTGAACGGCCGCAAGGGTCCGGTGGTGGCTTCCACCGACTACATGAAGCTGTTCGCCGACCAGATCCGCCAGTGGGTCCCGAGCCGCGAATACAAGGTGCTCGGCACCGATGGCTTCGGCCGCAGCGACACCCGCAAGAAGCTGCGTCATTTCTTCGAGGTGGATCGCTACTGGGTCGTGCTGGCCGCGCTGGAAGCGCTGGCCGATCGCGGCGACATCGAACCCAAGGTGGTGGCCGAGGCCATCGCCAAGTTCGGCATCGACCCCGACAAGCGCAACCCCCTGGACTGCTGAGGAGAGCCATCGTGAGCGAAATCATCCGCGTACCCGATATCGGCGGCGATGGGGAAGTCATCGAGCTGCTGGTCAAGACCGGCGACCTCATCGAGGTCGAGCAGGGGCTGGTGGTGCTGGAGTCCGCCAAGGCCAGCATGGAAGTTCCCAGCCCCAAGGCCGGGGTGGTCAAGAGCGTGAGTGTCAAGCTGGGCGACAAGCTCAAGGAAGGCGACGCGATCATCGAGCTGGAGCCTGCCGCCGGTGCCGCGGCGAAGCCGGCTGAAGCGGCGGCCGTGCCCGCCGCGCCGACCCAGGCCGTCGACGAGGCCGAGGCGCCCTCTCCCGGCGCCTCCGCCGGAGCCCCGGCCGCTCCCGCCGCTGCCGAAGCCGTGACCCAGGAAATCCGGGTTCCCGACATCGGCTCGGCCGGCAAGGCGCGGGTCATCGAGGTGCTGGTCAAGGCCGGCGACCAGGTCCAGGCCGAGCAGTCGCTGATCGTGCTGGAGTCGGACAAGGCCAGCATGGAGATCCCCTCCCCGGCCGCCGGCGTGGTGGAGAGCGTCGCCATCGCCCTGAACGCCGAGGTCGGCACCGGCGATCTGATCCTCACCCTGCGCACCACCGGCGGCGCCCCGGCCCAGCCCGCAGCCTCCGCCCCGGCGGCAGCGAGTGCGGCGCCCGCTCCGGCGGCTCCGGCCGCTGCCGGTCCCCAGGAGGTCAAGGTCCCGGACATCGGCTCGGCCGGCAAGGCGCGCGTCATCGAAGTGCTGGTCAAGGCCGGCGACCAGGTCCAGGCCGAGCAGTCGCTGATCGTGCTGGAGTCGGACAAGGCCAGCATGGAGATTCCCTCCCCGGCCGCCGGCGTGGTGGAAAGCATCGCCGTCCAGCTGAACGCCGAGGTCGGCACCGGTGATCCGATCCTCACCCTGCGCGTCGCCGGTGCTGCGCCGGCCCCCGCGCCTGCAGCAGCCCCGGCCAAGCCGGCCGCCGCTGCGGCCGCTCCGGCGGCAGCTGCCCCGGCTCCGGTCGGCGCGCCGACCCGCAACGGCGCCAAGGTGCATGCCGGTCCCGCCGTGCGCCAGCTGGCTCGCGAGTTCGGCGTCGAACTGGGGGCGATCAACGGCACCGGTCCGCGCGGGCGCATCCTCAAGGAGGACGTGCAGGCCTACGTCAAGGCGATGATGCAGAAGGCCAAGGAGGCGCCGGCTGCCGGCGCGGCCGGTGGCGCGGGCATCCCGCCGATTCCAGCGGTCGACTTCGCCAAGTACGGCGAAGTGGAAGAGGTGGCGATGAGCCGCCTGATGCAGATCGGCGCCACCAACCTGCACCGCAGCTGGCTGAACGTGCCGCACGTGACCCAGTTCGACTCGGCCGACATCACCGACCTGGAAGCCTTCCGCGTCGCGCAGAAGGCCGTCGCCGAGAAGGCCGGGGTCAAGCTGACCGTGCTGCCGCTGCTGCTCAAGGCCTGCGCCTACCTGCTCAGGGAGCTGCCGGAGTTCAACAGCTCCCTAGCGCCCAACGGCCAGGCGGTGATCCGCAAGAAGTACGTGCACATCGGCTTCGCCGTGGACACTCCGGACGGCCTGCTGGTGCCGGTGATCCGCAACGTCGACCAGAAGAGCCTGCTGCAGCTGGCTGCCGAGGCCGCCGAACTGGCGGAGAAGGCGCGCACCAAGAAGCTCGGCGCCGACGCCATGCAGGGTGCCTGCTTCACCATCTCCAGTCTCGGCCACATCGGCGGCACCGGCTTCACGCCGATCGTCAACGCACCGGAAGTGGCGATCCTCGGCGTGTCCAAGGCCAGCATGCAGCCGGTGTGGGACGGCAAGGCCTTCCAGCCGCGCCTGATGCTGCCGCTGTCGCTGTCCTACGACCACCGGGTGATCAACGGCGCCGCCGCGGCGCGCTTCACCAAACGTCTCGGCGACGTGTTGGCGGATATCCGTTCGATGCTGCTGTGAACTTCCCTTGAAGAGCGAACCCGCTACGCTCTTTGACCTTCGGCCCCGCCCTCGTGGCGGGGCTTTTTTATGTCCGCGCGGCCAGGGTCGGTCGACCTTTTGACGTGAACCTACTCCAAAACGCCAACAGCCCCTAGGATAGATGACGCCTCGTCGATCCCCAGGAGAACTCCCATGGTGCTGCGCTCGCAGATTCTCGCCCACAAGCTGGCCCTGCCCGACCCCGCCCAGGCGCTGCCCGGACGCGCCGAGGCCATGCCGGTGCCGGCGGCCCACTACGTCAACGGCCACCCCCTGAAACCGCCCTTCCCGGCCGGGCTGCAGCAGGCCGTGTTCGGCCTCGGCTGCTTCTGGGGCGCCGAGCGGCGCTTCTGGCAGCAGCCCGGCGTGTGGAGCACGGCGGCGGGCTACGCCGGCGGCTTCACGCCGAATCCGACCTACGAGGAGGTCTGCTCCGGCCTGACCGGGCACGCCGAAGTGGTGCTGGTGGTGTTCGATCCGCAGGAAACCGACTACCAGACGCTGCTGAAGACCTTCTGGGAAATCCACAATCCGACCCAAGGCATGCGCCAGGGCAACGACATCGGCACCCAGTACCGCTCGGCCATCTACTGCTTCGACGCCGCCCAGCGCGCCGCCGCCGAGGCCAGCCGGGAGCGCTTCCAGGCGGAGCTGGCGAGGGCCGGCTACGGCCCGGTCACCACGGAAATCGCCGACGCCCCGCCGTTCTACTACGCCGAGGAGTATCACCAGCAGTACCTGGCGAAGAACCCCGGCGGCTACTGCGGGCTGGGCAGCACCGGTGTCTGCCTGCCGCCGGCCTGATCAGCCCTTGTGCCCCTTGCGCCCGATCGCCTGAACAGCGGATTTGGTGACGGGTTTGGCGGCGGCCGGCTGCTCCTCGATCAGCCAGTCCAGCCGCCAGCCGCCCTCACTCTGCGCCAGGCGCTCGGCCAGCCAGGGCAAGAGCTGGCGCAGCTCCTCCTCCAGCCCCCACGGCGGGTTGGCGATCGCCAGGCCCGAGCCGCTCAGGCGCTGCGCATCATCGGCCGGATGCACGTAGAGTTCGGCACGCAACAGCTTGGGCGCGCCGCTTTTCTGCAGGTCCTGATAGAAGCGTTTGAGCTGCCGCAGATCCTTGATCGGATACCAGATCGCCACTACCGTCTGGCGCATGCGCCCGATCGCCTCCTGCAGCGCCTGGGCGCAGCGCTCCAGCTCGTCGGGCTGCTCGAAGGGCGGGTCGATCAGCAGCAGGGCGCGCTTCTCCGCCACCGGCAGCAGGGCCCGCGGAAGGTGCCAACCCTCGCCCAAATGCACCGCGACGCGCCGGTCGCCGGCCATGTTTTCCTTGAGCAGACGCCCGTCCTTGGGGTGCTTCTCGTTGAGCAGCAGGCGGTCCTGCGGCCGGGTCAGGCGGCGCGCCAGTTCGGGCGAGCCGGGATAGTGGCGCAGCACGCCGTCGGCGTTCATCTCGCGTACTACGTTCAGGTAATCGGCGGCCGGCGCGGGCAGGCCCGCCGCATCCCACAGGCGGGCGATGCCCTCCAGCCACTCGCCGGTGCGGCTGGCCGCATCACCCTGCAGATCGTACAGACCGACGCCGGCATGACTGTCGAGGTAGGCGAAGGGGTTCTCCTTGCGCGCCAGCAGGGCGATCAGGCGGGCCAGGGTCAGGTGTTTCAGGACATCGGCATGGTTGCCGGCATGGAAGGCGTGGCGGTAATTCATGGCTGCGAAACTCCTCGGGGCGCACAGTTTACCCGCTTGCCGTCCGCCTCAAGCAGAGGGTTGCACAGGCAGGCTCCGCAGCAGCTCGACCAGGCGCTCCAGGGCGCCGTGCGCCGGCGCATCGCGGCGGCGCATCAGGAGCGTCGGCGCCGCCGCCAGGTCAGCCTCGATCGGCTGCCAGCACACCAGCCTGCCGCGCGGGTGCAGCTCCAGCAGGCTGCGCGGCAGCAGGCCGACGCCCATGCCGGCGGCGGCGGCACCGAGAATGGCATCGATCGAGCCGTAACTCTGCCGCGCGCCGATCTGCAGGCGCTGGCGCTCGCTCCAGCGTTGCAGGCGCTCGCGGTAGTGGCAGCCATTGGGAAAGCCGAGCAGGGTCACCGGGGCCTGCCTCAGCCCCTCGGGGGTCTGCCCCGCCGGCAGCACCAGCACCAGTTCCTCGTGCCAGATCACCTCGCCATGCAGCCGCGGGTCCTCGTAGGGGCCGCCGATCAGCACGGCGTCGAGCCGGCCGGCGAGCACCTCGCCGAGCAGATGGCCGCTGGTGCCGGTCACCAGGCTCAGGTCGAGCCGCGGTGCCTCCCGGTGGAAGGCCGCCAGCACCTCCGGCAGGCGCACGGCAGCGGTGGTTTCCATGGAGCCCAGGCGCAGCTCGCCGGCCCAGAGATCCTCCTGGACGCTGCTCCAGGCCGCCCGGCAGAGCTGCTCCAGCTGCTCGGCATGGGGCAGCAGGCGCGCTCCCGCCGGGGTCAGGCGCAGACGCTGGGCCTGGCGCTGGAACAGTGCGACGCCGAGCTGCGCTTCCAGCTGGCGCAGCCGTGCGGAGACGTTCGACGGCACGCAGTGCAGCTCCTGGGCCGCGCCGATCAGCGAACCGGTGCGGCTGACCGCGAGGAAATGACGCAGTAGCTGGGGATTGAGTCGTTCCCAGGAGGACATGGGCACCTCGACCACATCAAAAGTGAAAATCCGCTTCAATATTTTTCACTGGCAGTATTTCCCAGGCAATCGCTAAGGTAAATAAAAGACCACAAGAGAGCCTCGCCCATGAGCGCACCGCCCCGTCAGATCCTCCTCGCCCTGCTGGGCGGCAGTGCCGCCCTGGTGGTGGTGCACGCCCTCGGCCGCTTCGCCTTCACCCCGCTCTTGCCGCATTTTCTCGCCGACGGCCTGTTCGATCTGCAGCAGGGCTCGCAGCTGGCGACCTGGAACTACGTCGGCTACCTGCTCGGCGCCCTGCTCGCCCTGGTTCTCCACACCCCGTCACGGCTGCGCCCGGGCCTGATTCTGGCTCTGCTGCTGAACGCCCTGCTGACCCTGGCGCAATGCTTCGCCAGCGACTACGCGCTGCTGCTGGCCCTGCGCCTGGCCAACGGCGTCAGCAACGGCGTGGTGTTCGTTCTCGCCCCAGCGCTGGTCCTCGAATGGCTGGCCAGTCGGCAGCGCGCCGGGCTGAGCGGCTTGGTCTACCTCGGCTTCGCCGCCGGCCTGCTGCTCTCCAACGGCCTGGCCAACTGGCCGGCCGACGCGCTCGCCGGCGCCCGGCGCTGGCTGCCGATGGCCGCCCTGGCCGTGCCGCTGGCCCTGCTCGGCGCCTGGCTGCTCGCCCGCCTGCAGTTGCCGCCCCGCCCGGCGAGCGGCACCGGAAAAGGCACAACACCCGCCACGGCGCTGTTCGACCGGGCCAGCACACCGCTGTTTCTCGCCTATGCCGGCGCCGGCCTCGGCTACATCCTGCCGATGACCTTCCTGCCGACCCTGGCCCGCGAGCAGTTGCCGGCCGGCGATCCGCTGCTCGAAGGCGCCTGGCGCTGGACGGCACTCGCCTGCCTGCTGTCGATCCCGCTGTGGAACCACCTGGGCACACGCCTGGGCGACCGCCGAGCGCTGCTCGCCAGCTACGCCCTGCAGGCCCTCGGCGCCGCCGCGCCGCTGCTCTGGCCGGGCGCGACCGGCGTGCTGCTCTGCGCCGTGCTGGTGGGCGGGACCTTCGTCGGCAGCGTGCTGCTGACCCAGCGACTGGCCCGCAGCCTGCAGCCGCATCAGGGACCTCGCCTGTCGGCCGCGCTGATCGCCCTGTACGGCGGCGCCCAGCTCACCGGCCCCTGGCTGGCCGGGCTCTGGATCGGCCTGGGCGGCAGCCTGACGCAAAGTTTCGTCCTCGGCGCCGGCGCCCTGCTCTGGGCGCTCGCCTGGACCTGGCTGATCCCCGTCCACACCCTGCACAAGGAAATACAGCAATGCCCTACGTGAACATCAAGATCACCCGCGAAGGCGCGACCACCGAACAGAAACGCCAGCTCATCGAAGGCGCCACCCGCCTGCTGGTCGAGGTACTGGGCAAGAACCCGGCGACCACCGTGGTGGTGATCGACGAGGTGGACACCGACAACTGGGGCATCGGCGGCATCCCGGTCACCGAGCGCCGACGCAGCGAGAACAAGCAGCCGGGATAGCCCCGCAGAACGTGCCGGTGCCCCTGCGGAGCGGGCCCCGGCACGCGTCGCAGACAGCTTCCCATCCCGCTCCGAAGGCCCCGTCGGCATGCCGACGGGCAGCCGCTCCCGCCCTTCCGAAAGCGCCGAACATAGTCTTTGACAGCCGGGCAAGGCAGCGGTTTTAATCCGTTGGCACGCCCAATGCATATATGCGTGGACCCTTCTGCCGGCCGCCCTGGAGACCCCCTGTTTTGGATGCCGCCACCATCAACACCCTGTTCCTGATCGGCGCGCTGCTGGTGGGCTCCAGCATCCTGCTCAGCTCCCTGTCCACGCGGCTCGGCATCCCGATCCTGGTGATCTTCCTCGGCGTGGGCATGCTCGCCGGGGTCGATGGCATCGGCGGCATCGTCTTCGACGACTATTCCCTGGCGTTTCTGGTCAGCAACCTGGCGCTGGCGATCATCCTGCTCGACGGCGGCATGCGCACCCGCGTGGCCACCTTCCGCGTCGCGCTCTGGCCGGCGATGTCGCTGGCCACCCTGGGCGTGGCGGTCACCTCCGGCCTGACCGGGCTGGCCGCCGCCTGGCTGTTCGACCTCAGCCTGCTGCAGGGCCTGCTGATCGGCGCCATCGTCGGCTCCACCGACGCCGCGGCGGTGTTCAACCTGCTCAACGGCAAGGGCCTCAACGAGCGGGTCGGCGCCACCCTGGAGATCGAATCGGGCAGCAACGATCCGATGGCGGTGTTCCTCACCGTGACCCTGATCGAGATGCTCGCCTCCGGCCAGACCGGCTTCGGCTGGGGCGTACTGCTCAGCCTGGTGCAGCAGTTCGGCATCGGCGTCGCCCTGGGGCTCGCCGGCGGCTGGCTGCTGCTGCAGCTGATCAACCGTCTCGACGTGGCCGACGGCCTCTATCCGCTCTTGGCGGTCAGCGGCGGCATCATGATTTACGCCACCGCCGGGGCGATCGGCGGCAGCGGCATCCTCGCCGTCTATGTCTGTGGCCTGCTGATGGGCAACCGGCCGATCCGCAACCGCTACGGCATCCTGCACATGTTCGACGGCCTGGCCTGGATCAGCCAGATCGGCATGTTCCTGGTCCTCGGCCTGCTGCTCACGCCCAGCCAACTGCTGCCCATCGCCCTGCCGGCGCTGGCCCTGTCGCTGTGGATGATCCTCGTCGCCCGTCCGCTGTCGGTGTTCCTCGGCCTGCTGCCGTTCCCCAACTTCTACCTGCGCGAGCGGCTGTTCATCTCCTGGGTCGGCCTGCGCGGCGCGGTGCCGGTGATCCTCGCGGTCTTTCCGCTGATGGCCGGGCTGCCCCAGGCGAACCTGTACTTCAACGTGGCCTTCTTCATCGTGTTGGTATCGCTGCTGCTGCAGGGCACCACCCTCGGCTGGGCGGCGCGCAAGGCCCGGGTCGAGGTGCCGCCCTCGCCCACGCCGATCTCGCGGATCGGCCTGCAGATCCACCCTACCAGCCAGTGGGAGCTGTTCATCTATCGCCTGAGCGCCAGCAAATGGTGCGTCGGCGCCGCCCTGCGCGACCTGAAGATGCCCGACGGCACGCGCATCGCCGCGCTGTTCCGCGGTCGGCAACTGCTCCACCCGTCCGGCAGCACCCGCCTGGAGGTCGGCGACCTGCTCTGTGTGATCGGCCACGAGGAGGACCTGCCGAGTCTCGGCAAGCTGTTCAGCCAGCCCCCGCAGCGCGGCAAGGACCTGCGCTTCTTCGGCGATTTCGTGCTCGAGGGCGATGCCGAGCTGTCCGCCCTGGCGGCGCTCTACGGCCTGAAGCTCGACGGCATCGATGGCAACCAGTCGCTCGGCCGCTTCATCGCCGGCCTGATCGGCGGCCATCCGGTAGTCGGCGACCAGGTGGAATGGAACGGCCTGACCTGGACCGTGGCCGATACCGAAGGCGACCGGGTGCGCAAGGTCGGCCTGAGGTTCCCCGAGGACGGCAGCCGCCACGGTCCCACCCTGTTCCTCTGAGGCTAGCTCGTCGGGCAGGCATGCGAAAAAGCCCTCGTTTGCTACACTGGGGCCTTTTTCAGCCGAAAGACCCAGACGCCATGACTGTTTCGCGTTCCCTGTTCAGCGTTCTTCTTCTCGCGCTTTGCCTTCATATTCCCGCTCTTCAAGCCGCCGAGCCGCCCAGCCGCAAGGCCGTGCAGACCAGCCTGGACGGCCTGGCCGAGCGCAAGCTGCCGGAGGCCGACCAGGCCACCGTCAAGCAGCAGCTCGAGCAGAGCCTCGTCCAGCTCGACCTCCTCGACAAGAGCCGCCAGGCCATGGACGAGCTCAAGCGCCGGCTGGCCGCCGCGCCGCAGCAGATCAAGACCTCCCAGCGCGAGCTGGAAAGCCTCAAGGAGGCCGCGCAGAAGCCGGTGACCGCACCGAACGGCAACACTCCGCTGCCGCGGCTGATGGACCAGCTGACCACCCGCAACAGCCAGATGGCCGAATGGCAGCAGGCCCTGAACGAGGCCAACAGCCTGCTGGTCAGCTCGCAGACCCGCCCGGAGCGGGCACAAACGGAAATTGCCGCGAACCAGGCCCGCATCCTGGAGATCAACGCCCTTCTCAAGAGCGGCAAGCAGGACGGCAAGCCGCTGACCACCGAGGGCCGCGGCCTGCTGGAGGCCGAACTCGCCGCCCTGGAAGCCAAGACCGCGCTGCGCCGCCAGGAACTGGCCGGCAACAGCCAGCTCCTCGAGCTGGGCACCAGCCAGCGCGATCTGCTGCAGGAGCGCATCCAGCGCCTGACCAAGGAGATCGCCGCCCTGCAGGCGGTGATCAACGAAAAGCGCATGGCGCTGTCCGAGGAAACCTTCGCCGAGCTTTCCCGCAATGCCAGCGCAGCCGGCTCCGACAGCCTGCTGGCCAAGGAAACCGCGGCCAACCTGAAACTGTCCGACGCCCTGCTGCGTACCACCGACCGTCTCAACGAGCGGACCCGGCAGAACCTGGAAACCAAGCACACCCTGGACAGCCTCAGCCAGAACGAGCAGGCCCTCGAGGAGCAGATCGAGGTCCTGCGCGGCAGTCTGCTGCTGGCCAAGATCCTCCTGCAGCAGAAGCTCGCCCTTCCCCAGGTGCAGAGCGACGGCCGCCTCGCCGACGAAATCGGCGACATCCGCCTCTACCAGTTCGAGCTGGGCCAGAAGCGCAGCGAGATCAGCGACCCCGAGGCCTACGTCGATCGCTTGCTGGCCAAGCAGACGGCAGAAGGGGAAGCGTCGGTCGATCCGCAACAACTGCGCAGCGGCCTGCTGGAGCTGGTGAGCAGCCGCAGCGACCTGATCGAGCGCCTCGACCGCGAGCTCAACGCCCTGCTCAACGAAGAGATCACCCTGCAGCTGAACCAGAAGCAGCTGCTCGATACCGCGAAAAAGGTGGAAGCCACCCTGGAAGAGCAGCTGTTCTGGATTCCCAGCAACAAGCCGCTCGACCTGGACTGGCTGAAGACCGCGCCGCAGCGCCTCCAGGAGCAGGTCGCCGGCACCTCCTGGAAGACCATCCTCGAGGACCTGGGCGCCGGCCTGATCCAGCGTCCCTGGATCTTCCTGCCGCTGCTGCTGCTGATCGGCCTGCTGCTCTGGCAGCGCGGAGCCATCAACCGCAAGCTCGAGGCGCTGCACGCCGACATCGGCCACTACCGCCGCGACAGCCAGCGGCACACCCCGCTGGCCCTGCTCTTCAACCTGCTGCTGGCGCTGCCCGGCACCCTGTTCCTCGCTCTCGGCGGCTATACCCTGCAGATGGACGCCCGCGGCCAGAACGCCTACCTGGGCGCCGCGCTGAACGACATGGCGCTGGCCTGGCTGGTGCTCTACAGCACCTACAAGATCCTCTCCCCCGGCGGCGTGGCCGAACTGCACTTCGGCTGGGCCCGGCCGCAGGTCGCCTTCCTGCGCAAGCAGATGCGCCGCTTCACCATCGTGGTGCTGGCCCTGGTCGGGGTAGTCGGCTTCGCCCGCAACCAGCCGGGCGCGCTGGACAACGACGTGCTCGGCATCCTCGTGCTGCTGTCCGGCTATGCGCTGATGGCCTGGCTGCTGGGCAAGCTCCTGCTGCGCGGCCCCGCCAGCCAGAACGCCTCGCCGATCAACCTGCTGATCGGCCTGCTGTTCACCGTGCTGCCGATCGGCCTGATCCTCGGCCTGGTGCTCGGCTACTACTACACCGCCCTGCGGCTCAGCGACCGCCTGGTCACCACTCTCTACGTGCTGCTGTTCTGGGCACTGATCGAGGCCACCGTGGTGCGCGGCCTGTCGGTCGCGGCGCGTCGCCTGGCCTACCAACGCGCCCTGGCCAAGCGCCAGGCGGCTGCGGCGGAAGGCAGCGAGACAGGCGAGACGACCAAGGAGGAACCGGTACTCGACATCGAGCAGGTCAACCAGCAGTCGCTGCGGCTGATCCGCCTGGTCCTGTTCGGCGTGCTGCTGAGCGCCCTGTACTGGGTCTGGGCCGACCTGCTCTCGGTGATCGACTACCTGGACAACATCGTGCTCTATGAATTCGCCAGCGAAGCCGCCGGCGCCGCCAGCCTGGTGCCGATCAGCCTGCGCGACGTGCTGGCCGCCCTGCTGATCGGCACCGTCACCGTGGTCCTGGCGCGCAACCTGCCGGGCCTCTTGGAGATGCTGATCCTCTCGCGCCTGCAGTTGGCCCAGGGCAGCTCCTACGCCACCACCACCCTGCTCTCCTACGCCATCTACGGCTTCGGCCTGGTCACCGCGCTGTCCATCCTCGGGGTCAGCTGGGACAAGCTGCAGTGGCTGGTCGCCGCGCTCTCGGTGGGCATCGGCTTCGGCATGCAGGAGATCATCGCCAACTTCATCTCCGGCCTGATCATCCTTTTCGAACGTCCGGTGCGCATCGGCGACACGGTGACGGTCGGCGGGGTCAGCGGCTGGGTGAGCCGGATCCGCATCCGCGCCACCCACATCATCGATGCCGACCGCAAGGTGGTGGTGGTGCCGAACAAGACCTTCATCACCAGCCAGTTGATCAACTGGACCCTGAGCGACACCGTCACCCGTCTGGTGCTCAAGGTCGGCGTCGGCTACGGCTCGGACCTGGACCTGGTGCGCGAGCTGCTCTACAAGGCCGCGCGGGAGAACCCGCGGGTGCTGCGCGACCCGGAGCCGCTGGTGCTGTTCCAGACCTTCGGCGAGAGCACCCTGGACCACGACCTGATCGTCCACGTGCGCGAACTGGCCGACCGCGGCCGCGCCACCGACGAGATCAACCGGCGCATCGACGAGCTGTTCCGCGAGCACCACATCGACATCGCCTTCCGCCAGGTCGACGTGTTCGTCAAGAACGCCAAGGGCCAGGAGCAGTTGCTCAAGAGCGGTGAAGTCCAGGCGGCCATTGGCGCCGCGGTGGACAAGCCGGCCACCTTGCCCGCACCGGCGGGCAAGGTGTGATTCCACCGGCGAGCGCGCATGCTATGGTGAGCGGATCCAGGTAGTGCCGGAGGATCGTCGTGAAACACCTGAGCGAGCTCACCTTCGACAACCGCTTCGCCCGCCTCGGCGATACCTTTTCCACCGCGGTGACGCCGCTCCCCATCGCGTCGCCGCGGCTGGTGGTGGCCAGTCCCGCGGCGCTGGCGCTGCTCGATCTCGCCCCGGCCACGGTGGACGATCCGCAGCTCGTCGCGTTCTGCTCCGGACAGAGCCCCTGGCCCGGTGCCGAACCGCGCGCCATGGTCTACTCCGGCCATCAGTTCGGCTTCTACAACCCCCAGCTCGGCGACGGCCGCGGCCTCCTGCTCGGCGAGGTGATCAATGCGGCCGGCGAACGCTGGGACCTGCACCTGAAGGGCGCCGGCAAGACCCCCTACTCGCGGATGGGCGACGGCCGCGCCGTGCTGCGCTCGTCGATCCGCGAATTCCTCGCCAGCGAGCACCTGCACGCCCTCGGCATCCCCAGCTCGCGGGCGCTCTGCGTGACCGCCTCGGACACCCCGGTCTGGCGGGAAACCGAGGAGCGCGCCGCCACGCTGCTGCGCCTGGCCCCCAGCCACGTGCGCTTCGGCCATTTCGAGTTCTTCTACTACACCCGCCAGCATGAGGCCCTGCGCCAGTTGCTGGACTACGTCATCGGCGAGTACTTCGCCGACTGCCTCGAACACCCCGAGCCCTACCGGACCTTCTTCGACCGGGTGCTGGAGCGCACCGCGACGCTGCTCGCCCACTGGCAGGCCTACGGCTTCTGCCACGGGGTGATGAACACCGACAACATGTCGATCCTCGGCATCACCTTCGACTACGGTCCCTACGCCTTCCTCGACGACTTCGACCCGGGCCTCGTCTGCAACCACTCCGACGATACCGGCCGCTACGCCTTCGACAACCAGGTGCCCATCGCCCACTGGAACCTTTCCGCGCTGGCCCAGGCGCTGACCCCCTTCGTCGACAGGGATGCCCTGCTGGACAGCCTCAAGCGCTTCCTGCCGCTGTTCCGCGGCGCCTGGCTGGAGCTGATGCGCCGCCGCCTCGGCCTCACCACGGCGGAAGCGGACGACCGCGAGCGGATACAGCGCCTGTTGCAGCTGATGCAGGGCAGCGCGGTGGACTACAGCGGCTTCTTCCGCGAGCTGGGCGACAGCCCGGCAGCGGCCGCCCTGCGCGGCCTGCGCGAGGACTTCGTCGACCTGGCCGGCTTCGACGCCTGGGCCGAAGACTACCTGGCGCGCCTCGCCCGCGAGGGCGAGCCGGACGAGGCGGCCCGATGCGCGCGCATGCATGCCGTCAATCCGAAGTACATCCTGCGCAACTACCTGGCCCAGCAGGCCATCGAGGCGGCGGAACGCGGCGACTACGGTCCGGTCCGCGAACTGCACGCCGTGCTCTCGCGCCCCTTCGACGAGCAGCCGGGCATGGAGCGCTACGCCGAACGCCCGCCGGAATGGGGCAAGCACCTGGAGATCAGCTGCTCGTCCTGACCTGTTCAACGACGCGTCGCACTGTCTGCCGGAGGCTTTCACGATACCTCGGGAAAGAAGCGCTCCAGCAGCCCAAACCTCGCCTGACCCGACAAGCTCGACAAAGCGGGGCGCCTCAGCCCTGCCCCAACTTGCACAGCGCCTCCAGACGGAAGGCGATGTCCTGCTCCAGCTCGGCCAGCTGGCGCTGCAGGCGCAGGCGCAGGCGGGTGGGCTCGTCGCCGGCCGCCGCCAGGCTGGCGCGCAGGCTGGCACGTTGCTGGAACAGCTCCACTTCCGCTGGCGGCACCCCAGCGCTCTTCAGGATCTGAAAGGCCATGCGCAACCCGGGCGGGGTCTGCAGCCAGGCCTCGTCAATCACCAGCGGCTTGCCCGCGCCGGCGCGCAGCTGACCGGCGGCCATCGCCCGGGCCAGTTGGCGGCCGATCTCGTCATCCAGTGCTTTCATGACGCCTCCTGCCGATCGTGACGCAAAGCCCTAGGATGCCGCACGCCGGACGAGGCAGGCAATCAGGCGCATTTAATCCTATTTTGCATATAAACCTTCTCAAACATTCTTAGACTATCTAAAAAAAGCCGCTTATCTTTGCGGCGGCTTCACTTTTGCCTGTTCTACCACCCACTGCCAGGCGCAACTGCATGAAAATCCGCGATCTCGATCTCAGCCCAAGTCTGCTCAACGCGGAGCACCAAGCACTGGGATTACCCCCCGTAGAAGACTTCGTTTCGCACCCGGACAACCACCCTGTCCTGCGCGCAGCCATGTGGGCGGCCGCGCTGATCCTGGCCGGGTTGGTGGTATTTCTCACTTGGCGCCTGTTCTTCGGTGACAACGGCGGCATCACTGGTCTGGAGATCATCGAGCAGACCCTGGCCAGCCAGACCTTCTGGAGCGCCGTTGCTGTTGGCTTCTTCGCGCAAATAATCGATGGCGCGCTGGGCATGGCCTACGGCATCACGGCCACCACCTTCCTGCTCAGTGCCGGCGCCTCGCCGGCGGCGGCCAGCGCCAGCGTACACATCGCCGAGGTATTCACCACCGGGATATCCGGTATCGCTCACGTCAAGCTGGGCAACGTCAACAAGTCGCTGTTTCTGCGCCTGTTGCTGCCAGGGATCATCGGCGCAGTACTCGGCGCCGTGCTGGTCACCCAGCTCGACGGCAAGGTACTCAAGCCTTTCATTTCCGCCTACCTGCTACTGATGGGCCTGTACATCCTGAGCAAGGCGTACCGCCATGTGATCCAGCGCAAAGCGCCCAAGCATGTGGCCAAGCTGGCCCTATTCGGTGGTTTCGTCGATGCCGCCGGTGGCGGTGGCTGGGGGCCGGTGGTCACCAGCAGCCTGCTCGGCTCCGGCAGCGACCCGCGCACGACGATCGGTTCGGTCAACTTCGCCGAGTTCTTCCTGACCCTTTCCAGCGCCACCTCGTTCATCCTGCTGGCCGGGCAGCCGGATACCTGGAAGCTGGTCGCCGGCCTGGTGTTCGGCGGCCTGTTCGCCTCTCCATTCGCTGCCCTGCTGTGCAAGAAGCTGTCGGCCAGAACCCTGCTGACCATCGTTGGCTGCCTGATCACCTTGATCAGCGCTTACAACATCTATATCGGCCTGACCTGAAGCACGGAGCCCCGCAGCCCCTCCGCTGCCACCGAATCCACTCGGCGGCAGCCTCCCTTGATTTTCCCGCCCGCGGCTCCAGATAGGTAACGAACGCCTCCGGAGCCCACCATGACCGACGCCCTGCTGATTCCCTGCCCGCACTGCCACAGCCTCAACCGCATTCCCGCCGCACGCCTGGACGAGGCGCCGCATTGCGGGCGCTGCAAGAGTCCCGTGCTGCCCGGCAAACCCTTCGCCGTCGACGCCGCCGGCTTCGCTGCCCAGCTCAAGGGCGATCTGCCACTGCTGCTGGATGTCTGGGCCGACTGGTGCGGGCCGTGCAAGGCCTTCGCGCCGACCTTCGAGCAGGCCGCCCGGGAGCTGACGGGGCGGGTACGCCTGGCCAAGCTGGACAGCGAGACCGAACCGCAGCTGGCCGGACAGCTGGGTATCCGCTCGATTCCCAGTCTGATTCTGTTCAGGGCTGGCCGCGAAGTGGCCCGCCAGAGCGGCGCCCTGCCGCTTCCGCAGCTGCTCGCCTGGCTGCGCCAGCAGGGCGTCTGAAGCGTCGCCAGCGTCACATCAAGGCTGCGGCAGGTTTGCCGCAGGTCAAGGCCGGGCTCCCGGCTTGCCGCCAGACTGAGGCCCCCTCAGGAGGAAGCGCCATGGCCAAGCATATTCTGATCGCCCATGATCTCAGCCCCGAAGGCGATATCGCCCTGCGTCGTGCTATCCAGCTCGCCGGTCAGTTGCAGGCACGCCTGACCCTGCTGCACGTGGCCTCCAGCCAGCCCTCGCCGGCCCTGCTCGCCCGGCTGCGCAGCGCCGAGGAGCAGACCCTGGCCCACCATCTGCAGGGCCAGCCGGCCCTGGACGTGCAGTTGCGCCTGGAGGTGGGGCCCCACCCCGCCGAACTCATCCTGCAGTACATCAGCCTCGGCAGCTGCGACCTGCTGGTGCTCGGCAGCCACCACCGGCAACCCACCGAGGGTTTCGCCGGCAGCGTGCAGGAGCGCATCCTGCAGGCCAGCCCGGTTCCCGTGCTGGTCGCGATCGACCCGGCCGCCGCGCCCTACGAACGCGCCCTTGCCGCCATCGACTTTTCCCCCTGCGCCAGCCGCGCCCTGCGTGCGGCCTGGCAGCTGCTGCCGCCCGGCGCACAGCTCAGGGCCCTGCACGTGCAGGAGGTCGCCGCCATCCACGCCGCGGACAATCCGGACGAGCAGGCCTTCCAGCAGTCGCTCTTCGAGCGCTTCATCGGCGCCGAATTCACCGCCCTGCCACCGCGTGCCGTGCAGTTCAGCCATGGCTTCCAGAGCGGCGAGCGGCAAGCCTGCCTGGACGCCGCGATCGCCAGCCAGCGCGCGCAACTGCTCGCCCTCGGCGGGCACAGCCGCGACGCCCTGAGCGAGCGGCTGCTCGGCAGCCTGACCCGCTACTATCTGGACACCCCGCCCTGTGACCTGCTGGTGATGCGTTAGGGCCTGTTGGCACTACTCCACGCGGCCGCGACGGAGCCCGTTTTTGCGCGGGGTTAGGCGCGAGGAGAGAAGTTTGGTCATTCCAAACGAACGGCGAGCAACGACGCACCGCGCAAAAACAGGCCCGTCCCTGCGGGTGGGGCCGCCTAGGTTGCGCGGCAACGCGGCTCGCGGAGAGTAGTATCAACAGGCCCCGGTCAGTCGGCCGACTCCAGCAGGTCGTGCAGCGCGACGAACTGGCGGGTCAGCCTGTGCTTCGGTTCCAGATGGATCAGCGGCGTGCAGGCCTGGTGCGACTCGCGCATCTTCACCGAGCTGCCGAGATACACCGGCAGCACCGGCAGCGACTCGGCGATCAGTTCGTCGAGCATGCGCTGGGGCAGCGCCGCCTGCGGCAGGAACTGGTTGACCACGATGCCCTCGACCCGCAGGTGTTCGTTGTGGTCCTCGCGCAGCTCGTCGATCTCGGCGAGCAGGGCGTACAGCGCCAGGCGCGAGAAGCTGTCGCAGTCGAAGGGAATCAGCACGCGGTCGGCAGCGATCAGTGCGGAAACCGTGTAGAAATTCAGCGCCGGCGGCGTATCCAGATAGATCCGCTCGTAATCGCCGCCCAGCTCGTCGAGCAGTCTGCGCAGACGGGTGATCTTGTGCTTGGCCTCCAGCTTGGGCTGCAGGTCGGCCAGCTCGGCCGAGGCGGTGACCAGGTCGAGGTTGGCGAAGGGCGTTTCGATCACCTTGACCTTCGGCCGCTTGCCCACCCCGCCGGTGAGCACCTGCTTGAAGAAGTCGGCGATGCCCAGCGGAATGTCCTCGCCGCAGAAGCCGCTGAGGTAGTGGGTGGAGTTGGCCTGGCTGTCGAGGTCGACCAGCAGGGTGCGGTAGCCCGCCGCCGCACTCACCGCCGCCAGATTGCAGGCGATGCTCGACTTGCCGACCCCGCCCTTCTGATTGAACACCACGCGCCGCATGCTGCCGTCTCCTTCCGCCCGGTCTGCTGAAGATTCAGCATTTAACCCCATTTCCGTCGGCGCGTGCGCTTATCCCTTGGTGGTTGGCCGGGGCGGCTGCGCCTCGCGCGCCTCCCGCTCGAGCAACTCGGCAAAGCGCCGCACCAGCGGCGAGGCCTCGTCCCGCCGGCGCACCAGCCACACCGCGGTGCTGGCGCCCGGATCGAGCAGGGTGCGGCAGACCACGCCGTCGATGCGCATGCGGCTGAAGGAGGCCGGCAGCACGGTGACACCCAGGCCGGTGGCGACCAGGCCGATCAGGGTCATGGCCTCGCTAGCTTCCTGCACGATGCGCGGGATGAAGCCGGCGGCTCGGGCCAGACCGAGCAACTGGTCGTAGAGCCCGGTGCCGAAGCTGCGCGGGAAGAACACGAAGGGCTCCTCGCCCAGCTCGGCCAGTTGCACCCCAGCGGCGCAACCGCCGGCCAGTCGGTGGCCGACCGGCAGGACCACCACCAGGGGCTCGGCGAACAGCTCAAAGGCCACCAGCTCCTCCGGCAGGGGCGCCAGAGGGCGCAGCACGCCGACCTGCAGCCGTCCCTCGTGGACCGCCTCGGCGACCCCGCGGCTGCTCAGCTCGCGCAGATCCAGATGCACCTCCGGGCAGGCTTGGCGGAAGGCGCGGATCGCACGCGGAATGGTCGAAGTGAAGGGCGCCGAGGAGGTGAAGCCGACCTTCAGCTCGCCCAGCTCGCCACGCTGGGCACGCCGGGCCACGGCGACTGCCTGCTCCAGTTGGGCCAGCACCTGGCGCGCCTCGGGCAGGAACAGCCGGCCGACCTCGCTGAGCATCACCCGGCGGTTGGTGCGCTCGAAAAGGCGCGCGCCGAGCTCCTCTTCCAGAGCCTGGATCTGCTGGCTCAACGGCGGCTGGGAGATGCCCAGCTGTTCGGCGGCGCGTCCGAAGTGCAGCTCCTCGGCGACGGCGATGAAGTAGCGCAGGTGACGGAGTTCCATGGCGGCCTCATTGATTCGCAATACATATCAAATCAGTCGAACAATATATTGGAACCCAGAATATCGCCTCACTTATCCTGATCGGCATCCGCCGGACCGCCGGCCGGCCATCGCCCGCACCGAGGTCGAGATGAACACCCTTGCCGTCCAGCCCGCCCCCGCCAGCCTCGCAGCCGCTCCCCAGACCGAAAAGGGCACGGCGCAGTTCCGCCGCACCAACTGGGCGCTGTTCGCCGGCGGCTTCGCCACCTTCGCCCTGCTCTACTGCGTGCAGCCGATGCTGCCGGCACTCTCCGCCGCCTTCTCGCTGAGTGCGGCGCAGAGCAGCCTGGCGCTGTCGATCTCGACCATCACCCTGGCGGTCGGCCTGCTGCTCACCGGCCCGCTGTCCGACGCCATCGGCCGCAAGCCGGTGATGGTCGCGGCGCTGTGTGCGGCGGCGCTGCTCACCCTGCTCGGTCCGCTGATGCCCAACTGGCATGCCCTGCTGCTGATGCGCGCGCTGGTCGGCCTGTCGCTCAGCGGCCTGGTGGCGGTGGCGATGTCCTACCTGAGCGAGGAGATCCATCCCCAGCATCTGGGCCTGGCCATGGGCCTGTACATCTCCGGCAATGCCCTGGGCGGCATGAGCGGACGGCTGCTCAGCGGCGTGCTGCTGGATTTCTTCTCCTGGCAGGTGGCGGTGGCCGCCCTCGGCGGCCTGGCGCTGCTCGCGGCACTGGTGTTCTGGCGTCTGCTGCCGGACTCGCGGCATTTCCGGGCGACGCCGCTGAGCTTCGCCAACCTGCTCCAGGGCCTGCGTCTGCACCTGTCCGACCGAGGCCTGCCCTGGCTGTTTCTCGAGGCCTTCCTGCTGATGGGCGGCTTCGTCACCCTGTTCAACTACATCGGCTACCGCCTGCTCGAGCCGCCCTACGAACTGAGCATGAGCCTGGTCGGCCTGCTCTCGGTAGTCTATCTGTCGGGCACCTACAGCTCGACCCAGGCCGGAGCGCTGGCCGACCGTCTGGGCCGGCATCGGGTGTTCTGGCCGGCGATCCTGCTGATGTTGGGAGGGGTCCTGCTGACCCTGTTCGGCTCGCTGGGCGTGATCCTGGCCGGCATGCTGCTGTTCGCCTTCGGCTTCTTCGCCGCCCACTCGTTGGCCAGCAGCTGGGTCGGCCGCCGCGCCCTGCAGGCCCGCGGCCAGGCTTCGTCGCTGTACCTGTTCAGTTACTACGTCGGCTCCAGCGTGGCCGGCACGGCGGGCGGCCTCTTCTGGCAGCACGCCGGCTGGATCGGCGTCGGCCTGTTCATCGCCGTCCTGCTCAGCCTCGCCCTGCTCGTAGCCCTGCACCTGTCGCGCCTGCCACCGAAGCAGTCGCCAGCCTGAGCCCCTGAAACGCAAAAGCCCGATCGGTCGATCGGGCTTCGATTCAGGCGCGGATCACTGGTGATAGCGTGCGGACAGCTCGTGCACCGCCTCGAAGAAGGCGCCGGCATGGGCCGGATCGACCTCGGGGGTGATGCCGTGGCCGAGGTTGAACACATGCCCCGTGCCCTTACCGTAGCTGGCGAGGATCCGTGCCACTTCGGCGCGGATTGCCGCCGGGTTGGCATAGAGCACGCTCGGGTCCATGTTGCCCTGCAAAGCCACCTTGTCGCCGACGCGGGCGCGGGCGCTGCCGATATCGCAGGTCCAGTCCAGGCCCAAGGCTTCGGCGCCGCTCTCGGCCATGGCCTCGAGCCACAGACCGCCACCCTTGGTGAAGAGGATCACCGGCACGCGCCGGCCTTCGTGCTCGCGAATCAGGCCGTCGACGATCCGGCGCATGTAGGCCAGGGAGAACTCCAGGTAGGCTGCCGACGACAGGCTGCCGCCCCAGGAGTCGAAGATCTGCACCGCCTGGGCGCCGGCGCGGATCTGTCCGTTGAGGTAGGCGGTGACCGACTGGGCCAGCTTGTCGAGCAGTGCGTGCATGGCCTGCGGGTTGTCGTAGAGCATCGCCTTGGACTTGCGAAAGTCCTTGCTGGAGCCGCCCTCGACCATGTAGGTGGCCAGGGTCCAGGGGCTGCCGGAGAAGCCGATCAGCGGCACGCGGCCGTTCAGCTCGCGGCGGATGGTGCGCACCGCCTCCATCACGTAGCCCAGGTCCTGCTCGGGATCGGGCACCGGCAGGGCTTCGATGTCCGCCAGGCTGGAAACCACCTTGCGAAAGCGCGGCCCCTCGCCGCTCTCGAAGTACAGGCCCTGGCCCATGGCATCGGGAATGGTGAGGATGTCGGAGAAGAGGATCGCCGCATCCAGCTGCGGATAACGGTCCAGGGGCTGCAGGGTCACCTCGCAGGCCAGCGCGGGATTCATGCACAGACTCATGAAGTCGCCCGCCTTGGCCCGGGTCGCCCGGTATTCCGGCAGGTAGCGGCCGGCCTGGCGCATCATCCACACCGGAGTGACGTCGACGGGTTGCTTGAGCAGGGCGCGGAGGAAGCGGTCGTTCTTCAGGACAGTCATGGCAGGG
This sequence comes from Azotobacter salinestris, assembly GCF_009363155.1. Classification (NCBI taxonomy): domain Bacteria; kingdom Pseudomonadati; phylum Pseudomonadota; class Gammaproteobacteria; order Pseudomonadales; family Pseudomonadaceae; genus Azotobacter; species Azotobacter salinestris. Next base: position 1,983,624 of record NZ_CP045302.1, read on the forward strand.
TTCCAGCGAGAGAGTGCCGAACATTTTCGCAAAGCCCAACGCAAAAGGCACGGCGAGTGCCGTGCCTTCTTGCTGCCCGATGCCTGCGGCGTGCCGCGGTCGTCTCAGAGGCCCAGGTAGTCGAGGATGCCCTCGGCCGCCTGGCGGCCTTCGTAGATCGCCGTGACCACCAGATCGGAGCCGCGCACCATGTCGCCGCCGGCGAAGATCTTCGGGTTGCTGGTCTGGTGCTTGAACTCGTTGTCGTGCAGCGGCGCGATCACCCGGCCCTGGCTGTCGGTCTTGATCTGCAGCTCCTCGAACCAGGGCGCCGGGCTCGGACGGAAGCCGAAGGCGATCACCACGGCATCGGCCGGGAGGATCTCCTCGGAGCCGGGAATCGGCTCGGGGCTGCGCCGGCCGCGGGCATCCGGCTCGCCGAGACGGGTCTCGACCACCTTGACGCCTTCCACCTTGTCCTCGCCGACGATGGCGATGGGCTGGCGGTTGTAGAGGAACTTCACGCCCTCTTCCTTGGCGTTCTTCACCTCGCGGCGGGAGCCCGGCATGTTCTCCTCGTCGCGGCGGTAGGCACAGGTCACGCTCTTGGCGCCCTGGCGGATCGAGGTGCGGTTGCAGTCCATGGCGGTGTCGCCGCCGCCCAGCACCACCACCTTCTTGCCCTTCATGTCGATGAAGTCTTCCGCGGACTTCTCGAAGCCGAGGTTGCGGTTGACGTTGGCGATCAGGAAGTCCAGCGCGTCATGCACGCCCGGCAGGTCCTCGCCGGGGAAACCGCCCTTCATGTAGGTGTAGGTGCCCATACCCATGAACACCGCGTCGAAATCGTCGAGCAGCTGCTGCATGGTCACGTCCTTGCCCACCTCGGTGTTCAGGCGGAATTCGATGCCCATGCCCGCGAACACCTCGCGGCGCCGGCTCAGCACGCTCTTCTCGAGCTTGAACTCGGGAATGCCGAAGGTCAGCAGGCCGCCGATTTCCGGGTTGCGGTCGAACACCACCGGGGTCACGCCGTTGCGCACCAGGATGTCGGCGCAGCCGAGGCCGGCCGGGCCGGCACCGATTATCGCGACACGCTTGCCGGTCGGGGTGACCTTGGACATGTCGGGACGCCAGCCCATGGCGAAGGCCGTGTCGGTGATGTACTTCTCCACCGAGCCGATGGTTACCGCGCCGAAGCCGTCGTTCAGGGTGCAGGCGCCCTCGCAGAGACGGTCCTGCGGGCAGACCCGGCCGCAGACTTCCGGCAGGGTATTGGTCTGGTGCGACAGCTCGGCGGCCGCGAGGATGTTGCCTTCGGAGACCAGCTTCAGCCAGTTCGGGATGAAGTTGTGCACCGGGCACTTCCACTCGCAATACGGGTTCCCGCAACCGAGGCAGCGATGCGCCTGATCCTGGGCCTGCTGCGGCTTGAACAGGTCGTAGATCTCGACGAACTCCCGCTTGCGCTGGCGCAGCAGCTTCTTCTTCGGATCCTTGCGCCCGACTTCGATGAACTGGAAGTCGTTGTTCAGACGTTCAGTCATTTCAAAACCTCTATACAGCGGCTGCGAGCCTCAAGCTGCAGCTGCAAGACACATCAGGATGGGCCGCAACCTCGCGCCCTTGCGCGAGGTTGCGGCCGAAGCTGCTTACTGCGGGTTGGCCCGGGTGCTGGAGAGCAGCGACTGCAGGCTCGCCGCTTTCGGCTTGACCAGCCAGAACATGCGCAGGTAGTCGTCCAGGTTCTCCAGCAGGTGGGCGCCCCACTCACTGCCGGTCTCGGCCACATACTCGGCCAGCACCTGCTGCAGGTGGCTGCGATGGGCCTCCATGGACTCCCCGCTGATCCGCTGCATTTCCACCAGCTCGTGGTTCACCCGATCGACGAAGCCGTTGTCCAGGTCGAGCACATAGGCGAAGCCGCCGGTCATGCCGGAGCCGAAGTTGTAGCCGGTCCGGCCCAGCACGCAGACGAAGCCGCCGGTCATGTATTCGCAGCAGTGGTCGCCGGTGCCCTCCACCACCGCATGGGCGCCGGAGTTGCGCACGGCGAAGCGCTCGCCGGCGGTACCGGCGGCGAACAGCTTGCCGCCGGTGGCGCCGTACAGGCAGGTGTTGCCGAGAATGGCGGAGTCCTGGCTCTTGAACACGCTGCCCTGCGGCGGGGTGATGACCAGCTTGCCGCCGGTCATGCCCTTGCCCACGTAGTCGTTGGCGTCACCCTCCAGGTAGAGGTTCAGACCGCCGGCGTTCCACACGCCGAAGCTCTGCCCCGCGGTGCCCTTGAAGCGGAAGGTGATGGGCTGGTCGACCATGCCCTGGTTGCCGTGGGTCCTGGCGATCTCGCCGGAAACCCGGGCGCCGATGGAGCGGTCGCAGTTGCAGATCTCCAGCGCGAATTCGCCGCCGCCCTTGGCCTGGATCGCCGGCAGGGCCAGCTCGACCATCTTCTCGGCCAAGAGACCCGGGTCGAACGGCGGGTTCTTCTCCACCTCGCAGAACTGCGGCTTGTCGGCCGGGACATGGGCGCTGCCGAGCAGCGGGCTCAGGTCCAGGTGGGCCTGCTTGGCGGTCTCGCCCGGCAGCACCTCGAGCAGATCGGTGCGGCCGATCAGCTCGCCGAGGCTGCGCACGCCCAGCCTGGCCAGCCACTCGCGGGTTTCTTCGGCGACATAGGTGAAGAAGTTCATCACCATCTCCACCGTGCCGATGAAGTGATCCCGGCGCAGCTTGTCGTTCTGGGTGGCCACCCCGGTGGCGCAGTTGTTCAGGTGGCAGATGCGCAGGTACTTGCAGCCCAGGGCGATCATCGGCGCGGTGCCGAAGCCGAAGCTCTCGGCGCCGAGGATGGCCGCCTTGATCACATCGAGGCCGGTCTTCAGGCCGCCGTCGGTCTGCACCCGCACCTTGCCGCGCAGGTCGTTGCCGCGCAGGGTCTGGTGCGCCTCGGCCAGGCCCAGCTCCCAGGGACTGCCGGCATAGCGGATGGAGGTCAGCGGCGATGCGCCGGTACCGCCGTCATAGCCGGAAATGGTGATCAGGTCGGCATAGGCCTTGGCCACACCGGCGGCGATGGTGCCGACGCCCGGCTCGGCCACCAGCTTCACCGAGACCAGTGCCCGCGGGTTGACCTGCTTGAGATCGTAGATCAGCTGCGCCAGGTCCTCGATGGAATAGATGTCGTGGTGCGGCGGCGGCGAGATCAAGGTCACGCCGGGCACCGCATAGCGCAGGCGGGCGATCAGACCGTTGACCTTGCCGCCCGGCAGCTGGCCGCCCTCGCCGGGCTTGGCGCCCTGGGCCACCTTGATCTGCAACACCTCGGCATTGACCAGGTACTCGGGGGTAACCCCGAAGCGGCCGGTGGCCACCTGCTTGATCTTCGAGCTCTTGACGGTGCCGTAGCGTGCCGGGTCCTCGCCGCCCTCGCCGGAGTTGGAGCGCGCACCCAGACGGTTCATCGCCTCGGCCAGGGCCTCGTGTGCTTCCGGCGACAGGGCGCCGAGGGAAATGCCGGCGGAGTCGAAGCGCTTGAGGATGGCCTCCAGCGGCTCGACCTCTTCCAGCGCCAGCGGCTGAGCGGCCTCCCTGACCTTCAGCAGGTCGCGCAGCATCGACACCGGACGCTGGTCGACCAGTGCGCTGTATTCCTTGAACTTGGCGTAGTCACCCTGCTGCACAGCGGCCTGCAGGGTGCTCACCACATCCGGGTTGTAGGCATGGTATTCGCCGCCGTAGACGAACTTCAGCAGACCGCCCTGCTGGATCGGCTTGCGCTTGCTCCAGGACTCGGCGGCCAGCAGCTTCTGCTCGGCCTCCAGGTCGACGAAGCGTGCGCCCTTGATGCGCGAGGCGACGCCACGGAAGCTCAGCTCCACCACCTCGTCGGCGAGACCGACCGCCTCGAACAGCTGGGCGCCACGGTAGGAGGCCACGGTGGAAATGCCCATCTTCGAGAGGATCTTCAGAAGGCCCTTGGAGATACCCTTGCGGTAGTACTTGAACACATCGTCCATGTCGCCCAGCACTTCGCCGGTGCGAATCAGGTCGGCCAGCACCTCGTAGGCGAGGAGCGGATAGACCGCGGTGGCGCCGAAGCCCAGCAGCACGGCGAAATGGTGCGGGTCGCGGGCAGTGGCGGTTTCCACGAGGATGTTGCAGTCGCAGCGCAGGCCCTTCTCGACCAGGCGGTGGTGCACTGCACCGACGGCCAGGGAGGCATGCGCCGGCAGCTTGCCGGGAGCGATATGGCGGTCGGACAGCACCAGCACCACCTTGCCGCCGCGCACCGCCTCCTCGGCCTGGTCGGCGATGTTGCGCACCGCGGCCTCGAGGCCCAGCGACTCGTCGTAGTTGAGGTCGATGAAATGCCGCTCGAAGCCTTCGCGCTCGAGGTTCATGATGCTGCGCCACTTGGCGGGGGAAATCACCGGCGTGGTCAGGATCGCCCGGTTGGCGTGCTCGGCGGTCTCCTCGAAGACGTTGCGCTCGGCCCCCAGGCAGGTCTCCAGGGACATGACGATGGACTCGCGCAGCGGGTCGATCGGCGGGTTGGTGACCTGGGCGAACTGCTGGCGGAAGTAGTCGTAGGGCGAACGCACGCGCTTGGACAGCACGGCCATGGGGGTGTCGTCGCCCATCGAGCCGACCGCTTCCTGGCCCTGCTCGGCGAGCGGGCGCAGCACCTGGTCACGCTCCTCGAAGGTGACCTGGAACATCTTCATGTACTGCTTGAGCTGCTCGGCATCATAGGCCGAAGTACCTTCGCTCTCGTCCAGGTTGGCCTGGATGCGCAGGGCGTTCTGGCGCAGCCACTTCTTGTAGGGGTGACGCGACTTCAGACGGCTGTCGATGTCGTCGGTGTGCAGGACCTCGCCGGTTTCGGTGTCCACGGCGAGGATCTGTCCCGGGCCGACCCGTCCCTTGGCGATGACGTCTTCCGGCGCGTAGTTCCATACACCGATTTCCGAAGCCAGGGTGATGTAGCCGTTCCTGGTGGTCACCCAGCGTGCCGGGCGCAGGCCGTTGCGGTCGAGCAGGCAGACCGCGTAGCGACCGTCGGTCAGCACCACGCCGGCCGGACCGTCCCAGGGCTCCATGTGCATGGAGTTGTATTCGTAGAAGGCGCGCAGGTCGGCGTCCATGGTCTCGACGTTCTGCCAGGCCGGCGGAATGATCATGCGCAGGCCGCGGAACAGGTCCATGCCGCCGGTGACCAGCAGTTCGAGCATGTTGTCCATGCTCGAGGAATCGGAGCCGGTCCGGTTGACCAGTGGCGCCAGGCTTTCCAGATCGGGCAGCAGTTCGTTGGAGAATTTCACGCGGCGCGCCTGGGCCCAGTTGCGGTTGCCGGTAATGGTGTTGATCTCGCCGTTGTGGGCGAGGAAGCGGAACGGCTGGGCCAGCGGCCATCTCGGCAGGGTATTGGTGGAGAAGCGCTGGTGGAACACGCAGATCGCCGTGGCCAGGCGCTCGTCGCCGAGATCCGGATAGAAGCGCGCCAGATCGGCGGGCATCATCAGGCCCTTGTAGATGATGTCCTTGTGCGACAGGCTGCAGACGTAGAAGTCCGGGTCGTCCTTGAGGGCGACTTCGGCGCACCGGCGGGTAAAGAACAGCTTGATGGTGAAGTCCTGGTCGGAAAGACTTTCGCCGGTGACAAATACCTGCTCGATGCGCGGCAGGCGCTCGAGAGCCAGCGGGCCGAGCACCGAGGTATCCACCGGCACTTCGCGCCAGCCCACCAGGCCCAGCCCCTGTGCGACGATCTCCTCGCTCAGGCGTGCACGCGCGGCTTCGGCCTTGCCCGCATCCTGACTGAGGAAGACCATGCCGACCGCGTACTGCCCGGGCAGCTCGGCACCGAAGTGCTCCTGTGCCTTGGTGCGCAGGAAGGCATCCGGTTTCTGCATCAGCAGACCGCACCCGTCGCCGGTCTTGCCGTCGGCGTTGATGCCGCCGCGGTGGGTCATGCAGGTCAGCGCTTCAATGGCAGTTTGCAGCAGGTGATGACTCGCCTCGCCTTGCATGTGGGCAATCAGACCGAAGCCGCAGTTATCCTTGAATTCTTCAGGATGGTACAGACCTGCTTTCATAGACACTCTCACCGGGCAGATTCTTTGCTTTCAAAACGTGCTTGCCTGCGCGACCGGGGTCGCCCTCGACGCCGGACAGACAAAAAGGGCGACTATTGTCGCACACCCGCCTACACACCTCAAACGCTCAAGTCGTTTTCTCGTAGCAGGGTGTCGCGATCTTGAAAGATAAATCGAACCTGTCGTGTTAGAGCGATATCAGCGCACGCCGGCCTCCTGCTGAATGCTGGCGAAGGTGCGAGGCCAGGGCTTGCTGGCCTGCACCGATGCCGGCAGGGTCTTGATCGCCGCCTGCGCTTCGGCGCGGCTGGCGAAACTGCCGTAGGTCACCACGAACAGCGGCTGCCCCTGATGTAGCTTCCGGAAGTAGCGGTAGCCCGCACCCTGGGCTCGCACGAAGGCCTGGGCACTGCTCTCCGAGCGTGTGCCCAGCACCTGCAGGGCATAGCGCGAGGCAGCCTGGCCGCGATACCAGTCGCCCCCCGCCGATGCGCCAGGCTGTGCGGCAGCCGGCGACCGAGAGGCGGGGGCCACTGCCGTCGGAGCCGGCTTCGCGGCGACCGGCGCCGTGGGAGTGGCCGGCGCCGGGGCCGGCACGGCGGGCTTCGCCACGACCCGCGGCGCAGGAGCCGGCGCGGAGGACGTAACGGGCCTCGCGACAGCTGGCGGCTGAGTTGCCGATCCGGACTGGGGAGCCGGCGCCGGCTGCACCACTGCAGGCGCCCTGACCTCAGGCTTCGGCGCAGGCACTGACGGCGTGACCGGCGCAAGCACGGCACTAGTGGTGGCGGCCACGACCGCAGCCGGACCGGCAATACCGATATCCTCGGCGTCCACCTCGCTCGCCGCCTGGGCCAGCGGCTCGCGCAGCACCGGCTGGACTTCACCCGCCGCGGACTGCACGGGCATGGCGCCAGCCGGCCCGGCAGTCGGGGCGCTCGGTGCCTCCGCCGGCGGCTGCTGCGCCACAACCGGTGTCTCGCCTTCCGCTCCACCGTGCATGAACCAGGCCCCAGCCACGGCCATGGCGACCACTGCCATGGCCAGCAGATGCTTTCTCGGCAGCATCAGGCCTGGCGCCTCCTCGTCATCCTCCGCATAGCCGGCCAGCATTTCCTCGTGCAGCAGCTCGCGAGCAAGCCGATTGATCTCTCCCGGCCAGCCACCGGACTCGCGGCGAATCGCCTCGATCTGCTCGTCGCTGAACACCCCGATATCGCTGCCCGCCCCCTCCAGGCGCTGCGCCAGATATTCGCGCGTGTCGTTCAGCGTGTAGGGATTCAGCTGCAGCACATGGAAGCGTTCCTCGCCGCCATCCAGAGACTGCAGGCGCGCCACCAGCTCCGGCTCGCCGAACAGAAACACATGCGGCCGCCCGATATCAGTGCCCGCCGCCAGGGCCAGCAGCGCATCGAGGGCAGCCGTTTCCAGCAGCTCCGCATCGTCCACCAGAAGGTAGAGATCCTGGCCAGCGGCGGCCAACTGCTCCACCTGATCCAGGATCGATTGCTCGTCCGCATGCGCCAGCCCCAGCCCGAGCGCAACCTGCCGCAGCAGACCGTCGACACGCGCCGAGGCCCGCGCAGAAACCACAACGCACAGTACCGTCTGCTTGTTGCTGCTGGCCACCAGCGCCTGCCGGAGAAGCGTCTTGCCACTGCCCAGCGGCCCGCTGACCACCAGCAGCAGGCGGCTGTAGTGGGCAAGATGATGCAACTGGCCGAGCACCTGCTTGCGCTGCGCTGGAAAGAACTTGAATCCCGGCGTACGCGGCGCGAAAGGGTCGTGGCTGAATTGGTAGTAGGTCAGGAGTGCGTCGTCTGCATGCAAACTGGTCATGGCTTTCTCAGTGACTGATCTGTTCCATCAGCGTCCGGTAGTCGGTATCCAGGGTGGCCAGCAAGGCCTCGTGCGGGAAATCCCCGGTCACCACCGCTTCGCCCAGGCGCTTGAGCAGCACCAGCCGCAAGCGACCGCCCAGAACCTTCTTGTCGACGGCCATGTGCCTGAGGAAGTCGTCCGCCGTCATCTCCGCCGGCGGCACCACGGGCAAGCCTGCCCGCTGCAGCAGACGGATGCCGCGATTACGCCCGGCCTCGTCGAGCCAGCCGAGGCGTCGGGACATCTCCAGGGCCATGACGGTCCCCGCAGCCACCGCCTCGCCATGCAGCCACGAACCGTAGCCCATGTGGGTTTCGATGGCATGACCGAAAGTGTGTCCCAGATTCAGGGTGGCGCGCACCCCCGATTCGCGTTCGTCGGCACCGACCACCTGCGCCTTGGCCGCGCAGGAGCGGGCGATGGCCTCGGTCAGGGATGCCGAGTCCAGGGCGCGAAGCGCTTCCATGTGCGATTCCAGCCAGCCGAGGAAAGGCTCGTCACAGATCAGGCCGTACTTGATCACCTCGGCCAGCCCGGCGGACAACTCCCGCTCCGGCAGGGTCGCCAGCGTGGCGGTATCGATCACCACGGCCTTCGGCTGATAGAAGGCACCGATCATGTTCTTGCCCAGCGGGTGATTGATGCCGGTCTTGCCTCCGACCGAGGAGTCCACCTGGGACAGCAAGGTGGTCGGAATCTGGATGAAGTCAACCCCGCGCTGATAGCAGGCCGCAGCAAATCCAGCCATGTCGCCGACGACTCCCCCGCCCAGGGCAATGATGGTAGTGCGCCGGTCGTGCCGGGCCTCGAGCAGGCCGTCGAAAATCTTCTGCAGGGTCTCCCAGTGCTTGAAGGCTTCGCCATCCGGCAGCACGATGGGCGTCAGTTCATGACCGGCCAGAGTCCGGATCAGTTGGTCCAGATAGAGCGGCGCCACGGTTTCGTTGGTGACCACCGCCACCTGACGGCCGGCCAGATGCGGAACGATGCATTCCACCTGGCTCAGCAGACCGGCTCCGATATAGATGGGATAACTGCGCTCGCCGAGATCAACCTGTAACGTCTGCATGAAAGCCCCCGCATTGGAAAGGGCGCTAGAATAGCGCAGTTGCGTGCGGCGTTACCGCGGCGGCAGCGTGTGCAGGCGATCGAGGATTTCTTCCACGACCATGCGCGGCGGGCGCTCGTCGGTCTCCACCACCAGATCGGCGATCTCCCGGTACAAGGGATCCCGGATGAGCATCAGATCGCTCAGCACCCGCCCCGGATCGGCAGCACGCAGCAGCGGACGATTGCGGTCGCGGGAAGTACGCTCCAGCTGCTGGGCAACCGAGGCATGCAGATAGACGATCCGTCCGCCCGCGCGCAGGGCGATGCGATTCTCGGGCCGCAGCACGGCACCGCCACCCGTGGCGAGCACGATGCCGTCGCTGGCGCAAAGCTCTCCAATCATCGCCTGCTCGCGCTCGCGAAATCCCTTCTCTCCTTCCACATCGAAGATCCAGGGAATGTCGGCACCGGTACGCTGTTCGATTTCCTTGTCGGAATCCTTGAACGTCAACCGCAGTTCTTTGGCAAGCAAACGCCCGATGGTACTCTTGCCCGAGCCCATCGGGCCCACGAGGATCACATTTCGCACTGACTCAACGACTCACAGCAATAGCCTGGTTATTAAGAATACGCGGAGTCAGGAAAACAAGCAGCTCGGATTTGCTGTCGGCAACCACGTCGCGGCGGAACAGACGCCCGATGAACGGCAAATCGCCGAGGAAAGGCACCTTGTCCACGGATTTGGCCTGGGTATTGGAGAAGACCCCGCCGATCACGATGGTTTCGCCGTCGCCGATCAGCACCTTGGCATTGACCTCGTTCTTGTTGATCGGCGGCACCCCGTTCAGGGCCTTGGAGAAGTCCGCCTGATCCTTGGTCACCTTCACTTCCATGATGATGCGGTTGTCGGGAGTGATCTGCGGCGTCACCTCCAGCGACAGCGCCGCCTCCTTGAAGGAGGTGCTGGTCGCACCGCTGGAGCTGGCCTCCTGATAGGGGATCTCCTCGCCGGTCAGAATCTTTGCCGTCTCCTTATCCGAGGTGAGCACCTTGGGCTGGGAGATGACCTCGCCGTTGCCGGTCTTCTCCATGGCCGACAGCTGCAGATCGAGGATCAGATGATCGGAGACGAAGCCAATGCCAAGACCGGAGGTGCTGTTCGCAACCCCCATGTCGACGAAGGGGACGGGAGCCACGCCATCCTCCAACGTGAAGTTGCCGACTTTGTCGGTCCCCGGCAGGAACACCTGCCCGTCATCGATCGATTGTGCGCCATCCTTGCCATACAGGCTCCACTGGTCGTTCACGAAACTTCCGCCCCAGCGCACCCCCAAGCTCTTGTCGTAATCGACATTGGCCTCGACGATGCGCGCCTCGATCATCACCTGGCGCACCGGGATATCAAGTTGGGCGACGATCCGCCGCAACTCGTCCAGGCGATCCTGGGTCTGGTAGGCAATGATGTTGTTGGTCCGCTCGTCGACCGTGATGGAGCCACGCTGCTCTCCAACCTCTTCGCCGCTGGTGACCGACTGGAAGAGCTTGGCGATGTCCGCCGCTTTGGCATAGTTCACCTGAACCAGCTCGCGACGGAGGGGAGCCAGCTCGGCGATCTGCTGTTGCGCCTCCAACTCTTGACGCTCGCGTGCCGCGATTTCGTCGGCCGGCGCCACCAGAAGCACGTTGCCGATCTTGCGCTTGTCCAGCCCCTTGGTCTTGAGCACCAGGTCGAGCGCCTGATCCCAAGGCACATTCTGCAGGCGAAGGGTGATATTGCCCTGCACGGTGTCGCTGGCCACCAGGTTGAGATTGGTGAAGTCGGCGATCAACTGCAGAACCGAACGGATATCGATATCCTGGAAATTCAGCGACAGCTTTTCACCGGTATACGCGAAGCGATCGGCACCGGGCCTGACATTACTCTCCTGGGCCTTCGCCTTGACGCTGACGGTCAGTCGATTGTCGGCCTGGTAGACCAGGTAGTCGTACATGCCGGTCGGCTCGATGAGGATACTGGCCTTGCCACCCTGGCTCGAAGCACTCACGAACTGCACGGGTGTGGCGAAATCCTTGACGTCCAGGCGTGCCCGCAGGGACTCCGGCAGCTGCGCCCCCGAAAAATCCAGGCGGATCTTGCCGCCCTGCTCCTGGATATCGGGATTCATGCCTGGGCTCGACAGATCGATGATGACGTTGCCCTCGCCCTGCTCGCCCCGCTGGAAGTCGATGCCCTGAACCGCCTTGCCTGCCGGCACGTAGGGCTTGGCCAGCGGAGCCGAAGCCGCCGCGACCGGTGGCGGCGCAGTGCGGGCCTGCTGGGGCGCGGTGGCCGATTCGCCGATCACCACATAGAGGTTGTTGCCCTCGGCCCGCGTGTTGTAGGGCGACAGTGCAGCCAGGTTGACGATCATCCGGGTGCGTTCGTTCGCCTCGACCAAGGTGACACTGCGGGCGTTGCCGACACCCAGCTCACGGTACTTGGTCCCCAGTTTGTTGGCCACACCGGGCAGATCCAGGGCAATACGGGCCGGCTGCTCGATGGTGTAGCCGCGCGGAGCCGGCACGGGCTCGTCGAATGACAACTTGAGTTCGACCCGATCGCCAGGCAGGGCGGCCACGTCCAGGGCCTTGAGATCGGCCGCCAACAATTCCGGCGACAGCAGGGCAGCCAGGATCGAAATACCGAGACGCGAAAGGGTGCTGTTCATTGACTGGTTCCGTAATGCAGACCGGGGATTTTTCTTCATGCTGGATCCGCCCATCACGAGCGCTCCTTCAACGTGAGACTGCGCGGGCGCTCCAGCCAGCCGCCCTCGCCGTCGGGAACGATTTCCACGACATCGATGGAGGCTTCGTTGATCTTGACGATGCGGCCGTGGTTGCGCCCCAGATAGTCGCCCAACCTCACCCGATGGACGCCGCCTGCCCCGCGCACCAGGGCGTGCATGCCCGCCCCGTTGGAAAGCGTGCCGACCATCTCGAAAACCTCGATGTTGAACCCCTCGAGGTATTGCCTGACCCTGCCTTCGTCCGGCCGAATGTCCTGCGAGCCTCTACGATGGTTGGCCAGATCGATCTTCACCGGCGGCTGGAACGGGCTGCGCATGGCGGCCGCACTGTAGGTGAAGGCCTCATAGGGCTGGAACTCCGGCAGCGGCTCGATCGTTCCCTTGGGCCGTGCACGCACTTCATCCATATAAGCCTGCAAATCCTGAAACTCGCTGCCGACATCGCAACCGGAAAGTCCGACAAGAGCCACAATGCAAACCAGACGGGCAGACTTCATTTGCGCAGCCCCTTGTCGTTATAACGATAAGTCTTGGCCAATATCTTCATGCGCAACTTCGTATTGTCTCCCGAGGCCACGGGCTTTATATCGAAATCATGCAAGGTGACTATGCGCGGAAGGCTGGCGACGCCACTGACAAAAGTGGCGAGATCGTGATAAGTGCCCACTACGGATATTTGAATCGGCAACTCGATATAAAATTGCTGGGCAACTTCCTCGAGAAGTTTGATTTCCTCAAACTCCAGTCCGCTGCCCAAGCCGGTACGGGTGATATCCTCGAGCAGCCCCGGTACTTCGGTATCGCTCGGCAACTGCCGCAACAGGGCACCGAAAGAGGCCTCCATCTCCACCATCTGCTGCCTATAGGCCTCCAGGTTTGCAGCCTGGAAAGCCTTGGTGGAAAACTGCTGTTTCAGGGTTCCCTCTTCGCCTCGCTCCCGCTCTAGCTGGGCCTGCAGATCCTTGAGATGGAAGTTGTATCCCAGCGCCAGAACGGCAATCAGCATCAGCAGGCAGGTAATGACCTTCACTGGAGCCGGCCACGAGCCGAGGTTGTTCAGATCCAGATCGGCCAGGTCGACCTTGCGCAAACTTTCCAGGGACTCGGACAGGCTCATTTCCGCGCTCCTCCTTTTTTCTCCTGCGCACCCTTCGAAGCGGGAACCCCTGCACCGCGCACGGCAGCTGCGGCCTGCGCATGCCCGGCGACCTGCGCAGCATCCTCTCCCGGCTGCACCTGCTGCACTGTCAGCTGGAACACGTTGGCCTGATCGAGGGCCCCGGCCGTCACAGCCTTCACCGCAGTCAGGTTGGGCGCCTCGAGCCATTCCGAGCCGTCCAGGTTGCGCATCAAATTCGAAACCCGGTTGTTGGACTCGGCAGCCCCTTCGATAGCAATGTTCTTGCCGGTCATCTTCAACGAGGTGAAATACACGCCGTCAGGCAAGGTGCGGACCAACTGTTCGAACACCCGGCCGATGATCGGCCGATTGCCCTGCAGGTCCTGGATGATCTTCATCCGCTCCAGCAACTGCTGACGGCGGGTCTTGAGTTCGCTGATCTCCTTGATTCGCGCGTCGAGCACGGCGATCTCCCGACGAATGAAATCGTTGCGCGCACGCTGCGCGTCGATGCTCGCGTTCAGGTACCGGTCACCCAGGAAAACCAGACCACCGGCAGCCAGCAACACTGCCCCCAGCGTGACCAGAAAGCGCTGGCGGCGCTCCTCGCGGAGCTGCTCGCGCCAAGGTAGAAGGTTGATCCGCGCCATCTAATCGAAACTCCTCATCGCCAGACCGCAGGCAACCATCATGGCCGGAGCGTCGCTGGCCAGAGCCGCTGCACTCACCTTGGGGCTCAGCGTCATCTCGGCAAACGGATTGGCCACCAGGGTCTTGGTACCGGTCTTCTGCTGGATCAACTGATCAAGCCCCGGCAGGGAAGAGGTCCCACCCGCCAGCAGGATGTAGTCGACCTGGTTGTGCTGGCCCGCCGCAAAAAAGAACTGCAGCGAACGGGACACCTGCTGTACGACGGCTTCCTTGAACGGCTGCAGAACCTCACTGTCGTAGTCTTCCGGAAGTCCGCCTTTTTTCTTGGCCAGACCGGCTTCGGCCACGGACAGCCCATAACGGCGCTGGATTTCGTCGGTGAGCTGCCTGCCGCCAAACAACTGCTCACGGGTATAGAGGGTGCGACCGTCATGCAATACGCTGAGCGTCATCATGGTCGCGCCGATATCCACGACGGCCACGATCAGCCCCGCCGGATCGCCGCCCAGTTGATTGACCAGCAGCCCGCACGCACGCTCCATGGCATAAGCCTCGACATCAACGACCTTGGCCGTCAGGCCGGCCAGTGCCAGCACTGCCTCGCGGGCTTCGACGTTTTCCTTGCGACAGGCGGCGAGCAGCACCTCGACCCGGCCGGGGCTGCGCGGCAGCACCCCCTGGACTTCGAAGTCGATCGCCACTTCCTCGAGGGGATAGGGAATGTATTGGTCGGCCTCAAGCTTCAGCTGGGTTTCCATTTCCTCTTCGGAAAGCCCGGCATCCATCTCGACAGTCTTGGTGATCACTACGGAGCCGGCCACGGCCACCGCTGCATTCTTGGTTCCGGTCTTGGCCTTGGCCAGTACCTTGCTCAAGGTCTGGCCGACACCATCGAGATCGGCGATATTCTTCTCGACGACGGCATTGGCAGGAAGCGGCTCGACGGCATAGGCCTCCACCCGGTAACGATTACCCGAACGACTCAATTCGATAAGCTTGACCGTGGTCGAACTAATATCGATCCCCAGTAATGAACCCGCTTTCTTGTTGAAGAGCCCTAGCACAACCAATTTCCTTGCTGTATCCGTAACTTACGGACAATTTATGTAATGACGCATTAGATAACAGGCTTGACAGAAGCGTAAATGGCTATCCCGCAGAAAAAACGCATATAATGTGACCGGCTTTTCGCTTTTCGCCTTGCCCGAACTTCTGTCCTTCTTTCATCTGGAAACCCCGCCGCCTTGATGCGTTTGCTTAAATTCTTCGGCTGGACCTTCGTCGCCATTTTCAGCAGCCTGCTGCTCGGCCTGAGCGGAGCCTTTCTCTATCTGGGACCCAACCTTCCGTCGGCCGAATCGCTGCGCACCATCCAGCTGCAAATCCCCCTGCGGATATACAGCAGCGATGCCAAGCTGATTGCGGAATTCGGCGAGATGCGCCGCACCCCCATCCGCTACGCAGAAATCCCCCCGGACTTCATCCATGCCCTGCTGGCTGCGGAGGACGACAATTTCGCCAGCCATTATGGCGTCGACCTTGCGAGCCTAATGCGCGCTGCCACGCAATTATTGAGCAGCGGGCATATTCAGACCGGGGGCAGCACCATCACCATGCAGGTGGCGAAGAATTTCTTCCTGACCAGCGAGCGGAGCTTTTCGCGCAAGGTCAACGAAATCCTGCTCGCCCTGCAGATCGAGCGGGAGCTCAGCAAGGAGGAAATCCTCGAGCTCTACGTCAACAAGATCTACCTCGGCAACCGCGCCTATGGCATCGAGGCAGCGGCCCAGGTCTACTACGGCAAGTCCATTCGCGAACTGAGCCTGGCGCAGATGGCGATGATCGCCGGCTTGCCGAAAGCCCCGTCGCGCTTCAATCCCCTGGCCAACCCGGCACGCAGCAAGGAGCGGCGCGACTGGATCCTCGGGCGCATGTACAAGCTTGGGCACATCGACGAGACTCGTTACCTGCAAGCCCTCGCAGAACCGGCGGACGCGAGCTATCACGTTCCCGCTCCGGAGCTGAACGCCCCCTATATCGCCGAACTGGCCCGTGCCGAGCTGGTCGGCCGTTACGGCAGCGACGCCTATACCGAGGGGTTCCGGGTTACCACCACGACTCCCAGCGACCTGCAGGAAGCGGCCAACAGCGCCGTTCGCCAGGGGCTGCTCGACTACGATCGGCGCCACGGCTACCGAGGCCCCGAGGCCCACCTGCCCGGCACGAGCAGAAGCGCCTGGCTGGACGAGCTGGACAAGCAGCGCAGCATCAACGGTCTCGAGCCCGCCGTCGTCACCCAGGTCGGCAGCAACGCCATCCAGGCCCTGATGCGCAACGGCGACGAGGAAACGGTGCGCTGGGAAAGCATGAGCTGGGCCCGGCCCTTCGTCAGCGCCGACAGCATGGGACCCAGACCGCAGAACCCGGGTCAGGTGGTCAAGGTTGGAGACCTGATTCGCGTCATGCGTCAGGAGGATGGCAGCCTGGCCTTCAGTCAGATTCCTGCCGCCCAGAGCGCCCTGATCTCCCTGGACCCGCGAAACGGCGCGATTCGCGCCCTGGTCGGAGGCTTCTCCTTCGAGCAGAGCAACTACAACCGCGCCGCCCAGGCCAAGCGGCAACCCGGCTCGAGCTTCAAGCCCTTCATCTACAGTGCAGCCCTGGACCGCGGCTTTACCGCCGCCAGTCTGATCAACGACGCCCCGATCGTCTTTGTCGATCCGTATCTGGATACGGTCTGGCGCCCCAAGAACGATACCAACACTTTTCTCGGCCCGATCCGCTTGCGCGAAGCCCTGTACAAGTCGCGCAACCTGGTATCGATTCGCCTGCTGCAAAGCATCGGCATCGACTACACCCTGGATTACATCGGCCGCTTCGGCTTCGACAAGCGCGACCTGCCACGCAACCTGTCCCTGGCGCTCGGCACGGCCAACTTGACCCCGCTGGAAATCGCCGCCGGCTGGAGCACCTTCGCCAATGGCGGCTACCGCATCCAGCCCTACCTGATCGAGCGCATCGAGGACCGCGACGGCAAGCTTCTGTATCAGGCCAACCCGCCTCGCACTCCGGCAGAGGAGCCGGCACCGGCCGCCTTCACCAGCCCCCCGATCATCACCGAGGGCGCACAGCTCGTTACCACCGCCGATGCCTCTTCCGAGGCGGTCCAACCAGCCCCGCCCACGCGGCTCCCGCCCCCCCCCGAGCCGATCGTCGCGGAGCGCATCGTCGATGCCCGTACCACCTACATCATGACCAGCATGCTGCAAGATGTGATCAAGCGCGGCACTGCCCGCCGCGCCCTGGAGATGGGGCGCAGCGACCTGGCCGGCAAGACCGGGACCACCAACGAGTCCAAGGACAGCTGGTTCTCCGGCTACAACGCCGACTACGTCACCACCGTCTGGGCCGGTTTCGACCAGCCGGAAAGCCTGGGCAGCCATGAATACGGCAGCACCGTGGCCTTGCCGATCTGGATGAACTTCATGAGCGCAGCCCTGAAGGACAAGCCGCCGCACCTGCAGGCCGAGCCCGAAGGGCTACTGACCCTGCGCATCAACCCCGGCAGCGGTCGCATCGCTTCGCCCGGCACCCCCGGCGCCGTCTTCGAGCTGTTCAAGAACGAAGCCCCGCCGCCTATGGCCAGCGAGGAGGAGTCCGGTCCGGGCACACTGGCGAAAGAATCCGCACCGCCGATCGACCTGTTCTGACCCTCAAAAGAAATTCCCGCCTTAAGCCAAGGCCAGTCAGTTAAGCTGACTAAGCTGACTGGCATTTTTCTTTCTGGGGATACTTATTCGAACATGGTTTCGCGACGCGCGAATAGTGCCGCTCATGCCTGAGCGGCAGCATGAAGTGGCGAGCCTGCGCCCGGAGTTCCATCAGCCGCTGCGGGATCGTGCCTGGCATCAGGCCGTTGCCCTCGGATAATCCCGGCTGTTGCACGATCAGCCAGCTGGGCTCGCCCCCTGAACAGGGCCATCCCGACGACCAGCCAGACGATACGCTCGGCCGGCAAGCGCCGGCAGCGCAAGGAAACCGTGCCGGTCAGTGTCAATGCCTCCTCGATCCAGGCAGGGTCGATCGACAGGACGAAACACTCGAACGAGGCGGGATTGAGTTCCATGTCCTGCTGGAGTACTTGCTGAAGGAGCATAAAAGAAACAGGCTCATGGGAATCCATGAGCCTGTTTCCATCGTTTTATCCTGCAAGGTCAATGCCTTGACTGACGGGCATTCGCCTTAAGCGGGGTTTCTTTTGGACCAGGCAGAGTCTCGCTCAGCTGTTGAACACCGCCTCCACCGACTGCAGCGGATAGTGCTTCGGATACGGCAGGGAGGCCACGCCGCTCTCGATGGCGGCGCGGGCCACGGCGTCGGACACCATGGTGATCAGCCGCGGGTCCATGGGCTTGGGAATGATGTAGTCGCGGCCGAACTCCAGCCCCGACACCCCGTAGGCCTCGCACACCTCCCTGGGCACCGGCAGCTTGGCCAGCTCGCGCAGGGCATGCGCCGCGGCGATCTTCATCTCCTCGTTGATGCGGGTGGCGCGCACGTCCAGGGCGCCGCGGAAGATGAAGGGGAAGCCCAGCACGTTGTTGACCTGGTTCGGGTAGTCGGAACGCCCGGTGGCCATGATCACGTCGCCGCGCGTGGCATGCGCCAGCTCCGGCCGGATCTCCGGGTCGGGGTTGGAGCAGGCGAAGACGATCGGGTTCGGCGCCATGCGCAGCAGGTCTTCCGGACTCAGCAGGTTGGCCCCGGACAGGCCGACGAACACGTCGGCGCCGTCGAGCGCGTCGGACAGGGTGCGCTTGTCGGTCTCGTGGGCGAACACCGCCTTGTACTGGTTCAAGTCGTCGCGTCCGGCATGGATGACCCCCTGGCGGTCGACCATGTGGATGTTCTCCACCCTGGCCCCCAGGCTGATCAGCAGGCGCATGCAGGAGATAGCCGCGGCGCCGGCGCCGAGGCAGGCGATCCTGGCATCGGCCAGGGTCTTGCCGGCGATCTCCAGGGCATTGAGCATGCCCGCCGCGGTGACGATGGCGGTGCCGTGCTGGTCGTCGTGGAACACCGGGATGTCGCACTGCTCGATCAGCGCCCGCTCGATCTCGAAGCACTCGGGCGCCTTGATGTCCTCCAGGTTGATGCCGCCGAAGGTCACGGAGATGCGCTTGACGGTGTCGATGAAGGCCTGCGGGCTCTCGGCATCCACCTCGATGTCGAACACATCGATCCCGGCGAAGCGCTTGAACAGCACGCCCTTGCCTTCCATGACCGGCTTGGAGGCCAGCGGGCCGAGGTTGCCCAGGCCGAGGATCGCGGTGCCGTCGGAGATGACGGCGACCAGGTTGCCCTTGCCGGTATAGCGGTAGGCCAGTTCGGGATCGCGAGCGATTTCCCGCACCGGCTCGGCGACGCCGGGGCTGTAGGCCAGCGACAGATCGCGGGCGGTCTGGGTGGGTTTGGTCAGTTCCACGCTCAGCTTTCCGGGACGCGGCTGGGCGTGATATTCGAGGGCGGCGGTCTTGAGATCAGACATAATTATTAGTTTCCGTTTTTATAGTGTTGCAACTTGCTGAATGAGCATACGGCAAGACAACAAGCACCAACAATAGCACTCAACGCCGCATGTCAAGATCCCTGACGCCCGACTTTTAGCCAATTTCCGACCTGTCTCAAGGAGAGCATGGACGCTTGTCCAGATCGGCCATCGAGGCTTGTCAAATACTGCGATATGGCCGGACACGGCCACCAACGCCAGCGGGCGACAGACGAAAAGGCGCTGCTCCTCTCCAACCGATACAGATAGGGCAGAACGATCTGCGCATTTACCCTGGCTCGACAGCCGCTGATCTCCATGGGCGAGAACCCACCGGCAGCGACAGGCGGTTTCGACAGCCCGCATGACGAAAGATCCAGCAGCGACCGGCCGAGTACCAGAGCCCGGCAAGCCTCATGGAAGCACGTCGAGCATGAACGGATGGGTCAGAGGCAGCATCCAGCGTGCCTGCTCCTTGTCCACTTGCCCCTGACGGGCGCGATCGACCACCCAGCCTCGCGTCTCGACCCTTCGTCCCGGCAGGCGCTGCAGGGCGGCCAGATCGAACAGGCGGAGCAGCTTCGGCTCGACACGCAGGACCAAGCCCCCCTCCAGCTCGATCCACAGGCCACCGCCATTGCGTTCGACCCCGCCGACCCGTGCGCGGATCAGGGCGAAGCCACCGCGCCGCAGCTGCTCCGGTCGCTGCCATGCCGGCTGCCGCCAGAGTCCTGCGCCGGCTGCCCGCGCCCGGCGCTCGGCCTGCCTCAGGCAATCGGCAAGCGCCGCGTTCGGCGCCACCGCCACCTGGTAGCCGAGCCCCTCGGCCAGCAGTTGCGCCTCCCAGCTGCGGCCATGCGCATCATAGGCATGAGCCAGGAGGCGGCCATGGCGATCCCTGGCCTGACGCCCCGGCAGCAGGTCGACCCGCCCGCCGTTGGCCGTCACCAGTTGCCGAAGGCGCTCGCGCGCCGCCTCGGCAAAGGGCTCGGCAGGCTGCTCACGGCGTGCACGCTCCGGCGTATTCACACCGATCAGGCGCACACGCCGGCCGTCGGCGAGGTGCAGGGTATCGCCGTCTATCACACGCTCCACGCGGGCAGTCGACAGCTTGTCCGGCGCCGGGCATAGCGCCTGTGCAGGCAGACCCCAGGCGACGGAAACGAAAAAGGCGCCCGCGAGGGGCGCCTTTTTCAGCAGCGCGAAACAGCGCATCAGGCCTCCCTGGCCATCGGTGCTTACTTGGAGCCGAACACACCGAAACGCTGCTTGAAACGATCGATACGGCCGCCGGTGTCGAGCACCTTCTGCTTGCCGGTATAGAACGGGTGGCACTCGGAGCACACGTCGATGCTGATGCTCTTGCCCAGGGTGGAGCGGGTCTTGATCACGTTCCCGCAGCTGCAGGTCGCCTCGATCTCGACGTAATTCGGATGGATATCGGCTTTCATGGAAAAGTCCTCGACTCTGGCGTACCGCCACCCGACCCAATGTCGGGCACCGTACGAAAACAGGCGCCGGATGATACCAGAGCACTGCGGCGATGCAAGCACGCAAGACCAGGCGGTCGCCGTCCCGGCTTCGCCGCCTGCTAAGATCGTCGCTCTCCGTCAAGGACTGCCCGCGTGCCTGCTCCGATCCTCCGCCTCGCCTTGCCCTCGCCACTGCGCCGCCTGTTCGACTACCGCGCACCGCCCGGCGTGCCGGCCGCCCTCCTGCAGCCGGGCGTACGCCTGCGCGTGCCGTTTGGCCGGCGTGAGGTGGTCGGCGTGCTGGTCGAACTGAGCGAGCGCAGCGAAGTACCGGCCGACAAGCTGAAGGCTGCCCTCGAACTTCTCGATCCCGGCCCGCCACTGCCGCAAAGTCTGCTCAGGTTGTGCCAGTGGACGGCCCACTACTATCAGCACAGCCTCGGCGACACCTTCGGCTGGGCCCTGCCGGCGCTGCTGCGCCAGGGCGAGCCGGCCGAGCAGCGCCAGGAGCGCTGGTGGCATCTGGCCGAAGGCGCGCACCCGGACGACCCGCGCCTGGCCCGTGCACCTCGCCAGCGCGAAGCCCTGCAGACTCTCGCCCAGCATCCCCATGGCGTACCCCAGGCCTTGCTCGGCAAGCTGCAACTGAACAAGGCCAGCCTCGACCTGCTGCTGGCCAAAGGCCTGCTGCGTACCGAGATACGCCAGCATGCGCCCCGCGAACGGCACGGCAGTTGGCTGCTCCAGGCCGAACTGGCGCTGAACGACGAACAGCGCGGGGCCGTCGAGGCGGTGCGCGCCGGCTTCGGCGGCTTCAATGCCTTTCTGCTGGCCGGCGTCACCGGCAGCGGCAAGACCGAGGTCTATCTGCAGTTGATCCACCAGGTGCTGGAGGCCGGGCGACAGGCACTGGTCCTGATCCCGGAAATCAACCTCGGTCCGCAGACACTGGAGCGCTTCACCCGCCGCTTCAACGCGCGGATCGCCCTGCTCCACTCCGGCATCGGCGACCGCGAGCGCCTGGACGCCTGGCTGGCAGCTCGCGACGGCGAGGCGGACATCGTCATCGGCACCCGCTCGGCACTCTTCACCCCGCTCAAGCACCCTGGCCTGATCATCGTCGACGAGGAGCACGACGCGTCCTATAAACAGCAGGAAGGCCTGCGCTACCATGCCCGCGACCTGGCCGTGGTTCGCGCCCGGCTGGAGGAGATCCCGCTCCTGCTCGGCTCCGCCACGCCCTCTCTGGAAAGCCTGCACAACGCCCACACCGGCCGCTACGCCCTGCTCCAGCTCCGCCAGCGCGCCGGCCACGCCCGCCCACCGCGCTTTTTGCGCCTGGACGTGAAGAGCCGGCCGCTCGACGGCGGAATCTCCCCACCCCTGCAGCAGGCGATCGCCCGCACGCTCGCCGCCGGCCAGCAGGTGCTGGTGTTCCTCAACCGTCGCGGCTTCGCGCCGACCCTGCTGTGCCACGACTGCGGCTGGATCGCCCAATGCCCGCGCTGCGATGCGCGCATGACCCTGCACCAGCGCCAGCGCGAACTGCGCTGCCACCACTGCGGCCACGCGGAACGCCAGCCGATGGCCTGCCCGCAGTGCGCCCGGGTCGACCTGCGCCCGGTCGGCGTCGGCACCGAGCGTACCGAGGAGCGTCTGAGTATCCTGTTTCCGGATTACCCGGTGCTGCGCATCGACCGCGACAGCACCGCACGCAAGGAGGCGCTGCCCAGGCTGCTCGCCGCCATCCATCGCGGCGAGCCCTGCCTGCTGGTCGGCACGCAGATGATCGCCAAGGGGCATCACTTTCCGCGGGTCACCCTGGTGGCGATCCTCGATGCCGACGGTGGCCTGTTCTCCGCCGACTTCCGCGCCAGCGAACGCATGGCCCAACTGATCGTGCAGGTCGCCGGGCGCGCCGGGCGAGCCGAGGAGCCGGGCACGGTGATCATCCAGACCCATCTGGCAGACCACCCGCTGCTGGTCCAACTGGCCGAACAGGGCTACCTGGCCTTCGCCGAGCAGGCCCTCGAGGAACGCCGCGCCGCCGGCCTGCCTCCCTTCACCCATCTCGCCCTGCTGCGTGCCGAGGCGCACCGGCCGGGGCAGGCCGAAGGCTTTCTCGAACAGGCTGCCGACGAAGCCCAGCACCTGCTCGACGCCCTGCCGCTCTCCGGCCTCGAGCTGCTCGGCCCGGTCCCGGCGCCGATGGAGCGCCGCGCCGGCCGCCATCGCGCCCAGCTGCTGTT
This sequence comes from Azotobacter salinestris, assembly GCF_009363155.1. NCBI lineage: Bacteria > Pseudomonadati > Pseudomonadota > Gammaproteobacteria > Pseudomonadales > Pseudomonadaceae > Azotobacter > Azotobacter salinestris. The sequence goes on from NZ_CP045302.1 coordinate 2,006,461, forward strand.
GCAGGCGACCAGCCGTGCGCCACTGCGCCGACTGCTCGGCCCATGGCTGGCGGCCCTCGAACGACTGCCCGGCGCCCGTACGGTGCGCTGGTCGCTGGATGTCGACCCGATCGACCTGTACTGAGCCGCCACGGCCGGCACCGGCCGCTTCGCCTGCCGATCGCGGTGCCTGCCCCCAGGGCTCGCAGCGGTTGGCAAGCCCGCCGCTGCCGCGGATAATGCCCGGTTTTCACAACCCGCCTTCCCGGTGCACTGCCCCTCCGTGGCCAAGAGCAGACCATGAAAGACACGATTCGCCAGCTGATCCAGCAAGCCCTGACCCGCCTGACCGATGACGGCGTGCTCCCCGCGGGCCTGGCGCCGGCGATCCAGGTGGAAAACACCAAGGACAAGAGCCACGGCGACTTCGCCAGCAACATCGCCATGATGCTGGCCAAGCCGGCCGGCCTGAAGCCGCGCGAGCTGGCCGAGAAGCTGGTCGCCGCGCTGCCGGCCAACGCCTCGATCAGCAAGGTGGAAATCGCCGGTCCCGGCTTTCTCAACTTCTTCCAGAACAGCGACGCCCTGGCCCTGCGCCTGGAGGCCGCACTGACCGACGAGCGCCTCGGCGTGCGCAAGCACGGCGACCTGCAGCGGGTGGTGGTCGATCTGTCCTCGCCCAACCTGGCCAAGGAGATGCATGTTGGCCACCTGCGCTCGACCATCATCGGCGATGCCGTGGCGCGGGTGCTGGAATTCCTCGGCGATAGCGTGATCCGGCAGAACCACGTCGGCGACTGGGGTACCCAGTTCGGCATGCTGCTGGCCCACCTGGAGGAAAACCCGGCCTCGGCCGAGAGCGAGCTGGCCGACCTCGAGCAGTTCTACCGCGCCTCGAAGAAGCGCTTCGACGACTCCGAAGCTTTCGCCGACCGCGCCCGCGAACTGGTGGTCAAGCTGCAGGCCGGCGACCCGGAGTGCCTGCGCCTGTGGCAACGCTTCAACGAGGTCTCCCTGTCCCACTGCCAGGAAGTCTACGAACGCCTCGGCGTGCGCCTGAGCACCGATGACATCCGCGGCGAGAGCGCCTACAACGACGAGCTGCCGGGCATCGTCCAGGCCCTGCGCGACAAGGGCCTGCTGACCGAGAGCGAGGGCGCCCAGTGTGTGTTCCTCGACGAGTTCAAGAATGCCGAAGGCAACCCGCTGCCGGTGATCGTGCAGAAGGCCGGCGGCGGCTATCTCTACGCCACCACCGACCTCGCCGCAATGCGCTACCGCAGCCAGGTGCTCGAGGCCGATCGCGTGCTCTACTTCGTCGACCAGCGCCAGGCCCTGCACTTCCAGATGGCCTTCGCGGTGGCGCGCCGCGCCGGCTTCGTGCGCGCGGGCATGGAGCTCGAGCACATGGGCTTCGGCACCATGAACGGCGCCGACGGTCGCCCCTTCAAGACCCGCGACGGCGGCACGGTGAAGCTGATCGACCTGCTCGACGAAGCCGAGCAGCGCGCCTACACCCTGGTCAAGGGCAAGAATCCGGAGCTGCCCGAGGAAGAACTGCGCACCATCGCTCGCGCCGTGGGCATCGGTGCGGTGAAGTACGCCGACCTGTCCAAGCACCGCACCAGCGACTACAGCTTCAACTTCGAACTGATGCTGAGCTTCGAGGGCAACACCGCGCCGTACCTGCTCTATGCCTACACCCGCGTGGCCAGCGTGTTCCGCAAACTGGGCAAGGGCATCGACGAGATCGGCGGCGGCATCGTCCTCGAGGCCGCACCGGAGCAGGCGCTGGCCGCCCGGCTGGCGCAGTTCGGCGAGGTGCTCGGCAATGTCGCCGAGAAGGGCCTGCCGCACCTGCTCTGCGCCTATCTTTATGACCTGGCCGGACTGTTCTCCAGCTTCTACGAGAACTGTCCGATCCTCGCCGCCGGCACGCCGGCCCGCCAGCAGAGCCGCCTGCTGCTGGCCGCACTGACCGGCCGCACCCTCCGGCAGGGCCTGGAACTGCTCGGCCTGGAAACCCTGGAACGCATGTAAGTAAAGGGACTTACCCATCAGCATGGCAAAGAACAATGCCCCCAAGCGTGGCGCCAGCCGCACCCCGCCCCCGCGCAAGCGGGAGGTGCCGGGTTGGCTCTGGCTCTCCTGCGGCCTGGCCGTCGGCGGCTTCGCGATGTTTCTGACCAAGCTCGAACCCGGCAGCAATGCCATCAAGCGCGACACCGCCGAGCAACCGGCCAAGGCGATGCAACAGCAGCCGAGCAAGCCCAAGTACGACTTCTATACCCTGCTGCCCGAGTCGGAAGTCGTGGTGCCGCCGACCGCGCAGCAGCAGGTACAGGCACAGCCGCAGAAGCCGCCGGAGCAAGCGCCGGCCCAGCCGGCACAACAGCCGCCGCAGACGCTGCCGCCGACGCAGCAGACGGCACAAACGCAAGCGCCACCCCTGCGTCCGGCTACACCGCCGCAGCAGCCAAAGCCGACGCCGACGCCGACGCCGACGCCGACGCCAGCCCAGGACGCCGCACGAGCAGAAGCCCTGCTCAACGGCCGCACGCCTCCCGCCGTCACCGCCAAGCCACCGGCCCTGGCCAAGCCTGCGCCGACCACCCATTACTACCTGCAGGCCGGCTCGTTCCGCAGCAAGGCCGATGCGGAGGATGCCAAGGCGCGCATCGCCCTGCTCGGCCAGAGCGTGCGCGTCGAGGTCGGCACCGTGCGCGGCGAGACCTGGCACCGCGTGGTAGCCGGCCCCTTCGGCAACCGCCAGCAGCTGGAGCAGGCACAGAAGCAACTGGCCGGCGACGGCTTTCGCAACCTGATGCCCCAGCAGCGCCAGACACACTGAGCTTCCGGCAGGCCGCCTGCCAAGGCCTGCCGCCTTCCTCGTTGAAATTCTCCCGCCCCTGCCCCATATAGGTTCCACTCGGGCATTTTCGCCCCGCAGCGTGGAGACACTCCCTTGACCACCATCGTTTCAGTCCGCCGCCAAGGCAAAGTCGTCATGGGCGGCGACGGCCAGGTTTCCCTCGGCAACACCGTGATGAAGGGCAACGCGAGGAAAGTCCGCCGCCTCTATCACGGCCAGGTGCTGGCCGGCTTCGCCGGTGCCACTGCGGATGCCTTCACCCTCTTCGAGCGCTTCGAGGGTCAACTGGAAAAACACCAGGGCCATCTGGTCCGCGCTGCCGTCGAGCTGGCCAAGGACTGGCGCACCGATCGCTCGCTGAGCCGCCTGGAGGCCATGCTGGCGGTGGCCAACAAGGACGCCTCGCTGATCATCACCGGCAACGGCGACGTGGTCGAACCCGAGGAAAGCCTGATCGCCATGGGCTCCGGCGGCCCCTACGCGCAGGCCGCGGCGAAGGCGCTGCTGCTGCATACCGGCCTGTCGGCCCGCGAGGTTGCCGAAACCGCGCTGAACATTGCCGGCAGCATCTGCGTCTTCACCAATCAGAACCTGACCATCGAGGAGCTGGACCTCGACTGAGGCCCAGCGCAACCGGCCGCAGATCCGCGACCGGCGAACAGAACGCCGCGGCGGAGGGTCCCAGACCCGACGCCCCACCGCATGAAGCGAGTCTTACCCATGTCCATGACGCCCCGCGAAATCGTCCACGAACTCAACCGCCACATCGTCGGCCAGGACGACGCCAAGCGCGCCGTCGCCATCGCCCTGCGCAACCGCTGGCGGCGCATGCAGCTGCCGGCCGAGCTGCGCGCCGAGGTGACGCCGAAGAACATCCTGATGATCGGCCCGACCGGCGTCGGCAAGACCGAGATCGCCCGCCGCCTGGCACGCCTGGCGAACGCTCCGTTCATCAAGGTGGAGGCGACCAAGTTCACCGAGGTGGGCTATGTCGGCCGCGACGTGGAATCCATCGTCCGCGACCTGGCCGACGCGGCGGTGAAGATGATGCGCGAGCAGGAGATCCAGCGGGTGCGCTACCGCGCCGAGGACGCCGCCGAGGACCGCATTCTCGACGCCCTGCTGCCGCCGGCACGCCAGGGCTTCGGCGACGAGCAGGTGACGCGCGAGGACTCGAACACCCGCCAGCTGTTCCGCAAGCGCCTGCGCGAGGGTCAGTTGGACGACAAGGAAATCGATATCGAGATCGCCGAAGCGCCCAGCGGCGTGGAAATCATGGCCCCACCCGGCATGGAGGAAATGACCAGCCAGCTGCAGAACCTGTTCTCCAGCATGGGCAAGGGCCGCAAGAAGACCCACAAGCTGAAGGTCAAGGATGCGCTCAAGCTGGTCCGCGACGAGGAGGCGGCACGCCTGGTCAACGAGGAGGAGCTGAAGGCCCGCGCCCTGGAGGCGGTGGAGCAGAACGGCATCGTCTTCATCGACGAGATCGACAAGGTGGCCAAGCGCGCCAATGTCGGCGGCGCCGACGTCTCCCGCGAGGGCGTGCAGCGCGACCTGCTGCCGCTGATCGAGGGCTGCACGGTGAACACCAAGCTGGGCATGGTCAAGACCGACCACATCCTGTTCATCGCCTCCGGCGCCTTCCACCTGGCCAAGCCCAGCGACCTGGTGCCGGAACTGCAGGGCCGCCTGCCGATCCGCGTCGAACTCAAGGCGCTGAGCCCGGAGGACTTCGAACGCATCCTCACCGAGCCGCACGCCTCGCTGACCGAACAGTACAGCGAACTGCTGAAGACCGAAGGGCTGGACATCGAGTTCACCGCGGATGGCATCAAGCGCATCGCCGAAATCGCCTGGCAGGTCAACGAGAAGACCGAGAACATCGGCGCCCGGCGCCTGCACACCCTGCTCGAACGCCTGCTCGAGGAGGTTTCCTTCAGCGCCGCCGATTTGGCCGCCGATCATAGCGGTCGGCCGATCGTGATCGACGCCGCCTATGTCAACAGCCACCTCGGCGAACTGGCCCAGGACGAGGACCTGTCGCGCTATATCCTCTGAGCGGACGCTGTAGCCGCAGGGCGGATGGCCACCCCGTGGGAAACCGCCCAGCGTTTTCCATCGGGCCCCTATGGCGGTGGGTAAGGCGCCGCCGCTACCCCCCCCCTACGACCCGCCTCCTCACGCGGAGCCCCGACGATGCACATACCGACTGCCATCAAGCTGCACAAGGCCTCGAAAACTCTCGAGCTGCACTACGGTCCCGACGAACAGTACTGCCTCGATGCCGAATTCCTCCGCGTGCACTCGCCCTCGGCGGAAGTGCGGGGCCACGGCCATCCCGTGCTGCAACACGGCAAGCTCGGCGTCGGATTGACCGGTGTGGAGCCGGTCGGCCAGTACGCCCTCAAGCTGACCTTCGACGACGGCCACGACAGCGGCCTCTACAGCTGGGACTACCTCTACCAGTTGGCCCACGACCGCGACCGCCTGTGGACCGACTACCTGGCCGAACTGGAGCGCGCCGGCAAGTCCCGCGATCCCCACGAGTCGGTGGTCCGCCTGATGCCCTGAGCGAGCCACAGGTGCCCTGGCAAGACAAACCCGACCGCCAGCATTAGAATGTCCGGCACATTTTTCCGGTGCCAGCGACATGAACGATCCGCGCAAGAGCCACGAGTCCGAACCCATCACCCACTTCGGCTACCAGAACGTCCCGGAAAGCCAGAAGGCACGGAAGGTCGCCGAGGTGTTCCATTCGGTGGCGGCCAAGTACGACCTGATGAACGACGTGCTCTCCGGCGGCCTGCACCGGCTCTGGAAGCGCTTCACCATCGAGCTGTCCGGCGTGCGCCGGGGCAACCGGGTGCTGGACATCGCCGGCGGCACCGGCGACCTCGCCGGGCAGTTCTCCCGTCTGGTCGGCGAGACCGGCGAGGTGGTGCTGGCCGACATCAACGACTCCATGCTCAAGGTCGGCCGCGACCGCCTGCTCGACAAGGGCGTGGCCGGCAACCTGCGCTTCGTCCAGGCCGACGCCGAGAAGCTGCCGTTCCCCGACAACCACTTCGACGTGGTCACCATCGCCTTCGGTCTACGCAACGTCACCCACAAGGAAGACGCCCTGCGCTCCATGCTGCGGGTACTGAAGCCGGGCGGCCGCCTGCTGGTGCTGGAGTTCTCCAAACCGGCCAACGCCCTGCTCGGCAAGGCCTACGATGCCTACTCCTTCGCCTTCATGCCGCTGGCCGGCAAGCTGATCACCAACGACGCCGACAGCTACCGCTACCTGGCCGAGTCGATCCGCATGCACCCGAATCAGGAGACCCTGAAGGGCATGATGGTCGACGCCGGCTTCGAGCGCGTCACCTATCACAACATGACCGGCGGCATCGTCGCCCTGCACCGCGGCCTCAAGCCCTGATGATCGGCACGGCCCTGCTCGCTGGCGCGGAACACGGACTCAACCGCCTGCTGCGCCTGGACGGCACCGCCCTGCCGCGCCTGGCCCGGCTGGCCGGCAGCGTGCTCGCCGTGCACTGCACGGCCCCCGAGCTGCGCTTCCATATCCTGCCGAACGCCGACGGCCTGCGCCTGGCGAGCCACTGGCAGGGCGAGGCCGACTGCACCCTGCACGCCCCTGCCGAAAGCCTGCTGCGCCTGGTCGCCAGCCGGCGGAAGACCGCCATCCTGCACAGCCCCGAGGTCAGCCTGGAGGGCGACAGCGCCAGCCTGCTGGCGCTCGCCGAGATCCTCCAGGATCTGGAGCTGGACTGGGAGTACGAGGTGTCGCGCTGGCTCGGCCCGGTGGCCACCCAGGTGTTCGCCGGCAGCCTGCAGCATGCCACGCGCTGGGGCGGTCGGAGTCTGGCCAGACTGCGCCAGGATCTGGCCGACTATCTCGGCGAGGAAGCACGCACCCTGGTCGGTCGCCACGAAGCCGAGGCCCGCTTCGCCGAGGTCGACGACCTCCGGCTGGCCATGGACCGCCTCGAGGCGCGCATCGCCCGCCTCGCCCACCCACAGGAACCCAGCGATAACGCATGAAGCTCCTCGCCGTCCGCCGTCTGCTGCGCATCCAAAGCGTCGTCGTCCGCTATCGCCTCGACGACCTGCTGTTCGACCAGCTGCTGCTGCCCTGGTGGCTGCGCGCGCTGGGCTACCTCCTGCCCTGGCGCTGGTTCCCGCGCAGGCACAGCGAGCTGCCGCGTGCGGTCCGGCTGCGCCTGGCCCTGCAGGATCTCGGGCCGATCTTCATCAAGTTCGGACAGATCCTCTCGACCCGACGCGACCTGCTGCCGGAGGATATCGCCGACGAGCTGGTCTGGCTGCAGGACCGCGTACCTCCTTTCAATCCGCAGCAGTCCGTGGCGCTGATCGAGGAACAGCTCGGCGCCAAGGTCGACGAGGTGTTCGCCCGCTTCGACAGCGAGCCGCTGGCCTCGGCCTCGGTCGCCCAAGTGCATGCGGCACGGCTGAAGACCGGCGAGGAGGTGGTGGTCAAGGTGGTCCGCCCCGGGCTCAAGGCGGTGATCCGCCAGGACCTGGCCTGGCTCTACCTGTTCGCCCGGCTGGCCGAGCGGGCCTCCACCGAGGCCCGTCGCCTGCATCTGGTGGATGTGGTCAGCGACTACGAGAAGACCATCTACGACGAGCTCGACCTGCTCCGCGAGGCGGCCAACGCCAGCCAGCTCAAGCGCAACTTCGAGGACTCGCCGCTGCTCTACGTTCCGCAGATCTACTGGGACTGGTGCCGGCCCAAGGTGCTTGTGATGGAGCGCATCTACGGCGTGCCGGTGACCGACCTGGCCGCCCTCGTCGACCAGGGCACCGACCTCAAGCTGCTCGCCGAACGCGGCGTGGAGATCTTCTTCACCCAGGTGTTCCGCGACAGCTTCTTCCACGCCGACATGCACCCCGGCAACATTTTCGTCAGCACCCGCCAGCCCTGGGACCCGCAATACATCGCCATCGACTGCGGCATCGTCGGCAGCCTGACGCCGGAGGACCAGGACTACCTGGCGCGCAACCTGATGGCCTTCTTCAAGCGCGACTACCGCAAGGTCGCGCAGCTGCACATCGACTCCGGCTGGGTCCCGGCGCAGACCAAGGTCAACGAGTTCGAGGCGGCGATCCGCACCGTCTGCGAGCCGATCTTCGAGAAACCCCTGAAGGACATATCCTTCGGCCAGTTGCTGCTGCGCCTGTTCCAGACCGCCCGGCGCTTCAACATGGAGGTCCAGCCGCAGCTGGTGCTGCTGCAGAAGACCCTGCTCAACATCGAGGGGCTCGGCCGCCAGCTCTACCCGGAGCTGGACCTGTGGACCACCGCCAAGCCCTATCTCGAGCGCTGGATGCGCAAGCGCATGAGCCCGAAGGCCGTGCTCGGCAACCTGCAGGGCCAGATCGAGCAGCTGCCGCATCTGGCGCACATCACCCGCGAAGCGCTGGAAGGACTGGCCCGTCCGGCGTGGGACAGGGCGCCGCGGGAGCGCGAACGGCACGACCACCATCTCCTGCGCCTGCTCGGTGCCGCCCTGCTGGCCGGCGGCGTGCTGCTCGCCCTACAGACGCAGCCAATGGCCGTGAACGCCTGGCCGAGCTGGCTGATGCTCGCCAGCGGCCTCTACCTGCTGGTACGCCGCCGGCGCTTCCCCGACTGACCCGGTTGTCGCGACGCCCGCGCGTCGCAACGGAGTGGATATGCAAGACTGGTTGGACGAGATTCACTGGAACGCCGATGGCCTGGTGCCGGCCATCGCCCAAGACTACAAGACCGGGCGCATCCTGATGATGGCCTGGATGAACCGCGAGTCCCTGGCCCTGACCGCCCGGGAAAATCGTGCCATCTACTGGTCACGCTCGCGTGGTAAGCTTTGGCGCAAGGGCGAGGAATCGGGCCATGTGCAGAAAGTGCATGAACTGCGCCTGGACTGCGACGCCGACGTGATCGTCCTGCAGGTCGAGCAGCTCGGCGGCATCGCCTGCCACACCGGCCGCGAAAGCTGCTTCTACCGCGTTTTCGAAGACGGCGCCTGGAGGGTCGTCGATCCGATCCTCAAGGACCCCGACGCCATCTACCACGCAGGACACCGTCATGAGTGACACCCTCAACCAGCTGGCCGAAGTGCTCGAGGCGCGCAAGAACGCCGCCCCGGAAAGCTCCTACGTGGCCAGCCTGTATCACAAGGGTCTGAACAAGATTCTGGAAAAGGTCGGCGAGGAATCGGTGGAAACCATCCTCGCCGCCAAGGACGCCGCGGCCAGCGGCGACTACAGCGACCTGATCCACGAAACGGCCGACCTCTGGTTCCACAGCCTGGTCATGCTCGCCGCCCTCGGCCAACATCCCCAGGCGGTGCTCGACGAACTGGAGCGGCGCTTCGGCCTGTCCGGGCATGCGGAAAAGGCCGCCCGCCCGAAGTCCTGAGCACGGCCAGGACACAGCAACCCCTTCATGTTTTTACGGAGTGAACCACCATGGGTTTCGGCGGCATCAGCATCTGGCAACTTCTGATCGTTCTGCTCATCGTCGTCATGCTGTTCGGCACCAAGCGCCTGAAGAGCCTGGGCTCGGATCTGGGCGATGCCATCAAGGGCTTCCGCAAGTCGATGGATAGCGAGGAGAACAAGACGCCTCCGGTGGAGGAGCACAAGGGCCATACCATCGAAGCGCAGTCACGCAAGGTCGAGGAACCGGCCAGGAAAGACTGAGCATGTTCGACATCGGCTTCAGCGAACTCCTGCTGGTCGGCCTGATCGCCCTGCTGGTGCTCGGTCCCGAGCGCCTGCCGATCGCCGCGCGCATGGCCGGGCTGTGGATCGGCCGCCTGAAAGGCAGCTTCAATGCGCTCAAGACGGAGGTCGAGCGCGAGATCGGCGCCGACGAGATCCGCCGCCAGCTGCATAACGAGCGGATTCTCGAGCTGGAGCGCGAGCGCGAACGGGAGATGAAGCAGAGCCAGCAGCCGGCCGCCGCTGCGCCAAGTGCGCCGGACAAGGACCCGACCAGCCCTGCCCTGCCCTCTCAGTCTGCCCCTGCGACCAGCACCGAGCCGCCTGCCGCCAACCCCGACAAGACGCCCAGCCCATGACAGCCCGACCGGACAGCGATCAGGACATGCCCCTGGTCGCGCACCTGACCGAGCTGCGCTCGCGCCTGCTGCGCAGCGTGGCGGCAGTGCTGCTGATCTTCGCCGCACTCTTCTACTTCGCCCAGGACATCTACGCCCTGGTCTCGGCGCCCCTGCGCGCCTACCTGCCGGAAGGCGCGACCATGATCGCCACCGGCGTGGCCTCGCCGTTCCTCGCGCCGTTCAAGCTGACCCTGATGGTGTCGCTGTTTCTCGCCATGCCGGTGGTCCTCTACCAGATCTGGGGCTTCATCGCGCCGGGGCTGTACCAGCACGAGAAACGCATCGCCGTGCCGCTGATGGCCTCCAGCGTGCTGCTCTTCTATGCCGGCATGGCCTTCGCCTACTTCGTGGTCTTCCCGATCATGTTCGGCTTCTTCGCCAGCGTGACCCCCGAAGGCGTGGCGATGATGACCGACATCGGCCAGTACCTGGACTTCGTCCTCACCCTGTTCTTCGCCTTCGGCGTGGCCTTCGAGGTGCCGGTGGCGACTTTCCTGCTGATCTGGGTGGGCATCGTCGACGTGGAAAGCCTGCGCCGGAGCCGCCCGTACGTGATCGTCGCCAGCTTCGTGATCGGCATGATCCTCACCCCGCCGGACATCTTCTCCCAGACCCTGCTCGCCGTGCCCATGTGGCTGCTGTTCGAGGTCGGGGTATTCTGCGGCGCCCGCATCCGCCGCCAGGAGTCGGCCGGAGCCAACGGCCAGTCGCACCCGTGAACCTGCTGCTGCTCGACGACGCCGACTTCGTCGCCGCCGACCGGGTGATCCTGCGCGACCGCCGCCTGCGCCACCTGCAGGAAGTGCATCGCGCCGAAGCCGGCGACAGCCTGCGGGTCGGCCATGTGGGCAGGGCGATGGGCGAGGGCCGCCTGCTGCGCCTGGAGGCCGGGCTCGCCGAGCTGCAGGTGGCCTTCGACCGGGCACCGCCGGCCAAGCTGCCGCTGACCCTGCTGCTCGCCCTGCCTCGGCCGAAGATGCTCAAGCGCGTGCTGCAGACGGTCGCCGCCATGGGCGTGCCGCGCCTGGTGCTGCTCAACAGCTACCGGGTGGAGAAGAGCTTCTGGCAGACCCCCTTCCTCGAACCCGCGGCGATCCGCGAGCAGTTGATCCTCGGCCTGGAACAGGCGCGTGACACCGTGCTGCCGGAAGTGCTGATCGAAAAGCGCTTCAAGCCCTTCGTCGAGGATCGCCTGCCGCAGCTCGCCGCCGGCAGCCTCGGCCTGCTCGGCCATCCCGGCGACTTCCCGCCCTGCCCGCGCGCCGTCGACCGGCCGGTGACCCTGGCCATCGGCCCGGAAGGCGGCTGGATTCCCTACGAGGTGGACAAGCTGCAGGCCGCCGGTCTCGCCCCAGTGCAACTGGGCGAGCGCATCCTGCGCGTGGAGACTGCGGTGACCGCGCTGCTTGCGCGCCTGTTCTGAGCGCACGTCGCCGCCCCTGCCGCCTTGCGGGCACCTGCCTCACGCCCCCTCGACGACAGGGCGTGGCGGGCGCATGAGCGCCCGCCGCCCTACCCGGCCAGCAGCACCCCGTCGGCCGCCGGCTTCGCCTGGCTGCTCGGGGCAGGCTGGGAGCGACCGCTGCTGCGGTACAGCCCGCCCAGGGAGCGCCGCCAGGGCGCCAGCCAGTTCTCCCAGCCCTCCTCCCAGAGCTGCAGGTGCAGGCGCGCCAGGGCCACCGGATCGCTGAGCAGAGCCAATCGCGCCCGGTCGTCGAGCCGCTCGGGGCCGACGGCCAGGGCATGGGTCACGCGCTCCGCGCGCAGCCGCTCGACCGCCAGCGAACGGCCATGGCGCGCGGTGGCCATGGCGCAGGCCAGGGCATTGCCCAGCGGATCGACCACTGCCCGGACGAAGGCGCCGCCCAACGCGCGCCGGCGGTTCTCACGGGTATAGCGCTCGGTGGCGCGCAGTTCGGGCGGCGCATCGTGCTCCTCGGGGATGAGGAACAGCTTCAGCGCGCGCAGGTGCCGGCCCAGATCGACCCGACTGGAGAGCACCGACACCGGAATAGAGAGCGTCAGGGCCCCGACGATCGGCGCCAGCCACCAGAGGAAGTGCGGATTCAGCCAGGCCACCAGCAAGGCCCAGACGACGCCGAGCAGGGTCTGCACCCCATGCCGGCGCAGCGCCTCGCCCCAGGAGGTGGAGCCGTCGTCGCGGCGCGGCGACTTCCACTGCACCGAGCGGCCGAGAAAGGCACCGATCACGAAGCAGCTGTGGAAGAACATCCGCACCGGCGTCAGCAGGATCGAGCAGCACATCTCCAGCAGCACGCTCAGGGTCACCCGGATCGCTCCGCCATAGGGGCCGGCCCCCTTGACCCAGACCAGCACCAGACTGAGCAGCTTGGGCAGCACCAGCATGGTCAGGGTGCTGTAGAACAGCAGCATCGCCTCCCGGGGATACCAGGGCATCCAGGCTGGAAACGGCCCCGATGCACTGGCGACATCCTGGGGCATCAGCAGTTGATGCGCGGCCATCAGCGCGGTGGAGAGCAGCAGAAAGGCGAACCACAGCGGTGCCGACAGGTAGGACATCACCCCGGTGAGGAACACCGCGCGGTGTACCGGATGTATGCCACGGACCAGAAACAGGCGGAAGTTCATCAGGTTGCCATGGCACCAGCGGCGGTCGCGCTTGAGCTCGTCGATCAGATTCGGCGGCAGCTCCTCGTAGCTGCCCGGCAGGTCGTGGGCGACCCACACGCCCCAGCCGGCGCGGCGCATCAGGGCCGCCTCGACGAAGTCGTGGGAGAGGATCGCCCCGGCGAACACCCCACGTCCGGGCAGCGGCGCCAGGGCGCAGTGCTCGATGAACGGCTTGACGCGGATGATCGCGTTGTGCCCCCAGTAGTGCGACTCGCCGAGCTGCCAGAAATGCATGCCGGCGGTCAGCAGCGGGCCGTAGACGCGGGTGGCGAATTGCTGCATGCGCGCATAGAGGGTGTCGCGGCCCGAGGCCCTGGGCGCGGTCTGGATGATCCCGGCCTCGGGATTGGCCTCCATCAGTCGCACCAGGGTGGTCAGGCACTCGCCGCTCATCACGCTGTCGGCGTCCATCACCACCATGTAGCGGTACTGGCTGCCCCAGCGCCGGCAGAAGTCGTCGATGTTGCCGCTCTTGCGCTTCACCCGACGGCGGCGCCGGCGGTAGAAGATGCGCCCGAAGCCGCCGGTCTCGCGGCACAGCTCGAGCCAGGCCTGCTGCTCGGCGGCGGCGATGTCGGCCGAGCCGCTGTCGCTGAGGATGAAGAAGTCGAAGCGCCCCAGCTCGCTGCCGGCGGCCAGCGACTCGTAGGTCGCCCGCAGGCCGGCGAAAGCCCGCGCCACGTCCTCGTTGCAGATCGGCATGACGATGGCCGTGCGCACCTCGGCGGGTATCGGCTCGGCCTGCAGGCCAGCGGCGGAGATGTGCTGGCGCTCGCGTCCGCGCAGCAGCTCCCAGAACCCCATCACCGCGGTCCAGAAACCGGCGGACACCCAGCCGAAGAGCAGCGCGAAGAGGCCGAGCACGCTGCCCTCGAGCAGATAGGGCAGCGCCGTGCCCAGGCTGTGCCAGGGGCTGGGTGGGACACCCTCAACGAGCTGGGCGAGTGTCGAGAAAGACCAGTCACAGCAGGGCAGGATATCCCTCATGTACCAGGTGGCCAGGGCGGTCGGTCCCAGCATCAGCAGCAGCAGGATCAACCGGCGCAGCGAGGCGACCCGCTGCCAGCTCGCCGGCGGCAGATCGTGCCTCGGCGGCGGCGAATTGCGGCGGCCGGTGAGCCGGCGCCAGAGACGCAGCAGCGGATTGCAGCCCCAGGGCTCGGGGATGACCGGTGTGCGGCGGATCGGCGGTGCGGCGGCCAGGCGGGCATGCCCAGCGGCATCGGTGGCGAGCCCCCCGGCCAGCTCGTCGCCGTAGCCCCCGGCCAGGCGCCGGGAGGCCGAGGCCAGGACGGCATCGCCGGCCCCCGCCCGGGCATCCCCTGCCAGACGCCGGTGCAGTTCGACGAACGAGCCGGCATCGGTCATTTGCTCGCGCTCTGTCGCGGCCAGCGGCAGATGCCGCAGGTAGTCGTCCAGCGGAGCCTGGGGGAAGGTCGGATTATTCTTTGGCATGCAACTGGTAACTCCAGATTTCGGTCAGGCGTCGGTCGCCCTTGACCAGTGCGGCGTACATCTCCACCGGCCGCTGTGGGTCCTTGATCTTCAAACGCAGGGTAAGGCGCCAGCCACGAATGGCCGGGTGATAGCGTAGGCTGTTCTCCAGCAGCTCGCCGTTGTGGTCGACGCTGACCTGGCTGGCGAGCGGCGTGTCCGGAGCCAGCGCCTGCAGCGCCGGCCCCTCGAAATCCACCAGCAGCAGCGTGCTGCCGTCGGCCTGGCGGACCAGGTTGCGCTGGCGGAACTCCCCCCGCGAGCGCAGCGTCTGCCTGACCCAGGCCGAGCCGCCGGGATACAGCGCCGCCTCGTTCCGGGTCCAGTGCAGGCGGTAGGCGAAGTCCAGCGGCTGGCCCGACACGGGCATGACCTGCGGCCGCCAGAAGGCGACGATGTTGTCGTTGGTCTCGTCCGCGCTGGGGATCTCCACCAGCTCCACGCTGCCCTGTCCCCACTGGCCCAGCGGCTCGACCCAGGCGCTCGGACGCAGATCGTAGCGATCATCCAGGTCTTCGTAGTCGGAGAACTCGCGGCTGCGCTGCAGCAGGCCGAAACCTCTGGGGTCCTCCAGGTGGTAGGGGGTCACCGACAGCTGGCGCGGGTTCTGCAGCGGGCGCCAGATCCAGTCGCCATTGCCGTCATGGATCAAGAGGCCGCTCGAGTCGTGGATCTGCGGGCGGAAGTTGAGTTGAGGCGACGGCTGGTTGTCGCCGAACAGAAACATGCTGGTCAGCGGCGCCAGGCCCAGCCGGCCGACCGGCCCGCGCAGATAGAGCCGGGCCTTGATGTCCATCCGGGTATCCTGTCCCGGATGCAGGACGATGTGGTAGGCGCCGGTGGCCCGTGGCGAGTCGAGCAGGGCGAAGATGGTCAGATGCTGATCATGGGGCTCCGGCCGCTCGATCCAGAACTCGCGAAATTGCGGGAACTCCTCGCCGGAAGGTAGTGCGGTGTCGAGCGCCAGGCCGCGGGCGGACAGGCCGAACACCTGGCCCTGGCCGACCACCCGGAAATAGCTGGCGCCGAGAAAACTGGCGATCTCGTCCCGCTTGTCCGCCTGATTGATCGGATAGAGCACGCGAAAGCCGGCGTAGCCGAGCCGCTCGATCGCCCCGGGATCGATGTGCAGGGAGCCGAAATCGAAGCGCGAGGGATCATAGGCGATTTCCCTGGCGATACCGTCCACCACCTCGTTGATGCGCACCGGCATGGCGAAGTGCATGCCCTGGTGGTGGAAGCCCAGCTTGAAGCGGGTCTGCTCACCGGCCCAGTAGGCCTTCTCGGGACGGAGGCGGATCTGCTGGTGATCGGCGAAGGTCATGCCGGCGAGCTCGGCCGGCAGGTTGCCGACGGAGGCGGCATAGGGTTCGCGGGCCAGGCGCTTCGCCCGCTCGGCCACCTCGTCGAAGCCGAAGCCCCAGGCCGGGGCGGCGCCCAGCGCCAGGATGGCGGAACCGGCCAGCAGCAGGCCGCGGCATGAAGCGATCATCGACGTCATTGCGCAAGGCTCGGGCATGGCTGAAAGGTGGGGATGGACGGGAGTTGTCGGTCGGCAACTCTAACCTATTGAAAAAAATAGAGAAAATCCGGAAGGCGCGGAAAGCCGCAAATAGGCAAATTTTCCTTTGCATTCATATGGTTAGCTATTTTTATCCAAATCCTTCAAAAATCCCCGGAAAGGGGGACGAGCGGCAACCCGGCCGAGCAGGACAGTCGCCGTCGGCATTTTGCAGGGTTGCCAGGGTACAACACTCGGCTCCCGGCCACGGCGCCGCTCACGCCCGGCGCGCGGCAACGGCGTCATGGGTGCGCCCCTCCCCCTACCTCGCCAGCAGCACTCCAGCGGCCTCCGGCGTGGCCTCGTCGGTCGCGTGGCGGCGGCACCGGGCACTCCGAGCATGCCGCCATGGCGCCAGCCAGTTCTCCCGGCCCTCCTCCCACAGCTGCAGGTGCAGGCGCGACAGGGCCACCGGGTCGCTCAGCAAGGCCAGACGCGTTTCGCCATCGAGCCCTTGCGGCCCGGCTGCCAGCGCCTGCTCCACACGCTCGCGGCGCCGCGTCTCGATCGCCTGGGCGGTGCCGTGCCGCGCCGTGCCCATGGCGCAGGCCAGGGCGTTGAGCTGCGGATCGACGGCGGCCCGGATGAAACCGTCCTGGAGTGCTTGCCGCCGATTCTCTCGGCTGTACGCGTCGGTAGCGCGCAGTTCCCGTGGCATGTCGTACTCCTCTGGAATGAGGAACAGCCTCCCATGACGTGCGCATGCCCCCCATTTGACCCAGCTGGTGACCACCGACACCGGGATGGACAGTATCAGCGAGCCCAGGATGGGTGACAGCCACCAGAGGAAGCGGGGGTTCAGCCAGGCCACCAGCAGCGCCCAGGCGATGCCGAGCAGGGTCTGCCCGCCGTGCCGGCGCAACGCCTCGCCCCAGGTAGTGGCATCGTCGTCGCGCTGTGGCGACTTCCATTGCACCGACCGGCCGAGGAAGGCGGCGAATACGAAGCGGGTGTGAAAAAGCATGCGTACCGGCGCCACCAGCATCGAGAAGCACATCTCCAGCAGCATGCTCAGGGCCACCTTGAACGCGCCCCCATAGGCCCTGGCCCCCTTCGCCCAGACCAGGATCACGCTGAGCAGCTTGGGCAGGAACAGCAGGGTCAGGGTGGTGGAGAACAGCGCGATGGCGCGTTCCGGGTGCCATTGCGGCCAGATCGGAAAGAGCTGCCTTGGCGCCATGAAATACTGCGGCTCCATCAACTGATGCACCGCCAGCAGGGCGGTGGAGAGCACCAGGAAGGCGAACCACAGCGGTGCCGACAGGTAGGACATCACCCCGGTGAGGAACACCGCGCGGTGTACCGGATGCATGCCCTTGACCAGAAACAGGCGGAAGTTCATCAGGTTGCCGTGACACCAGCGACGGTCGCGCTTGAGCTCGTCGAGCAGGTTCGGCGGCAGCTCCTCGTAGCTGCCCGGCAGGTCGTAGGCGATCCACACGCCCCAGCCGGCGCGGCGCATCAGCGCCGCCTCGACGAAGTCGTGGGAAAGGATCGCCCCGGCGAACGCCCCCTTGCCCGACAGCGGCGCCAGCGCGCAGTGCTCGATGAACGGCTTGATGCGGATGATCGCGTTGTGCCCCCAGTAGTGCGACTCGCCGAGCTGCCAGAAGTGCAGGCCGGCCGTGAACAGCGGGCCGTAGACGCGGGTGGCGAACTGCTGCATGCGTGCGTAGAGGGTGTCCATGCCCGAAGCCTTGGGCGCGGTCTGGATGATCCCGGCCCCGGGGTTGGCCTCCATCAGCCGCACCAGCTTGGTCAGGCACTCGCCGCTCATCACGCTGTCGGCGTCCATCACCACCATGTAGCGGTACTGGCTGCCCCAGCGCCGGCAGAAGTCGTCGATGTTGCCGCTCTTGCGCTTCACCCGGCGCCGCCGGCGGCGGTAGAAGATGCGCCCGAAGCCGCCGGTCTCGCGGCACAGCTCGAGCCAGGCCTGCTGCTCGGCGGCGGCGATGTCCGCCGAGCCGCTGTCGCTGAGGACGAAGAAATCGAAGCGCTCCAGTTCGCCGCTGGCGGCCAGCGACTCGTAGGTCGCCCGCAGGCCGGCGAACACCCGCGCCACGTCCTCGTTGCAGATCGGCATGACGATGGCCGTGCGCGCTTCGGCGGCGATCGGCTCGTCGTCGCTCACGCTGCTGCCGGAGATGCGGTAGCGGTCGCGTCCGGTGAGCAGCTCCCAGAAGCCCATCAGGGCCGTCCAGAAGCCGGCCGAGACCCAGCAGAAGAGGACGGTGAAGAGCGACAGCACGCCGAACTGGAGGACATACGGCAAGACCTGCTGCAGGCTCTGCTGCCAGCTCTGCCGGCTGATCTCCGCGAGATCGACGAAGGCCCAGCCCTGATAGGGCAGGATGTCCTTCATGTACCAGGTGGCCACACTGGTCTGGCCCAGCATCAGCAGCAGCAGGATGAGCCGGCGCCGCGAGCCGACCCGCTGCCAGTGCGCCTTCGGCAGGTCGCGGGTCGCCCTGGGCGGGCTCCGGCGGCCGGTGAGCCGGCGCCAGGCGCGCACCAGCAGGTTGGTACGCCAGGGCTCGGGGATGACCCGGGTGCGCCGGATCGGCGGAGCCGCCTCCAGGCAGGGACGGCCACAGGTATCCCTGCCTGGCGAGCCGGCCTCGTCCGGCTCGCCGCGGCCACCCAGCGCCAGGCGCCGGGCGGCCGAGGCCAGGGCGGGATCGCCGGCCTCTGCCGGAGCTTCCCCGGCAAGCCGCCGGTGCAGTTCGGCGAGCGAGCCGGCCTCGGCCAGGCCTTCGCGCTCCCGCGCATCGAGCGGCAGATGTTCGAGATATTCGGCCAGCAGAGCTTCGGTGGGCGTCGGATTATTCATTGGCGGGCAACTGGTAGCTCCAGGTTTCGGTGAGGGTTTTCTTGCCGTTGACCAGCGCGACGCGCATCTCCGTCGGCTTCTTCGGGTCCTTGACACTGACCCGCAGCATCAGGCGCCAGCCCTTGGTGGCCGGGTTGTAGCGCAGGCTGTTCTCCTTCACCTCGGCGTTGCCGTCGACGCCGATCTGTGGAGCGAGCGGCGCATCCGGCGGCAGACCCTTCAGCGCCGGCCCCTCGAAGTCGACCACGAGCGCCGTGCTGCCGTCCGGCTGGCGGATCAGGTTCTTCTGCTTCACGTCGCCCGCCGCGCGCAGGGTCTGCTCGACCCAGGCCGAATCCCGGTCGTGCAGCCCCGGCTCGTCGCGGGTCCAGTGCAGGCGGTAGCTCAGGTCCAGCGGCTGGCCCGGCTCCGGCTGGCTGGCCGGACTCCAGAAGGCGACGATGTTGTCGTTGGTCTCGTCCGGGGTAGGGATCTCGACCAGCTCCACGCTGCCATTGCCCCAGTCGCCCTGCGGCTCGACCCAGGCGCTCGGGCGCAGGTCGTAGCGGTCGTCCAGATCCTCGTAGCGCGAGAATTCGCGGCCGCGCTGCAGCAGGCCAAAGCCCTTCGGGTTCTCCACGCTGTAGCTGCTCACCGAGAGGTGCTTCGGATTGTTCAGCGGGCGCCAGATCCATTCGTCGTTGCCGGCATGGATCTGCAGACCGCTGGAGTCGTGCAGTTCCGGACGGTAGTTGGGCTGCGCCGGAGGCTGGTTGCCGCCGAACAGGAACATGCTGGTCAGCGGCGCCAGGCCCAGCTTGCCGACCTTGTCGCGCAGGAACAGCCGGGACTGGACGTCGACCACGGCGTCGCGGCCCGGGTGCAGCACGAAGCGGTAGGCACCGGTGGCGCGTGGCGAGTCGAGCAGGGCGAAGATCGTCAGGTGCTTGTCCTGCGGCTTCGGCTGCTCGATCCAGAACTCGCGAAAGCGCGGGAACTCCTCGCCCGAAGGCTGCGCCGTGTCGATCGCCAGGCCACGGGCGGACAGGCCGTAGGCCTGGCCCTTGCCGACCACCCGGAAATAGCTGGCGCCGAGGAAGGTGGTGATCTCGTCGCGCTTGCCCGCACCGTTGATCGGATAGAGCACGCGGAAGCCGGCGTAGCCGAGATTCTGAGTGGCGTTGCGATCGAACTTCAGGGTGCCGAAGTCGAAGCGTGTGGGGTCATAGGGGATTTCCGCGACCCGGTTGCCGGCGATTTCGTTGATCTTCACCGGCGTGTTGAAGTGCATGCCCTGGTGGTAGAAGCTCAGCTTGAAGGGCGTCTTCCTGTCCGACCAGTAGGCCTTGTCCTCGCGGAAACGGATCTGCTGGTAGTCGGCAAACTTCATCTCGCCGAACTCGGCGGGCAGGTTGCTGGCGGGAGCGACGAACTTTTCCGCGGCCAGGCCCTTCGCCCTCTCGGCCACGTCGTCGAAGCCGAAGGCCCAGGCCGGGGCGGGCTCCAGCGTCAGGATGAGAGCCCCGGCCAACAGCAGGCCATGCAAACAGTGGTTGCGTGATGCAGATAGAACAGCGCGAAAAGCCACGAATCCTCCTGTTATCCAATACAAGAACGAAGATGCTGCCTGCCAGGACAGCACCGGACACCAGGGAGTGGGACCAGGGTGCCAAGAGGTGAGTTCCGCTTCGCTGCAACCGCTTGTCTGCCCGGCAGGCGAACGCGAAACCCAGGCGCCCTGGAGAGGCACCATTCCGATACCGCGTCGGCGGGTCGTCCTCCCATGGAAAACAGCCCCCGCCGAGCCGCAGCCCGAGGGTCACCGCCCGTGAGATTCAGGCCGGCAGCTTGCCGACGATGCCGACCAGGAAGAGCGTCCACCGATGAACACCAGCACCAGCGCGTACTTGCTGTAGCCGAAGCGTTGGATCATCGCGGCGAGGGCGAAGTACGGGACGCGCAGGCCCTGTCCTCCAACAGCGCCCGGCCTCATGCCTGCGACTATCGACAGAGGCCGGCGTGGCCGCCCGTCGGGCCTTGCCGCACCCGGCCCGGCAACCGTTAAGCTGGGGCCTCGTCCCCCTCAGCCGGAGATCGCCATGCTTCTGACCATCGACCTGCAACGACTGGAAAATGCCCTGGAAGGCGACGAAGCCGTCGATCACTACCTGGACCTGGATACCGGCGAGATCCTCACAGTCGGTCCCGAGGCGCCGATTCCGGGCAGCACCGAGAAGTACGACGTGCAACCCGAGCGCTACCTGCCCATCGAGCCCCTGCCCGGCGCCAAGAGCCTGGCCATGCGCGAGGACTTCCTCTACACCCAGCCGGACCCGCACGCGCACCCGCTGCTCAGCCGCGCCTTGAGCGGGCGCCGGCCGCTGCGTACCTTCGACTACGGACTGGAGCACTTCCCGCGGATGCGCGAGGCCTGGCACCTCTACCGCCAGCGGCGGCTGCGCGAGTACGCCCTGGAGTGGCTGGAGGACAACGGCCTGGAGCCGGCGAGCGACCTCAGGCCTCGAGCAGGAAGGTCACTGGGCCGTCGTTGACCAGCTCGACCTGCATGTGGGCGCCGAAGCGCCCGCTGGCGACCTGCGGATGGCGCTCGCGGGCCAGCGCCAGCAGCGCCTCGAACAGCGCCTGGCCCTGCGCCGGCGGCGCGGCGCTGGAGAAGCTCGGACGCAGCCCGCTTCCGGTATCGGCGGCGAGGGTGAACTGCGAGACCAGCAGCAGGCCGCCGCCGACCTGGCTCAGGGACAGGTTCATGCGCCCCTCGGCGTCGGCGAACACCCGGTAGTTGAGCAGCCGGTGCAGCATCCGCCCGACGCTGTCCCGGTCGTCCTGCGGCTCGATGCCGACCAGCGCCAGCAGGCCCTGGCCGATGGCGCCGACCTCCTCGCCCGCGACTGTCACCCGGGCCGTGGCGACCCGCTGGATCAGCGCCTTCATCAGGCCTCCTCGGGCGGCACGCCGAGCAGGCGCTTGGCGAGCGCGTCGGTGGCGTGCACCAAGGCATCGGCGATGCCCGGCTCGCCGGCCGCGTGCCCGGCATCGCGGATGATCTGCAGCTGGCTGTTCGGCCAGGCATGGTGCAGCTCCCAGGCATTGTCCAGCGGACAGACCACGTCGTAGCGGCCATGCACGATCACCCCCGGCAGGTGGGCGATCTTCGGCATGTCGCGCAGCAACTGGTCGGGCTCGAGGAAGGCATCGTTGACGAAGTAGTGACACTCGATGCGGGCGATGGACAGGGCATGCTCGTGGAAGCGCTCGACCACGTCCGGGTTCGGCCGCAGGGTGGCGGTGCGCCCCTCCCAGGCCGACCAGGCCTTGGCCGCGTGCATCTTGGCGATCTCGTCGGTTCCGGTGAGGCGCTTGTAGTAGGCCTGCATCAGGTTGTCGCGCTCCTCCACCGGGATCGGCGCCAGATAGTCCTGCCAGTAGTCCGGGAACAGCCGGCTGGCGCCCTCCTGGTAGAACCAGTGGAAGTCCTGCGGGCGGCACAGGAAGATGCCGCGCAGGATCAGCGCCTTCACCCGCTCCGGATGGGTCTGGGCATAGGCCAGCGCCAGGGTCGAGCCCCAGGAGCCGCCGAACAGCACCCACTGTTCGATGCCCAGGTGCTCGCGGATGCGCTCCATGTCCGCCACCAGATCCCAGGTGGTGTTGTTCTCCAGGCTCGCATGAGGCGTCGAGCGCCCGCAGCCGCGCTGGTCGAAGGTGACGATGCGGTACAGGTTGGGATCGAAGAAGCGCCGGCTCATGCTGTCGCAGCCCGCCCCCGGCCCGCCGTGGACGAACACCACCGGCAGGCCGTCTGGCGATCCGCTCTCGTCCACGTACAGTTCATGGGGATGGTCCACGGCCAGTTGGTGACGGGCGTAGGGTTTGATCTCTGGATACAAGGTTTGCATGCTCTGCTCCAAGGCTGAACAGGACCATCCGTCCCGGGTTAGCCGGCATCATAGCCTCGAAAAGAGCCGGGGGCATGCGTCCGATCAGGCGAATTTTCCGCCTGCCGCTGCGCTTTTTTGCAGGTTGCCGCACCCCTCCCGGACGCAGCGCCAATGCCGCCGCCCACGCGGAAGGAGCGGCCCGTCGCCCCGCCGGCCGCGCGGGGGAAGCCCGCGGTGAGTACCGCCACCTGGCTGTCCAGGCTGACCTGGACGGAGCGATTCGATGAGCATGCCCCCGCGCCAGCTGTACCCGATGTTCGGCCTGCTCGCTCCGGTCTGGCTGTGGGCGGCCATCGATCCTCTGAGCCGCGCGGACTGGCTGCTAGAGAACCTGCTGGTGTTCTTCTTCGGCGGCCTGCTGTTGGCGACCCACCGGCGCTTCGCCTTTTCTCCGGGCGCCTACTGGCTGTTCGCCCTGTTCCTCGCCCTGCACCTCTACGGCGCCCACTACACCTACATGGAAACGCCCCTCGGCAACTGGCTGCGCGACACCTTCAGGCTGGGCCGCAACCATTACGACCGGCTGGTGCACCTCGCCTTCGGCCTGCTGCTGGCCTGCCCGCTGCGCGAGCTGCTGGAGCGCCGCGCCGGCCTGCGCGGGTTCTGGCTGGATGGCCTGACCCTGTGCCTGGTGATGGCCATGAGCAGCCTCTACGAACAGCTGGAAATGCTCGCGACGCTGATCGTCAGCCCGGAACTGGGCACGGCCTTCCTCGGCACCCAGGGAGACGAGTGGGACGCCCAGAAGGATTCGGCGCTGGCCACGCTGGGGGCGGTCGGCGCCCTGAGGCTGCGTCGGCTGTTCGGGCGAAGCCGGGGCACGATAGCCTGAAGCCGGGCTTCTCCCCCGGCGCCGCTGGCGGCTACGCTTGAGGCAAGGCGGACTCATGGCGTCGCTCCGGGCAGCGCCGTCGCCACAGGAGGAACATGGAAGCCTCTTTCCCACGCATCGGCATCGCCGGCGCCGGCGCCATCGGCTGCACCCTGGCCGCGCGCCTGGCCTGCAGCGGCCGGGCCGTCAGCCTGCTGGCCCGCGGCGCGACCCTGGAGGCGCTGCGCCGCGACGGCGTGCGCCTGACCGACTGGCAGGGCCATCACCGCGCGGCAGTGACGGCCAGCAACCGGGGGGCGGAGCTCGGCGAGCAGGATCTCCTGTTTCTCTGCACCAAGGCCCACGACCTGCCGGCACTGCTGCCGGCCATCGAGCCCATGCTCGGCGCCGACACCCTGGTGGTGCCGGTGGTCAACGGCGTGCCCTGGTGGTACTTCCTGGGCGAAGGCGGACGCTTCGCCGGGCAGCACGTCGAGACGGTCGATCCCGGCGGACGGCTCGCCGCGCGCCTGGCCCCGCCGCGCCTGATCGGCTGCGTGGCCTTCATCACCGCCGAATCGCCGGCCCCCGGCGTGGCGCTGACCACCAACCCCTTGCGGATGGTCTTCGGCGAGCCGGACAACCGTCCGAGCCAGCGCCTGGAACGCCTGTGCGCGCTGGTCGAGGCGGCCGGCATCGAGGCCCGCGCGAGCGAGCGCATCCGCGACGCGCTGTGGACCAAGATCATCGCCAACCTCAGCTCCAACCCGCTGTCGGTGATCAGCGGCGCCACCCTGGAGGAGGTCTATACCAGCCCCGAGCTGCACGCGCTGGTCTGCGACCTGCTGCACGAGGGGCTGCTGGTCGCCGCCGCCTACGGCGCACGGCTGGAGCTCGACCCGCCGGGCTTTCTCGAGCGCGGCGCGGCCATGGGCGCGGTGCGCACCTCGATGCTGCAGGACCATGTGCGGGGACGCCCGCTGGAGCTGGCGGCGATCGGCGACGCAGTGCTCGAACTGGCCGCCAGGCTGGACATTCCGCTGCCACGCAGCCGCGAGATCATTGCCCTGGCGCGCTTCTGCAGCGGCCGGGGACGCCCCTGCTAGATTCGAACCCTCATTACAAGCCCGAGAGCACTTCATGGCCAGACTGCACCTGGAAATCCCCGAGCATGCCTTCCTCTACCGCACCGAGATGAGCGTGCGCACCAGCGACGTCAACGGCGCCCGCCATCTGGGCAACGACGCGCTGGTCTCGATGCTCTCCGAAGCGCGCTCGCGCTTTCTGTTCGCCCACGGCATCGACGACAGTGGCGCCGAAACCGAGGGCCCCGGCATCATCGTCACCGACCTCGCCACCCTCTACAAGGCCGAGGCCCACGCCCGCGACCGGCTGCTGTTCGAGGTGGGGCTGGCGGACTTCAACCGCTACGGCGGCGACATCGTGTTCCGCGTCAGCCGCCCGGCCGACGACGCCCTGCTGGCACTGGCCAAGTACGGCTTCGTGTTCTTCGACTATGGCGCCGGCACGGTGGTGCCGATCCCCGAGGCCTTCGCCGCGCGTTTTCCGGAGGTCAACCGGCTGTCGTAGCGCCCTTCGCATGCACCGCCAGCCAGACCGTCGGGCCGGCCGGATCGGTGGCCTCGACGCGGTGGCGCTCGCCGGCCGGAATCAGCAGGTGATCGCCCACCGCCAGAGCGATCGGCCGGGGCCGGCTTTCCAGGCGCAGCACCGCGCTGCCGGCCAGGAGCAGCACCCACTCGTCCCAGTCCTGGTCGTACCAGAAGCCCGGCGGGCTGGCCTGGCCCCGGGAGACGATGCGCTCGACCCGGCAACCGGGCAGGCTGAGCAGGTCGTCGAAGCGCTCGCCCGCCGAGGCGTCGGGCAGCGGCCGGAAGAGGTTGGGAAGGGACGGCATGGAGACTCCTGGCAGTGTCAGGGAGCGGCGGCCGGCGCCGCCGGGTCTTCGGGCCGCCAGATCAGCAGCTCGAGATGGTAGCCCCGCTCGCGGGCCAGCTTGAGCAGGCGCTCGCGGTCCTGCGGGGCGATGGTGGTGTCGCGGGAGAGTATCCAGAGGAATTCGCGGTCGGGGCTGCCGACCAGGGCCAGGCGGTAGTCCGGGTCGACGTGCAGCACCCAGTAGTCGCCCTCGGCCAGGACCGGAAAACCGTAGCCGAAGACGTTGTGGAAGCGCACCCAGAGCCGGTCGGTGCGGCCCCGCTGCAGCGGCCGGGCCGTGCCGCTGGCCTCCAGCCATTCGCCGGCGGCCGTTCGGCAGCGGTTGAGCACGGCCAGAACGTCGGGGGACAGCAGTCGATAATGGGCTTCTGCCTGACGGCAGCGGCTCTGGAACGGCACCGGCAGACGCGCCAGCTCGTACCAGGTGCCCTGGTAGCGTTCGAGGTCCACCGCGCCGGCGGTAGCCGGCGGCTCCCGCCCCCAGTAGGCGCAGCCGCCGAGCAGCAGGCCGAGTCCGGCCAGGCCGAGCGCACGCCACGGCCCGGCCCGCCTCACCGCAGGCCCTGCCCCGAGAACAGCAGCACCTTGTCGCCGCCGAACTGGATGCTGATGAATTTCTGCTGATCGCCCCAGGTGCAGCTGGAGAAACCGAGCGCCCCGGAGCACTCGGCGGGTTTGCCGAGCAGCTGCTCGACCTCGGGACGGGTCATGCCGGGCTTGAGCCGGGAATAGTTCTCCTGGTTGAGCCTGTCGTTGCAGGCAGCCAGCAGGAGACAGAGGGACAGCAGGGCGAAGCGAGGCGACATCGATGGACATCCTGGCAAGGGAGAAGCGACAAGCCTGACATGATAACGCCCCAGGTGGCATCGGAGTCTCGTGGAAGCCGGAGCCGGCGGGAAATGCCGATCCGGCCACAGTCGCGGCGCTGCCGCCCGGTGGAGGCGGCAGCGGCAGGGATCACTCCTGATGATAGCCGGTGATGCGCTCGACCTCTTCCTTCGAGCCGAGGAACACCGCGACCCGCTGGTGCAGGGACTCGGGCTGGATGTCGAGGATGCGCTGGGTGCCGTTGGTGGCGGCGCCGCCGGCCTGCTCGATGATGAAGGACATCGGGTTGGCCTCGTACATCAGGCGCAGCTTGCCGGGCTTCTCCGGCTCGCGGGCGTCGCGCGGGTACATGAAGATGCCGCCGCGGGTGAGGATGCGGTGCACATCGGCCACCATGGAGGCGATCCAGCGCATGTTGTAGTTCTTGTCCAGCGGGCCGGTCTTGCCGGCCAGCAGTTCGTCCACATAGCGCTTGACCGGCGGCTCCCAGTGGCGCTGGTTGGACATGTTGATGGCGAACTCGGCGGTGGTTTCCGGCACGCGCAGGTTGTCGTGGGTGAGCACGAAGCTGCCCAGCTCGCGGTCGAGGGTGAAGCCCTTGACGCCGTTGCCGAGGGTCAGCATGAGCATGGTCTGCGGGCCGTAGATGGCGTAGCCGGCGGCCACCTGCCTGGTGCCCGGCTGGAGGAAGGCCTGCTCGTTGAGGCTGTCGTTCTGGCTCAGGTACTGGTCCGGGCAGCGCAGCACCGAGAAGATGGTGCCCACCGAGACGTTGACGTCGATGTTGCTGGAGCCGTCCAGCGGGTCGAACACCAGCAGGTAGGCGCCCTTCGGGTACTTGCCGGGGATCTGGTAGGCGGCGTCCATCTCCTCGGAGGCCATGCCGGCCAGGTGGCCGCCCCACTCGTTGGCCTCCAGCAGGATCTCGTTGGACATCACGTCGAGCTTCTTCTGCACCTCGCCCTGCACGTTCTCGGTGCCCATGCTGCCGAGCACCCCGCCCAGCGCGCCCTTGGACACCGCATGACTGATTTCCTTGCAGGCACGCGCCACCACCTCGATGAGGAAGCGCAGGTCGGCCGGGGTGTTGTGACTGCGAGTCTGCTCGATCAGGTAGCGGCTCAGGGTTACGCGGGACATTGTAGATGGCTCCGGAGGTGGAAGATGCGCGCATCTTAGCGCGACTGGGTGGGCGATGCCTCACTCAGACCGGGCCGGCCGGCGCAGGTTCAGCCACTCGCCCACCGGCTTGCGAAGGCCGACTCACTCCGGCAGCCGCCAGATCTCGCGGGCGTACTCGCGGATGGTGCGGTCGGAGGAGAACCAGCCCGTCCGTGCGGTGTTCAGCACCGCCGAGCGCCACCACTGGCTGGGCACGCGCCAGCGCGCATCGACCTCGCGCTGGGCCTGCCAGTAGGCATCGAAGTCGGCACAGACCATGAAGTTGTCATGCTGCAGCAGCCCGTCGAC
Organism: Azotobacter salinestris; assembly: GCF_009363155.1. Taxonomy (NCBI): domain Bacteria; kingdom Pseudomonadati; phylum Pseudomonadota; class Gammaproteobacteria; order Pseudomonadales; family Pseudomonadaceae; genus Azotobacter; species Azotobacter salinestris. The sequence goes on from NZ_CP045302.1 coordinate 2,033,994, forward strand.
CAGCCCCGCGTAGCGCCCCGGATCGTCCGGCGAGAACACCCCGCCGCGGATCGCCATGAGCACCTCGGACAGCCGCGACGAGGCGGCCACGGCGGCCGCGCCGCCGACCTCGCCGGAACGCCGGCGCGCCTCCACCTGCTGCGCGCCGAGGCCGAAGATGAACATGTTCTCGCTGCCGATCCGCTCGCTCATCTCCACGTTGGCGCCGTCCAGGGTGCCGATGGTCAGCGCGCCGTTGAGGGCGAACTTCATGTTGCTGGTCCCGGAGGCCTCCATGCCGGCCGTGGAGATCTGCTCGGAGAGGTCCGCCGCGGGGATGATGACCTCCGCCAGGCTGACATTGTAGTTGGGCAGGAACACCACCTTGAGCCGGCCGCGCAGCGTGGGGTCGCCGTTCACCGTGCGGGCGATGTCGTTGGCCAGCTTGATGATCAGCTTGGCCTGATAGTAGCTGGCCGCCGCCTTGCCGGCGAGGATCTTCACCCGCGGCGCCCACTCCATGCCCGGCTCGTCGCGGATCGCCTGGTAGAGCGCCACGCAGTGCAGCAGGTTGAGCAGCTGGCGCTTGTACTCGTGGATGCGCTTGACCTGCACGTCGAACATCGCCTCGGGATCGAGGGCGATACCCAGGCGGTCCTGCACCAGCGCGGCGAGGACTTCCTTGTTCTGCCGGCGCAGGGCACGGAAGTGCTGATGGAAGGAGATCTGTCCGGCCTGTACCTCGAGCCCGCCGAGCAGGTGCTCCGGATCGTCGAGCAGCGGCTCGCCGAGCGTGTCGACCAAAAGCGCGGTGAGCCGCCGGTTGCTCTGGTAGAGCCAGCGGCGGAAGGTGATGCCGTTGGTCTTGTTGCTGATCCGTTCGGGATAGAGGCGGTGCAGCTGGGCGAACACGGTCTTGCGCATCAGCTCGGTGTGCAGCGCCGAGACGCCGTTGACGCTGTGCGAGCCGAGGAACGCCAGGTTGCCCATGCGCACCCGCCGGCCATGGCCCTCCTCGATCAGCGAGACCGCCCGCAGCAGCTCGAAGTCGTGCATGCCCTGGGCGCGCAGGTGGTCGATGTGCTGGGCGTTGATCAGGTAGATGATCTGCATGTGGCGCGGCAGCAGGCGTTCCATCAATGCCACCGGCCAGCTCTCCAGGGCCTCGGGCAGCAGCGTGTGGTTGGTGTAGGACAGGGTCGCCACGGTCAGCTCCCAGGCCTTGTCCCAGTCCAGGCCGTGGATGTCGAGCAGCAGGCGCATCAGCTCGGCCACGGCGATCGACGGGTGGGTGTCGTTGAGCTGGATGGCAGCGTACTCGGGCAGGTCGAGCAGGCTGCCGCGCTGCTTGAGGTGGCGGCGCAACAGGTCCTGCAGCGAGGCGGAGACGAAGAAGTACTCCTGGCGCAGGCGCAGCTCCTGGCCGGCGGGGGTGTCGTCGGCCGGATAGAGCACCCGCGAGATGCTCTCGGCGCGCACCGCCTCGGCCACCGCGCCGAGGTGGTCGCCGGCGTTGAAGCGCTCCAGGTGCAGGTCGGTCTCGGCGCGGCCGCGCCACAGGCGCAGGCTGTTCACGCTGTGCCGGCGCCAGCCGACGATCGGCGTGTCATAGGCAATGGCGCGCATCTCCTCGGCTGGCTGCCAGACGTGGCACTGCCGGCCGCCCTCGCCGTCCACGCAGGCCACGCTGCCGCCGAAGCTGATCCGGTAGCTGACCTCGGGCCGCTCGAACTCCCAGGGGTTGCCGAACTCCAGCCAGGTCTCGGTCTGCTCCTGCTGCCAGCCGTCGACGATGGTCTGGCGGAACAGCCCGTAGTCGTAGCGGATGCCGTAGCCGTAGGCAGGAATGCCGAGGGTCGCCATGCTTTCCATGAAGCAGGCGGCCAGCCGGCCGAGGCCGCCGTTGCCCAGCGCCGCATCCGGCTCGAGGTCGCGGATGCGCTCCAGGTCGACGCCCAGCTCGGCCAGCGCGGCGCGGGCGACCTCGAGCAGGCCCAGATTGCTCAGGGTGGCCTGCAGGAGGCGCCCGATGAGAAACTCCAGCGACAGGTAGTAGACGCGCTTGCTGCCCTGGCGATAGGCGCGGCGGGCGTGATCCATCCAGGTTTCCACCAGATGGTCGCGGGTGGCCAGGGCAACGGCCTCGAACCAGTCGAAGCCGACGGCATGCTCGGGGTCTCTGCCCACGGCGTACCTCAGCTTGTCGACGATACGTTCACGGAATGCGGCGACTTCCTCGGGAACAGGCGACACCTCGGGCATAACGGCAACCTCGCTGGGTGGCGGTGACAGGACAAGGGTTCGATCCTCGACGGCGCAACGACATGCATCCATCCGATCAAGCATGCACAAAGCAGGCGAGGTCGCCAGGCGGATGCACCGGCGGGCGGATTTGCCGCTATCATCGCGCCCCCTCGCCAGCCGTTCCCCCGACCGATGAAAAAGCCGCCGATCCTCGCCTCCGCCGACCCCGACCGCCTGGAAACCTGGGTCAAGTACCGCCAGAGCCTGTGCCTCGACTGCCACGCCACCTGCTGCACCCTGCCGGTGGAGGTGCGCCTCCCCGACCTGATCCGCCTGGGCCTGGCCGATCCCTTCGAACAGGACGAGCCGGCCAAGCAGGTCGCCCGCCGGCTGATGAAGGCCGGCGTGGTCGAGCACTTCAACCACAAGCGGGAACTCTTCACCCTCGCCCGCCGCAGCAACGGCGACTGCCTCTATCTGGATGCGCGCACGCGCCTGTGCACCTGCTACGAGCAGCGCCCGGACACCTGCCGCAACCATCCGGGCATCGGGCCGAAGCCGGGCTACTGCGCCTGGCGGCCGAAATGATCCTCACCAGAGCCAGCCGAGCCAGAGCAACGCCGCCAGCAGCCAGGCGCTGAAGGGCAGCGCCCGGCGAGCGCAGAGCCGGCTCCAGCGCCGCTCGCCCCGGCGCCAGCGCGCCGGGTCCGGACGCAACCGAAGCTCCGGCAGGGGCGGCCGGCGCAGCAGCCTTGCGATCCGCAGGGACAGGCCCAGCGCCCGGCTCCGGCGCTCGCCCAGAGGCGGCGGCACCGACCAGCCGACGCGCACCGCCAGGGTCGCCAGGGTCGCTGCCAGGAGCAGCGGCCAGAGCAGCTTCCACACGCCATCCAGACTCAGGCTGGCCAGCAGCGGCAGGCGCAACTGGGGCCAGAGCCAGGGCAGCAGCAGCGGCAAGCTGCTGAGCAGTGCCCAGGGCAGCCGCTGGGCCAGCGGCGGCGAGCGCGCCGGCGCATGCGCGGCATCGCGGCGCAGCAGCCAGAGCGCGCGCAGCAGCAGCAGGGCCGTGCCGGCACTGCCCAGGCTCAGCCAAGGCTGCCAGATGCTGTAGGCGCTCGCGCTCCAGGCATCCTTCAGCGCTGTCTTGACCGCCCCGCCGCTGCTCAGCGGCAGCCCCATCAGCGCCAGCGCCGGCACGCTCAGCAGCAACCAGCCCGGCCAGCGCAGGCGCCCCTCGTGGCACAGGCCGGCGGCGAGGAACAGCGCGCCCTTGGCCAGCCCGTGGTGCACCCCGTAGAGCACCAGCAGGGTGGCGAGCGCCGCCGCTTGGGCCGGATGGCGCCAGGCCAGGGCCAGCACCATGAGGAACCAGCCCATCTGGCTCACCGAAGACCAGGCCAGGGTCGCCTTGGCGCGGCTGCTGCACAGACCGAGCAGCACGGCGTAGAGGGCGCCGAACATGCCGGTCACCAGCAGGGGCGCGGACCAGGCGGCGAGCAGCGGATCCGCCTCCGGCAGGCAGCGCCAGAGGCCGAGCACGCCGGCCTTGAGCATCGCCCCGGAAAGCACCGCGCTGGCCGGCGCCGGCGCCGCCGGATGGGCCAGCGGCAGCCACAGGTGCAGCGGCCAGAAGCCGGCCTTGAGGCCCAGCCCGAGGAACAGCAGGAGCAGGGTCGTGCCGTCCAGCGGCACGCGCTCCCAGGCGACGAAGGAGAAATCGCCGCCGGCGGCATGGCTGCGCAGCAGGAGTCCGGCGAGCAGGAGCAGCTCGCCGAGAACAGCCAGCTGCAGGTACAGGCGCCCGGCCCGACGCGGCTCGGGGCCGCCCAGGTGCACCACCAGGCCGTAGGCGGACAGGCTCATGGCGCTGAAGCCCAGGTAGAAGCTCAACGCATCGCTGGCGATGATCAGCAGCAGGTTGCCGGCCAGGGCCAGCAGCCAGAAGCACCAGAAGCGCAGTTGCCGGGCATCGGTGGCCAGGCTGCTGGCGCCGAACACCGAGGCGCAGCCCCAGAGCAGCGCCGTGAAGCCCAGCCAGGCACGGCTCAGCTCGTCGCCGTGGCCCCAGCGCTCGCCTTCCCACAACCAGGCCAGATCCAGCGGCGGCGGCTGCAGGAGCACCATCGCCAGCGCCGGCAGGCAGGCCAGCGCCAGCCAGGGCGTCGCCCGTTCGCGCCAGACCAGCAGCGCCACGCCGGCGAGCAGCGGCGCCAGCGGCACCAGCGGCCAGAGCCAGGCGGCCGTCACAGGGCGAACTCCCGGTCGACGATCAGCCGGCTCCAGCCCAGCGGGCTGATCGCGGTGCCGGCCAGCAGGCCGACCAGCAGCGACAGCAGCGCGGTGAACAGCGTCGGCAGCAGCATCCAGTGGGTTTCGAAGCGCTCCCCGGCCCAGCGTCCGTGCTGCCAGTCGGCCGGGGCAGCGAACCAGCCGCGCCAGAGCAGCGGCAGGAAATAGGCGGCGTTGAGCAGCGCCGAACCCAGCAGCACCAGCAACACCCAGTCCTGGCCCACCTCCAGGGCGCCGAGGCCCAGGTACCACTTGCTGACGAAGCCGGCGATCGGCGGCACCCCGATCATGCCCAGCGCGCCGATGCTGAAGGCCGTCATGGTCAACGGCATGCGCCGGCCGATGCCGTCCAGATCCTGGACGCGGTACACGCCGAGGGTCTCGGTGAAATTGCCGGCGCAGTAGAACAGGGTCACCTTCATCAGCCCCTGATGGACCAGGTGCACCAGCCCGCCGACCGCCGCCAGCGGGCCGAGCAGGGCCACGCCGAGGGTGATGTAGGAGACCTGGCTGATGGTCGAGTAGGCCAGGCGCTTCTTCAGCTCCTGCTGCTGCAGGGCGCGCAGCGAGCCGTAGAGGATGGTCGCCGTGGCCAGCCAGAGCAGGGGCTGCATCAGGTCCAGGCGGCTGAGGGTCTCGGCGCCGAACACGTCGTAGACCACCCGCACGATGCCGAAGGCTCCGGCCTTGACCACCGCCACCGCGTGCAGCAGGGCGCTGACCGGCGCCGGCGCCACCATCGCCTGGGGCAGCCAGCCGTGCAGCGGGATCAGCGCGGCCTTGACGCCGAGGCCGCCGACCAGCAGGGCGAAGGCCACGCGCAGGAGCGGCTCGTGCCCGGCGGCCTGTCCGCCCAGGTAGCCGCCGGCCTGGAACGAAGGGCTTCCGGCCAGGCCGTGGAGCAGCGCCACCCCGATCAGCAGCAGCATGCCGCCGCCCAGGGTATAGGCCAGGTAGACGCGGCCGGCGCGCAGCGAGCCGGAGGTGCCGCGGTGCACCACCAGGGGGAAGGTGGCCAGGGTCAGCAGTTCGTAGAACAGCAGGAAGCTGACCAGGTTGCCGGCCAGCGCCAGACCGACGGTGGCGCTGACGCACAGGCTGAAGAAGCCGAAGAAGCGCGAGCGCAGCGGCGAACCCTCCAGATAGCCGATGGCATAGACGGTGGTCGCCAGCCAGAGCACCGAGGACAGGGCGACGAACAGCAGGGACAGCGCATCGGCATGCAGCAGCAGCGGCGCACCGGGCAGCAGCGGCAGGCTGAAGCGGAATTCCAGGCCGAAGGCCACGCCCACCAGCATGGCGCCGACCAGCAGCAGCTTGATCACTGCCCCGGCGAGGTTGAGGGCGATGCGCAGGCGATGCTGCTCCTCGCGCAGGGCGAAGATCACCAGGCCCGGCAGCAGCGAGCTGAGCACCACGGCCAGGGGCAGCAGGCTGCCGCCGTTCATCGCCCGGCCCCGTCGAGCCACTGCAGCAACGGCTCGGCGAACGGCGCCAGGGCCCACACCAGCAGCGCCGGCAGCAGCGCCAGCCCGTGGGCCAGGCGATCCTGAGGCCGAGCCGGCCGCCGCGACCGCTGCCGGTCGAAGCCCCGGGCCACCACGCGGAACACATAGGCGGCGGAGAGCAGCGTGGCGAACAGCACGCCCAGCACCCAGGGCCAGCGCCGCGGCTCCTCGAGCAGCGGCTGCAGGAGCAGCCACTTGGCCAGGAAGCCGCCGCTCGGCGGCAGGCCGATCAGGCTGGCGCCGGCCAGGGCGAAGGCGAACAGGGCCAGCGGCAGGCTCTGCCCGGCGCCGGCCAGGGTCTTCACCCGGCGGCTGCCGAAGCCGTGCTGCAGCTCGCCGGCAGCCAGGAACATCGACAGCTTGGCCAGCCCGTGGGCGAACACGAACAGCCACAGCGCGGCGTCCAGGCGCGGCTCCCGCCAGTGCAGCAGCAGGCCCAGGGCGAGCAGCCCGTAGCCGAGCTGGGCCACGGTGGAATAGGCCACCAGGGTCTTCAGCCAGGGCGAGCGCAGCGCCGACCAAGCCGCCGGCGAGCAGGGCCGCCATGCCGCTCGCGGCCAGCAGCGGGCCGGCCTGACGCCCCAGCTCGGCCGGCGCGACGTCCCGCCACAGCAGCCAGAGGATGTACAGGGGCCCCTTGACCACCAGTGCCGAGAGCAGCGCGCTCACCGCTGCCGGCGCTCCGGCGTGGGCTGGCGGCAGCCACAGGTGCAGCGGCCAGAGCGCCGCCTTGAGCATCAGCCCCAGGCTCATCAGCAGCAGGGCCAGGCGGGTGGCGGCATCGGCCTGTGCCTGCGCGCCGAGCAGCGGAATGTCGAGCACGCCATAGCGGCCATAGAGCACCGCCACGCCGAGCAGGTAGGCCAGGGAGCCGGCCAGGGACAGCAGCAGGTAATCCAGGGCCGGCGGATAGGCCCTGGGGCCGGCCAGGGCGACCAGCGCCACCGCGGTGAGGCCGAGCAGCTCCAGGGTCACGTAGAGGTTGAACAGGTCGGCCGACAGCCACAGCGCGGCCAGCGCCGCTTGCAGCAGGCAGGACAGCGGCCAGAAGTCCTCGCCGCCGATGGCGTGCCGGCTGCGCGCGGCGTACAGCGCCACCAGCAGCTGCAGCAGGGCGCCGAACAGCAGCAGCAGAGCCGCCAGCGGGGTCAGCCGGAAGCGGATCGCCAGTCCCGCCGGCCAGCCGCCCAGCTGCAGCAGTTGACTGCCCTGCTCCAGCACCTGCTGCAGCGCCAGGGCAGCGGCCAGCAGGCTGGCCAGGGCGATGGCGATCGTCCAGCGCCCGCCCGGCGGCCGCAGGAGCACCAGCAGCAGACCGCCGACCAGCGGCAGCGCCAGGCACAGCAGCGCCGGCGTCATCCGCCGCGCCTTCCACGTGCGGCGCCGCCCAGGCGCAGGGCCAGGGCGGTGGCGCTGATCGCCACCACCAGTCCGGTGACCACCAGCGCCTGCAGCAGCGGATCGGTCGGCGTGACGCGCGCGGCCAGGGCGATCAGCACCAGGAACACGCCGCTGCCCATCAGGTTGACGGCGATGATCCGCCGCAGCGTGTCGCGCAGGCCGAGCAGACCGAACAGGCCGAGCAGCCAGAGCGCGGCGCCGATGCCCAGATAGAACAGCGTCGCGCTCATCCCGGCGGCTCCTCGCCGATCACCAGAAGGCTCAGGGTGAAGGCGATGGACAGGATCGCCGCCGTCTCGATCGCGAGGATCAGCGCCCCGGCCCAGGCCGGCGGATAGCTCAGCCAGCCCGCCCCCAGCCAGGCCGTGCCGGCGGCCACGGCGAGAAACAGCAAAAGGCCGATCAGCAGCACCAGGCGCAGCGGCCAGGACGACCAGCGCAGTGCCGGCAGCAGCCCGGCCAGGCGCAGCAGCACCAGCGCGGCGGCGAACAGCGCGCCGCCCTGGAAGGCGCCGCCCGGCGCGTGGCTGCCGCGCCACAGCAGGTAGCCGCCGGTCAGCACCAGCAGCGGCGCGAGCAGGCGGCTCCAGGCCTGCAGCAGGGGCCAGGGGGCGGCGACGGCGAAGCGCGCCGGCCCGAGCTGGCGGGCGCCGAGCAGGGCGAGCAGCAGCACGGCCAGCTCCAGCAGGGTGTCCCAGGCGCGGAAGTTCAGCAGCACGGCGGTCACCGGATGGCTGACGCCGCTGTCCGGCAGGTGGCTGCGGATGCTGTCCGGCAGGTCCGGGGCCAGCGCCAGGCTGGGTACCAGGCCCTGCAGCAGCAGGATCGCCAGCGGCAGCACCACGAGCGCTGCGGCCAGCAGAGGGCGGCGCTCGGTGGCAGCAGCTTCCGCCTGCTCCTGGCGGGCCAGGGCGGCAAACAGCAGCACGCCGGTCAGCCCGGCGCCGATGGCCGCCTCGGCCAGGGCCAGGTCGGGCGCGCCCAGGCGCGCCCAGACCAGCGCCAGCACCAGGCCGAAGGCCATGAACAGCAGGATGCCCGCATACAGGCTGGGAGCCAGCAGGGCGCCGCCGGCCAGGCCGAGCAGCAGCAGGCCGAGCGTGCCGTCGAGCAGCCACTCAGCCATCGTCCCGCTCCTCGCGCACCAGACGCGCCAGGAGCAGGCAGGCGGTGGCGCTGGAAGCCAGCAGCAGCAGCCAGATCAACAGCGGCCGGGCGACCGTCAGCGGGCCGTCGGCACGGCAGATCAGCCCGGCTACCACCAGGCCGAGGCCGAGGGCGTCGGCCTTGGTCAGGGCGTGCAGGCGGCTGCAGGCATCGGGAAAGCGCAGCAGGCCGATGCTGCCGGCGGCGAAGAACAGCAGGCCGCCGGCCAGCAGCAGCCAGCTCAGCGCCGTCAGGAGCGCCTCAGTCATGCCCGCGCCCCAGCTGCACCAGGGCGGCGCCGGTCACGGCCGCCAGCAGGGCCAGCAGCAGCGCCACGTCGAGCAGCGCCGGCTGCCCTAGGGTTTGTCTGAAAAGTCGGCACGTAAGCATTTTTCGATGCAGGCCAGCGTGACCATGGCCTTGAAACTGCTGGCCAGCTTGTCATAACGGGTGCAAAGACGGCGCTTTTCCTTGAGCCAACTGAACAGTCGTTCAATGGCGTTGCGCTTTTGGTACTGCGGTCTGTCAAATAGGCGAGGCAAGCCCGGTCGAGGCTTACGGTGCATCTTGCGTAAGGGAATGATGGGCTTCATGCCATACCGGTCGCAGTATTGGCGCAGGCTTTCGCTGTCGTAGCCTTTGTCAGCCAGTACATACCGGCAGCGCTTGCGCGGACGACCCTGGCTGCCAGGCAGGCTGATCTGCTCAAGCAAGGGCATGAAATAGCGCGAGTCGGCGTCCTGCCCGGGTGAAAGCATCACTGCCAGCGGATACCCGTTGCTGTCACAGGCCAGATGAAGCTTGGTGGTCAGCCCACCACGGCTTCGGCCGAGACATTGGTGCTGCGGCTCTTGCAGGCCCCTTTTTTTCTCGCACCGCTGGCGGCTCTGGTGGCCCGAATCGACGTTGAGTCGACCATCCAGGTATCCAGGTCGATAAAGCCGTCCTCACGCAGACGCAGATGCAGATGCCGCAGCACCTGCTCGAAGGTGCCGTTGTCACGCCACAGCCTGAAGCGCTGATATACCGTCTTCCAGGGGCCATAACGCTCGGGAAGATCGCGCCACTTGGCCCCTGAGCACAGAATCCAGAAGATGCCGTTGAGCATCTGGCGGTCATCTCGCCGGGGGCGGCCCATGCGTTGAGGGGGAGAAACGATGGCTTCGATCATCGCCCAGCGCTGGGCAGAAATCTCGTAACGGCCTGACATGGCTGCGCTCGGAACAACGGAGGCGGCATTTTAGCCAAATCGACTTTTCAGACAAACCCTAGCCATTCGCCCAGCACCAGCAGCACGGCGGTGCCGCTGGTGCCGACCAGTTGGATCGCCAGCAGCCGGTCGACCCGCCCCGGACCGAGCAGCACCCGCACCAGACCGGCGCTCATGGTCAGCAGCAGCAACCCGGCATAGAGCGCCATCAGCCGGCTCCTGCGCCGAGCAGCCGCGCCAGATGCCGCTCCAGCTCGGCGACGGTGGCCTGCCAGGGCTGCTCATGGTCGAGTAGGTGCATACGCAGACAGTCGCCCTCGACCTCGGATGCCAGGGTGCCGGGCAGCAGGCCGACCAGCGCCGACAGCAGCAGGCGCACCCGTGGCTCGGAGCAGGCCAGCGGATAGTCGCGCCAGGCCGGCGCCAGCGGCAGGCGCGGATGCAGGGCGCGACGGGCGACGTCCCAGCCGCCCTGCAGCATGTGCCAGGTGAAGAACGCCACGAAGCCCGGCAGCGCCGGCAGGTGCAGGCGCACCGGCGCCGTGCCCAGCCAGAGCGCCAGGCTGGTGGCCAGCAGCACCAGCGGTATGCCCAACGCCCAGCCGCGCCCCTCGGCGAGCAGCGCCCAGAGCGCAGCGTGGAACGAGCCCCAGTAGAGTCCGCCGGCATGGCTGCGGCGCAGCCGGGACAGCTCCATCGCCTTCCTCCTTGGTCAGCGGACATGCCGCCCGCTGCGCCGCCGATGGCCGTCCGTCGCGCACGAGCGCGCGAACGGAAGAGGCCGGAAATCCGTTCCTAAGGCTAGCACTCGCCCAGCCCGGCGAACGCTCGCCGGGCCGCGCCGGCATCAGAAGAAGAAGGTCGGCCTGCCCGCGACGCTGCCGGCCCCGGCGGCGCCGTCCCGCTCCCGGAGCTGCCGATGATCCCGGTTCCAGGCCGGCAGGGCCCGTCCTCCGGGGCCATGGATGGCTTGGAACAGGCCGCCCGGCGCCGCGTCCTCGGCAAATGCCGGCTGCCCCGGCCCGGAGCCGATGGCGCGCTGCGGGGCCGATCCCTGTTCCCTGTCCCGCTGGCAGGGCCGGTCCGACGTCCCCGAGCAATCGCCCACGGACGACGGATCGACAGCGGAAGATGACTGATTCCCGGCGACGGCCTGAGTGCACAGAGCGAACACCAGCACGGCAGCGGCAAGCATGGACGGTTTCATGAACGGCTCTCTGCATGAAATGGGAACGGCAGCATGCGCAGTCAAGATGACGGCAGAATGACAACCCTATCCGAGCAGATAGCAGCAAAATAATGGCATTAGACTGGCAGCCGGTGTCTCCCGGGGCTATCGCTCCGACCGCGCCGCCCCCGAAGCTGCCCGGCGAGCAGCGCGGTTTCAGCGCCCCATCCCCTCCCCTGTCCCGGAAGAAAGTCGGGAGGGGGTGGCCAGATCCCGTACAGGCCTCAGCGTCCTGCCGCCTCGAGCGGCGTGCGGTCGATGCGGAACAGCGTGGTCGTGCCGCTGACCTCGTTGGCCACCACCAGCAGCGGCACGCCGGGAAGCGGGCTGGCGCCGGCCTCGATCACCGTCAGCCCCTCGGGGCCCAGATCGCCGGTCTCGGGCGTGCCCGGCGTGGCCTGGAAGTCGCGTCGGTTGAGGTACTGCACGAAGGTCGGCGCGCGCGGATCGTCGATGTCGTAGACCATCACCCCGCCGACCCGCTCCAGGCCGACGAAGGCATAGGTCCGCCCCCACAGGCTGGCCAGGGTCAGGCCCTCGGGCTCGGGTCCCTTGTCGTCGCTGCGGGTGTCGAAGCCGTTCTCGCTGTGGTTCGAGTTGAAGAAACCGGGGTTGGCCTCGGCGATGATCCGCTCGAAGTCGGCGCCGCTGTCCCAGACCGGCTCCAGATTCTGCGTCCAGATCGAAAAGGAGCGCCCGCCGAAGGCGTGGATGCGCTCGTAGCGCCCGGTCTGCGGATTCAGGCCGCTGGCCTTCGACACGTTCAGGCGGCCCAGGTTGGCGTTCTGCTTGAGTTCCGCCGCCTCGGGAAAGCGCTCCGGGTCCAGCGGATAGGCGGCGCTGCCGAGGCGCACCACCTCGCTGTAGCCGCCGTAGTCGCGGGCATCGCCCTCGTTGGCGGTAACCAGATAGGTGAGCCCGCGGTGCTCGTAGCGGGCAATGGCGTCCGGCTGGTACATGCCCAGCACCGGCCAGTTGCGCAGGTCGATCCTGCCGTCGCGGTCGCTGGCATCCAGCTCGTTGCCGGGCAGGCCGTGGTCCTTGAAGCCGAGGCCGTGCAGTGCGCCGAAGGTGCCGCTGCGGATGTCCAGCACGGCGACGGCGTTGCCCTCCTGCAGGCTCACCCAGGCGGTCCGCGAATCCCCGGACACGGCGATGTACTCCGGCTCCAGGTCCCGGGCCACGCTGGCGTGGGGGCCGAAGACGCGGACCGAGTCGTCCAGCTCGGTATCGTCGAAGCGGCGGAAGTCGGCGGTGCGCACCTGATCCTGGGTCAGCCGGGCGATGTCGCCGGGCAGGTCGATGATGCTCACCGAGCCTTCGGGGTCGATCCCGTAGTCGTCGCTCGGCTCGCCCTCGTTGGCCACCAGCACATGGCGGCCGTTTGGGGTGAAGGTCAGCATGTCCGGCAGCGCGCCGACCTCGACCGCGGCCAGCACCTGGCCGTCGCGGTCCATGAACACCGCCTTGCCCGGATCGGTCTTGCTGCGCGCCTCCACCGCCGCCGCCACCAGCCCGCCATGCACCGCCACGCTGTTCACCGCCGCCCCGTGGGCGGACAGGTCGATGCTGAACAGCAGCGCCGGCGCCGCCGGATCATGGATATCCAGCACATCCAGCCGCCCGCTGGCGGCATTGACCACATACAGCCGCTGGCTGTGCGGATCGTGGGCGACGATCTCCGCCGCGGCCTGGTCGAACAGCCCGGAATGGAAGGTCCCCAAGGGCGACAGCCTGAGGGTGAACGGCGGCTGGATCTCGGCAAGCGCCGGCCCGGCCAGCCCGACAGCCAGCAGCGCGGCGGCAAGCATCTTCTTCATGTACGACTCCCTGTCTGAACGGAAGCCGCAGCATGGGTCGGCGAGGTTGCCGGCGCATGACAGATGGCAGAACACTGGCAAGCCCGCCATGCGGACAACACCTGACAAGCCACCCTGCGCCCGCCTCCCCCGCCCGGCATGCCTCTTGTGAATCTTCGACTACAGCGAGCGTCGGCACCTCGATCGGGCAAAGAGGCAGGCCATAATATTTGGTGAAAATTTCGTGAAAAACCGAAAGCCTTTTCACCCATACTGCATCGGCAGTGCCTTGCTATACAGGCATCTCGCAATCAGGACGGCGACAGACACCCTTGCAGGCCATCCCGTCCCGCCAGAAGCCATAACCTCGCCCCGCCCGGGGCTGGAGCAGGAAAATGGACGACCGAAACGACTTGGCCGCGCTGCTGGCCCACTCTCGAGCCCCCCAGGTCATGCAGGGGGCAACGGCGGAGCTGGCGGCAGGGATCTATCAACGCTACCGGCTCACCAATCTGGCCGACCGGCTCGAGGAAAGCTTCGGCCCGACACTTCTGGCGCGCGAGGAACTCCTGGCCTGGCTGGCCGAACAGATCGAGCGAATCGGCACCTCCGGCATCACGGACTGCGGCCTCGCGAGCGCCTTGATCGACGAGGCCTATCAGGAGTGGTTGAAGGTCGGCAGCGCACGTTTTTTCGAGCGCTACGCCCCGTGATATCCAGCGTCCCTGAGTAGTGCGAAACAGCAGGGCGATACGGCTCTCAAGACAACCGGAACGCTCGCCCCAAAATACCGGCAAAAAGACATCAAGGCGCAGTAACCTACCGGGCAAACTGCGGACGACCTCTCTGCGACTCCGTGAAGCCCACCACGGAAGGCGCACTCGCAATGGCCGAAGCCAAGGACCCGCTGTTCAGATACCTCGCCCTGCTGCAACTGATCCCGCGCTGGCCGGGACGCATCTCGACCCCGACCCTGCAGGAAAAACTCAGGGACAAGGGCTTCGAAATCGACAAGCGCTCGCTGCAGCGCGATTTGCGCGACAAGCTGGCGCGCCGCTTCCCGATCATCTGCGACGACACGGAACGCCCCTACCGCTGGAGCCTCGACCGCGACGCCACCCACGGCCTGCCCGCCCTCGACACCGCCTCCGCGCTGGCCCTGCACCTGGCCGAAAGCCACCTGAACACCCTGCTGCCGCAGAGCGTGCTGGATCAGCTCAACCCGCACTTTCGCAGCGCCCGCGACTACCTCGACGGCATGGAACGCAACGGCCTGGCCCACTGGGCGCGCCGGGTACGCAGCCTGCCCAACGGCAAGGCCCTGCTCCCCGCCCCGCTGCAGCCGGAGACCTGGACGCAGGTCTGCACCGCCCTGCTGGAGCGCCGGCAGCTCCGGGTCGACTACCTCAGCCGCAGCAAGGGCGAAGCCAGGAGCCTGCGCATCCACCCCGCCGGCCTGGTGTCCCGCCATTCCAGCAGCTACCTGATCGGCACCGCCAACGACTACGAAGACCTGCGCCAATTCGCCCTGCACCGCATCAAGCGCGCCGAACTGCTCAACGAACCGGCCCGCGAACCCGCCGGCTTCGACATCGACCGCTACATCGAAAGCGGCGCCTTCGCCTGGCGCCAGGCCCCGCACGAGGTCGAACTGATCGCCGACGTCCACCCGCAGATCGCCTGGCTGCTCAACGAAACCCCGCTCAGCCGCCAGCAAAGCCTCGAACCGCTCCCCGACACCGACTGGCAACGCCTGCGCGCCAGCGTCCCGCTCGACCAGGAGACGCTGTGGTGGATCTTCGGGCTGAACGACAACATCCGCGTGCATACGCCGCGGGAGTGGGTGGAGGAAATCACCTGCCGCGTGAACAACTTGCGAGAGATGTATGCGGAGCCGGCGCAGTGCGACACAAGCCGTCGCGCCCCCATGGAAAACTCCCCGCAAGCGCCCGCAACCGAGCGGCAAGGCGCAAAAGCACAGACGCCGGAGGAAATGCCATGAAAGAACTGACCTGTTTCGTGATCGGGCTGGTGGTGGGTGGACTGCTGTGAAGAACCCTACAGAAATAAAGAGGCAGAGAACCCCCTAATCACAGTACACAAACATCACTCTCGCCGGCATGAGCAAACCAGGCCGAAATAGAAAACCAGCATTTCCTTAACCATATAGCACATCCAAATATTGCATATAAAGCAAAAAGACAAGAAACCCGCAGACTGGCACAGGACAGGCTTTGAGCAGCAGTCCCAGAGTAAAGAAATCAAATATACCAAGACCGTCAAAAAATACAGTCCCAAAAAATCATTTCAGCCACCACTCACAACCTACACAGCGAAAGACATAAAGGAAAGAGCATGACAATCATTAGCTCTCATAACAGCCACAACACAAACGACCCCATTGACACTGCAATCAAAGATGCAGTAAAGGGAGTTGGCAAGATAAATATATTAATAGCGGGAAAAACTGGCGTAGGGAAAAGCACCCTCATCAACTGTATATTTCGAGGAGAATTAGCTAAAACCGGATCAGGAAGGCCTGTCACACAAAACTCAGAGGAAATCACAAAAGCAGGACACCCCATTACTATTATCGACACAAAAGGTTTAGAGATTAAAGACTATGAAAGCATAGCCTCACAACTTGAAGAGCTAATACAAGAAAGATCCCAGCACCACGATGAGAACAAACATATTCACGCAGCTTGGCTTTATATCCATGAAAATGGACGCAGAGTTGAAGATGCTGAAATAGCTCTATGCCAGATGCTGGACAAAAATAAGATACCTGTCGTAGTTGCTATTACTAAAGCCCGGTCAGACAAAGGCTTTGCAACTGAAGTCAGAAAAGCACTCCCAACAGCAGCTGAAATAATTTCAGTAAGAGCTCTTAAAGAGCAAATTGAGGACGGCGACGATATAATTACGCTTAAAGAAAAGGGCATTATTAACGCGGCAATCAAATTCACGATATAAAGAGGCATGAAAAAGATCGATGCCCGAAAGCTCTCTCGAGAAACTCAGGACCAGATGCGGCGCCTGGCCATGAATCTGCGTGAGCAGCGCGAACTGACTTGGCAAGAGGTTGCCGACGCATTGGGCGTACATCTGAGTACCGTACTAGCCTGGTCCAAACGCTACAGCGAGCAAGGCAGCGAAGGTCTGAAATCCAGGACACGAGGTCGGCGCCAGGCAAGCGGACGGACCTTGACGCTCGCACAGGAGTGGCAGTTGCGCTCGATTCTGGTGGGCCAGACCCCGAACCAGTTGCAACTCGACTTTGCCCTGTGGAACCGCCGGGCCGTCATGCAGTTGATCAAGCACTTGTATGGCATCGAGATGCCGATCCGGACGGTGGGTCAGTACCTTCAGCGCTGGGGATATACCCCACAGCGGCCGACCCGGCAGGCGCTGGAACAGAACCCGGAGGCGGTCGAGCACTGGCTTGAAGAGACCTATCCGGCCATCGTGGCACGCGCCAAGGCCGAAAACGCGACGATCTACTGGGGCGATGAAACGGCCGTAGCTGAAGATGGGCATTGGATTCGAGGCTATGCGCCGGCAGGCGTCACGCCGGTGCTGGTGGCGCCGACTCGGCGTCATGGCCTGAGCATGGTCTCAGCGATCAGCAACCAGGGACTGGTACGGTTCGAGTTCCTGGAGGGGGCCATGAATACTGAGCGGATGATCGGTTTCATGTCGAGGCTGGTGGCGGACAGTGACAGGAAGATCTTTCTGATCCTGGACAACCTGCGTGTCCATCATGCGCGTCTGGTCAGGGAATGGCTCGAAGGGCACCAGGAAGAAATCGAAGCGTTCTACCTGCCACCCTATTCGCCTGAGTGTAATCCGGACGAGTATTTGAACCGCGACCTCAAGACACGCTTGCGCACCAGTGACCGGGCGCGAAACAAGTCGGAATTGCTGGAGAAGGCCGAGGCATTCATGAGCTGGTTGGCCAAAACCCCGGAGCGGGTAGTTGCCTATTTCCAGCATGCGTCGGTGCGTTATGCCACTTAGATTGGGTATTTGATTGCCGGGCTAATAACGATTTAATTAACGCAACCGCAAGGCTGATTCCAGACGCAAAAAAGCGCGCATTTGCTAACGCGTTATCTTCAAGACACCAAGCCGCCCTCGCATTAAAAATTGAACAGGCTGAACGCGAAGTCAATATTGCAGCGACTGCTGCAGGTACTGCCGCAGCTATTCCCGTGCCATTTTCAGACGCATTTACACTGGTTCCTATCCAAGTAGACATGCTGGCAAAAATTGGCGTAACCTTTGGAATGGAAGTAAGAGCAGCAACATTAACAACTGTTGTGACATCAATAGCTGGAGCGTCTGCCGCCACAGTAGTAGGGCGGACGCTCGTCATCGGCTTATTGAAAATGGTTCCAGGGGTAGGCTCCGCTGCAGGCGGGGCAATAGCGGCCGCGACTGCTGTAGCACTCACAAAAGCTTTGGGCGCTGCTTATATTGCTGTGCTAACGGATTTCTGCAACCAACATCCAGGTGAAGAACTAGATATACCGCGCATCACAGCAGCACTAAAAAATCGCCTCAAGTTTTCCTGATACCAAAAAACAGATTAGCCTCCGCAGGCACACTGACGGGGGCTATCTTTATTGCGTACAAGCAATTCACTCAATCAAGCCTTACTGTTCTCTAGCGAGGTGAGTAGAAACTCGTTTACAAAAAGAGGCGGCCAAAGCTGAGACTAGATGATCTCCTAGCCAGACTCTCCATAGGCCAAACTCCTGACCTCGCCTTCAAGTTATGCACCTCTTTATCAAATGACTTCCCCCTGCCCCGCAGATACGAACTACCCTTTCCCTCAATACACCTGACCGCAGCGCTGCCCAGCACCCGACCGCCTGCACCAAGCCGGCCGCACCCCCTACTCCAGAAGGCCGCCGCCATGCCCCAACCCCACGACAAGCCCTACATCGTCGCCCTGGACCAGGGCACCACCAGTTCGCGGGCCATCGTGCTCGATCGCGAGGCCGGCATCGTCAGCGTGGCGCAGCGCG
This sequence comes from Azotobacter salinestris, assembly GCF_009363155.1. Taxonomy (NCBI): domain Bacteria; kingdom Pseudomonadati; phylum Pseudomonadota; class Gammaproteobacteria; order Pseudomonadales; family Pseudomonadaceae; genus Azotobacter; species Azotobacter salinestris. The sequence continues at coordinate 2,051,831 of NZ_CP045302.1, forward strand.
AGTTCACGCAGTTCTACCCGCAGTCGGGCTGGGTCGAGCACGATCCCATGGAGATCTGGGCCACGCAGAGCGCCACCTTGGTGGAGGCCCTGGCCCAGGCCGGGATCGAGCAGCGGCAGGTGGCTGCCATCGGCATCACCAACCAGCGCGAGACCACGGTGGTCTGGGACCGGCAGAGCGGCCGGCCGATCCACAACGCCATCGTCTGGCAGTGCCGGCGCAGCGCGGCGATCTGCGAGGAGCTCAAGCGCGACGGCCTGGAGGAGTATGTCCGGGAACACACCGGCCTGGTCATCGACCCGTATTTCTCCGCCACCAAGATCAAGTGGATCCTCGACCACGTCGAGGGCAGTCGCGAGCGGGCGCGGCGCGGCGAGCTGCTGTTCGGCACCATCGACTCCTGGCTGGTCTGGAAGATGACCCAGGGCCGGGTGCACGTCACCGACTACACCAACGCCGCGCGCACCATGCTCTTCGACATCCATGCGCTGGACTGGGATACGCGCCTGCTCGAGGCCCTCGACATCCCACGCGAAATGCTGCCGCAGGTGCGCTCCTCTTCCGAGGTCTACGGCCACGCCTGCATCGCCGGCGGCGACGCGCACGGCGGCATCCCCATCGCCGGCATCGCCGGGGACCAGCAGGCCGCGCTGTTCGGGCACATGTGCGTGGAGCCCGGCCAGGGCAAGAACACCTACGGCACCGGCTGCTTCCTGTTGATGAACACCGGCGCCAGGGCTGTGCGCTCGGCCCATGGGCTGCTCACCACCATCGCCTGCGGGCCGCGCGGGGAGGTCGCCTATGCGCTGGAGGGGGCGATCTTCAACGCCGGCTCCACGGTGCAGTGGCTGCGCGACGAGCTCAGGCTGATTGACGACTCGTTCGACTCCGAATACTTCGCCACCAAGGTCGAGGACAGCAACGGCGTCTACCTGGTGCCGGCCTTCACCGGCCTGGGCGCGCCCTACTGGGACCCCTACGCGCGCGGCGCGGTGTTCGGCCTGACCCGTGGAGTGAAGGCCGACCACCTGATCCGCGCCGCGCTCGAATCCATCGCCTTTCAAGCCTGCGACGTGCTCGACGCCATGCAGCGCGACGCCGGCGAGCGGCTCAGGTCGCTGCGCGTGGACGGCGGCGCGGTGCGCAACAACTTCCTCATGCAGTTCCAGGCCGACCTGCTCGGCACGCCGGTCGAGCGCCCGGCGCTGAAGGAAGTCACCGCGCTCGGCGCCGCCTACCTGGCGGGTCTGGCCACCGGCTTCTGGAGCGGCCTCGACGAGCTGCGCGACAAGGCGCGGATCGAGCGGGTGTTCGAGCCGGACTGCTCCGACGCCAAGCGCCAGGCGCTGAGTGCCGGCTGGAAGAAGGCAGTGGCCCGCACCCGGCGCTGGACCGAGGAGGAGTGAGCACGAGACAGGACCTGCGGAGCGGACTGCCGGGTGCCGACAGGGCGCGAGACAGGTATCGTCTGGACCGTTCCCGGCAATGCCCGCTCGCTCTCGCCTTGGACTTGGACTTGGACTTGGACTTGGACTTGGACTTGGACTTGGACTTGGACTTGGACTTGGACTTGGACTTGGACTTGGACTTGGACTTGGACTTGGACTTGGACTTGGACTTGGACTTGGACTTGGACTTGGACTTGGACTTGGACTTGGACTTGGACTTGGACTTGGACAGGTTTGGCGGCGATGCCATGCGCGGCCTCGCCCCCTTCGTCCACGTGATCGCGGGACCTCCCACGGTTGCGGCAAGGCTCGAAAACATTCATGCACAGCGGTGGCAGTGCTTGCCTTCCTGCCATAGCCTTCCCCTAAGGTGAACCTGTCTTTTCGCTGCAGCGCAGGTAGTCGCATGACGCATTCCCACACCAGTCTTGCCGAGCTCTACGATGTCGCCGTGATCGGCGGCGGCATCAACGGCGCAGGCATCGCCGCCGATGCGGCCGGCCGCGGTCTTTCGGTGTTTCTCTGCGAGCAGGACGACCTCGCCCGGCACACCTCCTCCGCCAGCAGCAAGCTGATCCACGGCGGCCTGCGCTACCTCGAGCACTACGAGTTCCGTCTGGTGCGCGAGGCGCTCGGCGAGCGCGAGGTACTGCTGGCCAAGGCCCCGCACATCGTCAGGCCGCTGCGCTTCGTCCTGCCGCACCGGCCGCACCTGCGCCCGGCCTGGATGATCCGCGCCGGTCTGTTCCTCTACGATCACCTGGGCACGCGCAAGACGCTGCCGGGCTCGCGCAGCCTTCGCTTCGGCGCCCGCAGCCCGCTCAAGGCGGAGATCCGCCGCGGCTTCGAATATTCCGACTGCTGGGTCGACGACGCCCGCCTGGTCGTGCTCAACGCCATGGCCGCCCGCGAGCACGGCGCCCAGGTGCAGACCCGCACCCGTTGCCTCTCCGCCAGCCGCAACCTGGACCACTGGCACCTGCAACTGGAGCGCGCCGACGGCAGCCGCTTTTCGATCCGCGCCCGGGCGCTGGTGAACGCGGCCGGCCCCTGGGTGGCGCGCTTCATCGAGATCGGCCTGCAGCAGAAGGCCCCCCACGGCATCCGCCTGATCCAGGGCAGCCACCTGATCGTGCCGCGGCTGTACGAGGGCGAGCATGCCTACATCCTGCAGAACGAAGACCGGCGCATCGTCTTCGCCATTCCCTATCTGGAGCGTTTCACCCTGATCGGCACCACCGACCGCGAGTACCAGGGCGACCCGGCGCAGGTACGGATCAGCGAGGCGGAAACCGACTATCTGCTCGCGGTGGTCAACCGCCACTTCAAGCGCCAGCTGAGCCGGGACTGCATCCTGCACAGCTATTCCGGCGTGCGGCCGCTGTGCAACGACGAATCGGCCGATCCCTCGGCAGTGACCCGCGACTACACCCTGGAGCTGTCGAGTAATCCGGGCGAGCCGCCGCTGCTGTCGGTGTTCGGCGGCAAGCTCACCACCTACCGCAGGCTGTCCGAAGCGGCGCTGGAGCGGCTGGCACCCTTCTTCCCGCAGATGGGTCCGTGCTGGACCGCCGGGAAACCGCTGCCGGGCGGCGAGCAGATGAGCGACAGCCGCACCCTGGCCATCCAATTGCGCGAGCACCATGCCTGGCTCGCCCCGGAACTCGCCCAGCGCTGGGCCACCAGCTACGGCAGCCGCGCCTGGCGCCTGCTGGAGGGCGTCGACGGCCCTGGCGATCTCGGCGAACACTTCGGCGCCAGCCTGCATGCCCGCGAAGTGGACTATCTGTGCATGCAGGAATGGGCACGGGAGGCAGAGGACATCCTCTGGCGACGCAGCAAGCTCGGCCTGTTCCTGAACGCCGAGGAGCAGGAGCGGCTGCGCGCCTATCTGGGCACGACGGCCAGGCAGTCGGAGTGCCGCGTCCTGGCCCCCTGAGGCTTTCACGCCCCGCCCATCGCTCCGCAGCAGGAGCATTGGCTGCGCTGCAATCGGAGTGGCCACTCTCGGCATGCATGGCTTCGCGCCATGGCACAACCCTGCAGGCAGGGTAAGCACGACCATGGTCGCAGTTTATCGGCCTCGGCGGGCTGGCTTAGGATCGAGCGAGGTCACCGCCCGGTGGCCTACAAAAAACCATGAAATAACAAGAACAAGAGGCGTAAGACATTCATGCGCAAGACCCTGCTGGTAATGCTGTGCACTGCGGGTATCCACCTGACCGCCCACGCCGGCGAGTTCGGCACCGCCGACGAAGCCAAGGCCATGCTCGAAAAGGCCGTGGCAGCGGTCGAGGCCGACAAGGCCTCAGCCCTGGAGAAGTTCACCAAGGGCGAAGACGGCTTCAAGGATCGCGACCTCTATCCCTACTGCGGCGGCCCGGACGGCACCTTCACCGCGCATCCCACCCTGATCGGCAAAAGCCTGAAGGAGCTGAAGGACAAGGAAGGCAAGGCCCTGGGCGAGGAAATCTACGCCAAGGCCCAGCCAGGCACGATCAGCGAAGTCTCCTACATGTGGCCGCGGCCGGGCAGCGATACGCCGGTCGAGAAGGTCACCTTCGTGACCAAGGCCGATGATCAGGTGTGCGTGGTCGGCTACTACAAGTAAGGCCCCTCCCCCAGCCACGGCTCCCAGAGGCACGTAGCTGAAGCGACAATTGCCGTGCGCCAGCCTTCTTCGGCGCACGGCAACCGAACAGCCCTCCTCTTGTTTCCTCCCGACAGACCGCTCCCCCGCGGGCGCCACTCCTCAAGCCCCACGTCCCTTTTCGCAGCTCTCGTCGGCCCGCGCCATTGCGTGCGGTGACGGATGCCGGCAGCGGCGCGCAGAGCCGCCCAAAAACAAAAGGCCCCGCCGGCGATGCCGGCGGGGCCCCTGTCACGCGACAGCGGTCCGATCAGACCTTGCTGCGCTCGTAGCGCTTGCGGTCGTTCTCGTTGAGCAGCTTCTTGCGCAGGCGGATCGACTTCGGCGTCACTTCCACCAGCTCGTCCTCGTCGATGAACTCCAGCGCCTGTTCGAGGGTGAACTTCAGCGCCGGGGTCAGCTGGATGGTCTCGTCCTTGCCGGAAGCGCGCATGTTGTCGAGCTTCTTGGCCTTGGTCGGGTTGATCACCAGGTCGTTGTCGCGACTGTGGATGCCGGCCAGCTGGCCTTCGTAGACCTCCTCGCCCGGGGACAGGAACAGCTTGCCGCGATCCTGCAGGGTTTCCAGCGAGTAGGTCAGCGCGGTGCCGGTGGCCATGGAGACCAGCACGCCGTTCTGGCGGTGGGCCACTTCGCCAGCCTTGATCGGGCCGTAGTGGCTGAAGGTGCTGGTGAGGATGCCGGTGCCCGAGGTCATGGTCAGGAAGGCGTTGCGAAAGCCGATCAGGCCGCGCGCCGGGATGGTGTATTCGAGACGAATACGGCCCTTGCCGTCCGGGATCATGTTGGTCAGGTCGCCCTTGCGCAGGCCCATCTGCTCCATCACCGGGCCCTGGTGCTGCTCCTCGATGTCGATGGTGACGCTCTCGTAGGGCTCCTGCTTCTCGCCGGCCTCGTTCTCGATGATCACCACTTCCGGGCGGCCCACGGCCATCTCGAAGCCCTCGCGGCGCATGGTCTCGATCAGCACCGAGAGGTGCAGCTCGCCGCGGCCGGACACCTTGAACTTCTCCGGGCTATCGCCCTGCTCGACGCGCAGCGCCACGTTGTGCAGCAGTTCCTTCTCCAGACGATCCTTGATGTTGCGGCTGGTGACGAACTTGCCTTCCTTGCCGGCGAACGGCGAATCGTTGACCTGGAAGGTCATGCTCACGGTCGGCTGGTCGACGGTCAGCGGCGGCAGGGCCTCGACGTTCTGCTGGTCGCACAGGGTGTCGGAGATGTACAGCTCCTCCATGCCGCTGACGCAGACGATGTCGCCGGCCTGGGCTTCCGGCACTTCGACGCGCTGCAGGCCGTGGTGGCCCATGATCTTCAGGATGCGGCCGTTGCGCTTCTTGCCGTCGGTGCCGATGGCGGTCACCGGGGTGTTGGACTTGACGGTGCCACGGGCGATGCGGCCGATGCCGATCACGCCGAGGAAGCTGTTGTAGTCCAGCTGGGAGATCTGCATCTGGAACGGGCCCTCGACGTCCACCACCGGGGCCGGCACGTGGTCGATGATGGCCTGGAACAGGGCGTCCATGTTGTCGTCCATCTTCTCGTGGTCCATGCCGGCGATGCCGTTCAGGGCACTGGCGTAAACGATCGGGAAGTCGAGCTGCTCGTCAGTGGCGCCGAGGTTGTCGAACAAGTCGAAGATCTGGTCGATCACCCAGTCCGGACGCGCGCCCGGACGGTCGATCTTGTTGACCACCACGATCGGACGCAGGCCGGCCTTGAACGCCTTCTGGGTCACGAAGCGGGTCTGCGGCATGGGGCCGTCCTGGGCATCGACCACCAGCAGCACGGAGTCGACCATGCTCATCACGCGCTCCACCTCGCCGCCGAAGTCGGCGTGCCCGGGGGTGTCGACGATGTTGATGTGGTAGCCGTTCCACTGGATGGCGGTGTTCTTGGCCAGGATGGTGATGCCGCGCTCCTTTTCCTGGTCGTTGGAGTCCATCACGCGCTCGTTCTCGGCCTCCTTGCGGTCCAGGGTGCCGGAGAGCTTGAGCAGCTTGTCGACGAGGGTGGTCTTGCCATGGTCGACGTGGGCGATGATGGCGATGTTGCGCAGTTTTTCGATCACGGTTCTGTCTCTATGAAAGCGTCCAGCTGAAGGCTGGGCGCTGAAAAAAGGAAAGTGGGCCGAACTGGCCGACAGCGACGTTGCGGGCGGTCAGCGGTCGGGAGGGCGGTGGCGGATACTGCCACCGAGCAGGCCCGGCAACCTATGCCGGACGATAAACGCGCACATTGGCATGCCCCTCGCTCAGAAGATGATGAGCATGCAGGCGGCTCATGACACCCTTGTCGCAATAAAGGAGATATTGACGGTTGGTGTCCAGCTCCTTGAAACGGTTGTTCAGCGCGTAGAAGGGCAGCGTCCGCACCTCGATGCCGGGAAGCGTGAGCGGCTCGTCCTCGGCCGTGTCCGGATGGCGGATGTCGAGGACGATCTGTCCGGCCAGCGCCTCGCGGACCTCCTCCACGCGGATCTCCTCGCCCAGTTCGTCGATCACCCGGTCGATCGGCACCAGGCGGGCGCGCTCCAGGGCGCGCTCGAGGATCGCCATGTCGAACTGGCGCTCCTCGTACTCGATGCGCTCGCGCTTCGCGCGGGTGGTCGGGTTCACCGAGATCACCCCGCAGTATTCGGGCATGTTCTTGGCGAACTCGGCGGTGCCGATGTGCGTCGCGGTGTCGATGATGTCCTGCTTGTGGCTGGCGACCAGCGGGCGCAGCACCAGCATGTCGGTGGCCGAATCGATCACCGAAAGGTTCGGCAGGGTTTGGCTGGAGACCTGGGAAATGGCTTCGCCGGTGACCAGTGCGTCGATCTTCAGGCGCTCGGCGATGCGCGTGGCGGCGCGCAGCATCATGCGCTTCAACACCACGCCCATCTGGCTGTTGTCGACCTTGCCGAGGATCTCGCCGACCACTTCCTCGAAGGGCACGCTGACGAACAGCACGCGCTGCGAGCTGCCGTACTTCTGCCACAGGTAGTGGGCGACTTCCATCACCCCCAGTTCGTGGGCGCGTCCGCCCAGGTTGAAGAAGCAGAAATGGCTGAGCAGGCCGCGGCGCATCATCTGGAAGGCCGCCACGGTGGAATCGAAACCGCCGGACATCAGCACCAGGGTCTGCTCCAGGGCGCCCAGCGGGTAACCGCCGACGCTGTCGTGCTGGCTATGGATGACGAACAGGCGCTGATCACGGATCTCCATGCGCACCTCCACTTCCGGAGCGCTCAGCGAGATGCCCGCGGCGCCGCACTGCTGGCGCAGGCAGCCGCCCACATAGCGCTCCACCTCCATCGAGGTGAAGGAGTGCTTGCCGGCGCGCTTGCAGCGTACGGCGAAGATCTTGCCGGGCAGTTGCGCAGCGTAGTGGCGCTTGCACTTTTCCAGGATGTCGTCGAAGTCGCCCAGGGGGTACTCGTGCACCTCGAGGAAGTGGGCGATGCCGGGCGTGCAGCTCAGCCGCTCGACCATCTCGCGCAGAAGGCGCGGATCCTCGACTGCGGTCTCCACCTCGAGGTTGTCCCATACGCCGGTCACCGCCAGGTCCGGATCGAGGTCGCGCAGCACGGTGCGGATGTTCTTCGCCAACTGGCGAATGAAGCGCTTGCGCACCGGCGGGCTCTTGATGGTGATTTCCGGAAAGACCTTGACGATGAGTTTCATGGAGGCAGCACGGGCCGGACAGGCAAAAAGGGGGCGAGATTATAGCGGATCTTGCTCAAGGCTTGACCAATTATCGGCAGGCCTGCGCACCTGCACCAAAATGAAACAAAACACCTGATCCAGGCACATAAATCGGGCGCAACTTTCCGCCACAATAGCCGGCACCGGAATGGCAGGTCTGGCCGAGAGCCCTTTCTTACCTCCCGAGCAGTGGCATGAAACTTGCTCTCTTGTGGCGCGACTTGCCTTGGCGGATGATCGCCGCCCGGTTTTACCCGAATTCCCCGAGGGCCTTTTCGAGGCTCTCTCCACCTGGAGGACAACATGTCGAAGTCGCTTCAACTGATCAAAGAACATGACGTGAAGTGGATTGATCTGCGCTTCACCGACACCAAAGGCAAGCAGCAACACGTAACCATGCCGGCGCGTGACGTGGACGACGACTTCTTCGAATACGGCAAGATGTTCGACGGCTCCTCCATCGCCGGCTGGAAAGGCATCGAAGCTTCCGACATGATCCTGATGCCGGACGACAGCACCGCCGTGCTGGATCCGTTCACCGAAGAGCCGACCCTGATCATCGTCTGCGACATCATCGAGCCTTCGACCATGCAGGGCTACGATCGCGACCCGCGCGCCATCGCCCGTCGCGCCGAGGAATACCTGAAGTCCACCGGCATCGGCGACACCGCCTTCTTCGGTCCGGAGCCCGAGTTCTTCATCTTCGACGAAGTGAAGTTCAAGTCCGACATCTCCGGCTCCATGTTCAAGATCTTCTCCGAGCAGGCCTCCTGGAACACCGACGCCGACATCGAGAACGGCAACAAGGGTCACCGTCCGGGCGTCAAGGGCGGCTACTTCCCGGTTCCGCCGGTCGATCATGACCACGAAATCCGCACCGCCATGTGCAACGCCCTCGAAGAGATGGGCCTGAAGGTCGAAGTGCACCACCACGAAGTGGCCACCGCCGGCCAGAACGAGATCGGCGTCAGCTTCAACACCCTGGTGGCCAAGGCCGACGAAGTGCAGACCCTGAAGTACTGCGTGCACAACGTCGCCGACGCCTACGGCAAGACCGTGACCTTCATGCCGAAGCCGCTGTACGGCGACAACGGTTCGGGCATGCACGTGCACATCTCCATCGCCAAAGACGGAAAGAACACCTTCGCTGGCGAAGGCTATGCCGGCCTGTCCGAGACCGCCCTGTACTTCATCGGCGGCATCATCAAGCACGGCAAGGCGCTGAACGGCTTCACCAACCCGTCGACCAACTCCTACAAGCGTCTGGTCCCGGGCTTCGAAGCCCCGGTCATGCTGGCCTACTCGGCCCGTAACCGTTCCGCCTCCATCCGCATCCCCTACGTCAACAGCCCGAAAGCCCGCCGCATCGAGGCGCGCTTCCCGGACCCGGCGGCCAACCCCTACCTGGCCTTCGCCGCTCTGCTGATGGCCGGTCTGGACGGCATCCAGAACAAGATCCACCCCGGCGATGCCGCCGACAAGAACCTGTACGACCTGCCGCCGGAAGAGGCCAAGGAAATCCCGCAGGTATGCGGCAGCCTGAAGGAAGCCCTGGAAGAGCTGGACAAGGGCCGCGCCTTCCTGACCAAGGGCGGCGTCTTCTCCGACGACTTCATCGATGCCTACATCGAGCTGAAGTCCGAGGAAGAGATCAAGGTGCGCACCTTCGTGCACCCGCTGGAATACGACCTGTACTACAGCGTCTAAGCCAGCCGGCAGCATTGGAAGGCCTCCCTCGGGAGGCCTTTCTTTTTGAGTGATCGCCGTAACGCTCCGATATCCCCGGACTTGCCAGCCCACAGCAGCAGTGCAAGGCTTCATCCAACGAGTTTCGCGGAAGCCCTCTCCCATGCGCAGCATATTGCCCGGCCTGCTTCTGCTGCTGGCCCTTCCAGCCGGCGCGGAGATCTACAAGTACCTCGATGCCAACGGCAACCCTGTCTTCAGCAACCAGCCACCCGAGGGCGTGGCCGCGGAAAAGGTCGAGTTGCCGGCGCCCAGCATCGTCACCCCGCCCCCTCCCGACCCGGCGGACGCGGCCAAACGCAAGGAGCAAGCGGCAGAGGCCCGCTATAGCCGCCTCGAGCTGACCGGCATTCCGGACGGCGAATCCCTGCGTGCCAACAACGGCAGCCTCAGTGTCGACGTGGCCATCGAGCCCATGCTGCGCCCCGGCCACAGCCTGCGCCTGCTGCTGGACGGCCAGCCCTACGGACAGCCCGGCAGGGCCACCCGCCTGCAACTGGTCAACGTCGATCGCGGCGAACACAGCCTGGCAGTGGAAGTGCTCGCCGGCGACCGCTCCCTTCAGCAGAGCGCTCCGCTCGTGTTCACCGTCCAGCGGGTCCATCGGCGCAGATAGACGACTCCATGCGAATCCTTCCCCTCTGCCTGGCCCTGCTCGCCTTTCCGGCGCCGGCCGAGATCTACAGCCATGTCGACGAGCAGGGCAATCGGGTCTTCACCGACCAGCCCCGGGGCGACGCGCCGGCGATCCGCCTGAACCCGACCAACAGCATGTCCGCTGTGCCGACGGCACAGCCCACACGGGAAAATTCCGCCCCCCGGACGAAGAAGCCCGGCTATCGCTGGCTGCGCATTGTCGATCCGGAGCCCGATGCCACCCTGCGCGACGCCAGCGTACTGACGGTGACGGCTGCCAGCGAGCCCGCCCTGCATCCCGGCCACCGCTACCGGCTGCGCCTCGACGGTACGCCGGCCGGTCCGGGCGGGGCGGAACCGGTCTTTTTCCTGGACAGCCTGGAACGCGGCACCCATCTGCTGGTCGTGGAAATCCTCGATGCCGAAGGCCGCCCTCTGGAGAGCAGCCCCGAGCAGGCCGTGCACGTGAAGCGCCCCTCGCTGATCCAGAAGCGCCTGGCCAGCCCCTGCCAGCTCGCCGATTACGGGGTGCGTCCCGAGTGTCCGCTGAAGGACAAGCCAGCCCAGAAGCGGGACATCCCCTACGTGCCCGTCCTGTGAATCCCGCCCTGTTTTGGGGCAACTTACAGCCTACCCTTCTATACTGTCCCCATATTGGATCATCTCCTGTCCGCGAGGCGCGCCAAAAGTCGGCATGGAGCACGCTTTCTCGCCTCCCTGAAATTCCGGTGCATTTTTTGCATTTGCCGACCCGACGCCGGAGCCCTGGTAAACCAGCCAATGCCTGATAACGACAACCTGCACCGCCTGCTGCTGGACAACCTGACCACCGCCACCATCCTGCTCGACGGCGAGCTGCGCCTGGAGTACATGAACCCGGCCGCGGAAATGCTGCTGGCCGTCAGCGGCCAGCGCAGTCACGGACAATTCATCAGCGAACTCTTCACCGAGTCCCCCGAAGCCCTGATCTCCCTGCGCCAGGCCGTGGCCGAGGCGCACCCGTTCACCAAGCGCGAGGCCCAGCTCACTTCGCTGACCGGCAAGACCCAGACGGTGGATTACGCGGTGACCCCGGTCATCAACCAGGGGCAGACCCTACTGCTGCTGGAGGTCTATCCACGCGACCGCCTGCTGCGGATCACCAAGGAGGAGGCCCAGCTGTCCAAGCAGGAAACTACCAAGCTGCTGGTGCGTGGTCTGGCCCACGAGATCAAGAACCCGCTCGGCGGTATCCGCGGCGCGGCGCAGCTGCTCGCCCGCGAACTGCCGGACGAGGCCCTGAAGGATTACACCAACGTCATCATCGAAGAGGCCGACCGTCTGCGCAATCTGGTGGATCGCATGCTCGGCTCGAACAAGCTGCCGTCGCTGGCGATGACCAACATCCACGAGGTGCTGGAGCGGGTCTGCAGCCTGGTGATGGCGGAAAGCGAGGGGCGCATCGTGCTGGTGCGCGACTACGACCCGAGCATCCCGGAGCTCTTGATCGACCGCGAGCAGATGATCCAGGCGGTGCTCAACATCGCGCGCAATGCCATGCAGGCGCTGACCGGCCAGAGCGATCTGCGCCTCGGCCGCATCCAGCTGCGCACCCGCACCCTGCGCCAGTTCACCATCGGCCACGTTCGCCATCGCCTGGTCTGCCAGGTGGAGATCATCGACAACGGCCCCGGCATCCCCGCCGAACTACAGGAAACCATGTTCTATCCCATGGTCAGCGGCCGTCCGGACGGTACCGGACTGGGCCTGGCCATTACCCAGAACATCATCAGCCAGCACCAGGGCCTGATCGAATGCGAGAGCCATCCCGGCCATACCCGCTTCTCGATCTATCTGCCGCTGGATCTAGGAGCCTCATCTTCATGAGCCGAAGCGAAACCGTGTGGATCGTCGACGACGACCGCTCCATCCGTTGGGTCCTGGAAAAGGCCCTGCAGCAGGAAGGCATGACCACCCAGAGCTTCGACAGCGCGGACGGCGTGCTCAACCGCCTGTCCCGCCAGCAGCCGGACGTGATCATCTCCGATATTCGCATGCCCGGCGCCAGCGGCCTCGACCTGCTGGCGCAGATCCGCGAGCACTACCCGCGTCTGCCGGTGATCATCATGACCGCGCACTCCGACCTGGACAGCGCGGTGGCCTCGTACCAGGGCGGCGCCTTCGAGTACCTGCCCAAGCCGTTCGACGTCGACGAGGCGGTGTCGCTGATCAAGCGCGCCAACCTGCATGCCCAGGAGCAGCAGGGACTGGAAGTGCCGACCGTCCAGGCGAACACCCCGGAAATCATCGGCGAGGCGCCGGCGATGCAGGAGGTGTTCCGCGCCATCGGCCGTCTCTCCCACTCCAACATCACCGTGTTGATCAACGGCGAGTCCGGCACCGGCAAGGAGCTGGTCGCCCATGCCCTGCACCGCCACAGCCCGCGCGCCAAGGCGCCGTTCATCGCACTGAACATGGCGGCCATCCCGAAGGACCTGATGGAGTCCGAACTGTTCGGCCACGAGAAAGGCGCCTTCACCGGCGCCGCCAGCCTGCGCCGTGGACGCTTCGAGCAGGCCGACGGCGGAACCCTGTTTCTCGACGAGATCGGCGACATGCCGGCCGACACCCAGACCCGCCTGCTGCGCGTGCTGGCCGACGGCGAGTTCTATCGGGTCGGCGGCCACACGCCGGTCAAGGTCGATGTGCGGATCATCGCCGCCACCCACCAGAATCTGGAAAACCTGGTGCAGGCCGGCAAGTTCCGCGAGGACCTGTTCCATCGCCTGAACGTCATCCGCATCCACATCCCGCGCCTCTCCGACCGCCGTGCCGATATCCCCGCACTGACCCGGCACTTCCTCAACCGCGCGGCCGTGGAGCTGGCGGTCGAGCCCAAGACGCTCAAGCCGGAAACCGAGGAATACCTGAGCAACCTGCCCTGGCCCGGCAACGTGCGCCAGCTGGAGAACACCTGCCGCTGGATCACGGTGATGGCCTCGGGGCGCGAGGTGCACATCGACGACCTGCCGCCGGAGCTGCTCAGCCATACCCAGGAGAATGCGCCGGCCAACAACTGGGAACAGGCCCTGCGCCAGTGGACCGACCAGGCCCTGGCCCGCGGCCAGTCGAACCTGCTGGACATCGCCGTACCGGCCTTCGAGCGGGTGATGATCGAGAGCGTGCTCAAGCACACCGCCGGACGCCGCCGCGACGCCGCCCTGCTGCTCGGCTGGGGGCGCAACACCCTGACGCGCAAGATCAAGGAGCTCGGCATGAACGTCGGCGGCAGCGACGAGGAAGACGGCGACGAGAGCTGACCCCCCATCCTTCATCTTCCGGCCCGCCTTGTGCGGGCCTTTTTCATTCGGACCACGGCACGCATGCCGCCGCATGGGCCAAAGCTCTGCGAAAACAATCTTTTCGACATGCCGGGGTTGTATCGTGCAGCGGCCGGCCCCATATCGGCTGTTCGGCGCATGCAATCGCCCGAATCTTCGATTGACCGGGACAATGAACCCTATGCGGTCAATCAATGAAGGTTTTTCCCGGGATCGCGTAACATCGCCCCTGATTTCCCCATCCACAAAAAGGAGTTCGCAGATGTCTCTGATCAACACTGAAGTCAAGCCGTTCAAAGCCACCGCCTACCACAACGGCAAGTTCATCGACGTCACCGAAGCCGATCTGAAAGGAAAGTGGTCCGTATTCTTCTTCTACCCGGCCGACTTCACCTTCATCTGCCCGACCGAACTGGGCGATCTGGCCGACAACTACGCCGAATTCCAGAAGCTGGGCGTTGAAATCTACGCCGTGTCCACCGACACCCACTTCACCCACAAGGCTTGGCACGACAGCTCCGAAACCGTCAAGAAGCTGCAGTTCCCGATGATCGGCGATCCGACTCTGGCCATCTCCCGCAACTTCGAAGTGCTGATCGAAGAAGCCGGCCTGGCCGAGCGCGGCACCTTCGTCCTCGACCCGCAGGGCAAAATCCAGATCATCGAGCTGAACGCCGGCAACGTCGGCCGTGACGCCAACGAACTGCTGCGCAAGATCAAGGCTGCCCAGTACGTTGCCGCCCACCCGGGCGAAGTCTGCCCGGCCAAGTGGAAGGAAGGCGAAGGCACCCTGAAGCCGTCGCTGGATCTGGTCGGCAAGATCTAAGTCGCCCCAGACCACCGCGCCACGGGGCCGCAACCGGCTCCCTGCCGCATAAGAAAACGCCCGGTCGCGCTGCGCGCCGGGCGTTTTTCATTACAGACGGGCGGCTTGGCGGCCGTAGGGTGGGAAACCGCGCCAGCGTTTTCCACCATGGTTTACGCCCTCAATACCCCAAGTCGAACTCCTCCGCCGCCATTTCCATCAGCGGGCCGGCGCCGCTGAGCATGGCCTCCACATGGCTGCGGGTACGTGGCAGGATCCGCGTGAAGTAGAAGCGCGCGGTCTGCAGCTTGGCACGGTAGAAGGCCTCCTCACCCGTTCCGGCAGCCAGCTTTTCCTGCGCCAAACGCGCCATGTCGGCCCAGAAGTAGGCTAGGCAGGCATAGCCGGAATACATCAGGTAGTCGACCGCGGCGGCTCCCACCTCCTCGCGATCCTGCATGGCCTGCATGCCGATCTGCAGGGTGATCTCGCCCCACTCCTTGTTCAGCCGGTCCAGCGGCTCGACGAAGGCCTTGAGCCCCTCGTCCTCGGCGTGGGCCTTGCAGAACTTGTGCACGATCTTGGTGAAGGCCTTGAGCGACTCGCCCTGGGTCATCAGCACCTTGCGCCCGAGCAGGTCCAGCGCCTGCACGCCGGTGGTGCCCTCGTAGAGCATGGCGATGCGGCTGTCGCGCAGGTTCTGCTCCATGCCCCACTCGCGGATGTAGCCATGTCCGCCATAGACCTGCAGGCCGAGGCTGGCGGCCTCGAAGCCGGTCTCGGTCATGAAGGCCTTGGCGATCGGCGTGAGGAAGCCCAGCAGCAGGTCGGCCGCCGCCCGCGATGCGGCGTCCTGGCTGTAGCGGGCGATGTCCACCTGCTTGGCCGAGAAGTGCAGTAGCGCCCGGTTGCCCTCGGCGAAGGCCTTGATGGTGAGCAGCATGCGTCGCACGTCGGGGTGCACGATGATCGGGTCGGCCGGCAGCTCCGGCGCCTTCGGGCCGCTCAGGGCGCGCATCTGCAGGCGCTCGCGGGCGTAGCGGATCGCGCCCTGGAAGGCTACCTCGGCATGCGCCAGCCCCTGCAGCGCAGTGCCCAGGCGCGCGGTGTTCATGAAGGTGAACATGCAGTTGAGGCCCTTGTTCGGTGGGCCGATGAGAAAGCCGGTAGCACCGTCGAAGTTCATCACGCAGGTGGCGTTGCCGTGGATACCCATCTTGTGCTCGATCGAACCGCAGGACACCTGGTTGCGCGCACCCAGCCCGCCATCGGCTCCCGGCAGGAACTTCGGCACGATGAACAGCGAGATGCCCTTGGTCCCGGGCGGCGCGTCGGGCAGACGGGCCAGCACGATGTGCACGATGTTCTCCGCCAGGTCATGCTCGCCGGCGGAGATGAAGATCTTCGTGCCACTGACCCGGTAGCTGCCGTCGGTCTGCGGCTCGGCACGGGTGCGCAGCAGGCCCAGGTCGGTGCCGCAATGCGGCTCGGTCAGGCACATGGTGCCGGTCCATTCGCCGGACACCAGCTTGGTCAGGTAGGTCGCCTTCTGCTCCTCGGTACCGTGGGCCGACAGGGTGTTCATCGCCCCCTGAGCCAGCCCCGGGTACATGCCCCAAGCCCAGTTGGCCTCGCCGATCATCTCGGTGATGGCAATGTCGAGGGATTCCGGCAAGCCCTGACCGCCATGCTCGACGGCATGCGCCAGGCTCGGCCAGCCGCCCTCGACGAAACGCCGATAGGCCTCTCTGAAGCCGCTCGGGGTTTTCACCCCCGCCTCGCTCCATTGGCAGCCCTCGATATCACCCACCCGGTTGAGCTGTGCGATCACCTCTTCGCAGAAACGTGCGCCCTCCTCGAGGATGGCATCCACCACATCGGGCGTGGCATCTGCACCACCAGGCAGGCTCCGGTAGTGGGCCGGGTAGTCGAGCAATTCATCGCGAACGAAACGGATATCCCGCAAGGGGGCCTTGTAGTCGGGCATGACGATACCTCGGCGGCTCGGATCAAGGGCATGGACAGCTCTGCGGTCGCGGAAGACAACCCCTGTCCCCGCAGAAGCCTCTGCCCTCATCATTACACGTATTGTTCTTACATACATATCTTAGGGTCTGTTGACGTTTTGACGTAGGCCGCGACAGCGGCCCGTTTGGCGCAGAACAAGGAGCGAGGAGAGAAGTTTGGTCATTCCAAATGAACGACGAGCGACGCCGTGCTGCGCCAAACGGGCCCCGTCCCTGCGGGTGGGGCCGCCGAGGTTGCACGGCAAATGCCGCCATGCGGCGTTGCGGGTCTTGGCAAGGGAATGACCATTGCCGGCGACCCGCGCCTTGCCGAACGCGGCCCGGCCTGGCGGCATTTGACGCGGCAACGCGGCTCACGCCAAAACGTCAACAGACCCTAGCCTGTGCCTGTCAGGCAGCACCGCACTGGCGAAACGGCCGGCCCCTTACGACCGACGCAGAGCATTCACGCTCGTCCGCCCGCGGGAACGTCCGCAGGGCCGGGCAGTCCTCTTGGAAAGACCGGATGTCTCAGGAGGCGCCATGAACCCGCATCCCCCTCTCGCTGCCGAGCGTATCCCGCCCGAACGGCTGCACCAGGCCAATGTCCAGGGCCTGGAGCGAGCCGCCTCGCTGGCCGGCGGCAGCCTGCTGATCGGCAAGGGGCTGCGCCGCGGTGGCCTTGGCGGCGGCCTGCAAGTAATCCTCGGTGGTCTGGCTCTGGTGCGCGGGCTGAGCGGTCGCTGTGCCCTGAAGGCCGCCATGCAGCCGAGCCCGCTCGAACAGCAGCTGATCGAAGACACCCATTGGCGCAGCGCCAAGGCCCTGGCGCGCAGCATCACCATCAATCGCCCGCGCGAGGAGCTGTACCGCTACTGGCGCGACTTCAACAACCTGCCGACCTTCATGACCTTTCTCGAGCACATCGAAGTCCTGCCTGGGGCGCGCGTCCGCTGGGTGGCCAGATTGCCGATGGGCAAGACGCTGGAATGGACCACCCATCTCACCGAGGACTTGCCGGGCGAACGTCTGGCCTGGGAGTCGGAGGCCAACGCGCCGATCCGCAACCTCGGCCGGGTGACTTTCCGGGATGCCCCGGATGAACAGGGCACCGAGATCCAGGCGCTGATCGCCTACGAGCCGCCGGCTGGTCGTGTAGGACATGCGCTGGCCGGGCTGCTCGACCAGTTGCCGGCCTTCAAGACCGCTCAGGACCTGCGTCGCCTCAAGCAGCTCATGGAAACCGGCGAGATTGCCACCAGCCGCATGACCCGGGACGCCAGAGTCGAAACGCTCCAGCCAGTTCCCCCCACTGCCGAGCAAGGTATCCACTGATGCGCGCCCTGACCTGGCAAGCCCCGAACCGCCTCAGCGTCGAAACCGTTCCCGATCCCTCCATCGTCAATCCGAAGGATGCGATCGTCAGGGTCGTCATGTCCTCGGTATGCGGCTCGGACCTGCACCTGCTCGGCGGTTACGTGCCGACCATGCAGCCTGGTGACGTCATCGGCCATGAATTTCTCGGCGAGGTGGTGGAAACCGGCTCGGCGGTCAGCGCCTTCGCCAAGGGCGATCGGGTGATCGCCATCTCCATCATCGGCTGTGGCGAATGTGCCTATTGCAGCCGGAACGACTTCAACTGCTGCGACAACTCCAATCCGAACAGCCCTCAGACCGAGCTGGCCTACGGCTACACCTGCGCCGCTATATTCGGCTACAGCCATGCCTTCGGCGGTTACGCAGGCAGCCACGCCACCTACGTCCGGGTGCCCTACGCCGAGGTGAACCTGTTCAAGGTGCCGGAAGGCATTACCAACGAGCAGGCCGTGTTCGTCTCGGACGCCGCCCCGACCGGCTTCTTCGGCGCCGATCAGGCGAACATCCAGCGCGGCGATACCGTAGCCGTATGGGGGTGTGGGGGTGTCGGCCAGATGGCCGTCCGCAGTGCCTACCTGCTCGGCGCGGAACGGGTGATCGCCATCGACCGTTTCACCGATCGCCTGGAGCTGGCCGAGCGCAAGGCCCACGCCCTCCCCCTCAACTACGAAACTACCGATGTGCACGAGGCCCTGCTGGAGCTGACCGGCGGGCGCGGCCCGGACCGCTGCATCGAGTGCGTCGGCATGGAGGCCCACGGCACCGGCATCGAGTACGCCTACGACAAGGTCAAGCAGCAGCTGCGCCTGCACACCGAGCGCGGCGAAGCCCTGCGCCAGGCCATCCACAGCTGCCGCAAGGGCGGTACGGTGTCGGTGCTGGGGGTCTACGGCGGACTGCTCGACAAGTTTCCCATGGGTGCGATCGTCAACAAGGCATTGACGCTGCGCGCCGGCCAGCAGGCCGGCCAGCGCTATGCCGAGCGACTGTTCCAGTACATCCTGGCGGACCTGCTGGACCCGAGCTACCTGCTGACCCATCCGATGAGCCTGGAGGAAGGCCCGGAAGGTTACCGCCTGTTCAAACACAAGGAGCAGAACTGCCTGCGTGCGGTATTCATGCCCTGAATGGCAGCCCGAGCGGCGCAAGATCGAGATGTCGGGCCACGGCCGCAGGCGTGGCCGCGTGCAACTGGGGGACCTGTCCCAGGCAGGGCGCCAGCAGACGTTCGGCGAGGGTCGCAAGGTTCTCGTCGAGACGCGCGGTGTGCGGATCGATCACATTGGCCACCCAGCCGACCAGCGGCAGGCCGTCGCGGACGATCGCCTCGGCGCTCAGCAACGCATGATTGATGCAGCCCAGGCGCACGCCAACCACCAGAATCACCGGCAGACCGAGGGCCACCGCCAGATCGGACAGGTTTTCGCGCCCTGACAGAGGCACTCGCCAGCCGCCGGCGCCCTCCACCAGAGTGAGGTCGGCGCCATACGCCAATACCTGGCGTACCGGCGGGAGGAGGGTCTTCACCGTCAGCTCGATGCCGACCTCACATGCGGCCAGATGCGGGGCAATGGCCGGAGCGAAGGCGACCGGATTGACTTCGGCATAGTCCAGCGCCACTGAACACTCGCCGAGCAAGGCCAGGGCATCGCCGTTGCGCAGCCCTTCGGGTGTGGCCTTGCAGCCAGAGGCCACCGGCTTGGCCGCGGCGGTGGACAGTCCCCTCTGCCGGGCGGCATGCAACAGGCCGCAGGCCACGGTAGTCTTGCCGGCATCGGTGTCGGTGCCGGCGATGAAGAAGGCGGCGCTCACGTCTATATGCTCCTAATCGCTCGAAAAATAGATGGCCGCATGGAGCAGCCCCAACACCAATGCCCAACGATGCCAGCACCGGGCAACCGACCGAGGGTACGCCATCGCCGGCCTGCGGCTCTCCCGAGAGGGGCCGGTCGTGCTACTGTCCCGGCATGACTCCCCCGGCTTCGACTCCGGGCGCGGTCTCCGCGAGTGTCTTTTCGATCCGCATCCTCTTCTGTGGAAGTCCGTGCTCCTCGATCAGAACATTTTCCTGATGCACCACGCTCCATCCTCAAGAAGAAAGCGCCATGCCTCCCTGTCACACGCATGCCATTGCCATCGTCGGCCACAGATGCCGGCCATTCCGCCCGGCTTCGCCTCCGTGGTCACACACTACCCTCCACACGGAGGCGGTGCCGGCAGGACCGAAATCCTCATGAGCAGCCGCGACAATCCCCTCTGGCTGCGACTCTGGCGCGACCGGCGAACCGACGACTTCCACCAGAAGACGGTGAATCGCTACCTGGCCAGGTTTTGGCCCGACCTCGCGCGCCCCCTGGGCAGCCGGGTATTCGTCCCCCTCTGCGGCAAGAGTCTGGATATGATCTGGCTTGCCGAGCAGGGCCATGAAGTCATCGGCGTCGAGCTGAGTCCCGTCGCCGTCCGGGCCTTCTTCCAGGAGAACCGCCTGCAGCCATCTCGACGGCGGATGGGCGACTTCACCCTGTGGGAGCACGGCCGAATCGGTATCCTCTGCGGAGATTACTTCGCGCTGGACAAGGGGGACCTGGGGCAGATCGACACGGTGTACGACCGGGCGGCGCTCACCGCTCTGCCGGAAGACATCCGCCGACTCTACGTGGCTCACCTGCGAAGAATAGTGCCGGCCAACACCGGCGTCTTTCTGCTGACCATCGAGGACGCGGAGGAGGACCTGCCTTTAGAGCAGGCCTTGGGCGTGGATGAGGAGCTCACGGCCCTTTATTCAGAAGGGTTCGAGATCAGGCTGGAGCATGTCGAAAGCGTGTTCGAGACCGATCCGCAGACGCCAAAATGCCCCCCAAGACGCGCCGAATACAAGGTGTATCGACTCTCCGGCAGGGCGGACGCTAGATAGCGGATCGACAGGGCGCCGGAGATCGAAGTGTGGAGTACTTCGAATCACGCTGCTGCGCCCGCCTCTCCTGCACCATCAGGCTGTGCGATCAGGCCGACAGAAACTCCTCCTGCAGCACGGTCACCCAGCGCTCGAGGCGCTCGTCGGTCTTGTCCGCCTCGTTGATCTTGTCGAACGGCAGGCCCACGAACTTACCGTCGCGCACGGCGAAGGAATACTCGTAGGTGTAGCCATCGGTCGGAAAGCTGCCGACCAAGGTGGCGCCACGCGCCTTGAACTTGTCGTAAAGAATGCCCAGTGCACTCACGAACTGCTCGCCGTGGGAGACATAATCACCAGCACCGAACAGGGCAATGGTCTTGCCCGAAAAATCGGGCTTTTCATTATCTAAGTCCAGCAGCGGATCGCGCCAGTCATTCTGCACTTCGCCCGAGCCCCAGGTGGAACAGCCGAACAGCAGGTGGTCATACTTCAGCATGTCGTCGAAGTCGACGAAGTCTTCTTCCATGTTGTAGAGATCACAGCGATCCTCGCCCAAGAGCCCGGCAAGCTTTTCAGCCACTTTTCCAGTGACGCCGGAGGAGCTGCCATAGAAGATACCGATGCGTGACATACCTGTGTTTCCTTCGTAAATAAAACAATCAATGGTGTGTATTGCCAAAACCGAACAGGAATTCGTTAATCTCGCCCAGGCCGAGCGGCGCCGCAAAGCCGGAATTGGCGCCTCAATCACCTTGGCTGGTGCAGCCTTCGAGAAGAGCGGGGCCAGCAGAACACCGGGCTCTCATCAGAAAAACCCCACAAATAGGAATGATTATCAAGTTACCAAACACTCTCCGTCAACCCCCTGTCCGGGTGTTTCGGTGTGCCGGCCGAGGCCCTCTCTGCCGTCAAGCGGGATAGAAGACGGCAGTGGATAAGCTGCTGCAGTGTACCGGCCGATTGTCGTATAAGGCGGCCGGATTTTTTCGAGCCAGAGCGAGCTATACGAAAACCGATGAAGACACCCAAACGCCTTGAGCCCCTGATCAAGGATGGCCTGATCGACGAAGTCCTGCGCCCGCTGATGAGCGGCAAGGAAGCGGCCGTGTACGTGGTGCGCTGCGGCCGCGAGCTGCGCTGCGCCAAGGTCTACAAGGATGCCAGCAAGCGCAGCTTCCGCCAGGCCGCCGAATACCGGGAGGGCCGCAAGGTGCGCAACAGCCGCGATGCGCGGGCCATGGCCAAGGGCAGCAAGCACGGGCGCAAGGAGCAGGAGGAGGCTTGGCAGAACGCCGAAGTGGCCGCGCTCTACCGTCTGGATAAAGCTGGCGTGCGCGTGCCCAAACCCTATGCCTTCCTCGACGGCGTACTGCTGATGGAAATGGTCACCGGTGACGACGGCGATGCAGCGCCGCGCCTGAACGATATCAACCTGACGCCTGAGCAGGCCCGCGCATACCACGCCTTCATGATCCGCCAAGTGGTGCTGATGCTCTGCGCCGGCCTGGTGCATGGCGACTTATCGGAATTCAACGTGCTTCTCGGCCCGGACGGGCCGGTGGTAATCGATCTGCCGCAGGCGGTGGACGCGGCGGGCAACAATCATGCGCTGAGCATGCTTGATCGTGATGTCGCCAACATGAATGCCTATTTCGGCCACTTCGCTCCCGAATTGCTCAAATGCCAGCATGCCCGGGAGATGTGGGCCCTGTACGAGGCCGGCAAGCTGACCCCGAACAGCATGCTGACCGGTACCTTCGAAGAGCAGGAGGAAGAAGCCGACGTCTGGGCTGTGATGCGCGAGATCAACGCCGCTCTGGCCGACGAGGCTCGCCGCAAGGCAGTACGCGAAGCGGAAGATGCGCCGGTACAGCGCGAGGAACCGACACCACCGTGGCTACGCAGTTGAACGCAGACCGTCACACATAAGGAGAGGGCAACCCACACGTCGCTTTCTCTCCGACCATGGCCGATGCATCATCTTCGGCACCCCTGTTGACGGGTCATGCCCATACGTCGAGCCCGGCGCCTGGATTGAAGCTTGCGATCACTGTATTACAGTTCGGATGGCATGAGTGGTCGTGGTGCAGCCATGAGGTATCTGCCCCATGACGACCCTGTAATGGTGAATGTCGAGCATGCCACCACACTGCGGGATCTCAAACACCTAGAAGCCTTGTGCCGCCCCCCGACCCGCCGCCGGGGCGTCCGGGGGCGCAAGCAAGAACCCCCGAGCCGGATGACGGCTCGGGGGTTCGGAAAGGGCGCTTGACGATGACCTACTCTCGCATGGGGAAGCCCCACACTACCATCGGCGATGCGTCGTTTCACTGCTGAGTTCGGGATGGGATCAGGTGGTTCCAACGCTCTATGGTCGTCAAGCAATTCGGTGGGGAGGTCGCTGTGCGGCGCCCTCCCGTATCGGGCATGTGATATCGGTGTCGCGGTGCTCTTGCGGTTCAGGCGAATCTTCGGTTCTGTCGGCTTCGACCCCACCCGCTGCCGCAGCGTGCTGCGTGCAGATTGTTTGGGTGTTATATGGTCAAGCCTCACGGGCAATTAGTATGGGTTAGCTCAACGCCTCACAGCGCTTACACACCCCACCTATCAACGTCGTAGTCTTCGACGGCCCTTCAGGGAGCTCGATGCTCCAGTGAGATCTCATCTTGAGGCAAGTTTCCCGCTTAGATGCTTTCAGCGGTTATCTTTTCCGAACATAGCTACCCGGCAGTGCCACTGGCGTGACAACCGGAACACCAGAGGTTCGTCCAACCCGGTCCTCTCGTACTAAGGTCAGCCCCTCTCAAATCTCAAACGTCCACGGCAGATAGGGACCGAACTGTCTCACGACGTTCTAAACCCAGCTCGCGTACCACTTTAAATGGCGAACAGCCATACCCTTGGGACCGGCTTCAGCCCCAGGATGTGATGAGCCGACATCGAGGTGCCAAACACCGCCGTCGATATGAACTCTTGGGCGGTATCAGCCTGTTATCCCCGGAGTACCTTTTATCCGTTGAGCGATGGCCCTTCCATACAGAACCACCGGATCACTAAGACCTACTTTCGTACCTGCTCGACGTGTCTGTCTCGCAGTCAAGCGCGCTTTTGCCTTTATACTCTGCGACCGATTTCCGACCGGTCTGAGCGCACCTTCGTACTCCTCCGTTACTCTTTGGGAGGAGACCGCCCCAGTCAAACTGCCCACCATACACTGTCCTCGATCCGGATGACGGACCAGAGTTAGAACCTCAAGCATGCCAGGGTGGTATTTCAAGGATGGCTCCATGGGAACTAGCGTCCCCACTTCAAAGCCTCCCACCTATCCTACACAAGCAGGCTCAAAGTCCAGTGCAAAGCTACAGTAAAGGTTCACGGGGTCTTTCCGTCTAGCCGCGGATACACTGCATCTTCACAGCGATTTCAATTTCACTGAGTCTCGGGTGGAGACAGCGCCGCCATCGTTACGCCATTCGTGCAGGTCGGAACTTACCCGACAAGGAATTTCGCTACCTTAGGACCGTTATAGTTACGGCCGCCGTTTACCGGGGCTTCGATCAAGAGCTTCGCTTGCGCTAACCCCATCAATTAACCTTCCGGCACCGGGCAGGCGTCACACCCTATACGTCCACTTTCGTGTTTGCAGAGTGCTGTGTTTTTAATAAACAGTCGCAGCGGCCTGGTATCTTCGACCGGCATGGGCTTACGGAGTAAATCCTTCACCCTCACCGGCGCACCTTCTCCCGAAGTTACGGTGCCATTTTGCCTAGTTCCTTCACCCGAGTTCTCTCAAGCGCCTTGGTATTCTCTACCCGACCACCTGTGTCGGTTTGGGGTACGATTCCTGGTTACCTGAAGCTTAGAGGCTTTTCCTGGAAGCAGGGCATCAACCACTTCGCCTTCGTAAAAGAAGGCTCGTCATCAGCTCTCGGCCTTGACCACCCGGATTTGCCTGAGTGATCGGCCTACCACCTTAAACTTGGACAACCAACGCCAAGCTGGCCTAGCCTTCTCCGTCCCCCCATCGCAGTAACCAGAAGTACGGGAATATTAACCCGTTTCCCATCGACTACGCTCTTCAGCCTCGCCTTAGGGGTCGACTCACCCTGCGTCGATTAACGTTGCGCAGGAACCCTTGGTCTTTCGGCGTGGGTGTTTTTCACACCCATTGTCGTTACTCATGTCAGCATTCGCACTTCTGATACCTCCAGCCAGCCTCTCGACTGACCTTCACAGGCTTACAGAACGCTCCTCTACCGCGCATCTTGCGATGCACCCGTAGCTTCGGTGCCTGGTTTGAGCCCCGTTACATCTTCCGCGCAGGCCGACTCGACTAGTGAGCTATTACGCTTTCTTTAAAGGGTGGCTGCTTCTAAGCCAACCTCCTAGCTGTCTAAGCCTTCCCACATCGTTTCCCACTTAACCAGGACTTTGGGACCTTAGCTGACGGTCTGGGTTGTTTCCCTTTTCACGACGGACGTTAGCACCCGCCGTGTGTCTCCCGTGCTGACACTTGCCGGTATTCGGAGTTTGCATCGGTTTGGTAAGTCGGGATGACCCCCTAGCCGAAACAGTGCTCTACCCCCAGCAGTGATACACGAGGCGCTACCTAAATAGCTTTCGAGGAGAACCAGCTATCTCCGAGCTTGATTAGCCTTTCACTCCGATCCACAAGTCATCCGCTACCTTTTCAACGGGAGTCGGTTCGGTCCTCCAGTCAGTGTTACCTAACCTTCAACCTGCTCATGGATAGATCGCCCGGTTTCGGGTCTATACCCAGCGACTAGACGCCCTATTAAGACTCGCTTTCGCTACGCCTCCCCTATTCGGTTAAGCTTGCCACTGAATATAAGTCGCTGACCCATTATACAAAAGGTACGCAGTCACCCAACAACGTGGGCTCCCACTGCTTGTACGCATACGGTTTCAGGTTCTATTTCACTCCCCTCTCCGGGGTTCTTTTCGCCTTTCCCTCACGGTACTGGTTCACTATCGGTCAGTCAGGAGTATTTAGCCTTGGAGGATGGTCCCCCCATGTTCAGACAACGTTTCACGTGCGCCGTCCTACTCGATTTCACTTGCCAGATCCTTTCGTAT